>CAITBM010000013.1 GCA_903890485.1 uncultured Opitutaceae bacterium | reverse complement strand
TATCGAGCGGAAGCTCACGCTCGTCAGGCTCCACTTCAGTTCGTCCCATCCCCTCCAGGCCCTGTTTGCGCACGCGGTGCGCTGCCTGGCGCCACCATAAATCCTACAGCCGGAGCGACGGGGGTAAGGGGGCAGTGTCGCATCGTATATAGAAACGGGCCGCTTTTGAGCTCCAAACAGCCCCAAACCCGAGAAAGCCGCTCAAGCCATCAAAGTTGATCCGGCAAAAGTCGCTTCATGAAATATCCGGGTTAGGTCCCCAACCTACGGTGGAGATCCGGGGATCACCGTTTAGCACTCGGTTCGAAATGGGATGGTGGAGCACCTGTTGGTTTAGCACGCACAAAGGGGTGCTAAATTTTTTCTGCGAACAATGGTTCGAGGTGCTAAACTCTAACGGCGAGCAGATGCTAAACTGGAGGGATCCGACTCAACTCGTGAAATACGCAGGCAGTTACCTGCCTGTATGTTCTGCTGCTAAACTTCCGAATTTCTCAGCCCTGACATCTATGAGCAAGCGTCGAGGCCCGCATTCAATGGGCAGGCATCCGCCGCAGAAACTCCGCCGGCGTGATGATATCGATCTCCCTGAATCGCCTTAGTGGAAGGAGATGCTTTTTGTCCCCAGTTACTATCAGCTGTGCCTCGGCCGCTACTCCACACTCCAGAATCATTTCGTCACCCGGATCGGGAGTGGCACCCTCCGTTCGCTCGGTTGGAAAAACCAAGGTAGCTGCCTCAGACAGCGCAGCGGTCCAATCGACATGCTTATGGCCCGGGTATTCTAGGCGCAGCTCTTCCACAGTCTCATGGTATTCAGCCAAGAGCTCCGGACTCACCACAGCCTCACAGCGGCCGTCCGCCCACCTCGACAGGCAGTCAAAGGGAGCACCTCGCCAAAAAGTTGCACTGGCGACTACGTTGGTGTCGAAAACGACCTTCACGCCTTATTTCGGTTCCGAACACGTTCGATCGCTTGGAAGACCGCACCCTCATCCCGGGCGGTCATTTCGGGCAGTTCTCGGCCCGCGAGTAGCAGCGCCCTGACACGTGCCGGAGTTAGGGGTCGACGCTTGCGCAGAACGATGAGGCCGTTGAAAAACCCTACTTCGAGTTCGTCTCCAGTCTTGATTCGAGCCTGATCCCGGATGCCCTCCGGGATAACCATCTGTCCTTTTACGGATACTTTAGCAATCATCTAGTAAGCCTAGCATTACTCGGGTAAGACTCAATATTTTTTCAGCGCCTGACGATCTTTAGCAATTTAGCATCTAAGCAGAGAAACACCGTGTCCTCAAAACCCGGAGCAGGGAAACGGTTAGTTATCGCTTTCGTCTGTAATCGGTGGGAGCGAGCCCCGTCTCTTTTCTAAAAAGCTGAGCAAAGTGGCTTGGGTTAGAATAACCAACCTCGTTGGCAATCGTGATCACGCTGTCTTTCGTTTCCCGCAGCAAGCGCCGTGCGGCATCGATCCGAAGCTTGATCTGATACTGCGACGGAGGAATGCCCGTCGCGCGTTTGAATAACCGGTTAAAGTGAAACTCACTCATTCCAGCCTGCTCCGCTAGCCGCGGGAGGCTAAATTCCTCGTTCAGGTGCTCCGCCATCCAATCTGTGACACGCCGAAGTTTGAATCCCGGCAGGGAGGACGTCTCGCCCCGTGTGCCCTCGGTCACCGCAGTGTAGCTTCGCGCTAAGTGGACGGCCAGGGCCTGGGCGATTCCCCGGACAAACACCCGACTCGCTTTCGGTCGTACTGCTTCCTCACGAAGCTGCTGCAAAAGCGGAATAATATGCGGATCCTCGAAGCCCGACATGTCGCGCAAGCGGGCATTTTTCGCATTTGCACCAAACACATCCCGGAGCGCCTCGTCAAACAGCGGTATGCTAAGGAACACGAGCACCACCTCATAGGCCTCAGGGGTTAGCGTACGATATTTGAAATCGTACGGTGCGCCTGCTGCTGTGAGAAACATCGATCCCTTTTTCACACGGCTCGTAAGCCATGGACCGTTTTCTTCCCGCTCTTGGGTCTCCGCCTCGCCTGAAGTGGTCCAAACTAGGAACGGCTCCGTTATCGCCGGCATCGTGAATACGTCAGCAGCAGGCGGCAGCGCCAACACAGAGACTTGGATGTCCTTCCACGCTGGACCCTTACTGGCGGCGACAACCTTTCCCACAGCGTAGTGGTGAAGTGACTCGGCGGACGTTGTGTCGGGGACGGGCATGCTTTCAGGGGCAGTCTGGGGCCCGGTGAGGCAATTTCGAGCAATTCCCCAACAGGTCGAGCAAGGGCGCGGGCGACACCTTGGTGGGATCGTGCTAAGCTGAACCCGCAATCAACCACAGGAGACCCACAAAATGAACCAACGCACACTCGGAAACAGCAATCTAAAGGTCTCGGCCGTCGGCCTGGGCTGCATGGGAATGAGCTCGGGCTATGGTCCGGCAGGAGAAAAGCAGGCGATGATCGCCGTGATCCGAGCCGCCGTCGAAAATGGCGTCACCTTCTTCGACACAGCGGAAATCTATGGCCCATTCAAGAACGAGGAACTCGTCGGCGAGGCCCTGGCTCCTTTCCGGAAGGACGTTAAGATAGCCACGAAGTTTGGTTTCAGGATTGGGCCAAACGGAGAGCGAATGGATGGCCTGGACAGCAGGCCCGCTCATATTAAAGAGGTCGCAGAGGCCTCGCTCAAACACCTGCGGACCGATGTCATCGATCTTTTCTACCAGCACCGCGTGGATCCAGATGTGCCGATCGAGGACACGGCCGGTGCGGTAAAGGAGTTGATTGAAGCCGGCAAGGTGAGGCACTTCGGCCTTTCCGAAGCAGGAGCCAAGACCATCCGGCGCGCGCACGCCGTCCAACCCGTCACCGCCTTGCAGAGCGAATACTCCCTGTTTTGGAGGGAGCCGGAGACAGAAATCATTCCCACACTTGAGGAGCTCGGTATCGGCTTCGTCCCCTTCAGCCCGCTCGGCAAGGGGTTCTTGACAGGAAAAATAGACGAAAACACCAAGTTCGATCCCACGGACTTCCGGAACATTGTCCCCCGCTTCACACCCGAGGCCCGCAAGGCAAACCAGGCCGTGGTGGACCTGCTGAACTCGATCGCAACCCGCCTGAAGGCCACCCCGGCCCAGGTGGCACTCGCCTGGCTGCTAGCTCAAAAGCCATGGATCGTTCCGATCCCTGGCACTACCAAGCTTCCGCGCCTGCTCGAAAATCTCGGAGCTGCCTCTGTCGAGCTGAACCCGGTCGATCTCCACGAAATCAACGCGGCCAGCGATAAGATCGCACTTCAAGGAGCGCGCTACCCCGAGCACCTCCAGAAACTCGTCGGGCGCTGATCGATCACATTTCCCGACGGTCACCGCACAATGAAGAAGATCAGCCTCACAGAGAACGCCTTGGAGAACCACGGGGAGCTCTTCCCGAATCACGAATCCAAACTTCAAGAGACGGATCCGGAGTTTATCGAGATCTTCGACAACTGGGCTTTCGACGAGGTTATCCGCCAGAGTAAGTTGGATGTGAGGACCCGAGTGCTGATGATTCTAGGATCGACGATCGCCTCGCAGGCACTGGGCGAATTCAGAATCATGGTGGGCGCAGCTCTCAATGTTGGGCTGACCCCCGTGGAAATTAAGGAAGTTATCCGCGCTCGCTCAACGCGCTTAGGGTCATTGACGAGGTTATTCCGTTTGGGAACGCAGCCTGTGAGCCCAAAGCTGTTTAGCAGTCATCTCGAAGCCTCGGATTGGAAATCTATCGGTTCGAGGTCTTGCCCGGGGTGCTAAACTCGCTTCCTCCTGCCTAACGGCCACCTAACCCATGTCGCCCGGTGGGCCGTTCGAGTCTGGGATGGTGGAGCAGATCGGGATCAAACCGACGACCTCGTCGTTGCGAACGACGCGCTCTATCAACTGAGCTACTGCCCCGTGAGGAAGGGAAGTTATCTAAATTCCCAGGCCATCAAGTCCACACCAATCTTGGACTGTCGCGTCAACCCACCCGCGAATGGTCAGATTCGGTCACCATCCGGGAGAAAATCATCTTGCCTGCGCCCGTGGGCAAAAGGCTGATAATCTCGACGTTTACGTGCTGACCAATGTGCTGGCGACCGCCCGTGACGACGACCATGGAGCCGTCGGCTAGATAACCGATGGCCTGGCCTTCCTCCTTGCCCGGTTTCACCAGTTCAATCTCCAGCCTCTCGCCGATCATCAGCTCAGGCTGGAGAGATTTGGAGAGCTTGTTCAGGTTGAGCCAGGGCACCCCCTGGAATTCAGCCATCTTGGCGAGGTTGTAATCCGTCGTGAGGAGCTTTGCCCGCATCGACTGGGCAAGGAACACGAGCTTTGCGTCGACGTCCTCCTTCTTCGCCACCTCGCTCTCCGTGATCCGGATATCGAGGGACTTGATCGCCCTGAGGGCATTGAGCACGTCCAGGCCCCTTCGCCCGCGGGCCTGCCGGAGGGGGTCGGGCGAATCGGCGATGGTCTGGAGCTCGTTCAGGACCAACCGGGGGATCACCAGGGCCGCGCTCAGGAACCCGGTCTCGCAGACCCGCGCGATCCTTCCATCGATTAAAACGCTCGTGTCCACGACGACCAGGGGCACATCCACCTCGTGGGGCACGAACCGCACATAGGGGATGACCAGGTTGAATTCGTCCTTTCCCCGGAGGGCAATGACGGTGCCCAGGTAGGGGCAGATTATGAAGAGCGCCAGCCGGACCAGGAAGATGATCGCGGGGTCTCCCTCGGCGAAGAGGGGCGAGGTGGCGACCAGGTTTGAAATGATCGAACCCACGGCAATGCCGAAGGTAAGGGCAGAAAGCCCCCTCAGGGAGAAGCCCTTCAGCATCACGTCCACGAGGACGACCAGGGCGCCCAGGCAGAACCCAACCGAGGACGCCATGATCCGGTAGCTGTCCCACTCGCGGACGGTGTAGCACACGAGCCAGCCCGCCGCCGTGCACAGCAGCACAAATACGACGCGGATCGGCAGCAGGGTCTTGTTCATTATCTTGGTGAGACGCCTCTTCCGACGAGAACGTAGGCGACAAAGGGGGCAAAGATGAAAAGGGCCATCAGGACGACAATGATCGTGCGCGCCCGCTGGGCGGTGCGCTCTGTGTCCGTCTGCTCTGGCGTAACCGGGTCCATTTCTAGGGGGTCGAGACAACCCAAGTACGGGCGAAAACGCAATCCCACGAACGGCTCGACAGCCGGGGTGGATTTTGCGTCCTTGCGGAGACAATGCTGGATCAGCTCACAATCCTGGCACCCGGGCTCCTAGGGGGTTCGGTCGCCCGCGCCGCAAAGGCCCGCGGTGCGGCAGCAAAGATCGTGATCTGGGCACGAAGGGCTGAGACCCGGCTTTCGCTCGCGGAACAACCCTGGTGTACAGCAACTTGTGAAACACCGGAAGAGGCGGTCAAGGGGGCCGACCTGGTCGTTATCGCGGCTCCCGTCGACATGATCGTGCCCCTCACCCGCCGAATCGCCTCCTCCCTCAAGCCCGGGGCGGTTGTCTGCGACGTGGGCAGCGTGAAGGGAGAAATATCGAGGCTTGGCCACGAGGCCGTCTCGGGGGAATCCCACTTCATCGGCGCCCACCCCATGGCCGGGTCCGAGAAGACGGGATGGGAGCACGGGGATGCCAACCTCTTTGAGGGCCGCACCTGCTTTGTCACCCCCGTCGCCTCCTCCAGCACACCGGCAACAGCCAAGGTCGTCGCGTTCTGGAAGGAACTGGGCGCGGAGGTGGTCACCATTGACCCCGACAAGCACGACGAGATCGTCGCCCACATCAGCCATCTGCCCCAGGTGCTGGCCTCCTCACTTTGCGCGTTCCTGTCCTCGCGCGACCCCGGCTGGCGTAACTTTGCCGGCGGAGGCCTGCGGGACACGACCCGGATCGCCGCTTCAGATCCGAAGCTCTGGAAGACTATCCTGTCGGAGAACCGGGACGAGGTGCTCAGGGCACTGCGGGATTTCCAGGACGAGCTGCAGGGCCTTCATGCGGCCCTCGCCAACCGGGACTATGTCGAGGTATCCGCCCGCCTGGAGCGGGGCCGGGCGTACCGCGACAAGTTCCGACCGGCGCCGTGACCCCCACCCTTCCCGACATTCTCCCCGTGACGCCCTTCGTGCGTCCGGCCCTCGGAACGGTCGTCGTTCCCGGGTCCAAGAGCCTCACGAACCGCGCCATGCTGATGGCTGCGCTGTGCGACACTCAGGTCACCCTGAAGGGGGCGCTCCTGAGCGAGGACACAGAAATCATGGCTGAGGCGCTCCGGCGCCTGGGATTCGGGGTGGACGAAGATGAAAATTCCTCTGAGATCCGCGTCCGGGGCAAGGGGGGGCGCGTGCCGGCGACCGACGCCCAGCTGTTCACGGGGCTGGCGGGGACCGCCGCCCGGTTCCTCACGGCGCTCTGCGCCTCCGCCCGAAACGGCACGTTCGCAGTCGACGGAGTGCCCCAGATGCGCACGCGGCCCATGAGGGGCCTGATCGACGCCCTCCGTGCCCTAGGAGCCAATATCCGGTGCCTTGGCGAGGAGGGCTTCCTCCCGATCGAGGTCCGTGCCAGCGGCCTGAGAGGGGGAAGGGTCTCCATCGATGCGCGGGAAAGCAGCCAGATGCTCTCGGCGCTCCTGATGGTGGCGCCGCTTGCCGATTCCGCGGTCACGGTCGTCCCCGAGGGGAAGACCCGGATGCCCTTTGTCGAGATGACCCGGCGACAGATGGCCCAGTTTGGGATCCCGTACGACGCGGCCGCGGGCGAGGGCTTCACCGTCCCGAAGGGTTCCTACGTTTCCCCCGGAACCTACCCGGTCGAGCCCGACGCGAGCGCCGCAAGCTACTTCGCGGCGCTTCCCCTGGCCGCCGGGGGAAGCCTCGGCCTATCAGGCCTGGTGCCGGCGGGCGAGAGTCTGCAGGGCGACATCCGCTTCCTTGAGGTGCTTCAGTCGTGCGGAGCGGAAGTGGCCCGAGAAAGGGAGGGGGTCACGGTGAAGGTTCCCCGAGGCGCGGAGGCGCATGGGGTGGACCGGGACTTCTCGGAATTCTCCGACACCTTCCTCACGCTGGCGGCGGTCGCCCCCCTCCTTAAGGGCCCCACACGGATCACGGGGATTGCCCACACCCGCAAGCAGGAGACCGACCGGGTCGCCGGCATGGCGGGGGAATTGAGGCGCCTGGGCCAGGAGGTCCTTGAAACAGAGGACTGCCTGGAAATCCATCCCCGGCCGCTCAGGACCGGCCAGACGATCGACACGCACGGGGACCACCGTTTTGCGATGAGTTTCGCCGTCCTGGGCTCACGCGACGTGAACGGGGACGGAACCCCCTGGCTCTCGATCGCCAATCCCGCGTGCTGCGCGAAGACGTTCCCGGGGTTTTTTGAATTGCTCGATCAGGTTCGCGTAAAATCCTCTGGGGCCTGAGGCAACCGATGTCCCGAAACCCCTTCATGATTGTCGCGATCGACGGCGGCGCAGCCTCGGGCAAGTCGTCCACCGCCCGGGCGCTGAGCGAGCGGTTCAACCTGCTCCACTCGGACACGGGCTCCTACTACCGGGCCCTGACGGCCGAGATGCTCCGGCAGGGCGCGTCCCCCGAAAGCGTGGATTCGGTGAAGAGGGCCCTGGAGAACATCCGGCTCGCCACCCGGGTCGAGGGCCGCTCGGCCCGGATCGAGATCAACGGGCACCTTCCCGGCGAGGAGATCCGGAGCCCGGAGGTGAATGCAGCGGTGTCGCACTTTGCGGCGATCCCCGAGCTGCGGGCATCCCTCCTTGCCTACCAGAGGGGCCAGGCCGACACCGCCCGCGGCGGCCGTTTCGCCGGGCTCGTCATGGAGGGCCGTGACATCGGCTCGGTGATCTTTCCCGACGCCGACTTCAGGTTCTTCCTGCACGCCGATCCGGCGGAGCGGGAACGCCGCCGTTTGAAGCAGGGGCAAGTGGACAAGGTCGCGGAGCGCGACCGCCTGGACTCCTCCCGAAAGACCGCTCCCCTCTCCCGGTCGGCCGGCTCCGTCTCGATCGATACCACAACGCTGACGATCGCCGAGGTCGCCGATCTCATGGCGTCGGTGATCGAGGGAAAGGCGGCCGTCCCGTGAGCCTGAGGCACTCCCAGCTCGACATGGAGCCCGTGTACGGACTCTTCCATGGCATCTGCCGGCTCACCCACCAGATGTTCTTCAGGGGCGACGTGGCCGGCCTTGAGAACCTCCCCGAGGAGGGCGGCTACATCGTCGCCGCCAACCATGCGAGCCTCCTGGACCCGCCGATCGTCGGCCAATTCCTCCCGAGGCAGGTGAGCTTTTTCGCGAGAAAGACGCTCTGGAAGCCCGGGTTCCCCTCCTGGTGGCTCAACGCCGTCGGGACCATCCCGGTCGACCGGGACGGGGGCACGAGCCTGGACGCGATCAAGAGGGTCCTCGGGGCCCTGGCGAGCGGCAAGGTGGTGATCGTCTTCCCGGAGGGAACCCGCTCCCCGACCGGGGAACTCCAGCCCCCGAAGGCCGGGGTGGGCCTCCTGGCATGCAAGGCCAAGGTCCCCGTTGTCCCCGCCCGCATCTTCGGTTCGTTCGAGGCGTTTGGCCGGGGGGGCAGGATCCGGCTCGGCTCCCCGGTGTCGGTGAGTTTCGGCAAGCCGCTCTATCCCCAGGATTACGACCATCCCGGGGACGGAAAGGAGCGGTACGCAAGGACCGCGGGCCGCATCATGGATGCGATCAAGGAAATCGGTCCCCCGCAGTTCCCCGTGGTCTAGGGAGAAACGCTACTCCAGTCCGGCCGCCTTGCGGGCGCGCTTGATCACAACCCGGGCGACCGATCGGGCACGCTCCGCTCCCTCCAGGAGGACCTGGTCCACGTAGTCTGGATTGGCAACGAGCTCGGCCCGGCGACGGCGCGCCTCGGCGAAGAAGGACCAGTAGTGCTCGAAAAGGGCCTTCTTCAGGTCCCCGTAACCGAGTCCCCCGGCCCGCAGGCGCGCCTCGAAATCCGCGGCGACCTCGGCGGGCGCCAGGTGCTTCAGGAGCTGGATGCAGATGTTTTTCTCTGCGTCAGGCTTCGGCTCGGCGGGGGTCCTGCTGTCCATCACGATGGACATGACCTTCTTCCTTAGGACCTTCTCGTCACCGAAGATCTCCAGGGTGTTGCCGTAGCTCTTGCTCATCTTCTGGCCATCGAGGCCGGGAACGACCGCCACGTCGGCGCGGATGACGGCCTCGGGCACGACAAAGGTTTCGCCGTAGGTCTGGTTGTACTTGATCGCGATGTCGCGTGTCATCTCCAGGTGCTGGCGCTGGTCCTGCCCGACCGGGACGGCGTTCGTGTCAAAGAGGAGGATGTCGGCGGCCATCAGCACGGGATAGGCAAAGAGGCCGAAATTGGGCGAGATGCCCTTCGAGGTCTTGTCCTTGTAGCTGTGGGCGCGCTCCAGGAGGCCCATCGGGGTCAGGCTTCCGATCAGCCAGGTGAGTTCGCACACCTCGGGCACGTCACTCTGCCTCCAGAACACGCTCTTCTTCGGGTCAAGTCCCGCCGCAAGCCAGTCGATCGCGATTCCCCGGGTGTGGGACCGGCGCTCCGCCGGGTCCGTCACGGAGGTCATCGAGTGGTAGTCCGCGATGAAGTAGTAGCAGTCGCCGCCGGCCTGGGCCTCGATGGCGGGCCGCATGGCGCCAAAGTAGTTGCCGATGTGCAGCGTGCCGGAGGGGGTGATGCCTGTCAGGGTTCGCATTAGAATCGTCTCGGGACCAGGGTCACCTGCTGGCGGACCCGGGCGATCATCGAGGGCGCTAGCACGCCGCCGAAGGCGATCGAGGGCATCACGAGCGAGCGGGGCCCCAGGAGGGTCCCCGGGTTCAGGACCGCGTTGCAGCCGACCTCGGCCTCGTCGCCCAGGACGGCCCCGAATTTCTTGAGCCCGGTGTTCACCGACCCTTCGGGCAGGTGGACGTGCACGGTCTTGTGGTCCAGGCGCAGGTTCGAGCAGATCGCACCCGCCCCCAGGTGGGAGCGGTTGCCGAGGATCGAGTCGCCCACGTAGTTGAAATGGGGGGCCTGGACGCCGTCCAGGAGGAGGCAATTCTTGAACTCCGAGGCGTTCCCGAGGACGCAGCCCTCGCCGGCGATGACGTTGCCCCGGATGAAGGCACCTGGCCGGATCTGCGAGCGGGCTCCAATCCAGATCGGCCCGATCAGGGTGGCAAAGGACGGGAGCTGGACCCCCTCGCCCAGGTGGACAAAGCCCTCAATGTGGACACCGGCGGGCACCTTCGGCGCCTTTTCTTCAAATCGGTGGGAGGCGAGCGCTGGCCCAATCCGCTCGATCCATTGCCACGGAGCCGCGTCCGGCTCGAAAAAGGAGCCGAAATGCGCAAGCGAGGCGGGGAGCGAAAAGAAGTCTGAGGCCTTCAAGGGGACCCGAGCGTGTACAAAAAAGCCGCCGGTTGACAGCGGCTTTTTTTGGGCGGCCGGTCTCCCTAGACGCGGTGGCGCCGCCCGCAAATACCCCGTTCTCCGTTCCGCCCCGGAGATCGCAGGCGCCCCATCAGGGAACCGCGACGGGATTCCATTCGCTGTCCGGGTCGAACACCGTCATCGCGGCGGCGATTTCAGCACTCCCCTCTCCCAGGTTGCGCTCATAGACGCGGCCCCACTGATTGACAATGAAGGTCATGACACCCGATTCGCCCCAGTGTGCCGGATAGGCCACAAAAGCGAATCCCGAAATCATGTTGCCGTTGACCACGTAACCAAAGGCGCCCCCAGGCGCGGACGCACCCTGGGCCGTCAGGATCTTGAAGCGGTAGCCGTGGAAGGGTTGCGGCTTGCCATCGCCCTGGGGGCCGTAGCCCTCGGCGCGCGCCTCGGCAACGAGCGGCCCCAGGGGGCTCTGCTCGTCGCCTGGGGCAGCCGGCCAGTAAAGGCCGTCCCTTTTGCCGTCAGAAGCCTTTAGCTTGCGGGCATACTGCAGGATACCGCTCCCATCGTGGTCCTCGGCGGCGTATTCGCGCTGTGCCTGGACCAGGGTGCGGCAGACGCCAATCGCCATGAGCTCGTCCTCGCCGATGCGCCGGCTGAGGATCTCGTCCTTGCCCGCTAGCGTGTCGAAGAACCAGAAGCCGTCCTTGCGGACAAGCGGTATGGGCATGGGCCAGTTCTGGGTTCCGATGTCCAGAACGTAGCGG
This sequence comes from uncultured Opitutaceae bacterium, assembly GCA_903890485.1. Lineage (GTDB taxonomy): Bacteria > Verrucomicrobiota > Verrucomicrobiia > Opitutales > Opitutaceae > Palsa-1447. The sequence continues at coordinate 110,637 of CAITBM010000013.1, read as the reverse complement.
TCCTCCGAAACCTTCGCCAGGTGGGCCAGCTGCCCGACCGATTTGGCGAATGCTGCAAACTCAATGGCATCCTGGCGCTTGTCCCCAGAGAGCAGTTCCTTCACGTCGGGGCCGAAGAGCGTTTCGATGGCCCCCGGGTCGTTGGCCTTCGCAGCGACCTCCAGTGCGGCGACAGCCTCGTCAGCTGAGGCGAAAAGGCGCGGGCCTGCCGCAGCGCCCGCAGCGCGAAGCGCAGGAACGGCCGACAAGGCCAACGTGCACAGAGCGGCAATGAGGAGCCGAGCGAGGCCAGGGATAGGGGCTTGAGAGGTCATGGATCGAAAAGTCCGCACGGGATTCTCAGTGGCGGTCACGCCCGGATGAGTTAGGTGCCGGGGCGCGACCCGCTGGGGCCCTTGCGGGCGCCCTCACCGGGGCCTGCCGGCTCGTGTGCCCCCGGTTGCTGTAGTCACGCGTCTGGCTGCCGCGGCCATAACCGCCAAACAGAGGACTTGCCTGGGCGGGTCCTGAAGGCCTGGGACCGGCAGATTGGCCGCGTCCCCGGAAGTCCGGCGCGTTGTGCGGTGCCTGGAATTCGGGGTGCGCCTGCTGAGCGCGCGCCCTTGATCCCGCGAAAACGTTGGGCCGGGGAACACTCGAGCCAGGACGATAATAGGCGCGCACCAAGTCGTGCCCGCGACGACTATCCGGGTGCCAGCGCGTGCCGCCCCATCCCGAATTGCGCCAATCCCTGCGATATTCCCATCCCGGGCGCCACGGACCGTACCAGATGCCAAAGTCGTCCCAGTCGCACTGGTACCCGAGCCAGACCCCCACAGGGTAGCCGACGCCAAAGGTGACGTAGGAACCGCCGTCGCCCGGGGATTCGCTGTAGACGGCCTCGGGGTCATACTGGGGGACGTAAACGGTGTTGTCCTGCGCCGGGACGATCCGGATATCGTCGCCCTCGGTGAGAACCCTTTGCTGGGGCGTGTCGACCAGTGTACCCGCCGCGCGCGCCCTGGCCCGGAGCTGCTGGATCGACTTGAGAACGTCGGACGGCTGCAGGGCAAATGCGGCACCGAGTGATCGGGTCCAGTCGGGGTTGCTATTCATCCACAGGAGGACGGTCGGATAATGCGCCAACGCCTTGACACTGGGATCCCAGCTCTGGCCGTCGATACCCGCAGGGGAGCCGTTCCCTGAGATATACTGCGCCGCAAGCGCAATGTCCGGGGAAGCAGTCGACGCGGGAAGGATAACGGCAACGAGCGGGTCCGGATACAGGGCGATCGGGCCGGAAAGCTGGTCCAGTTGCTCGGGGGTGTACTGGTTCTCAGGCGCCTGGGCGGAGCCCGAGGAAACGTAGACCAGAGCGGAGAGGAGTGCGAGGAGGAGCTTCATGTGTCTAGCGAACCATCCCAAAGACAGACTCTGTTCCGTCTGAGTGGTTGCGTCTCATCAGCCGTGCCGCACGCAGAGCCCATCCATGCAGGCGGCGAATATGCCCCTAAGTGATTTTGCCCTATTTTTTTAGGGGATTTGCCCGTTCCTGTTCGCAAACGTTCTTGGTGCTCAAGAATTACTACTAGCCTACCCCGAGCCTGAGGTAGGGATCGCTGCGGGCCGAGTTATCGGCCAGCATTTCGGGGATGACCGGAAATTCCGCAGACTCTCGCCGCCCTGGCAACAGCCGCGGAAAGACGTCCGTCAAGAAACCGACCGCGCCGGCAGGCACTGCTTCACCCCCATTGTTTCCGGTGAAGCGAAGATTCGGCAGCCACGCCACCGTGATGCGACTGCTGGGTCCCTCCGACCGCGACACGCTCCTGGATTTCTTCAAGTCCCACACGAGGGAGACCATCCACCTGCGCTACGGTTACGAGCTGTCGCACCTCACCGAGGCGAGGGCGGCCGAGCTTGTCGGCGTCGACCAGTCCAAGGACGCCGCCATCGGGATCTTCGAGACGGGCGAGCCGGTCCCCCTTGTCGCGATCGGCAGGTACTGCCTTAAGCCCGACAACAGGTCCGCCGAGGTTGCCTTCGTTGTTCGGGAGGACCGCAGGCGCCTTGGCATCGCCACGGCGCTCCTGTCGGCCCTTCTCTCGATCGCGGCTTCAAGGGGTCTGGAGACGCTCGACGCGCAGGTCCTGCGCGAAAACCAGCCCATGCTCGAGATCTTCTTCGGCCTCGGGGGCGTCAAGTCGGCGATTCCCGGGACTGACTCGGTGACGGTGACGATCGACATCCGAAAGGCCCTGCACAACCTGGGCCGCCGGAAATCCCGGTAGGGTCGACCCGGTCAGGATTCCCGTTTTACGCCGAAGAACAAGAGACGGAGTCCGTTAAGGCAGACCACGACCGTGCTCCCCTCGTGCGCAAACACGCCGAGGGAAAGCGGGATCACCCCGGCTATCGAGACCACGACCATCACCATGATCGTGCCCAGGGAGACGACCAGGTTCTGGCGGATCACCCGGCGGGCCGCCTTGCTGAGCTGGTACGCGGTCGAGAAATTCTCGATTCGGTCGTTCATGAGCACGATCTCGGCCTGCTCGAGCGCCGAGTCGCTGGCCCTGGCCCCCATTGCCACGGAAACGAAGGCGGCGGCCAGGCAGGGCGCGTCGTTCACCCCGTCGCCGACCATGGCGACCTTGGCCCCCGCCTTGGAGAGCTCGGTGACGGCCTCGACCTTCTGCTCCGGCGAGAGGCCCGAGCGCACCTCGTCGATGCCGAGCTCCTTGGCGACAAGGTCGGCTGCGTGACGGCGGTCCCCGGTGAGCATCACGGTGCGGATCCCGGCGTCCCGGAGCCTCTTTAGGGTGGCCGCGGATTCCTTGCGGATCTCGTCCCTGAGGAGAAGCCGGCCGACAACCCTGTCCGAAATGACCCAGACCTCGTTATAGTCCGCGTCAACCGGGGGCATGCTCTCGAAGAACTCCTTCCAGGGACCTGCCTGGAAAAGCTCCCTGCGGCCGAGGATGCACTCGACGCCGTCGACCTTGCCCCTGAGCCCCTTTCCCGTAAGGGACTCGAATTCGCTGACGTCGCTCTTTCGGACCGCCTTGGAGACGCCGTGCCTCTGGATCGCGCGCGCCACCGGGTGTTTTGATTTTCCCTCCAGGGCGACGGCGAGCTCAAGGATCCTTGGCTCGTGGCCCGGCGGAAAACTCTCGCAGGCCTCCACGGAGAGTTCCCCGGTTGTGAGCGTCCCCGTCTTGTCGAGGGCGACAACCCCAATCTGCGAGAGCTTCTCGATCGCGGCGCCCCCGCGAAAAAGGATCCCGTGGCGCGCCCCGCAGGCAATCGCCGCAAGGATCGCCGCCGGGATCGAGAGCACCAGGGCGCAGGGGCTGGCCACGACCAGGACCGTCATGGCTCGGTAGAAGGCCGACGGGCGGCCGGCTTCGTCGGCGAACGCGGGCAGGCCCATCCCCCACCACCAGACAAGGAACATGGTGAAGCCCAGGGCAAAGACGACCGCGGTATAGCGGCCGCCAAATTTGTCGGTGAACCGCTCGCTTGGGGCCTTCAGCTTCTGTGCCGTCTGAATCAGGCGAATGATCTTCTGGAGCGTGCTCTCGGCGGGCAGGCGCTGGACCTCGATTTCCACCGCCCCCCAAAGGTTCAGGCTTCCGCTGAAGACAGGGGAACCGACCTCCTTGTCCACAGGATGGGATTCACCGGTGAGGCTCGACTCATCGGAGGCGCTCGATCCCTTAAGGACCTGGCCATCAGCCGCAAAGCTCTCGCCAGCGTGCACAAGGATGCGGTCCCCGATCTTCACGGCCTCCACCGGCACGACGCGTTCCGTTCCATCGGGCAGGACAAGCGTGGCCTCCTTGGGCGCGCTCTTGAGCAGCGAATTGACCTCGCTCTGCGTCCTGTGGAGGGCGAATTCCTCCATGGCGCCCGAGCCCGAGAAGAGGAAGAGGAGAAGCGCCGCCTCGCTCCAGGCGCCTATCGAGGCGGCGCCCGCCGCGACCGCGAGCATCAGGAAATGGAAGTCGAGCTCGGCCTTCTTCAGGTTGTTCCAGGTCTCAAGCGCGGCGTCCCATCCCCCGGCGATGATCGCCACCGAGTAGAGGGTGACGAGCCAGGGATGCGACAGGAGGGTAAGCCTCTGCGCGATGAACCCGGCCAGGCCCACCACGCCGCAGACCCCGGCGGACCAGGCAAGCGCCTTCCACTCGGGAACCGATGCCGGCTCGATGCCGATCGCCTTGAGCGGCCACTGGAATTCCCTCCAGGTCCAGAAGTGGGGCGCGGTGTCGCACGATTCCCGCTCGACGATCGTTTCGTCGCCCTCTCCTCGAACCACGATCCCCCCGGGCAAACGTCCCTTCCAGGCCCTTGCGGCATCTCGAGACGCTTCGATGTCCCGCAAGATGGCATCGAGCTCCGCACGGATCTCCACCAGATCTATACCGCTGATCGATGCGACGGCGGCCGTATGCAGCTGGGTGTTCACCTTGAGCGCTTTAACGTCCCCTCGGGCGCGAAGGAAGGCCGCCAGGCGCTCCACCCACGGCTCTGTGGGGGGGGCGTTCGCAGGCTGGCCTGGCGTTGGTGAGGGAGGGGGCACGGCTTCGGGAGAGTAGTAACTGAAGGCCCCGTGCCTAACGAGGGCAATTCGAGGGGATTTGGGACCCGGGCGGACCCTCCGGGTGGCGCCGCCCTCAAAATCCACGCAATTTTTGCCGCGGAAAAGCCAACAAATGCGGAGCAGCGAACGCCGATAAGCGGATAATTCCCCACCGCAGGTAGAGATCCGATTCAGACGCACCCCCATGAAGACCATCCTTGTCCCGATAGATTTTTCGGATGTCACCACGCGCGTGCTGGAAAAGGCTTCCGAGCTGGCAAAGGCCCTCGATGGGAGACTCGTGATCATCCACGTTATCCAGCCCCCGGTTAACTTGAGTTCGAGCGATCCGATCCTGATCGAGAACACGGCGAGGATCACGGCAGCCGCCGAAAAGGCGGCCGACAAGCACCTGGAGCGCCTGGAGAAGGGCCTGAGGGCCGACTTTCCGGGGCTCGAGGTCGTGCGCCTCACCGGCGCCCCGGTTGCCCGCATTCTGGAGCAGGCTGAGCAGCGCTCCGCCGACTACATCGTCCTCGGCTCGCACGGACACACCGCCGTCTACGACCTCCTCGTCGGGAGCACGGCGCACGGCGTCCTCAAGAAGGCCTCGTGTTCGGTGCTGGTTGTGCCGCCGTCCGCCGAGCAGCGCTCTGCCTAAGCCTCCCTCTTGCCCCGGCCGCCGAGCTCAGGGGCTCCGGGTCGCCGGTCCGAAAACGACGCGGCGCATGCCGCCGCTGACGATAGCCAGGGTCACCAGGGAATTCGCGGGCATGAGCACCGCGGTAACGAGCGGGTTCATGCGGCCCACCAGGGCCAACCCGACGGCCAAGGCGTTGTAGAGCACCGAGAACACGAGGATCGTCCTCTGGGTCCTCCTGCGTACGGCATCCACCCAGAACAACTCCCGGATGCCCCCGATCCCGCGGCCAAGGTAGTAAAAGTCCGCCTTCTTCTCAAGGACTCCCCGGTGGACGACCGGGGTGCCCCGGCACAGGGCCTGGTCAAAGGCGAGGCTGTCATTGGCACCGTCGCCCAGCATAAGGGCGTCACCCGCCCCGTTGCTGCCGATCCACGCGGCCTTTTGCGCCGGGGTGAGCTCGCCCAGCGCATGGTCGGCCGGGATCGAAAGCTCGCGAGCCAGCTTCTCCACCTTGGCGCGGTTGTCCCCGCTCAGGATGTGGATGGAGAACCCATCATTTTGGAGGGCCTCGATCTCCGAGCGGGCGTCGGGCCGGGCCGAGTCCACGAACTGGAATCGGGCAACCACGCGGCCATCGCACACGAAATCGGTGGTTCCAGGACCGGGATCGACGGCGGGCGCACCGACCGGGCTCACCCGCCAAGTCGACCTGCCGAGTGTCCATGGCCCCAGAGCAAGGCCAAACCCCACGGTCTCCTCCACCGCGCCCGGCAGCGGCTCCACGGGCCCCAGGGCGAGTAGGTTCTCGCAGAGGCACTGGCTCACGGGGTGTTCGCTGTCGCGCACCATCGCCAAGAGCGCCGACCGTTCATCTCCGGTAAGAGCCGCCAGGGTCTCCGGGTTGCGAAGGAGGGGCGTTTCCAGGGTGAGGGTTCCCGTCTTGTCGAACACGATCTTCCGCACCCCGGAGAGCTTCGACCAGACGTCGTTTTCCCGGACAAATACCCCCCGCCGCCTGAGCGCCGTTGTCGCCATCTCGTCGGCCAGGGGAAAAGCCAGTCCGACCGCGCAGGGGCACGAGACGACGAGGACCGCTGTCACGATGGACCAAGTCCGCGGACCGTCGGCGGTCTTGATCCACCAGCCGATTCCCGCGGCAAAGGCCAGGAGGAGAATTGCCACCAGGTACCGCCGCACAACCCGCTCCATGAATACGTGCCTGAAGCCGGGTCGGTCCCCGACCTCCAGAAGCTGGGCCAGGAGCGACTCCCGCCACGGCTGCAGCACCTCAAGGGCGGCATCCCCCCGGCTCACGTTCACCGCACCCGAGGGAACCCGCTGGCCCGCCCGGTAGGTTCGGGGCTCGGCCTCCCCGTTGATCGATGCCAGGGAAAACACGCTCTCGCCCGTGGAGAGCCGGGAATCCACGGGGAGGGTCTGGCCGGCGCCGAGGAGGAGCATGTCCCCGACCTTAAGCTGCGCGGGCTCCACATCGCGGACAACCGGGGGAGACTGCGGTGCGCCTGCTGGCTGGGCACCCCTCACGCGCACTTTGTGCGGGCGGGCCTGTTGGCCCAAGAGGCGCCTTCGGTTGCGCTCGACGGCCGCAACCTGCGCCCAGCGCCCGACCAACATCAGAAGGATGAAGGTTCCGACAAAATCAAAATAGACGAAACGATCCCTGCCCGTGAGCCAGCCATAGAGGGATCCGAGGTAGGCGCCGAGGATGCCGATGGCGATCGGCATGTCGATGTGCGGGACACGCATCCGCATGGCCTGCACGGCCCGGCCGACAAAATAGCTCCCCCCGACCAGGAAGCTGAGCGTGGCGAAGCCCATGGAGAGCAGGCCAAAGAGCGGGGCGTACGCGTAGGTCTTCTCCATGCCGAAATACGCCGGCAGGGTGAAGAGCATGATGTTCATCGCGAACGCCGCGCACAGGCCGACCCGCTTGATCAGCCCCCTGCTCTCGGGCTCCGACCGGTTGGGATCGCTCGGCCCGGCGAGGTAGCCGAAGGCCTGGAGCTTGCGTGCGAAATCCTGGGCGGAGAAAGCTCCAGGGACCCACCGCAGCCTCATCGAGCCGAGCTGCGCGTTCACAAAGATGTCGCGAGCTCCCGGCTGCTGCTGGAATAGGCGCTCGATCAGCCACACGCACCCGGCGCACGAGATCCCCTGGACATCGAGCGTGAGCTCCGGTGGGCGGGAGGGAGCGGGGCCGGACGACGCAGCCAGGTCAGCCTCAGCCTGCAGGTCGCCAAGCCACGCGTAGTCGCGTGCCTGGAACACCGCGGCGTCCGCCGGCACCGTGATCGCGTCCTTCAGGTCGTAGTACCCGGCAAGCCCATGCTCATGGACCAGGCGGTAGACGTACGAGCACCCCGAGCAGCAGAAGCCTGTCTCCCTCATGCGGTCGTCAATGAGGGCGGCCCCGCAGTGCCGGCACAGGGGCCTGGCCGGCTTTCGGGCGTTGGGAGCGCTCCGGGAGGGCGGAATGGTCCCCGCTTCGGGGGCTGGACTGGGGAGAACGGCGCTCATCCTAGAAGCAGATGAACGACGAGGGGTCAGGGCCCTGCATCCCGAGCGTGCCCCTCAGGCGCCAGCTGATCACCAGGGCGACGGCAAGCGCCAGCGCAAGGCGCACCCGACCGAGCCACAGCGGGGACAGGCGCGCGCGAACCCACTGGAACTGGGCCTGGGCTAGCCAGAGAAGCGGCACGGTCCCCAGGCCGAATGCCAGCATGAATTCAACCCCCTTGAGGGCGGACCCAGAGATCAGGGCAAGCGCCAGGACAAAGTAGAGGGGACCGCAGGGAAGGAGCGGGGTGGCTACGCCGAAGGCGGCGGCCGCCTCGACCCGGGAACGGCCGCGGAGAAAACCGCGCAGGCCTAGGTTCACCCGGCCCAGCGCCTCGACCTTGGGGAGGAATCGGTCCCACCGGAGCGCCAGTGCGACAAAGAACAGCACCATGAGCCACGGCATCCACCGGAGCGCGGACTGCGACACCCAGGCCAGGGGTTGCCGTCCGAGTCCCCCGGCAACGGCCCCGAGGACCGCATAGCTTGAGAGCCGGCAGACGTGGTAGACCGTGCTCACGGTGTTGCCATCGGTCTTGTCCCCGTGGCCGGGCATGAGCGCGCAGGCCAGGGGGCCGCACATGCCCGCGCAGTGCAGGCTTGTGATCAGGCCCGCGACAAACGCCGCTGCAGGAGAGTTGATGGCTGCAAGCTCCATGGCCTAGGGGGCGGCCTTTGCCGCCAGGGGAACCTCCTGCACGGGGTTATGCGCCGCAATGATGAACCAGGCCGTCCACGCGGCGAAGTGGGCCACGCAGGCGGCGACGATCCACAGCCACAGGAGTGACCTCTTCTTCTCAGTTGGTCTTACCTTGTCGGGCATTCTCGGCTTCCTCCTCCCTCAGGAGCTGGGCGTCCGGCCCAAGGAACTCCACCTGCCTCTTGATATGAAACTTTCCAGCCGGGTCGCCCACCGACACCCACACCTGGAAGGGGCCCACGTATTTTAGCCGCGGCATCTGCAGGATGAGAGGCTCGACAATCTCGCCCAGGGGGGGCACCTGCACCACGCCGGCAAACCCGGTCAGGCGAAGTTCCGCCGGGGCCTGGTCCACGCTCACGACGAAGCTCCTGGGCTCGGTGCTCTTGTTCACGATGCGCGCGAGGAACTGGTTGCGGACGAAATGCACATCGACGAAGTAGGGAGCCCCGGTCATCCGGATCACTCCAAAATTCGCCGGCCTTAGTGTCGAGAACGCCCAGGAGGCAACCCCCATGCCAACCAGGAGGAGCACCGTGTAGACCGCGGTCCTCGGCCGGATCCAGCGGGTCTTGCGGGCCTGGAAGCCGTTAAGCGAGTCGTAGCGGATGAGGCCCCTGGGCCGGTGCAGCTTTTCCATCACCTCATCGCAGGCGTCGATGCAGGCTGCGCAGCCGATGCACTCGATCTGCAGGCCGTTGCGGATGTCGATCCCCGTGGGGCAGACGCTGACACACCGGCTGCAGGCGATGCAGTCGCCGGCGGGGGCCGACGGGGCCTTGGACTTGCCCTCCGACACCGTCGTCCGGGGTTCGCCGCGGCGCGTGTCGTAGCCGATGATCAGCGAATTGTCGTCCTGGAGGGCGGACTGGAGCCTGCCGTACGGGCAGATGATGATGCAGAGCTGCTCCCGGAACCACGCGTAGTTGAAATACAGGGCGCCCGTCGCCACGGCGATGAACGCAAAGGCGCTCCAGTTCTCGGTCGGGGCCGAGCGCATCATCGCCCACACCTCGGGGACCGAGACATAGTAGGCAAGGAAGAGGTGGGTGATGACCGCGGAGACCACGATATAGAGCCCGTGCTTGGAGAGACGCCGCGCGACCTTCTCCATTGACCAGGGTGCGGCGGCCAGCGCGCGCCGCTTCACGGCGTCGCCATCGATCCAGCGCTCGATCGGCCGGTAGAGGTGGTCGAGGAACACGGTCTGGGGGCAGGCCCAGCCGCACCAGACCCGCCCAAAGAGGGCCGTCAGGAAGAAGAGGAGGAACCCGAGCCCCGTGATCAGGAAGAACAGGAGCCATGCATCCTGGGCGGCGAGGGTGAAGCCGAACAGGTGGAACCGGCGGTTGGCCAGGTCCAGGAAAACCGCCGGATACCCGCCGACCCTGATCCAGGGCAGCGACAGGTAGAACGCTATGAGGAAGAGCCCGGAGACCCGCCGCGCGAGCGAGAAGATGCCGCGGGCGTCCGCCGGAAAGAGGAACCTGCGAGAGCCGTCGTCGCGTATGGTGGTGACAGATTCAAGCGTAGGTCGAGGCGGCTGCTCCATTGTTCACCTAATCTCATTTTGCTGCGGGAGTCGACTGCACCGTCATCGGCTCGCCTTCATGATGGTGGCTAAGGACATAGGCCACCGCCTCGATGATCCTCTTCTGCCCGAGGACCGGGCCCCACGCGGGCATGCCCTTCACGAGGACGCCGTTGGTCACCGTGGCATAGATGTCCATCGGGTTGCCGCCGTGGATCCAGGTCTGGGTCGTCAGGTTGGCCCCGATGCCCCCGTCGGCGACCCCGCGCATGCTCTCCTTGTGGCAGGTGGCGCAGATTGAGTTGAAGGTCACCTTGCCCGCGTCGACAAACACGGGGTTGCGGCTCATCTCCCAAAGGCTCGCGTTGTCGAGCTTCGTGGAGGCGGTTGCCGCCAGCTTCTCGGCCTCGATCGCCGCCATCGCCTTGTTGATCTGCTGGTGATTGCTGGGGCCCACGTGGAGCCACTCGTAGTAGCCCCAGTATCCCACCCAGAACACGATGGTCGCGTAGAAGGTGAAGAGCCACCAGTTGGGCAGCCGCTTGTCGTATTCCTGGATGCCGTCGTAGCTGTGCGGGCGCAACGGGTCCTCGGTCGGAGGAGTGGGCGTGTTCGGGTTCATGTTCTAAGCTGGGGCTCGTCTTCGCTCGTTGAATGTTGGCCGCCTGCGGCGGGGTGCTCGCCGTCGGCCGCGGGGGTTGCGGTAAGGAAGGGCAGGCTCTCGTAGTGCTCGATCTGGGGGCGCTTCATGCGAAGGGCGCGCCAGCTGATCGTAATGAAGATCGAGGTGGCGACCCCGAACGCGGCGATCGTGAAGAACGCCGTGGAGTCGCCGTAGATGATGCGGGTGAACATGGCCTTTTTCCCCTTCGTTAGTCGGCGAGGGTCGGGGCGTTGCCCGTGGGCACGACCTTCTCGTAGTGTCCGAGCTGCTGGAGGTAGGCGATCAGCGCGACGATCTCGCGGTCCGGCGCCACATAGGCGCCGCCGTCGCGAAGGTCCTTGGCGATCGCCTTCTGCTGGGCGTCGACGCTGGCGGCGATCTCGGCGTCGGTCCACTGCGGATAGGGGACCCCGAGCTGGCGCTGCACGGCGATCTTCCGCGGGAGCGTGCTCACGTCCAGGGCGTTCGAAAGGAGCCACGGGAAGCTCGGCATGTTGGAGCCGGTGGAGATCGAGCGCGGGTTCTCCATGTGTCTAAGGTGCCAGACGTTGGGGTACTTGCCGCCCACCCGCGCAAGGTCGGGGCCGTTGCGCTTGGAGCCCCACTGGAAGGGATGGTCGTAGATCGACTCGCCAAGGCGGGAATAGTCGCCGTAGCGGAGCACATCGGGAACCAGGGTGCGGATCATCTGCGAGTGGCAGAGGTAGCAGCCCTCGCGGACATACAGGTCGCGGCCCTCGAGCTCCAGCGGCGTGTACGGGATCTGGCGCCTATCCTCGACGTTGGCCGCCCTGTGGATGACGACGGTCGGGATGATCTGGATGAGCCCTCCGGCCACGACCGCCACGAACGTGAGGACCGTGAAGGGGACCGCGCTCACGAGAAGCCGGTCATACCAATCGCCCCAGGCGTTGCGGCGTGCCTCGAAGTGCGTGAACGCCACTACCGCGCAGAACATCGTGCCCACCAGGCCCGCGATGCTCACAAAGTGCCCGCCGAACATCCATGCGCAGGCGAATCCCACCCCGAGCACCGAGAAAAGCACCGGGGGGTTCATCACCCAACCGGCGACGGAGAGGCCGCCCGGCGCCGCGTGCCCCGGCTCGTCCTTGAAGACCTCGATCGTCCCGTTCACCGGCTGGGCGCCCCGGATCGACATCCAGAGGTTGTACGCCATCAGGAACCAGCCCGCCAGGTAGAGCGTCCCGCCGATCACGCGCATGAGCATGAGCGGCCGGATGGCGTTCACGGTGTCCAGGAAGTTGGGGTACGTGAGGACGGTGCCGTGCTCTGTGGTTGCGTTGAGCATCAGGCCCTGCGTGATGCCGCTCGCCCACATGGCGCCGACATAGAGGAGGATGCCGACCAGCCCTATCCAGAAGTGGAGGTTGGCGAGCCCGGTGCTGTGGAGCGGCTTGTTCCAGAGGCGGGGGATCAGCCAGTAGATCATGCCTGCCGCCATGAACCCGTTCCATCCGAGCGTGCCCCCGTGGACGTGGGCGATGATCCAGTCGGTGTAATGGGCCAGGGCGTTCACCGACTTGATCGCCAGGAGCGGCCCCTCGAACGTGGACATGCCGTAGAAGGTGACGCCCGCGGCGAAGAACTTGATGACCGGGTCGGTCCGGAGCTTGTCCCAGCCCCCGCGGAGCGTGAGGAGGCCGTTCAGCATGCCGCCCCAGGACGGGGCCCAGAGCATGAGGGAGAAGGTCATCCCCAGGTCCTGGAGCCAGCCCGGCAGGGAGGTGTTCAGAAGGTGGTGGGGGCCGGCCCAGATGTAGACGAAGACCAGGGACCAGAAGTGCACCACCGAGAGCTTGTAGGAGTAGACCGGTCGCCCCGCCGCCTTCGGCAGGAAATAGTACATAATGCCCAGGATCGGGGTCGTCAGGAAGAAGGCCACGGCGTTGTGGCCGTACCACCACTGCACGAGCGCGTTTTGGACGCCGCCAAAGAGCGAATAGCTGTGGGTCCAGCTGGTCGGGATCGCCAGGTGGTTGACGATGTAGAGCATCGCAATCGTGATGATCGTCGCGATGTAGAACCAGATCGCCACGTAGAGGCTGGGCTCGTTGCGCCTGGCCAGGGTCCAGAAGAAATTGACCGCGAAGACGACCCACATGACGACGACAGCCAGGTTGATCGGCCAGATGAGCTCGGCGTACTCCTGGCCCCGGGTGAGCCCGAACGGGAGCGTGCAGGCGGCGGCGACGATGATCGCCTGCCATCCCCAGAAGTGGAACTGCGAGAGGAAGTCGCTGGCCAGGCGCGCCTTCACGAGGCGCTGCGTCGAGTAGTACACCCCGGCGAACATCATGTTGCCCACCAGGGCGAAGATGACGGCATTGGTGTGGAGCGGGCGCAGGTGGCTCCACGTCAGGAACGAGGTGCCGAAGTTCAGCTGCCAAAAGTTGAGCTGGGCGGCTATCAGGACGCCGACGAGCATGCCCACCGCTCCCCAGATGACTGAGGCGAGCAGGAACTGGCGGACAACCTTGTCGTTGAATTCAACGGTAGTTTTTTGGGCGGACATGGGATAAAGCGGTGGCTCGGGGACTTTGACTCGGGTTAACGGTTTCCCCTCGGCTTGATCGAGGTGGGTGAGGCCTGCGCAGTGCTCCTAACGCAACTCGTTCCGGGGTGACGCCAAACCCGGGGCCGCCGCGGCGCCATCCGACCGACGGGCAAACACGGCCTTCTCCTCGGAAAGGGGCAGGAGCGAATCCCGCTCGGAGCTGCTCAGGTTGCCCCGGGCATGCTCACGCAGGAAAAACACGATGAACGTAAAGACGAGACAGAGGCTAATCGTTAGGGTCAGTGGTACGACGGTCATGGGGAGGGACGGGTTGTGGTTGGAACTATCCTATTCCTTGGGACCGTTTCCATCTCCGCACCGTTTGGCAGGGAGTGTGCATATCTTGTTTTTTATAGGTCCGAAGGTGCGCACCCCGGCACATCCCCGCGCTATAAGATTCTCTCCGGCAAATCCTTATTTGCCCGCAGACCCCTGCCCGAGATTCTAGGTTTCGACCCAGCGAACGGCGTGCCGGACGAGAGCAGTGACATCCTTCAATTCGAGCTTCTCCTTGATGTGGGCCCGGTGAACGTCGACGGTCTTGGTGCTCAGATGTAATTCATCTGCAATATCGCGCGTGCTCTTTCCCTGCCCCACGAGCCTGAAGACCTCGAACTCGCGGTCGCTTAGCTTCTCGATCGGCGAGCTTGAGCCGCGCGGCCGTCGCCCGGAAAACCGGTCGAACGCGTTGGCTGACATGCGCGGGCTCAGATAAACTTGGCCGGCAAGCACCTGCCGGATGGCGGCCAGGAGGTTCTCTCCCCCAGCCTCTTTCATGATGTACCCCCGCGCACCTGCCCTGAGGGCCCGCTCGGCGTAGATCGCCTCGTCATGCATCGAGATGACCAGAATCGCGATCTCGGGCTCAACGGCACGAAGGTCCTTGATGAACTCGAGTCCGGACCGGCCGGGCATGGTCATGTCGGTCAGGACCATGTCCGGCTTAGACGATGTGAACTTCTCGAGCGCCTCGGCCGGGTTGCCGGCCTCCCCGGCGACCATCATGTCAGGCTGAAGCTCGATCAGCTGCGCAAGGCCCGCCCTCATAAAGGGGTGGTCGTCGACCAGCAGGATCTTCCTGCGCGCCGGACCCATGGCCTCCAAGGGGCGGGACTTCCTCTTGGCCGGAGCCTTCACCGGAAGACGGGCAGCACGCAGGCGACGGTGACGCCGTGCCCCCGTTTGGAGGTCACCGTGAGCTCGCCGCCGATCATGCTCGCCCGGTGCTTCATGACCTCCATCCCGAGGCCCCCGCTCTTCGAGGTCGGCAGCCCGCGGCCGTTGTCGGCGATCAGAAGCTCGAGGACCCCGTTGACCTGGGTGAGGCGGATGGTCACGTCCTCGGCCTGGGCGTGCTTGAGGACGTTGTTCACCGCCTCCTGGGCGATCCGGTAGAGGTGGGCAGCAGTCGAGCGGTCCCGAAGGATAACGGGCGCCGGGCACTCCAGGTGGCAGCGCGGCCTGCCGAGCGAGGCGATGTGCTCGGTGAGCTCCGCCAAGCCGATCCGCAGCGCGTCCGGGTCGTCGCTTATCGGGACAAGCCCGCGGGAAAGGAATCGGGTCTGGGAGATCGCCTCCCGGAGCATCTTGCCCATCCGCTCCAGGCCCTTTGCCAGCTCCGGGACCTTCCGGGCTGCGTCCTCCTTCAAGGCCGTGCAGACGAGCTCGATGGCCGTCAGCTGCTGGCCCAAGCCGTCGTGGAGGTCCTCGCCGATCCGGCGGCGCTCGCGCTCGGCGACCTCCACCATCTCACGCTCCATGCGCCGCCCTTCGGCCTCGGCGACGGACAAGGCGCGGTCGCGCTCCACCATCTCGAGGGCGCGGCGCACGACCCCAGGGAGGAGGTCCAAGAGGCCCGTGTCCTTCATGACATAGTCCAGGGCCCCCTGCTTCATCATCTCGACGGCGGCCTTCTCGTCGCCCTGGCCCGTCACCACAAGGAAGGGAACCGGGGGGGTCTTCTGCTTGAGCCGCTCGAGGAGGGCAGCCCCCCCGATGTCGCGCATCTTGAGGTCAAGGAGCATCAGGTCGGCGTTGCGCTCGCCGAGCCACGCCAGGGCCGCCGTGCCCGAGCCGGCCGTGTCGACCACGAAGCCCTCGCTCTTCAGGGTCTCGGCCATCAGGACGAGGAGCCCCACGTCGTCGTCCACGACGAGGATCTTGGCCGGTTTGGAAGGGGTTGCCATCTAGTGGGCTTCGATCGGCGGGACCAGCAGGAGCGTGATGAAAAGGCCCAGCCGGCGCACGGCCTCCGTGAACCTCTCGTAGTCGACGGGCTTCTGGATGTAGACGCTGCAGCCCAGCTGGTGGCAGCGGTCGACCTCGCGCACGTCGTCGGTCGTCGTGAGCATGATCACCGGGAGCTTGCGGAACTCGGTGTCGGACTTGATGCGCCTGAGGACCTCGATGCCGTCGACTTTCGGGAGCCGGATGTCGAGGAGGACGACATAGGTGCGCCCGGCATGGTCTGCCGCCTTGGTCCCGGACCCGAACAGGAAGTCGAGCACGGCCTGCCCGTCCCGGAAATGGAGGATCTTGTTGCTCAGGCCCGCCGTCTCAAGCACGTCCCTGAAGAGGATCGCATGTCCCTCATCATCCTCCACTATCAGTATTATGGGGGCTTCGGGCATCGTGTGGCTTTAGGCCGATGAGGCGCCAGCCGGCAGCGCGACAAAGAAAGTCGAACCCACCCCCTCCTCGCTCTCAATCCAAATCTTCCCGCCCTCGCGCTCGAGGACCCTTTGCGCAATCGTGAGCCCGAGGCCCTCGCCGCTCCCGGTGTCGGGATTGAGGCGGTGGAAGATCTCGAAGGCCTTCTGCCGGTGGCTCGGGGCGATGCCGATTCCGTTGTCCGCAACGGAGTAGACCGCCATGCCGTCCTGCACGCTCCCGCGGATCGCGATCCTTAGGGGCCGGGCCGGTTCGCGGTACTTGATCGCGTTGTCCAGGAGGTTGGCAAAAGCCTGGCTCGTCTGGGCCCTGTCCCCCAGGCACCCGGGAAGGGGCGACACCTGGACGTCGACCTTGTTCTCGTCGATCTGGAACCTCATCGCCGCGATGATCTCGGCGACCATCTCGTTCATGTCCAGCGGCTGGATCGTGAACGCGACCCGGCCCAGGCGCGCGTAGCGCATCAGGCCGTTCAGGAGCATCTCCATCTTCGTGACGCCGGCGTTGATGAAGCGCAGCGCCTGCGGGATCGCCGTGTCGATCGGCGCCTTAAGGTCGGCAGCGGGCACCAGGCCGTCCTTTGCCGCGGCCACCGCCGCCTCTATCTTTCCGCAGGCCCGGTTGAGCTGCTTGCTGAAGCCCTGAACGTTCACGAGCGGCGACCTCAAGTCGTGCGAGACGGTGTAGACGATGGTCTCCAGCTCCTTGTTCCTCTCGGCAAGGTCGGCGGCAAAGCGCTGGAGATCGGCCTCGTCGGCCTTGCGCTGGGTGATATCGGTGCGGATGGAGATGAACTGCACCGGCTGGCCCTCGGAGTTGAGCCTCGGGAAGATCGTGGTCGCGACCCAGTAATGCGACCCGTCCTTGGCCCGGTTCTTGATCTCCCCGTGCCAGACACCGCCGCCCCGGATGGTGTCCCAGAGGTTCCGGAAAAACTCCTTGGGGTGGTGCTTGGAGTTGATCAGGCGGTGGTCCTGCCCCAGGAGCTCCTCCCTCGGGTACTTCGAGATGGTGCAGAACTTGTCGTTCACGTAGGTGATCCTGCCGGCGGCGTCGGTTATCGCCACGATCGAGTGCTCGTCGAGCGCGGCCCGGATGTCCTTCATCTCCCGGACAGTGTCCAGGAGCTGCTGCTCAAAGCGTTTCTGCTCGGAGATGTCGCGGGCGATCTTCGAGGCCCCGACAATGCGGCCATGGATGTCCTTGATGGGCGATATGGTCACGGATACCTCGATCCGGCTGCCATCCTTCTTAACCCGGGCGGTCTCAAAGTGCTCCATCCTTTCCCCGCGGCGGATGCGGGTCAGGATCTCCTGCTCCTCGTTCACCCGGTCCGGGGGAAAAAGCATCAGCATGTGTTTGCCCACCGCCTCCTGGGCCGAATATCCGAACATGCGCTCAGCGCCTGGGTTCCAGCTGGTTATGATTCCCTCCAGGGTCTTGCTGATGATCGCGTCGTCGGAGGACTCGATGATCGCGGCAAGCTGCAACCTGCCGGTGTCGTCGACCCTTCGCACCTGGGGGGCGGGGCGGCCAGGCGACTCGGCATCGGGTGGGGAGGGCTGTTCGGGGATGGCCAAGGCCCCCGAATCTAGGATCGGAGGAGCCGCCTGCAAGGGTAGACCCCGCCACCCCCGGGCCTGACCTAGGGATTTTCCCTATCGAGATACGGGTGCGGCACCGATTCCCAAGCGGGGGCCCGGGTGGTACTCTCTGCCCATGCAATCCGAGATCATCTTCCTTCCGAGTTCGACCGTATCTCCCCAGAACCACCACAACCTGGCCGAGCACCTCCAGAAGTCCGAGATCTTCCGCGATTACCAAAAGGCTTTCCAGACGACTACCGGGTTGCCCCTCGCGATACGCACCGCCGGCTCCTTCCAGGCGCCGATGCACGGCTCGAAGAACGCGAACCCCTTCTGCACCCTGATGGCCGGCCGCAACAAGACGTGCTCGTCGTGCCTCCAGCTCCAGCAGCGCATGGAGAGCGGCGCCGGCGAGGGGGCGACAACCCTCGAGTGTATCGCCGGACTCTCCGATTCCAGCGTCCCGGTCCGCGTCGGCGAGCGCGTGATCGCCTTCCTCCAAACGGGCCAGATTCTCCTGCACAAGCCGTCGGAGACGCGCTTCCAGAAGGTGACCAAGGCGCTCGCAGAGCTCGGCCTTGAGTCCGAGATCCCGCAGCTCAAGGAGACCTACTTCAAGACCCGGGTGATGACCCGCCACCAGTACGACTCGGTGCTCCGCCTGCTCAGCATCTTCGCCCAGCACCTCTCCGCCGTCAGCAACCAGCTCATGGTGCAGGAGGCCTCCGCCGAGGCCCCGGCCGTCGCCAAGGCACGAGCCTTCATCGCCGACCACCAGGGCGAGGAGATCTCCCTGGCCTCCGTGGCCCAAGCGGCGAACATGAGCGCCTTCTATTTCTGCAAGATCTTCAAGAAGTCGACGGGCCTGACCTTCACCGAGTACCTGGCGCGGGTGCGGGTGGAGATCGTCAAGCAGCTCCTGCTCAACCCGCACAAGCGCGTGAGCGAGGCCGCCTACGAGGCGGGCTTCCAGTCGCTTTCCCAGTTCAACCGGGTTTTCCGGAGGATCGCCGGCGAAGCGCCCTCAACCTACCGCGAGAAGCTGCACGGTTCCGCAGGCGCCGCCCAGGCGAACACGGGAAGCGCCAACTGCGCCGCGTAGACTGCCCGGCCCGACAAAGGGACCGGGCGGTTGCCAATTGGGGAAGCCGGGTTAAGACTGTCCCAACGGCCGCGCGGACCCGCCGCGCACCGCGCCTCCCCTCCCCTCGTTCCCCTAAGCGATGAAAATCAAGACACGGGATTTCTGCCTCGCCCCGGGGAAAGCCGTCCGGCTCGCGGACTGGCCCACGCGGGTCGCGCCCTTCTACAAGTCGAAGGCGGACTACGCACAGGCCATCGACAGCCACATCGGAAAGCTCCGGTCGCTCCAGGACCGGCTTTACGCGAGCAACTCCTATTCCGTGCTCCTCATCTTCCAGGCGATGGACGCAGCGGGCAAGGACGGGGCGATCAAGCACGTCATGTCCGGGGTGAACCCCCAGGGGTGCCAGGTCTACAGCTTCAAGCACCCGAGCGCGGCCGAGCTCGAGCACGACTTCCTGTGGCGCACGACCAAGTGCCTGCCCGAGCGAGGCCAAATCGGCATCTTCAACCGCTCGTACTACGAGGAGGTCCTGATCGTCCGGGTTCACCGGAAGATCCTGGAGAGCGAGGCGCTCCCGAGGGAAAACCGGGACGAGGGCGAACTCTGGGACGGCAGGTACCGCTCGATCGTCGACCTGGAGAACCACCTGCACCGCAACGGCACCCGCATCGTGAAGTTCTTCCTGCACCTCTCCAAGGGCGAGCAGCGCAGGCGCTTCGTGGCCCGGATCGACGACCCGTCGAAGAATTGGAAATTCAGCGCCGCGGACATCGAGGAGCGCGGCCACTGGAAGCAGTACATGGAGGCCTACGAGGACTGCCTGGCTGCGACCAGCACGCGCCGGGCGCCCTGGCACATCGTCCCCGCCGACGACAAGGAAAACGCCCACCTCATCATCTCGCAAATTGTCGTCGACCTCCTCGAGGGCCTTGACCTGCGCTACCCGAAGGTCGGGAGCCGAAGGCGGCAGGAACTCCAGGAAATCCGAAAGAAGCTGCTCAAGCGCAAGGGTGACTGACCCGCCAGTGGCGCGACCCATCCAACCCTAGTTTCCGTGGCGCAAACTCATCAAGGAATCCGGGGGCCTAGGCGGGTCTCAAATCTCTCGAAACTGGCGGATGATCGCCCGCCTCCCGCCATCTATAAGCCCACACGCTGCAACATATTAGCGCGTCACGGAAGGCACCCATTCCAGGCATGGCAATACCCGACTAATTATGGACAATTGCTGCGCAGCGGCACCGCGGGTTTGGGGGTAAGGTGAAGCTATGAAAACCCTACTTGTGCCTATCGACTTCTCCCCGGTCACCAAGGCCGTGGTCGACGAGGCGGCGATGCTTGCGCAGAGCTGCAAGGGAAGGATCGTGCTTCTGTACGTCGTGCAACCACCGGTACTTGTGGCGGAATATGGCGGCGTGATTGAAGACGTCGTGCCCCTTATCGAGGCGGCGGACAAGGCGGCCACGCAGCTCCTGGCCCAGTGGCGGGATTACCTGAAGGACAGCGAGATCTCGACCAAGACCGTGAAGGTCGAGGGCTTCCCCTCAAAGGAGATCGTCGGGCAGGCCAAGGAGGTCGAGGCCGACTACGTCGTGATGGGTTCGCACGGACACACCGCGTTTTACGACCTGCTGATCGGGAGCACGACCAGCGGCGTCTTGAAGAAGGCCCCCTGCCCGGTGATCGTCGTTCCCGCGCGGCCGGCAACGGGTCGCGGATCTAAAAAATAACCCCGAAAAACAATGGAGCTCATCGATGCGATCTATGGACGGCGTGCGGTTCGTGACTACACGCCGCAGGAGGTCTCGCGCGCCACGATCGAGGAGCTGATCGATGCGGCCGTCCACGCGCCCACGGCATTGGACGAGCAGCCCTGGGTATTCGCAGTCATCCAGGGCAAGGGGCTCCTGCAGGACTATTCCGACCGCGCAAAGGCCCACTTCCTCGCGACGTTTAATCCCGGCAACGACCCGCACGCGATGCGCCGCGACCAGCTGGTGGATGCCAGGTACAACCTGTTCTACAACGCCGGGACGCTCCTGGTGATCTTCGCGGAGCCGAACCGGCACTTTGCGCCCGTGGACTGCTGCCTTGCCGCGGAAAACCTCATGCTGGCGGCCCACGCGAAGGGCCTCGCCACCTGCCCTGTGGGATTCGCCCAGTCGTGGTTTGACCTGCCGGAAATCAAAACGGAGATCCGGGTCGCGCAGGAGCTCACGGCCGTGATCCCGCTCATCGTCGGCTACCCGGCCAAGACGCCGGGCGCCGTGCCAAGGAAGAAGCCCGAAGTCATCTTTTCGGCCTAACACTTTATGCCTACTACCCGAGACGAAACATCGCCCGCCGCGGACACCGCGGCCAGGCGTCAAAATAATCCGGGGACCCGAGACTCCTCACTGGGCTCCTTTTTCAAGCCCAAGACCGTGGCGGTCATCGGGGCCAGCGAGAAGCCGGGAGGCGTCGGCCGCGCGCTCTTCGAGAACCTGGGGACTTTCAGGGGAGCGCTCTACCCGGTCAACGGCCAGCGCGACACCATCTTTGGCAAGAAGGCCTACCGCAACATCGCCTCGGTTCCCGCCCACGTGGACCTGGCGGTGATCGCCACGCCCGCCGGCACCGTCCCCGGGATCATCAAGGAGTGCGTCGCTGCGGGCGTGAAGGCAGCGATCGTGATCTCGGCTGGGTTCAAGGAGGCCGGCCCGGACGGCATCGAGCTCGAGCACCAGATCCTCGAGGCGACCAAGAACACGCCGCTCAGGGTCATCGGCCCGAACTGCCTCGGGGTCATGGGGCCCCACGTGAACCTCAACGCCACGTTCTCCAAGGACATGGCCCGGACAGGGAACGTCGCCTTCCTCACCCAGAGCGGCGCCCTCGGCACCGCGATCATTGACTGGAGCCTTAAGGAAAAGGTCGGCTTCAGCGCATTCGTCTCGATCGGCTCGATGCTCGACATCGGCTGGGGCGACTTGATCCGGTACCTGGGCGAGGACCCGCAGACCCACAGCATCATGATCTACATGGAGTCGGTGGGCGACGCCCCGGCATTTCTCGCGGCGGTCCGCGAGGTTGCCCCCGTGAAGCCCATCGTCGTGATCAAGGTCGGGCGCACGGATGCGGCCGCCAAGGCCGCGGCGTCCCACACCGGCGCCCTGACCGGCAGCGACGAGGTCCTGGACGCCGCGTTCAAGCGCGCCGGGGTCCTGCGCGTGCAGACGATCGAGGAGTTCTTCTCGATGGCAAAGATGCTCGCCAAGCAGCCCCTGCCCCGCGGCCCGCGCCTGTCTATCGTCACCAACGCCGGCGGCCCCGGCGTCCTGGCGACGGACATGCTGGTCGAGTGCGGCGCGCAGCTGGCCGTCCTCGCCCCGGAGACGATAACCGAGCTCAACAAGGTGCTCCCGCCCCACTGGAGCCACAGCAACCCGATCGATATCCTGGGCGACGCCGATGCCCCGCGCTACGCCGCGGCCGTCGCCGTTGCCGCGAAGGACCCGGGCGCCGACGGCGTGCTCGTGATCCTCACGCCCCAGGCCATGACCGACCCCATCGCGACGGCCGACCTGCTGCGCACCTACGCGCACATGGAGGGCAAGCCCCTCCTCACCAGCTGGATGGGCGGCACCCGCGCCAAGACCGGACGGGTGATCCTCAACGAGGCCGGCATCCCCATGTTTGATTATCCCGACGAGGCCGCACGCGCCTTCGCGAACATGTGGCACTACACGGAAAGCCGCCTGCCCCGCCAGGTGCCCGAGCCGGGCTCCGAGAAACCCGCGCCCTTTGTCGCGGAACCGGACGAGGCGCGCGTCACCGACCTGATCGCGGCGGTTCGCCGCCGCAAGGGGACGCTCCTCACCGAGTACGAGTCCAAGCAGGTGCTCTCCCTCTACGGGATCCCCACGGTGGAAACCCGCCTGGCGACGACGGTGGACGACGCCATCAAGGCCGCCGAGAGCATCAACTTCCCCGTGGTGCTCAAGCTCCACTCCGACACGATCACCCACAAGACCGACGTCGGCGGCGTCAAGCTGAACATCCGCGATGCCTCCGAGGTGCGCGCAGCATGGACCGCCATCGAGGCCGCGGTGAAGGCCAAGCACGGGACAGGGCATTTCCAGGGCGTCACGGTGCAGCCCATGGTGATGCTGAAGGGCTCGGAGCTCATCCTCGGCAGCAGCCTCGACCCCCAGTTCGGCCCGGTCCTGCTCTTCGGCGCCGGCGGCGTGCTGGTCGAGGTCTTCAAGGACCGCGCGCTCGGGCTGCCGCCGCTTGATCCCTATCTGGCGCGGCGCCTTATGGAGCAGACCAAGATCTTCAAGGTCCTGAAGGGCGTTCGCGGGCGCAGCTCCGTCGACATGGCCGCGCTGGACCAGATCCTCGTGCGCTTCAGCCGCCTGGTCGCCGAGCAGCGCTGGATCAAGGAAATCGACATCAACCCGCTCCTCGCATCCCCCGAACGCATTCTCGCGCTCGACGCCAGGATCGTGCTGCATGGCCCCGAGGTGAAGGCCGAGGACATCCCCGCGCTGGCGGCGACGCTCTAGCTCGAGGCCCCGAAGATTGCTCAAAGAATCCCGGCGCCCCTTTTTTCGGGGCCGCCGGGATTCGTGCTTTCTGGCTCAATCGGACAAATTATGCGCAAGGAAGGTCGAAACCCGAGGAGTTCAAAACCGTCCGAATCGCTACAGTGCCGCCCGTTCCGTTCCTAGCGCTGGAGACAACCACAACCGGCGCGCGAGCGGACTCGAAAAACAACCACCGGAACGACCTACCTTGAACGCATTGGTCACTCTCGGCGACGCACGTCCGGCCGCAGTCTAGCGAGGCTGCGCCTTTCCCTCCGTTCCACTGGTTTTCCTTCCACGAGGCCGCATTTCCTAACCACCTATTCACGTCAATGAAGCAACAGGCTGAGCTCCACCTTTCACCCCCACGGACCCCAAAGCTACTGACACGCAACCCGATCCCCTCCACGGCGCGCATGGTGATCAAGCGCACGGGCGAGGCCGTCCGGTTTGACAGCAACAAGATCACGCGCGCCATCGCCCTCGCCGTGTTCGAGACGAAGCGGCCCGAGACGCGCAACCCCTACCGGGACGACTACCTGGCCTGCTTCGGGCTTGATCCCGCCGACTTCATCGCCGTGACGAAGACGACGGAGCGGGTCCAGATGGCCCTTGAGGGCCTTTACTACCGCTCGGGCAAGCACCCGACGATCGAGCAGATCCAGAACGCCGTGGTCGTGCAGATCGCCGCCGACGGCCACTGGGACATCGCGTCGGCATACATGGCCTACCGGCTACGCCAGGCCGACCGGCGCCTTGCCGCCTACACGAGCAGCGGCATGTCCGACTACATCGCCCAGTCCAAGTATGCGCGATTCAACGAGCAGCTCGGGCGCCGGGAGATATGGACGGAAAGCGTAAAGCGGGTCGAGGGAATGCACCGGACGTTCTTTGCCAAGAAGCTCGACCTGAAGGTGCCTGAGGACCTGGGACCCGACGCCTCGCGCCTTGCCGGCAGGCACCTGGCCACCCTCCAGTCCATGCTTGGCGGCAAGACGCTCTCGGAGGTTATCGAGGACAGCTTCGGGGCCGTCTCCCGCAAGGAGGTCCTGCCCTCCATGCGCTCGATGCAGTTTGCCGAGGCATGCCTTTCGGCCCACGCGAGGATCTTCAACTGCAGCTTCTCGAACGTCGACCGGCTGGATTTCTTCAAGGAGTTCTTCTACCTGCTCCTGTGCGGATGCGGATGCGGCTTCTCTGTCCAGAGGCAACACGTCTCGCGGTTGCCAGCACTCCCCTCCCGGGGGCTGGAGACGGAGCTTCCGGTGGTCCACTCGATCGTGAGCGACACCATCGAGGGCTGGGCCGATGCGCTCAACGCCCTGATCCACAGCTATTACGACGGGACAAAGATCGAGTTCAGCTACCACCTGATCAGGCCGCGCGGGGCGCACCTCAAGACCTCCGGGGGGAAAGCCCCGGGGCACCTGCCCCTTAAGAAGGCCCTGATCAAGATCGAGGCGGTCCTTTCAGGGGCTGCAGGTCGCAGCCTCCGGTCCATCGAGGTTTACGACATCTGCATGTTCGCGGCCCGGGCGGTGCTTTCCGGCGGCATCCGCCGCAGCGCCTGCATCTGCCTCTTCTCTTACGACGACGAGGACATGATGACCGCGAAGACCGGGACCTGGTTCGAGAAGAACCCCCAGCGGAGCGCCTCGAACAACAGCGCGGTCATCCCCCGCTCGATGAAGGAGGACTCCGTTTTCCGGAAGCTCTTCACGAGCACCAAGGAGTTCGGCGAGCCGGGATTCGTGTTCTGCGACAATCCCGACGGCGGCGTGAACCCCTGCTCGGAGATCGGGCTCCTGCCGATCGTGAATTGGGAGCTCTCCGCATCGGAGGTCGAGAAACTCTACAGCTGGGGCTACACCGGCGAGCTGCCGGGGGTTTCCCGGATGTCGGGATGGGAGATGTGCAACCTGACGAGCACCAACGGGGCCCTGATACGAAACGTGGAGACCCTCATCAAGACGGCCGTGAGGGCTGCCGTGATCGGCACCCTTCAGGCTGCGTACACCGACATCGCCTACCTGGGCCCGGTGACGCGCTTGATCAACGAGCACGATGCCCTCCTTGGCGTCTCGATCTGCGGCTTCATGGACTCCCCCGAGGTGCTCCTCAACGGGGAGGCGCTCAGCGAGGCCGCCCACATGGTCCGCGCGGCCAACACCGTGATCGCCGACCTGATTGGCATCAATCGAGCGGCGCGGACGACCACTGTGAAGCCCGAGGGCACCACGGCCGCGCTCCTCGGCACGGCATCGGGGATCCATCCCAACCACTCCCGTCGGTACTTCCGGCGGGTGCAGGCCGCCC
Source organism: uncultured Opitutaceae bacterium (assembly GCA_903890485.1). Lineage (GTDB taxonomy): Bacteria > Verrucomicrobiota > Verrucomicrobiia > Opitutales > Opitutaceae > Palsa-1447. The sequence goes on along the minus strand of CAITBM010000013.1, from coordinate 85,156 downwards.
GGACGGAGAAGGTCTACCAGCACTTCCACGCCGCAAACCCGCAGATGTGCGAATGCAGCGTCTACGACCCGGACCACACCGACGTGATCACCTTCCCGGTGCAGGCGCCCGAGAACGCGATCCTCAAGAATGAAATCGGGGCGATTGAGTTCCTCGAGTACGTGAGCCTGGTGCAGCGGAGCTGGGTGAAGGCCGGAGCCAACCCCGACAACAACCGCGCCCCCGAGATCTCGCACAACGTGTCCAACACGTGCGCCGTGAAGTCGGGCGAGTGGGAGGCGGTCGCCGACTACATCTGGTCCCACCGCGACGACTTCACCGGGGTCTCCCTCCTCGGGGACGACGGGCAGACCCGCTACGCCCAGGCCCCGTTCCAGGCAGTCGAGACCGACGAGGATGTGCTCCACTGGAACCGCCTCCAGCCCAAGCCCGTGGACTACACCACGCTCAAGGAGGACGCCGACAACACGGCACTCAAGGACGTTGTGGCGTGCGCCGGGGGCGCATGCTCGATCATCTGAAAGCGAGGAACCCAAGGCGCATGAGGACCGAAGGCCCGGGCAAGAAGGTACTGGACGACCTCCGCGACCTCCTTTCGGACGCAGAGACCCTCGTCGGTGCATGCGCAGAGGGGTATTCGGAGGAAAGCGTCCGCGCACTCCGCGACCGCCTAAAGGCGTCGCAAGGGCGCATCCTGGCGGAGTACCAAAGGACACGCGAGAGCCTGGCCGCTGGCTCGGCGCGCGACTCGGATTCGGACCTCACCTCCGCATGCGAGGTCCTGGCTCTGGCGTCGGGAATCGGGACCTTGGTTGGGGCGCTGGCGGACCGGCAATCGGCGTGAACGGAGCGTGGCCCCGAAGGCCCCGTCTCCCGGGTTCCTCTACTGACCTAACATGCTCATAGTTATCTAGTTCCACGATGGCCGCCCAAGGAGGGTGATTCCCTCTGTTTTCAGCGTCCGGAGCCGCCCTTTGGGGTACGCAAATTTCGGCACGAAAATCGCAATCCATGCGCAGCGGCCCCGAGGGCTGAGTGCTACCTTTGTCCCACAGAGGAAAGGAGATGCGACATATGAAAACCAGACGAAACACGACGACGACCCGCCTGGGGCCGACCGAGGACGATGTCCGCGACTATGCCTATCACCTGTACTTACAAAGCGGATGCGTCCCGGGCCGCGACCTGGAGAACTGGCTGGAGGCCAAGGCCTGCATCAGCGCCTGCATCCCGAAGTCAAAGACCCACACCCGCCTCCACCACCACATCCTGAAGGTGAGCAAGCCTTCGGAGATCATCACGACGTCCCTGGAAGCCAGGAACCTGTCATCCTAGGACCAAAACCCGGCGAGGCCGCGCCCCGGACGGACCGGGGCGGATACGGCGCCTCGCCAAACAATCCAAGAAAAGGACCTCACATGCTCAAAAAATACTCAGTCGAATACAGCGTGCGTCTTCGCAGGCATTCGCTGCCGGAGCATCACTATTACGTGACGGACGACCCGGTCGCCTGCGAGGAATTCGTGCAGGACCTCCTCGAGAACGGAATGGGGATCCACGCGATCAAGCACGAGGGTGCCGACCTGCCACGCCCCGACTTTGACCGGGTCGTCAAGCTTGCGGCATCGGCCCTCGCGTCGAAGCGGATCTGCGCGCCCCTGAACATCAAACCCGAGGAGGAGCATTACCGATTCGGTTTTGCCGCCTAGACCACGACAAGAACCGCCGCCAGCGACCCACCCCTTAGCATGATCCTCACCGAAGAAAACCTTCCGCCGCCTGTAGCCCCGATGCTCGACCTGGACCTGATTCGCAAGTACTCGGTCGCGGCCCCGCGCTACACCTCCTATCCGCCCGCCACCAAGTTCACGATTCCCGGCGAGGCCCGCGAGCTCCAGGATGCGATCGCTGACGACAACCGCCCGGGCGCCGGACCGCTCTCCCTGTATTTCCACCTGCCGTTTTGCGAGACCCAGTGCTGGTACTGCGGATGCAGCACGGTAGTCACGCGCAACCGCGACTCAGCGTCGAGCTACGTGGACGACCTGGAGCGCGAGGTGGCCCTTGTCGCCGCGAGGATCGATCGGAAGCGGCCGGTGACGCAGATCCATTTCGGCGGCGGCACGCCGACATTCCTGCCGCCGGAGGAGCTGGCGCGCCTTGGGATGCTGATCCATGGAAACTTCCTTCCGTCCAGCGACTGCGAGTTCGGGGTCGAGGTCGATCCCCGCCGGCTCACGGCAGAGCACGTCGAGGCCCTCCGGGTGATCGGCGCAAACCGGGCGTCGATCGGGGTGCAGGACACCAATCCGCAGGTGCAGCTCGCCATCCACCGCTGGCAGCCGCCAGAGCTCAATGCCCGGGCCATCTCCTGGCTGCGGGAAGCGGGATTCAAGTCGGTGAATATCGACCTGATCTACGGGCTTCCGCTGCAGACCGCGGAGACGTTTTCAAAGACGATCGACGAGGTGCTCGAGCTCAACCCCGACCGTCTCTCCGTGTTCAGCTACGCCCACGTTCCTTGGCTCAAGCCCGCGCAGCGCATCTTCGAGGCTCGCAAGCAGCTCCCCGGGCCAGAGGAGAAGCTCGCCATGTGGGCGGTCGCCCACACGAAGCTCACCGCGGCCGGCTACGTCGACATCGGGCTGGACCATTTTGCCCGGGCCAATGACGAGCTCGCGATCGCCCAGCGTAACGGCACCCTGCACCGGAATTTCCAGGGGTACAGCACCCAGGCGGGCTCCTCCCTCTATGGGTTCGGCGTATCCTCGATCTCCTCGACCTTCGACAGCTACCGGCAGAATTTCAAGGGGCTGGACGAATGGAGGCAGGCCATCGCCGCGGGCCAGCTGCCGATCGACCGGGGCCTTGTCCTCACGGACGAGGACCACCGCCGCCGCACCCTGACCATGAGGGTCATGTGCGACCGCCGCCTCGATTTCCGCGCCCTGTCGAGCATCCTGGGAGTCGATGTTGCCTCCCACTACGCCCCGGAGATAGCCGAGCTGGCGGACCTGGAGGCGGACGGCCTGGTGGTGTGCAGTCCCGACGGGATCGAGGTCACGCCCAAGGGCGTGCCGCTGCTCCGGGTCGTCGCGATGCGCTTCGACGCCACCTTCACTCCCGGGGCAAACCGGCACTCCCAAACCATCTAGGCGGTCCCAGGGGGACCTAGGCTTGCGGCGCCGGAGCGCTCCACGGGGTTTCATGGCGCTCGAACGGGTGCAGGCCATCGCCGAGCGTGCATTGGCCGCGCTTCATGCAGACGCCGCAGATGCGCTGGATCTCGCGCTGCGAAACGACGTCAAAGGCGAGCATGAGCTCGGCCCACTGGACCGAGCGCTCGTCGCGCGGCAGGTCGGACTGGGTCGCATCGGCCCTATGCATCACGACTTGAACGGCCCGTTTTCCCGCGGCCAGGAATGCGAGGGTCGGGTCGAGTCTGCAGGTTCCGACGCTCCAGGCGGGTATGTCGAGCGGGGGGGACCGGTGCCGCATGAGCGACTCGTCGCTCGTGCCGAGCGCGGACCAGAGCCCGGAGAGCACCTCTTCAACCGCCTCGGCCAGCTTTTCTTCCGACTCCAGGCGCCCCCAGGCCGGCTCCCTCGCGAGGAAGCCCAGCCACCGTTCCCTGATGGCCGCGTGCGAGGACTTGCAAACCGTGAGGTAGGTCCAGTTCACGTGGGTCGGACCCTAGGCCCTTGGGGAGCCCCCAGCTACTCATCGATTGCCGTTCGTTGCGCACTTCTTGGTCTGCGCCCTGCGGAAATGCGGCACCGATCAGCGCTTCAAGACATCCTGGGCCTGAGCGGGAAGCTCGTTGGCGTGAAGCAGAAGGAGGCTCACCTGCCACATCTCGGTGTCCGAGAGCGACGAGCCGTAGCCGGGCATCCCCGTTAGGCGGATGCCGTTCCTCACCTTCCAGTAGGTCTCCCCCACCGCATCGTCGGTCACGCCGGTCTTCGGCGGCAGGAGCTGCGGCGGTGGCGGGAACATGCCTTTGGCCGTCGCCGAGGGCGCGCGGCCCCAGTCGCCGTGGCATACCGCACACTGTTCCCGGTAGATGTGGGCGCCGGCGACAAGGTTTTGAGCGTCTGCCGGGATCGGCGACGGTTTGCCCTCATCCGCACCGATCGCATGGTGAAGCGCGGAATGGGCGATCATCCATTCAAAAGGGAGCGGCCCGCCCTCGGTCTTCACGGGCATCACCCGCGTTAGGAAAAGGACCGCGCCCACGACGGAGAGGACGACCCCTAGCACGAAGCCAATGAGCGTTGATTTCATAGGGACAACCCCAGCTATACAGGGCCGTCTGCCGGGCGCCACAGGATTAATTTGCGGAACTTTGGATGATGGCGGACTGTCGTCGGCGTGTGCTCCACTCCCTGCCGCCTGAGGCCCGCATCCCCTTCATGAGGCGCAAGCTGGTCATAGCCGGGGGAGGGATAGGGGGGTTGGCCGCCGCGGTGGCGCTCGATCGGGCTGGCGAGGACGTTGCCGTCCACGAGCGGGCACCTGCGTTCTGCGACGTGGGCGCCGGGATGAGCCTCTGGCCCAACGCCACGCGGATCCTCAGGAACTGGGGGCTCCTAGAGCAGGTCCTCGCGCTGGGCGAGCCCGTGACGCATTTCGATCTTCTTTGTCCGGATGGGAGCACCATCTCCGAGATCCCCATGGGAAGCGCGGACTCCCCCGCGGTATGCCTTCACCGGGCAGACCTGCACCGGGTCCTCCGACAGGCGCTCAGTCCCGAGAAGCTCGTGGCGAACCATGGCCTCGCGTCGTTTAGCCAAGCCGCCAACGGCCGGGTCACCGCGACATTCACCGACGGGAGCGAGGTGGAGGCGGACGGGCTGATCGGCGCGGATGGGGTCGGCTCCGCCGTCCTCTCGCAGCTCAACACCGGCGCTTCTCCCGTCTACCGGGGCTATACCATCTGGAGGGGGATTGCGCGCGACGTAAGGGTTGGAATCCGCGGGCACATCTCCGAAACCTGGGGAAGCGGCCGGAGGTTTGGCATCATGCCCCTGGGCAAGGACCTCGTCTGCTGGTATGCGACCCATAATGGGCCGGCCGCCCGGCCCGATGGCCCGTCGGGCAGGAAGCGCGAGATCCAGGACCTGTTCAAGGGTTGGCACGACCCGGTGTCTAGGCTCATCGAGGCCACCGACCCGGAGACGATCCTTAAGAACGACGCCCGGGACCGTGCGCCGCTCAGGAGATGGACTCACGGCAACGTGACGCTCCTCGGGGACGCGGCCCACCCCATCACGCCGAATGTGGGCCAGGGCGCGTGCATGGCCATCGAGGATGCGGCCTGCATGGCCAAGTGCCTGAAGGCCGACGGCCACCTGGGCCGGGCACTCCTCGCCTATGAGAGGGCCCGGCTTCCGAGGACCCGGTATGTCGGACGCCAGTCCAACCGGATCGGGGCCATTGGCCAGTTTGAGAATCCCTTCCTCGTGCGTGCCCGCAACGTGATCGCGCGGGCGCTTCTCCTATTCTCCCACGACATGGCGCTCAATTCGGTCTACTCCTACCAGATTTAGCAAGTTCCGCCGGGGCCACGCGCAGGCCATCCGGGGACCGGGCTGATGCGGCACGCCGAGGAGGGCTCGCCCACTCCTGGGGCCGCCGGACCGCAAAAACAGAAAGCCCACCTAAGTATTTAACCTAGATGGGCTTTCGTATAAATGGAGCGGGCGAAGAGACTCGAACTCTCGACGTCTACCTTGGCAAGGTAGTGCTCTACCAACTGAGCTACGCCCGCGAATCAGGGGGCCGATCAGATTCGCCCCCCCTCCTGCCGTCAACATCATTTGAGACTGAGGCTGTCGCCCTTGGAGCCGCCCTTTTCGCGGCGGGTCGGGCTTGAAGCCTCTGAGCGGTAATAGGAATAGGCCTGGGTGTAGTAGCCGTAGTCCTCGCCCGACCCCCTTGGGACCTGCGTGAGGACGGCTCCCAGGAGCGGTGTCTTGAGGCTCATGATGGTCTGCTGGGCCCTGAGCACCATGCTCGCGGGGTTGCGCCTGTGCTGGACCAGGAGGATTGCCCCGTCCGACATCCCCGCGAGGACGCTGGCATCGCTCACTCCGATGATGGGCGGGGAGTCCAGGAGGATCCGGTCGTACCTGCCCCTTAGGGATGCGAGGAGCTCGCGGAGCCGGCCCGCAAAGAGGAGGCTAAGCGTGAAGCCGGGCACGCCACCGGCGGTGAGAAGGTCGAGGCCGGGGGCCACCGACTTGCGGATCGCCTGGTCGATTTCGCACTTCCCGGACAGCACCTCGCTCAGTCCCGGGGACTTCGGGCAGTTGGCCAGGTTGTGCTGCGCCGGCCTCCGGAGGTCCCCGTCAATTAAGAGGACCTTCTCGCCGTAGGATCCCATCAGGTGCGCGAGCCGGCAGATCGTCGTGCTCTTTCCCTCGGCCGGTCCCGCTGAAAAGACAACGAGGACGGAGGTCGGCGCGGACTTGACCGCCAGGCTCAGGTTGGTGTGGAGCACCCGGTAGGGCTCGGCCTCCTCCGGCTCGTCGCGCGAGGGGCCCATCGGGTCGCGGTTGTGCGGAATGACGGCCAGCACCGGTATCTTCAGGCGGTCCTCGATGTCGGCCACGTCCTTCAGGCTCATGTCAAAGTACTCGAGGATAAGCGCGACGCCGATCCCCAGGACCAGGCCGAAGACGATCGAACTGATGCTGTTCAGGAGGAAGCTGGGCCGGCTCGGCCGCCGCGCGGGCTCAGCGGTGTTGAGGATCTCGATCGTGCGCTTGGGCACCTGGAAATCGATCTCCCTCTGGCGGAGCGTCAGCCGCAGGGTCGTGTAGAGGCGGGTCTCGTCGTCCAGCCTCTGGGCCGCCTCCTCGAACGGGCGCATCCTGTCGCGCGCCGAGAGGATCTGCTCGACTTTCGCCTTGGCGAGCTGGCTCTCAAGCTCGTCCACCCGGGCCTCGGCCTCCTTGTAGGAATTCTCAAGCCCGCTTTCGTAGCCCCTAAGGAGCGCCTCCAGCTGCTCCTTGATCTTCGCCCGGTTCTCGATGGAGGAAACGAGATCGGGGTGAGCCTCTCCCAGGCGACCCTTAAGCTGTGTCACCTTCTGGTCGGCAATCAGGTAGGCCTGGAGCAGGTTCTGGATGTTCTGGTCGGGGATCAGCTCGGAATTCACCAGGCTCATCCGGTCCTCGACCGGGATGCTCCTGAACCGCTCCCAGCGCGTCTTCCTGCCGATTGCGTCTACGCGCAGCGCAATCAGCGAATTCTGCATCTGGCGGAGCGTCTCGATCTCCATGTCGGAGTACTTAACGTTCAAGTCGACGCCCGAGATGTTCAGGTCCTTGCGGAGCTTCTCGACCACGTCGCGCTGCCTTTTGACCGCGTCCTCCTGGAGGGCCAGCTCCTTGCGCAGCTGGGCAACGCCCTCGGTCTGCTGGGACGTCGCCTGGGAGATCCGGTCGTCGGAATAGACGCGCGCGATCTCGTTGGCGATCTCGGCGGCCAGGACCGGCTCCTGGGCATAGACATTGATGTCGATCAGGGACGAGCTCCTCTGCGACTCGACGCGGAGCATCTTGTTGATGATGTACCGATACGTGAGGTCTGAGGAAAGGGTGACTCCCGGGGCGCCCGCCGCGGCCGCCAGCCGGTTGTTCAGGTTCAGCTTCTCGATCACCGGGTAGATGATCCTCTCGTTCTGCATGATCTTGAACTGATCCTGCAGGAAATAGGGGTCGTAGGCGGTGTTTCCCTGCGCCTGGAAGAGCTTCACGTCGCTCTCCGGCTTCTCAACCTTCACCCGGGTGGTCGCCAGGTACCACCGCGGCAGGAACGCCGTGACCGCCATGGTGGTCACGAAGACCAGGCCCACGATCAGGGCGATCAGCGGCAGGCGCAGCCTGAGGACCTTGACCAGATCCGCGAGGGACGCGCTCTCCTTTGAGCCGGAATGCGAGGGCATGAGTGCTTAGTGGAAATTCCCCGGTGTAACCGGAGTCGTGGCAAACCCGCGCGCCTTTAGTACACCACGGTGGCGCTAAGCCCCACCCTGGACCTGTTCAGCGCACGCGAGGCGATGCCGGAGGAAACCTTGTCGTAGTCGTAGGAAGCCGAAATCGTCCAATTCTTCGTCGGGATGTAGGTCAGCGCGGCTCCGGCGTGGGTCGAGTCCTCATTCACATCGGTCTGGATGCCCGGGCGGCCGATCAGGACCGACGGCTCGTAATCGAAGGACCCGGACGCCACGATCAGGGCGCTCACGGCGTGCTGCACGTTCACGAACATCCGGTTCGTCTTCTGGTCGGAGAAATGTGTCGGATCGGAGGTCTCCTCCAGGCTGTAGGTGTAGCCCACGCTCACGAACGATCCCTTGGCGTAGTCGTACTTGCCCGACACCTCCGCGTAGGGGCTCGTCTCCTAGGAGAGGCCAGCGCGCTGGCGATACTCGGCACCGAGCCGGAAGCTGGCGGAGAGCTTCGGGCCGGCCATGTAGTCGATGCCGGCCATCAGGAAGTCCGAGTGCTTGTTGTTGGTGGCGGGTGAATTCGAGTAATCGACGTCCTGGTGCCGGTACTCCCCCGCCAGCTTGGTGTCCGGCAGGAGCGCAAAATCGGACTCGATCCCGTAGAGGTTCTCAAAGCGGTTGAGCTGCCGGCCAAGGAGCGCGTTCGTGTAGTCGAAGTAGACGCTCCTTGCCTTCGCAACCAGGCCCAGCTTCTCGACGGGCGAGAACGAGAACTTGGCGTCCAGCTCGTTGCTCTGGAGCGTCTGGTCCGTGTTCACGGCCGTGCCGTTGAGGAGCGCCTCGGGATTCTGGTTGTAGGAGTAGGCGTCGGTGACGTCGACGGACGAGGTGGGCGAGAAGGCGTGGGCGATGCGCCCGTCAAGGGCCTGGCTGTAGACCGTTTTCTTTCCCGGCCTGTTGTCGAAATAGTCGAGGGTCGGCCGGGCGTAGGCGGAGAGGAAAGTCTGCTCGCTGAGCGACGTGTTGAAGGCGATCTTCGGCGAGACCTCGAACACGGTGCTGCTGATCGCATTGGTCGAAGCACCGAAGATGTTGTCGTTGTAGCTGACGCCGCTCGTGATCGAGACGGTCAGGTCCTTGCCCTGTTCCTGGTCCGGGATGGGCGCATACACGGCGTGCGCAAGGGGGCTGAACCCCAACGACGACACAAGAATGAATGCCCGGGTAAGTCTCATCGATGAAGTCCGGAAAGAGTACGGCCAAGCTGCCATATCGCTAACCACTGGCAAGACCAATTCATTGGGAGTCCCACAGGGGAGGTATCAGCGTCCCGGCGACATCGACGAGTTGAAGAGAACGACCAGGTCCTCGGTGACCTTCTTGGGTGTCGAGAGCGGGAATTCCCGGGGAAAGGAACCCGTCAGGAGACCGCCATAAACCTCGCCCCACTCCCCTATCCGGGGAATTGAGGCCGTGAGGAACCCCGGCGTCTTCGGCTTCGCGTTCAGGTCTGAGAAGAAGGGCCTGTCCAGAGTCTTAGGTGTCAGCAGGAGTTCCCCCGTCGGCTGCTCGACCTGGACCGAGTAGAAGTCCCGGAGCGTGGCCGGCTGAGCCCACACGCGGGTCTGCCCGTACCAGGCAAGACCCGCGGGGACGTCGGCCATCAGCCCGAACCGGCCGGCCGAGTCCGATGCCTCGATCTGCCTGCGCATCCCCTGGAAAAGCTGGGGGAAATAGGGGGGGTACTGGAAATGCAGCCAGTGGGGATCAAGGGCGTCATGGGCCAGGGGAAGGGCCTGGAGCGTGAGGAGGGCGCCCGCACAAAGCCTCGGCCATGCCCCGAGGGCCCCGTTGCTGGAGAGCAGTACGAAAAAGAAACCGGCCCCGAAAACGATGACCAGCGGGGCAAGCCAGACTACGGCCAGACGCTCGCTCTCGCCGGACCCGAAGGCCGCCTCGGAACTGACAAGAACCGCGAGCGACAGGGCGAAAAGCCATCGTATCCTGTTTACGGGAGCAGATTTAAAAACATACAGCCAGCCCGCCGCAAAGAAGGCTGCAAACCACATCGCGCCGCCCGACCACGCCCGCGAGCGAAGCGTCTCTTGGATAGCCGTCAGGAACTTGTTGGCGAGCTTGTTCAGGTCCAGGGGAGGAAGCTTTGCCGAGAGCGTCGCCCGGACCACGGACGGCTCCGCAGTCGAATCGCCGGCCTTCAGAGCGATGTTCTGGACCGCCAGCCCGACCGGCAGGCCGGTGACCGCAAGGTTGCGCGCAACCCAGGGGGCGGCTACCAGCGCAAAGCCGGCAACAAGTACGGCCAGCGCCCTTCCCCGCTGGGCTCCTTTGGATCGGAGGGCAATGCCCACGGCCGCGACAAGGAGTAGAACCCCTGCCGAGTACTCGGCGAGAAAGAGCAGTCCGCAAAGGACCCCAAGGAGGAGCGTGGGGGCGCGGGCCTTCCCCGGTTCGTCGGCCGATTCCACCCTCCACCACGCGTGAAACGCGGCCAGGGACAGGACCATCATGAGCGCCGTTCCGTTCACGGCCACGACCTGCTGCCAAATGGGGACCGACACAAAGAGGCCGAGCGCGGAAAGCCATGCCGCCGGCATGCCAAACAGGCGGCGCGCCAGGTCAAAGCTGAGCCAGAGGGCGCCGGCAAAGAGCAGCAGGTTGACGGCCAGGAGGTAATAGTTCGCCGCAAAGCCGTAGGGCGGCGCGGGGGCCGCCGATAAAAGCGCCTCCCTTGCCGCGTGCGGCATGAGCCTCAGGCCCACGGCCAGAAGCAGGGGGTAAAGCGGGGCCTGGTAAACATCGGGATAGCGCAGGGCGGGATCGAATTTCACCCCCCTTTCCTTGAGGTAGGCAACGGCCTGGGGATAATTGATGCTGCTCGAGAACCCCCGGCCCAGTGCGATTTGGCGGGCCATGTCGGCCTGGGCAAGCGTGGCCTCGCTCGAGGCCCCGTGGAACTGCCTCCAGGAGACGACCAGCGAGATCCCGAGCCCGCCGAAGAGAAGGGCCCCGACGAGCACCCAGCGGCGGCCGCCGCCCATCTCGAGCCAATGGATCAGCTCCTGGGTGGTGCGCAGGCGGCCGGTCATTTGTCCACGACATCAAGCTCCGGCCACTGGGCGAGCTTTCGGTGGAGCGTTCGCCGGCTGATCCCCATAAGCTCGGCCGCCTTGGTCCGGTTGCCCCGGCTCTTGATGAGCGCCTCCCTAAGGATGCGCTTCTCATTCTGCTCGACGGAGAGCGTCTGCGAGGCGCCGGGCTGCCCCGGGGAGCCCGCATCCGAGGGGGCCGAGGGGGTTCCGCGGAAGCGCGGGTCCAAATCGAACTCCGAAAGCTTGCCTCCCTTGTGGAGCACGACCGCGTTCTCGCAGAAATTGCGCAGCTCGCGGATATTTCCCGGCCAGGCATAGGCCTGGAGCGTCTTCATGGCCCCGGCCTCAATCTCGATCTCCGGGATGCCGTTCTCGTCTGAGTAGAGCTTGATGAAGTGCGCGATCAGGGCCGGGATGTCGCCCGAGCGATTTCTCAGGGGCGGCATCACGAAGCGGACGACATCGAGCCGGAAATAGAGGTCCTCGCGGAACTTGCCCTCGCGCACGAGCTGCTCGAGGTTGCGGTTGGTGGCCGTGACGAGCCGCACATCGAGCTCGATGGTCTTCGATCCGCCAACGCGGTCGATCGCCTTGGTCTCCAGGAAGCGCAGAAGCTTCACCTGGATAGAGCCCGAGATCTCGCCGATCTCGTCCAGGAACAGGGTTCCGCCGTCGGCCGACTCGAAGCGCCCGATCCGCCGCTCGGTCGCCCCGGTGAACGAGCCCTTCTCATGGCCGAAGAGCTCGCTCTCAAGGAGGTTCTCCGAAAGGGAGGCGCAGTGCACGGCGATGAACGGGCCCCGGGCGCGCGGGCTCGACTGGTGGATCGCCTGCGCCACGAGCTCCTTGCCGGTGCCGCTCTCCCCCTCGATCAGGATGGTGGCCTTCGACTGGGCGACCTTCTTCACGCGATCGATGATGTCCTTGAGGAGCGGGGACTCGCCGATGATCGCCTTCAGGTCGAATTTGTCGTCCAGGCGCTCGTGCAGCTGTTGGACCTCGATTTCCAGGCTCTTGGCCTTGAGGGCCCGCCTGAGCAGCACGTCGAGCCGCTCGATGTTCACGGGCTTCGTCAGGAAATCGACGGCCCCGCGCCGCATGGCCTCGACGGCCGTGTCAATGTTGCCATACGCCGTCATCATCAGGACCGCGGGCTTGTTCGGGAGGGCCAGGGCCCGGTCGATCACCTTAAGGCCCGACTTCCCCGGCATCCTCAGGTCCGTCAGGATCGCGTCGAACGCCTGGGCGTCCATCAGGTTGAAAGCCTCGTCCGCGCTCGCCGCAAGCGACACGTCGTAGTTCTCGGCGAGCGCCTGCTTCAGACCCTCGCGGGTATGTTTTTCATCGTCGACGATGAGAACGCTGGGGGCCATGGAGCCATTCCAAGCGAGCCGCACGGGCGGTCAAGCCCGGGCCGCTGCCTCAAGGGGCCGAGTTCGCGGGCGCGGGAGCGCTCTTTGCCGGGTTTCCCAGGCGCTGTGCGACCGGCGCCAGGCGGCTTAGCAGAAGGCTCGGCGGGGGCACGCTGTCCACCAGCTCGATGAACTTCTCGCGCCTCACCCGTAGGAAATCCTTCACCTTCTCCCGCTGGATGTCGTCGAGCTTAAGCTCCTTGGTCATGCGCTCCATGGTCATCGGGATCACCACGAAGTACGCCAAGGTGCGGAAGGGACGCTGAAGGAGCTGGTCGATCTGCTCGTCGGAGAGCGGCTTGTCACCCGAGGCGATGTCCGGCGGCGGCCCGAACCCGCGAAGGGCCTTGAAGCGCTTCTGGTAGATTTCCCTCTGCTCGGCGTTCAGGATGGGCTCAATGTCCCGGTCGAAGCCGGCATAGATCTCCATGATGTGCTCGCGGAAGGCGTCGATCTGCGGGCGGAGCTTCTCGATCTGGTCGGAGAGCTGCGCGCGGTTCACGGGCTGGGCAAGCCGCGGGGGCGCGCCCTTGCCGGCGCCAAACTCCCCCATGAAGGAACCCGGCGGTGGCGGAAGCGGGCCGTGTCTTTCCGACCACCGGCCCGAGACGAACCCCGCGGCGAACACCGCGAGGGTCAGGAGCACCGCTAGGATCCGGTCCCTCATAGGCCCTGCTCCAGGTCGCTCACCTGCGCGGCGATCTCGGTCCAGCCCGCCATACTGCTGGCGTCGTCGGTCCCGCCGCGGGCATGGTAGATGAGGACGGCTGCCAGGCAGAGCGCCGCCGTCGCGCCGCACATCGCGAAGTGCGCGACAAGCAGCGGCGAGGCCTTCGCCCTGGCGGCCCTAAGGACGCGGTCGGCAAAGCCCGGGGTGATCTGGGAGGCCCCATGCTCCCTCAGGCGCATCCAAACTTCGTTTTCAGGATTCATCGCTCGTGTAGTGTTGTCTCAATTGTTCTCTGGCTCTGTGCAGGCGCGCCTTCACCGCCGCGACGCTCGTGTTGAGCGTCTCGGCGATTTCGGCGTGGCTGCGGCCCTCTTGGACGAGCGCGAGAAGCGCGCGGTCCTTGGGGCGGATCTGGGAAAGGGCGTGGCGGAGCGCGTCAAGCTCCTCGCTGTCGACGGACCCCTCGGGCTCGGGGACGTTCTCGTGTTCGGGGCCGAAAGCCGTGAAGATGCGCCGCAGCTTTTGCCGGCGAAGGTGGTCGATGCAGGTGTTCCTTGCGAGGCGGAAGAGCCACGACTCAAACTGGTCGGGCGCGATGAGCCGCGGGAGGGCCCTGACCATCTTGACGAAGACCATCTGGCCCAGGTCCTCGACGGAATCGCTCCGGCCGGTGATCGCGTAGATGAAACCGGCGACGCGGCGCTGGTAGGAGACAATGAGCTCGCGCAGGGCGTTCTCATCGCCCTGCTGGGCCCTGCGAACTCTTTCGCCGAGCGTGCTCGTTGAACTTTCATCCATGCTTTTGACATCGCACTATGACCGATCAGACGCAGGTCCGACTGGAAAGATGCGCTTTTTCAATTGGCGCAAGACCATGGCACATGCAATCATGAGGACGCGGTGAAGTCCACCGCCGTGAGCGCCGACCCAACCCTGCTTTCCACCCCCCACCCATGTCCCACAAGACTCTTTCCATTAGCCGCTTAACTTCACTTTTTTCCGGGGTCGCGATCGCGGTTCTCCTGGTCGGCCCCGGGTGCTTCCACCCCCCCGAAGACGAGCTCACCAACGGGGTTGTCGCGGGGGAGCGACCGGTGGCCATGGAGGGCACCGGGGCCTTCTTTGCAGGCAGGGTGGTCGCCAAGGTCACGCTGAGCCGCGGGATCGGCAAGGGCATCAAGCGGGGCAAGGGAGACCGCGACAAGACCTACCAGGACTATGCGGACAACAAGGACAAGACGGTGATCGGAAGCCCGCTGCCGCCCGTCACCCTGCACCTGTTGCTGACAAACACCGGGCCCGACCCGGTGACCGTCGAGATGGTCGACTTTGTCTCCGAGCTCGGGAATTTCGCCCTGGATCCGGACAAGCTAACGATCGGCGCCGGGGCGACGGCCGAGCCCACCTCGATGGTCTCCCAGCTTGGCGTCAGCAGCGACGTGATGCCGTTCAAGGTGACCCTTCGGATCGGCAAGGCCAAGGAGTCGCAGACAGTGCAGGTGCGCATCGTGCACCCGGCAGGCGACATGCCCGCGGCCAAGTAGAGCCTAGCCCCCGACAAGCATCCGGATCCTGCGGTCCTTGCGGGGGAACTGGAGCGTGATGATCGTCCCCATCGCCTCGCGGCTCTCGATCCCCACCTGGCCGCCGTGCATGCGCATGATCCGCTTGACGATCATGAGCCCAAGGCCGTGGCCGCCGGGCTTGGTCGTGTAGTAGGGCTGGAAGAGCTTCACCAGGTCCTCGTGGCGGATGCCCGAGCCGCTGTCGCCAAAGAGGAGGTAGACCGAGTCGTCGTCCGCGCGCGACTTGATCTTCAGCCTTCCCCCCGGCTGCATCGCCTCCATCGCGTTCTTGGTCAGGTTGAAGAACACCTGCTTCAACTGGTTGCGGTCGGCCATGACGGTCGGCAGCGACGCGGGGGTCTCGGCCTCGACGGCGATTCCCCGGTCCTCGAACTCGCGCTTCTGGAACTTGAGCACCTCGGCCAGGACGTCCGTCAGGTTCGTCTCGGCAAGGTCGGGCGGGCTCGGCCTGATCGCCTCGAGGAAATGCGTGATGATGCCGTCCAGGCGCCCCACCTCCTCGCGGCACACCGCAACCGACTCGGACAGGGCCTTCGCCTCGGCGGTGCCGCCCAGCTTCTTCAGCTTACGCTCGATCAACTGGAGGTGGATCGTGAGCGAGTTGAGGGGGTTGCCGAGCTCGTGCGCCACGCCGGCCGCCAGGAGCAGGATCGATGAGGTCTTCTCGTCCTCGATCCGCTGCTCGGTCGAGAGCTTGTCTCGCGTCACGTCGCCCAGGATAACCGCGAACCTGCGCTCCCCTGCCACGTCGTCGCCGGGGATCGGCACCATGTAGAGCCGCACCGTCCTCGGCTCGGGGTAGGAGAGCTCGAACTCCCGGGTGACAAAGGTGCCCGCTGAGGCGGAGTCATCGAGCAGCGTGGGTCGCAGGCCGGGGATCAGCCGCCAGAGGGTCTGTCCGGCGAGCCCGCTGCCGCTCATGCCGATCAGCCGGTGTGCGGCGTCGTTGGCGTACTCGACGACGCCGTCGGTTGAGATGACGAGGACCCCCTCCTGCAGGGTCTTGAAGATCTGCTCGAAGAGAGTGCGCTCCTTGGCGAGGCGCTGCACCAGGTTGGCGAGGTTGACCGGATCCAGCGTGTCGAGCCTTCCCAGGACCCTGTCGAGCGGGGTGTATTTCTTTCCAGCCATCGCCTTCCTTGTGGCCGCGCCCGGCGCCAGGGTCAACGGCCGGGAAGAAAATCCATCTGGTTGGGGTCGGCCCGCTGGGCAAGCAGCTTCCTGAGGAACATCTCGCGGTGGATCGGCGTGCGCCCGAGGCGGACGACGGCCTCGCGGTGCTCCTCGGTCCCGTAGCCCTTGTGCTTGGCGAAACCGTAACCGGGGTACTTCAGGTCAAGGTCGGCCATCATCCGGTCCCGGGCGACCTTGGCGATGATCGAGCCCATCGCCACGCACAGGGACCGGGCGTCGCCGTTCACCACCGCGGTGTGGGGATAGGGGAATCCGCGGAGAGGGAGGCCATCGACGAGCACCCGGCAGGAGACGACGGGCACGAACGACTCGCGCTCCTGGAGGGACGAGAAGAGGTCGGGCTCCTCGCTCCTGCGGAAAGCCGCGACCGGGTAGATGCCCTCCATCGCGCGGCGCATCGCCAGCTTCGTGGCCCCAAGGATATTGTGCTGCTCGATCTCCTCGACGGTCGCGGACCCGAAATGCGCGTGGATCTGGCCCTGGGCCATGAGCGCCTCGAACTCGGCCCAGAGCGCGTCGCGCTCCGCGGCGGAGAGCAGCTTGGAGTCGTTCACGCGTCCCCCCTTCAGGGTCGCCCACCTTCCCTCGAGGAATTCCCGGGTCACGAGTACGGCCCCCGCGACCACGGGCCCGGCGAGCGCGCCGCGGCCCACCTCGTCCATGCCGATCAGGCTCTCAAAACCCTCAATCTTCTTCAGGTCGAAGCTGCGGAGCTGGCGGCGCTTCGGCATCGTGCGGCCCTTCGCCCCCTCACCCACCCCACTCCACCTTCTCCTTGGGTTCGGGAAGGGGCAGCTCGTCCAGCTTGCCGGCGGCGGCGACGACCTCGTAGGAGGTCCTGAAGTGGAGCTTGGCGAAATTGCCCAGCGACCTGGCGCCGAACTTCCCGATGATCTCCGTCGCCTGGGCCTTGGCCAGCGGCCCGGCCCCCTTCTGGAGCGGTCCGCCGAACGCCTTGGAAAGGACGTTCATCTGGCGCACGAACTCGGCGCGGGCCACGACCGAGGCCGCGGCGACAACCGGGTCCTCCTCCGCCTTCGTGCGCATCTGCAGGTCGAAGTCCTTGATCCCCATCTTCGCCAGCTCGCGCTGCACGAGGGGTTGCTTGCTGAACTGGTCCAGGAGCCCGCGGGGGGCCTTCTTGCGCGCGAGCGCCTGGGCGAGGGCCGTGGCGTGCTGCCAGGCCAGGAGCCGGTTCAGGTTCGCGTGGGGCCTCGCCATCAGCTGGTTGTACTTGGGCATGCCGCAGAAGCAGGTCGCCACCGCCACGCCGTGCGTCTCCCGGATCAGCTTGTCGAGTTTGATGATCTGGCTCTCGGCGATCTTCTTGGAGTCCTTCACTCCCGCCTTGATCCATCCCTCGATGGCGGCCTTGTCCGCGATCACGGTGGCCGCGATCACGGGGCCGAAGAGGTCCCCCTTGCCGCTCTCGTCGAGGCCCGCGTGCAGCTCGTACCAGTCCGGGTGGAGCACCTCATCGTAGCCGAGCTTCGGCGCCATCGTGATCTCGGGCTCAAGGGTCATCGTGACAAATTCCTCGGTGCCCTTGCCGGCAACGACGAGCTTTCCGCTTTCGTAGGCCGTCACATTGCAGTCCCGGCCCTTGAACGCGTACCGCGCATACGCCACGTCAAAGGCCTCCCACCCGCGGCCGGAAAGAATCGAGCGCAGCTTCTCCATCTGCGCAGGATCAAGCTTGAGCGAGTAGGTGCTCAGCTTCTTGGGTTTTTCCTCGTCGTCCTGGCCGCGCTTGGGCATGAGGAACCCATAGTCACAAATTTGACGCCAATGACACGCAAAACTTCCGCCCCCGGGGACCTGCTGGCCGCCAGGGCGGGGTTCAGGGCGGCCCTCCTGGGGTGGTACCGCCAGTCCCGCCGGCGCCTTCCGTGGCGCGAATCCCCCTCCCCCTACGCGACCGTCGTGAGCGAGTTCATGCTCCAGCAGACCCAGGTGGCGACCGTCCTTCCCTACTTCGGGCGCTGGATGAAGGCCCTGCCCAGCTTCTCGGCGCTGGCGGCGGCACCGGAGGAGCGCGTGCGTAAGCTCTGGGAGGGCCTGGGCTACTACTCCCGTGCCCGCAACCTGCACCGCCTGGCCAAGGCGGTTGCCGGAAAGGCGCTTCCGCGGACCGCCGGCGCCTGGAGGGAGCTTCCCGGGGTCGGTCCCTACACCGCGGCGGCCGTGGCGAGCATCGCCTTTGGCGAGGCGAGCGCCTGCGTCGACGGCAATGTCGTGCGGATCCTGGCCCGCCTCACCCGCGACGCCACCCCGTACCGGGACAGCGGGGCCGCCTCGAAGGCGCTCGCCCCCCTCGCCCAGGAGCTCCTGAACCCCGCGAGCCCGGGCGACCACAACCAGGCTATGATGGAACTCGGGGCCACGGTCTGCTCGCGCCGCAGCCCCACGTGCCTCGTCTGCCCGGTCAGGGAATACTGCGGGGCCGGCAGGGCGGGCGACCCGGAGAGCTACCCCAGGCTGGAGGCCAAGAAGACCGAGCGCCGGTTCGTGGTCCGGGTCTGGTGCGAGAAGGACAAGGCCCTCCTTCTCCACTTGAACGGCGCGGGAGCCCGGCGCCTGGCGGGCCTTCACGAGCTGCCGACTGCGGAACAGGCGGGCGTTGATCCCGCCGCCGCTCTCAAGGGGCAGCTCCTGGCGCGCAAGAACCGGGGGATCACCCGGTACCGGATCGAGGAGTCGATCCACGAGGCCAAGGCAAGCCGGGGCGAGCTCCGGCCGGGCCTGGTATGGGTCCCGACCGCCGACCTGAGTGGGGTCTCGATGTCGGGCCCCCACCGCAGGTGGGTGACCGAGATCCTCGCGGAGCGGGGTCCTCGGGCCTAGGCAAGCCTCGCCAGGAGACCCTCGACCCGCGCCTTGGAGGCCAACACGCCCTCCTTGGTCACCCGGGGGCTCAGCTCGATGACGAACAGGTGCTCGGGCCTGAAGAATTGGCTGAGCATCTCGAAGTCGATCGATCCCGAGCCGATGGCCTGGTGGTCGTGGCCGTGGGCGACGTCGTGGAGGTGAAACCCGAGGAGCCGGTCCCGGTTGGCCTCGAGCTGGAGACGGTGGTCGATCAGGCCCATGCCCTCCTTCAGGTGCGCGTGGCCCGCATCGTGCCAGTACCCGGCGGCGGAGTTGACCGGCAGGCCCGCAAGGAAGGAGGGGAAGTCCGCGTCGATCGGCAGCTCCTCGAAGCGCTCGCGGTTCTCGAGCCCCAGGCGCACCTTCTTCTCCTCGGCGTAGTCGAGGACGGCGAGGACGGACTCCTGGGTGTTCTTCCAGAATGGCACCATGCGCTTGCGGAGCTTCTGAAGCGCCTTCTCCACCAGGGCGCGGTACTCCTTGTCGCCCGAGGCGACGGCGTCGGGATGGCTCCCAAGGTACGCCGCCATGTGGCGGTCGGGCTGGAGCCAGAAATATTTCACGCTGCCCAGGTGGCACACCAGGAGCGAGGCGCCGACCTGCGCGGCAAAGTCGATGGAGCGCTTCGTCTGGCGCAGCCACTGCTCGCGCTCCCGGGAATCCGTCGAGGAGGGCTGGAAGAAGTTGGGCGCGGCCTGCATGACCCCCATCGGCAGGGGGCAGAAATTGTGGCAGCTTCCCACCTTAACGAATCCCTCCTCCACCGCCTTAAGGATCCCCGGCACCAGGGTGATCCGGATGCCGTGGCTTAGCTCCACCCGCTCGAACCCCAAATCGGCGATCTCGCGGAGCATCTCGTAGCCGTCCTTGTGCCGATGAGAGCACCAACTGGTCGAGAGCGCGGGGACGGGTTTCACTACGGTCCTAAGATTGAAGAAGCAGAGCGATTTGCACGAAAAAAAGCCGCGCCCGACGGAGGTCAGGGCGCGGCCTTAAAATAGGGGTTCCTGCTGGGGTCAGCTGTCGTAGCGGCGGCGAAGCATCGCCGTGAAGGCCATGACCTTATCCTTGCGGCGGCGCTTCTCGCACGGCTTCTCGTAGTAGCGCTTGGCGCGGGTGCCTTTGATGATGTTCTCGCGGTCGAGCTTCTTCTTCATGCGGCGTAGCGCACGGTCGATGGGCTCGTTCTTGCGGATCTTGATTTCGATGGACATGGTCTGCTTGTGAAAGGAAAAGCCCGCTAATAGGCCACCTCGGCCGTCCTCCGTCAACGGTTAAAAGGAACCAGATGGACTACAATGCTCGGTTCCGGCTTGCGCATCCCCCGCGCTGATCTTGCTTAACCCCCGGTGCCCTCTGCAGACAAGAATTTCGTCCACCTCCACGTCCACTCGGACTATAGCCTCCTGGACGGGGCCTGCCGGATCGATCAATTGACGGACCGCGCCTGCCAGCTCGGCATGTCGGCCCTCGCCCTGACGGATCATGGCAACTTGTTTGGTGCCATAGACTTCTATATCGCGGCAAAGGGCAAGGGCCTCAAGCCGCTGATCGGATGCGAGCTTTACCTGGCCGAGGGGTCGCGCCTGGAGAAGCAGGGCCGGAGCGATGAGGGCCGGAGCATCTTTCATTTGGGGCTATTGGCCCGCAATATCGAGGGCTACCAGAACCTCCTGAAGCTCGTAAGCGATGCCCACCTTAAGGGGTTCTATTACAAGCCGCGGACCGACCTGGACACCCTAGCCCGGCACGCCAAGGGCCTCATCGGGTTCACCGGTTGCCTGGCGTCCCTTGTCCCGCAGCACCTGCTCCACGACCGCTGGGAGGACGCCCGCAAGGCCACGGCCCGCTTTGTCGACATCTTCGGCCGCGAGAACTATTTCGTCGAGGTCCAGGACCACGGGATCGCCGAGCAGAGGAAGATCATCCCGGGCCTCCTGAAGCTCGCGCAGGAGTTTGGCCTGAAGATCATCTGCACAAACGACGTTCACTACGTCCACGCCTCCGACGCGGGCTCCCATGACGCGATGCTCTGCATCCAGACCGGCGCCAAGATCGAGGATGAAAAGCGGATGCGCTTCGACGGGACACAGTTCTACCTCAAGTCGCGCGCGGAAATGGAGCGGCTGTTCGCCGAGGTCCCGGAATCGGTCACCAACACCCAGGCCGTGGCCGAGATGTGCGACCTGACGATCCCCTTCCCTAAGGGCAGCGAGCGCTACCCCAAATACCCGCTGCCGGCCGAGGTGACCTCGGACCGCCTGGGCTACCTGAAGGACCTGTGCATCCGCGGCCTGGTGACCCGCTACGGGGTCGAGTTCGCCGCCCCGGCGAAGGCGAAGGACCCGGCGCTGGCAAAGGTCCTCGTGGACCGCCTTGAGTTCGAGCTCGGCGTGATCGCGAAGACCGGCTTCATCGACTATTTCCTGGTGGTCTGGGACTTCATCGACTGGGCGAAGAAGCAGGGGATCCCCGTCGGGCCGGGCCGCGGCTCGGGCGCCGGTTGCCTGGTCGCGTACCTGCTCGGGATCACAAACCTGGACCCCCTGCGCTTCAAGCTGCTCTTCGAGCGGTTCCTGAACCCCGAGCGCGTGTCCCCTCCGGACTTCGACATCGACTTCTGCATGAGGAGGCGGGGCGAGGTAATCGACTACGTGAGGAAGAAGTACGGCGACGCCTGCGTGGCGAACATCGTGACCTACGGGACCATGGGGGCGAAGATGGTGATCCGCGACGTCTCCCGCGTCCACAGCCTGCCCTACGCCGAGGCGGACCGCCTGGCCAAGATGATCCCCGACGAGCTCAACATCACCCTTGAGCAGGCCGTCGCCAAGTCGGCTGAGCTCCGCGAGGAGGTGACGAAGAATCCCGTCGCCAAGAAGATCTTCGAGCAGGCGAAGGTGCTGGAGGGCATGGTGCGAAACACGGGCAAGCACGCCGCGGGCATCATCATCACCGACCAGCCCCTTGAGGAATTCGTGCCGCTCACGCTCCAGGAGGGCGACGTCACGGTGCAGTTCGACATGAATGCGGTCGGCAAGCTGGGGCTCCTTAAGATGGATTTCCTCGGGCTAAAGACCTTGACGGTGATCGCCGACGCCGTGGACAACATCCGCAGGACGGCCGACCCCGCCTTCGACATCGAGAAAGTTCCGATCGAGGACCCGAAGACCTTCGCGCTGCTCAACACCGGCCGCACGACCGGCGTGTTCCAGCTGGAGTCCGGCGGCATGCAGAACCTCTGCCGGCAGCTCCAGGTGTCCTCGATCGACGAGATCATCGCCCTGATCGCGCTCTACCGGCCGGGCCCGATGGACTGGATTCCCGACTACATCCGGGGCAAGAAGGACCCGAGCACGGTCAAGTTCCCGCACAAGCTGCTCGAGGACGTGTGCAGGGAGACGTACGGCGTCATGGTGTACCAGGAGCAGGTCATGGAGGCCGCAAGGGTCATCGCCGGCTACACGCTCGGGGGAGCCGACATGCTCCGGCGCGCGATGGGAAAGAAGGACCCGTGGCCATGGCCGAGGAGCGCGGCAAGTTCGTGGGCGGCGCGAAGAAGCTCCACAACATCGACGAGAAGACCTCCGACGCGATCTTCGACATCCTCAACAAGTTCGCCGGGTACGGCTTCAACAAGTCCCACTCGGCGGCCTACGCGCTCCTGAGCTACCAGACGGCGTTCCTCAAGGCCAACTACCCGGTCCAGTTCATGGCGGCGATGCTCAGCTCCGAGCTCGGCAACTCCGACAAGGTCGCGCACTTCGTGGCCGAGTGTGAGTCGATGGGCCTGAAGGTTCTGGGCCCCGACGTGAACGAGTCCCGCGAGATGTTCACCCCTGTGGGAGGGAAGATCCGCTTCGGCCTTGCGGGGATCAAGGGCGTCGGCGAACTCGCCGCCCAGCGCATCATCGCGGAGCACGAGGCGAACGGCCCCTACGCGGACTTCGAGGACTTTGCGACGCGGGTCGACGGCCGCGCCGTCAACAAGCGCGTCCTGGAGCACCTGGTCAAGACGGGGGCATTCGATTTCAGCCGCGCCGGGAGAAAGCTGCTCTTCGAGGGGATTGACGCGGCGATTGCCGCCAGCTCCGCGCAGGCCCGCGACCGCGCGGCCGGCCAGGACAACTTCCTCGGGGAGCTCGCTGCGCCGAAGGCCGAGCGAAACGGAAAGCCCCGCGGGGGCGCGAAGGAGGAGGCCGAGTTCACGGCCCATGAGCGCCTTTCCTTCGAGAAGGAACTCCTCGGGTTCTATGTCTCCGGCCACCCGATGAACACCTACGCCGGCCTGTGGGAGGCCATTGACACCGCGCCGGCCGAGGAGCTCCAGGGCCTCTCCGACCGCGGCGAGTTCCGGCTCTGCGGCATCGCCGCAAACCTGGCCAAGAAATACGCGAAGAAGGACAACAGGCCCTGGGTCGCGTTCACGCTCGCCACGCGCAACGCGACGATCGCGCTCAACATGTTCGCCGATGCGTTTGCGAGCTTCGGCTCGGTCCTCGCCGAGAACGCGCCCGTCCTGGTCCAGGGAAACATCATTCGCGGTGCTGACGGCCCGCGCGTGAACGTGAAGGAATGCTATACCCTTGACGCGGCCGTGCAGCGCACGGTGCGCAAGATCACGTGGCTCTTAAAGCCCGACGAACCCGGACTTGAGGCCTTCATGCGGGCGCTGCGTGAGGCGGTCGTGCGCGACCAGGGAGACACCCGGATCGAGTTTGCCATCCTGCTCGAGGGCGGAGTGGCGCCGGTCGCCGAGGCGAGCAAGGCCCTGTCATGGAGGCTCTCGGCCCCCGCCTTCCAGCAGCTTAGGTCGCACCCGTGCGTAGCCGGGGTTCGGATCGAGACCCGGCCCCTGGAACTCAAGCAGGACTCCCGATGGGCCAGACGCTAGAGAACCACGCCGCCCTCGTGATCGACGGCGTCCGCCCCGGGACGCCGGCGGATGCGGCGCTCCGCGAGTACCTGGTCGCCAACCGGACCCTGGGGGCCGTCGGAAAGCGCTCGGTCAGTAGGGCCGTCTTCACCTACTTCCGGTGGATCAACTGGCTCGACCGGGGGCAGTCCCTGCAGAAGAAGGTGCTGGCGGCCCTGGGCTACCAGGCGCGCTTCAACAAGGATCCCGCATCGGTAAAGCTCGAGGCGCTCGCCTCGCGCGCCGTCCCGACGTGGCTCGCGGGCGAGACGGAGCTGAAGCTCCCCTACCTGCGCCAGATCCAGCGCGAGCCCGCCCTGTGGATCCGCGCCAAGGCCTCGGCCCTGGAGAAGACCGCGGCCGAGTTGGGCAGGTGCGAGGGTCCCGTCCTCCCGCCGCATATCCCCGTTCCGAAGCACCTGTCGGCGCTCAGGTACACGGGACCCGACGACCTCCACAAGGCCGCCGGCTTCCAGACAGGCTCCTTCGAGATCCAGGACCTTGCCTCCCAGCTGGTGGGGCACGCCTGCGCCCCCAGGGCAGGGGAAACCTGGTGGGACGCCTGCGCGGGCGAGGGCGGCAAATCGCTCCACCTCTCGGACCTCATGGGCAACAAGGGCATGCTCTGGACGACGGACCGCTCGGTGCGCCGGCTCTCCGTCCTCAAGAAGCGCGCCGCCAGGGCGGGAATGTTCAACTACCGCACGGCGGTGTGGACCGGGGCCGCCTCGGCGCCGTTTAAGACCCCGTGCGACGGCGTGCTCGTCGACGCCCCGTGCAGCGGGGTCGGCACCTGGCAGAGGAATCCCCATGCGCGCTGGACCACCTCGATCGAGGATGTCCGGGAACTCACGGCGGTCCAGTCGGCCCTCCTGGGGCACGCGGCCCGCTCGGTCAAGGTCGGGGGCCGCCTCGTGTACGCGGTCTGCACCCTCACCCGAAGCGAGACGACCGGCGTGGCCGAGACCTTCGAGGCCTCGCACCGCGACTTCGAGCCGGCACCGCTGGCGATTTCCAAGGACGGGGCGCACCGGATGCTCCTCATGCCGCAGGAGCTCGACGCGAACGCGATGTTCGTGGCATCCTGGAAGCGGGTCCGCTAGGGCCGAGATCCCCCTTGCGACCCCGCCCGAGTTCGGGAAACGTTCTGCGAACGCCATGAACCCGAGACACCCGCCTGTGATGGCCCTGCTTTTGGCCGCCTGCGTCTTCCTGGGTACGGTCCTGCGGGCCGATCCGGAATACCCCAAGATGGGTCCCGACATCTACGACGTCCACGCGAGCGGGACGGCGCAAATCAACGAGGCCCTCGGCAAGGCCGCCCGGGAGCACAAGCGGGTGCTGCTGGATTTCGGGGCCAACTGGTGCATCTGGTGCAAGCGCCTCCACGCTACCTTTGAGACCGATCCGTCCGTATCAAAGGCCCTCGAGAAGGACTTCATTGTCGTGATGGTGGACATCAACAAGCGCCACGGAGAGGCCCGCAATGCGGACGTCAATGAGCGCTACGGCAACCCCATAGCCCATGGTGTCCCCGTCCTTGTCGTCCTAGATTCCGACGGCAAGCAATTGACCACAAAGGACTCCGGGGAGCTGGAGGAGGGCGAGGGCCACAGCCCCGCCAAGATTCTCGCCTTCCTCGCCGCCTGGGCCCCCCGTGCCTGAGGCCCGTTCCCCAATCCCCATGCCGATGAGTACTCCCGCACGCATCGCGCGCACGCCCCTCGCGAACCGGCTCGCTCCGCTGTGGCTCGCCTTCCTGGCTGCCCTAGTCGCGCCGTGCCAGGCGCAGCTCACCTATCCGGCGACGCGGACCGTCGACGTAAAGGACACCTATTTCGGGAGGACCTACCTGGACCCCTACCGGTGGATCGAGAACCTGAAGGACCCGGAGGTCGCCGCTTGGTTCAAGGCGCAGGCGACGCTGACCGACGGAATCCTTGCACGGATCCCGGGACGGGACGCCCTAGTCCAGGAGTGGACGACCCTCGACAAGCTCAAGCCCGCCGCCTACGCCTCGATCACCTATGAGAACGGCCGGGTCTTCTACAAGAAGACGCTCGGCGGCGAGAACGTCGGGAAGCTCTACTACCGGCAGGGCTGGACCGGCGAGGAGCATTTGCTGGTCGACCCGGCAGCCTACAAGGCCGGGGTCACGGCGACGATCCAGAGCTTCGTGGCGTCGGTGGACGGACGGCTCGTGGTGGTGGGCTTCACCTCGGGCGGGGCCGAGTACTCGGAGCTCCGGGTCCTAGACGTCGACCGCGGGACCTACCTGCCCGACACGGTTGCGCTCTCGGCCGGTGCAATGGGCTGGACGCTCGACAGCAAGGCGTTCTTCTACGACGCGGGGAAGACGAGCGACACCAAGAGCCTCGACTTCAAGCTGAACCGCAAGTGCAGGATCCACCGCCTCGGGGCCAACGTCTCCGCCGACCCGGACTTCCTGAGCAACGAGAGCAACCCCGAGCTCTTAATCACGCCGAAGGAGCAGCCCGAGGCCTCGATCGACGAGTCCTACCCGAAATACGTGATCGGCCGCGTGTCGACCGTCCAGCGTGAGAACCGCCTGTTCTACGCCCCCGCCTCGGACGCGGGCCGGCCGCCGCTCAAGTGGTCGGTGCTCTGCGACACCTCAGACAACCTGGTAGGGGGCGTCGCCTTCCACGGGGACTATGCCTACGCGGTGACCCACGAGGGCGCCCCACACTTCAAGGTGGTGCGGACGCGCGTCGCCCACCCCGACTGGAAGCACGCCGAGACGGTGCTCCCCGAGGACACCGACACGATCCAGTCGATCCAGAAGTCGAGGGACTACCTCTTCGTGACCTACTCCAACGGGATCGTGGGCAAGATCGTGAGGATCGACCTTGCGACCGGCGCCGCCTCGACGGTCCCCTTGCCCGCCAGAGGCACCGTGGGGATCGGCTGCCCCGACTGGAGGTCAAACCGGTGCATCGTCTCAATCACGTCATGGACGCTGCCGACAACGCTCTACGACTACGCAGCAGACAAGGGAACGTTCGCAAAGAGCATCTTCGACACGGCGGTCTCCTATCCCGGCTTCGAGAATCTGGTGAGCGAGGAGGTCGAGGTGACCGGCCACGACGGCTCGAGGGTCCCTCTATCCATCATCCACATTAAGGGCCTGAAGCTCGACGGCACGAGCCCGTGCATCCTCACCGGCTACGGGGCGTACGGCATCAGCCTGTCGCCGCGGTTCACGATCCTGAACTCGGTCGCGCTCCACGGTGTCGTGCTGGCGACCGCACACGTACGCGGAGGCGGGGAGAAGGGCGAGGCCTGGTACAAGGCGGGCTTCAAGACGACGAAGGCCAACACGTGGATGGACTTCCTCTCCTGCGCCCAGTACCTGATCGACAAGGGCTACACGAGCCCGCAGCGCCTCGCAGGCACGGGCACGAGCGCCGGCGGGATCCTGATCAGCCGCGCGATCACCGAGCGGCCGGACCTTTTCGCGGCGGCCGTCTGCAACGTCGGCGATGCGAACGCAATGAGGCTTGAGTTCCGGCCCAACGGGCCGGGCAACATCCCGGAGTTTGGCACAGTCAAGAACGCCGTGGAGTGCGCCGCACTCTACGAGATGGACGGCTTCCAGCATGTGCAGCAGGGCTCGCTCTACCCTGCTCTCCTGGGCGTGGGCGGCTGGAACGACGCTCGGGTGCCGGCGTGGCTCCCAGGGAAGTTCGTGGCCGCCGTGCAGAACGCCACCGCCTCGGGCAAGCCTGTCCTCATGAAGGTGAACTACGACGACGGGCACTTCACGGAGGAGAAGACCGTCACGTTCAAGAACTTCGCCGGGCAGTACGCCTTCATGCTCTGGCAGACCGGCCACAGGGAGTTTCAGCCGGCCAACTGACGCCCCAGGGCTACGCGAAGGCGAGAGGGAGCGTGAGCGAGCCGCCCGGCGGGGGCAGGTAGCGGCGGCCGCCCAAGGGGTGCAGCAAAAAACACCCCTCCCGCCACACCTGATGCCTTCAAGAAATCCCGCCGATTCATGAGCGGGCGACCCTCCCCGGGGACGGACACGCGTGGCAGTCCAAACACCGCCAACCCCCGGCGCTCCAAGGCTTAACCCGCGGGCGCGACCCCCGACATAATGGCCCCCGAGCCGCACCTCCTTCCGAGGCTTGCCCGCCGTCCCATCTTCGGGCATCCTTGTTACTCCATGGTTCTCGATCTGTCAGACCGTCAATGGCTTTGGTGCGCGGCGGGCCTCTACACGGCCGGCTTCCTCCTGGGCACAGGATCCATCGTGCGCGGTGGCCGCATGCACGGGGTGCTCATCTATTGCTCAATCCTTGTGGGCTACATTGCGCAGTTCATCGGCCTCGGGATCCGGGGACGTGCGAACGGCGGCTGCCCCCTCGGCAACGAGTTCGAGATCTTCCAGTTCACGGCCTGGTCGGCCACGACCCTCTACCTGTTGATCGGAGTCCGCTTCCGCTCGAGCGTCCTGGGCTACTTCACGTCGTGCCTGGGCGCGGCGCTCACCATCCTCTCCCTCTCTATCCCGGCCTGGGACGCCGTCAGGCGCACCCACATCTTCGGCGGCAACCCCTGGCTCGAACTGCACGCCTCCCTTGCAATCTTCAGCTACGGCGTCTTCGGCCTTTTGGCGCTCGCCTCCACCCTCTTCCTCTTTCGGCACTTCTCGCTCAAGTCGAAGCGCCTCGGCGGATGGTTCTCGTTCCTGCCCTCGATCCTCGACCTGGACCACATCGAGGTGCGTCTCCTGGGAACCGGCGCCGTCCTCCTCACCCTGGCACTCCTCTTCGGGTCGGTCTACTGGTCGAGGGACGCCGCCAGCGTCGGGCTCTTCAAGCTCGCCGCCACGGTCGCGGTCTGGCTCGTGGCGAGCCTCGCGTTCGCGCTCCGGGTCTCCGGAAAGCTGCTTTCCAAGCGCTTTGCCTGGACGTGCCTTGCGCTCTTCGCAGCGGCGCTCCTGTCGCTTGGCGCCGTCGACACGAGCCGCCACCCGGTAACCCCTAAGGCTGCGCCGCAGGCGACGCAATGAGCGAGGCCTGCCTCTTTGTCATCGGTGCGACCCACCACAGCGCCCCCGTCGAGGTGCGCGAGAAGCTGGCCGTGGACTCGGAGTCCGCGCTCCGCCAGGAGCTTACTTCGGTGGGCGGCCTTCGCGAGATTGCGCTCCTGAACACCTGCAACCGGGTGGAGTTCTACGGCGTGGCCGCCAGCGAGGCGGCCGCCGACCACGTGCAGGCGGTCTACTGCGCGCGACAGAAGTTCCAGGTCGGCGAGTTTGAGAAGATCCGGATCCGCCTCACCGGCAGGGACGCCGCGCTCCACCTCTTCGAGGTGGCGAGCGGCCTGGACTCCCAGCTAGTCGGCGAGAATGAGATCTTCGGGCAGGTGAAGGACGCCTATGCCGCGGCCCAGACGCACGGGTCGACCGGCGCGGTCTTAAACCGACTCTTCCAGAAGGCGTTTCAGGCGGCAAAGCATGTGCGCACCAACACCGGGATATCGTCCGGGCGCGTCAGCATCGCCAACGTGGCCGTCGACCTGGCGACCAACATCTTTGGCAACCTTGCCGCGGCGAAGGTCCTTGTGCTCGGCACCGGCGAGATCGGAGAGGGGACCGCGAAGGCGTTCAAGAGCCGGGGGGCCGAGGATCTTGCCGTCGCGAGCCGGCGCATCGAGAGGGCCGTCGAGGTCGCCGGGGGACTCGGCGTGGGGACCGTCAAGTTCGAGGAACGAGACGCCCACCTTGCCGGCTACGACGTCGTGGTCTGCTCGACCTCGGCGCCGACGACGATCCTGAGCACCGCGGCCGTGGCCGCGGCGATGAAGACGAGGCCGGCTCGTCCGCTTCTGCTGATCGACCTGGCGATGCCCCGCGACGTCGAGCCCGAGGCGGCCAACCTCCAGAACGTCTTTCTCTACAATCTGGACGACCTGGCAAAGATCGCCGAGGCGAACCGCGCGGCCCGAGAGGCTGAGGTCGCCCGGTGCAAGGAGCTCCTCGCGGAGCGCGCCTCAAGCCTCTGGGCCCACGTCCAGCGTTACCTGGACTCGGCCGAGCCGCAGTCACCGGGTGCAGGCGCTGCCGCCCCGGCTGAGGCCCCAAGGACGGGAACCTAGGGCAGGTTCCGGGAGATCCAGTCGCTCTCGGTCAGCCCGGCGGGATTGACGAGCATCGCCTTCAGCTCCCCAGAATGGGCCTGGGTCCGGGAAGCCCGGGAAGGGTCCGCCAGGCACGCCGCGAGCTCCGCGGCAAGGGCGCCCGGGGTGGCCGCCCCCTGGATATACTCGGGGTACATGGGTTCACCCAGAAGGATGTTGGCGATCCCCAGGAACGGAACGTTCACCAGCCAACGCCCCATCAGGTACGTGAGAAGGTCGGTCCTGTAGGCAATCGCCCCGGGGATGCCCGCCAGGGCGCAGTGCATGGACATGGTTCCGCTGCTCGTGAGGACCGCGCCGGCGGCCACGGGACTGCCGGTCTGTTGAAGCGAAACCTCGGGCGGGAGCGCCATCGACTCCAACACGGAGCGAATAGCCGCCCCGGGATACAGGACGACGGCCTTTCGCGCGGGGCCCTTCTTCAGGAATTGCATGAACCCGGCGAGAAGCTCCGGCATGATGAGGCCCACCGCCTTGGGCCTGCTGCCCGGGAGCAGGAGCACCGGGCCCGAGGGATCATGGCGGACGGGGGCAACGTAGTCGGCGGCCATGAAGGGGTGCCCCACGAAATCGACCTCCAGGCCGGTGTCCGCGTAGCAAGCGACCTCAAACGGGAAGATGACCGCGAGCGCGTCCAGGTTCCGCGCCATGTCAAAGCGCCTGCCCTGTCTCGAGGCCCAGATCTGCGGGCTTATATAGTAGAGCGTTCGCACGGATCCCCCGCCCTTGGAGCTGATGCCCCTAAGGCGCAGCTCCTCGGCGATGCGCAGGTTGACGCCCGAGTTGTCCACGAAGCACACCGCACGCGGGCGGTGGAGGCCGATCCAGAGGACCGTCTCCTCGATCAGCCTGCGAAAGAAGCCCAGGTTCCTGACCACCTCGCCCAGCCCCACGACGGAAAGCGCCGTGCGGTCAAAGAGGAGCTGGGCCCCCGCACCCTCAAGCTTGGCGCCCCCGAGCGCCGCAACCCTCAGCGACGGGCGGCGCCGGAGCAGGCCCGAGACCATGCGGGCGGCATGCTCGTCGCCGGAGTGCTCACCGGCGATCACCAGGAGGTCCGCCGCGCCGCCCGCCGGCGCCGGTAGCGGAAACGGTGGGGCTAGGTTCATTTCCTCCTGATTTGCTCGGTGATCGCGATCGCGACCTCGAGCGCGCTCTTGCCCAGGGCGGCCCCGACCTTGGGCTGGCGCTTCCTGGCGACGCTGTCGACAAAGTGCGCGAGCTCCAGGGCGAGCGGCTCGCCCTTCTCGATGGGGATCTGGTGGACGGGGATCGAGCTCGTATCGCCGGCCTTCACCAGCCCGATCTTCATCTTCAAGCCGAAGGCGATGATGTCGCTCTTGCGGACCAGGTGCCCGGACTGGTTCATGAAGTCGAGCGAGAGGTAGGCGTTGTCCTGGAAGATGCGGATCTCGCGGGCCTTCTTCAGGCTCATGCGGCTTGCGCTCAGGTTCGCGACGCACCCGTTCTCAAACTCGATCCGCGCGTTGGCGATATCCTCGGTCTTCGAGAGGACGCTGATCCCGACGCTGTCGATCTTGGCTATGGGCGACTTGACCAGGGCGAGCACGATGCCGATGTCGTGGATCATCAGGTCCAGGACGACCCCGACCTCTGTGCCGCGCACCTGGTAGGTGCCAAGCCGCTCGGCCGTGATGTACTGCGGCCGGCTCGCCTCCTTCTCCAGGAACGCCATGACCGGGTTGAAGTGCTCGACGTGGCCGACCTGGACCAGGCAATTCTTGGCCTGGGCCGCGGCGAGCACCCGCTCCGCCTCCTCAAGCGAGGCGCAGAGCGGCTTCTCGATCAGGAGGTGGCAGCCGGCCGAAAGGAGCGGGAGCGCGACCTTCTCGTGAAGGTCCGTCGGGACCACGACCGAGACGGCGTCGCACCCGGCAGCAAGCTCCTCCAGGGTCTCGAATCGGCGGCAGCCGACCTTCTCGGCGATCTCGGAGGCCCGCGCGGCCGACTTGTCAAAGATGCCGGCCAGCTCCGCCCCGGCAAGGGACGCGTAGATCCGCGCGTGGTGCTGGCCGAGCGAGCCTACGCCGACGACGCCGCAGCGAATTTTGGGGGCGGACATGCCGTCGAACGTAGCGCGCGGCCGCCCCGGGGCGAGCCACAAACCGCCGGCGCTAGGCCGGCCCGAGGACGCCCAGGGTGAGCAGCAGGCTCCTCTGGGCCTTCGCGGCGTGCGCCTGGTTGTGGGTGACCAGGATTAGGGCCGCGTTTGCCGAGCTGCAGAGCCCGAGGAGGAGCTCGATCACCTCGTTGCCGGTCCGTTCGTCCAGGTTTCCCGTGGGCTCGTCGGCGACGATGAGCCTGGGCTCGTTCATGAGGGCCCGGGCCAGGGCAACCCGCTGGCGCTCGCCGCCGGAGAGCTGGGAGGGCAGGTGGTGGGAGCGCTCGAGCAGGCCCACTTCGCCGAGGAGCGAGCGGGCTCGCGCCTTCGCGGCCTTGTCGAGGCCGCCCAGGATCCGTCGGGCAAGGAGCACGTTCTGGTAGGCGTCGAGCTCAGGCACCAGGTAGTAGGACTGGAACACCATGCCCAGGTAGGCGGCCCTGCGCGAGGCGCCGGTGTCGGTCGAGCCGCCCCACGAGACCGAGCCGGCATCCGGGCTATCGAGCCCGGCAAGGAGGTTGAGGAGCGTGGACTTCCCCGATCCCGACTCGCCGCGTATGCTGACGCTTTCCCCGGCCGAGACGTCCAGGTCGACCCCGCGGAGAACCTCAAGGACCGAGTCGCCGCTCCGGAAGTGCTTCCTGAGGCCAACGGCCGATAGGACCGGGTCATTCATTGCGGAGTGCCTCCACGGGTTTGAGGCGGGCTGCGCGCCACGCGGGCAGGAGCCCGGCAAGGGTCGAGATCACGATCGTGAGGACCACGATCAGGGCGACCGTCGAGGCCGAGGTGTGCGAGGGCAGCTCGCTGAACTGGTAGAAGCGGCGCAGGACCTCCTCGCGCTGGGTCACCCTTGCGACCCACAGGACCACGTTGTTGCGGAATGCGAGCGCCGTGAACCCAAGGGCGAGCCCCGCCACCGTCCCCAGGATGCCGATGAAGAGCCCCTGGGCGCAGAAGCAGGCGGCCACGTGGATCGGCCTGCCCCCCAGGGCCCCGAGGAGCCCGATCTCGCGGGTCTTGCGGACGACGGAGATCAGGAGGGAGCTGGTGACCGAGAAGGCGGCCACGATCACGATGAAGAGAAGGAGGAAGAAGATCATTCCCCGCTCCAGGTTGAGCACCCAGAGAAACTCGCTGAAGCTGTCCTCCCAGGAGAAGGCCCGGATGTCGGCGGGGAGCACCCGGTTGATGCGCGCGACGGCGTCGTCCTCGTTAACGCCCGGCGAGAGCCGGACGTTAACGCCGTGGACCAAGGAGCCCAGCCCGTAGAGGTCCTGGGCCAGGCGCAGGGTCCCGTAGACCGTGCTGCTGTCGAGCTGCTGGTGCCCGATGTGGAGGATCCCGACGATGCGCACCTGCCTCGGGAGAAAGACGGAGTCGGCGCTCAGCTTCTCGATGATCAGGGGGGAGTAGACCTCGATCGAGTCGCCCACCGTGGCGCCGATGCTGGCGGCAATCTGGTCGCTCAGGATCACCGAGTCGTCGTCCATGTCCCTGAGGGAGCCGGCGATCAGGAACCGGT
The DNA here is from genome assembly GCA_903890485.1 of uncultured Opitutaceae bacterium. GTDB lineage: Bacteria > Verrucomicrobiota > Verrucomicrobiia > Opitutales > Opitutaceae > Palsa-1447. The sequence goes on along the minus strand of CAITBM010000013.1, from coordinate 51,632 downwards.
CGAGCGGGGTCACCTTCTCGACGCTCGAGAGGTCGAGACCCCGGAGCATGGGGAAGGCCGGCCGGTCGCCAAACTTGATCATGACGGCGTCGCTGGCGTACGGGGTGGCGGCCGCGACCCCGGGGACCGACCCCACGAGCGCGAGGACGGAGGCGTAGTCCCCGATCGGGCCCCTGGCCTTGACCTGCACCTCCCCCTCGGTGTCCACGATCAGGTGGCGGATCTCATAGGCGAAGCCGCCCATGACGCTCATCACGATCACCAGGAGCGCGACCCCGAGGGCAACCCCCAGGGCGGAGATGATCGTGAAGAAGGGGAACCTCCGCCCCGTCGGGAAAAGCTGCCTGGCGGCAAGGTGGAGGTACCAGGGCACGGGGCTTAGGCGCCGTCGGCCGCCTTCGTCTCCGCGGGCCGCAGCTGCGGGAAAAGGATCACGTCGCGGATGCTCTCCGTGCCGGCGAGCAGCATGCACAGCCGGTCGATGCCGACCCCCATGCCGCCGGCCGGGGGCATCCCGTGCTCGAGGGCGAGGAGGAAGTCCTGGTCCACGCTCTGGGGCTCGCCGCCGGCCTGACGCTCGAACATCTCGCGCTGCACGTCGGGATCGTTCTGCTCCGAATAGGCGGGCGCCACCTCCATGCCGCCGATGCACAGCTCGAACACGTCGAGGGTCGACGGATCGTCGCGGTTGATCTTGGCAAGCGGGCAGAGCTCCTTCGGAAGGTAGAGGACGAACGTGGGCTGGATCAGGAAGGGCTCGATCTTCTTGGAGAAGATCTCGTTGGTCACCTCGAAGTCCTCCCAGCCGGCCTCGACCTTGAGCCCCAGCTTCTCGGCGGCGGCCACGTGCTCGGCCTTGCTGCGGGTGAACCAGTCCGGGTCGCCCGTCTCGGCGCGGATCAGGTCCTTGTAGGACACCTCGCGCCACGGCCCACCAAAGTCGATCGTCTGGCCGCTGGAGGGATGAAGGATCTTGTCGGTCCCCAAAACGTCCCGGCAGAGCGTCGTCAGCATCTCCTTGATCAGGACCATCATCCCCCGGTGGTCGCTGTAGGCCTGGTAGAGCTCGAGCATCGTGAACTCGGGGTTGTGCTTGCGCGAGATGCCCTCGTTGCGGAAGTTGCGCCCGATCTCGAAGACGCGGTCCAGGCCACCGACGAGCATCCGCTTCAGGTAGAGCTCGAGAGAGATCCTCAGGAAGAAATCCACGCCCAGGGCGTTGTGATGGGTCGAGAAGGGCTTCGCAGCCGCGCCGCCGGCCACCGACTGCAGGATGGGGGTCTCGACCTCGACAAACTTGCGGTCCTCCAGGAACCGGCGGATCGAGGAGACCACCCGGGAGCGCATGAGGAGACGGCTTCGCGACTCGCGGTTCACGACCAGGTCGAGGTAGCGCTGCCGGTAGACCTGCTCGGAGTCGGCGAGGCCGTGCCACTTCTCAGGGAGGGGCCGGAGCGCCTTCGAGAGCAGGACGAACGACTCCACGCGGACGGTGACCTCGCCGGTCTTGGTCTTAAAGAGGGTTCCCTTGGCCCCGATGATGTCGCCCAGGTCGAGCTTCTTGAAGCCCGCATACGCGTCGTCGCCCACGACGTCCTTCTTGATGTAGAGCTGGATCTCGCCCTCCTGGTCCAGGACCTTCACGAACTGGCTCTTGCCCATGTCGCGGATCGTCACCAGGCGGCCGGCAACCGTGACCGCGACCGCGTTGTCCTGGCCGTCGACGTACGCCTTCAGGGCCTCGCCCGAGAAATGCGTGGTCTTGATCTCGGCGCGGAAGGGGTCCGTACCCGAGGCCCGCAGGTCGGCAAGCTTCTGCCGGCGCACTGCGTGCTGGTCATGGGAGATGTCGGCCGGGATTTCGCTCATGGGAGCGGGTCAACCTGCCGCACCCGGGCCCTCGGGGCAAACGGAAAGTTCCGCTCCGTTCCTTGCTTGTGATTGGCGGCCATTCATGTGACCGTAGGCGGCTATTAACAGCGACCGACCCACGCAGATGGACACCACCCGCAAACCCTCCTGGCTCAGGGCGAAGCTGCCGGCCGGACCCGCCTATTCCGCCGTGAGGGGGCTAGTGGACGGCCACAAGCTGCACACGGTCTGCCAGAGCGCCCAGTGCCCCAACCTGGGCGAGTGCTGGTCCCGCGGCACGGCCACCGTGATGATCCTCGGCAACATCTGCACGCGCTCCTGCAACTTCTGTGCGATCCAGACGGGCCGGCCGACCGAGCTCGACCTGGGGGAGCCCGCCCGAGTCGCCGAGGCGGTGGCCACGATGGCGCTCAGGCACTGCGTGATCACGAGCGTGGCCCGCGACGAGCTGAGCGACGGGGGGGCCTCGGTCTGGGCCGCGACGATCCGGGCCGTGCGCAACCGCAACCCGAGGACGGCGATCGAGGTGCTTGTCCCGGACTTCAAGGGCAAGACCGAGGACGTCGACACGGTCCTCGACGCCAAGCCCGACATCTTCAACCACAACGTGGAAACCGTCGAGCGCCTGCAGAAGCCGGTCCGGGTGCAGGCCCGCTACGACCGCTCGCGGAGCGTCCTGCGCCACGCCAAGTCCCGGGGCTTCACGGTGAAGACCGGCATCATGCTCGGCTTGGGCGAGAGGGCCGAGGAGATCGAGCAGACGCTGCGCGACCTGGCGGGCGACGGGGTCAACATCCTGACGGTGGGCCAGTATCTCCAGCCGACCAAGCAGCACCTGCCGGTCGACCGCTGGGTGCCGCCCGAGGAGTTCCTCCACTGGAAGCAGTTCGGGCTCTCCGTCGGCTTCGGGGTCGTCGAGAGCGGCGCCATGGTGCGCTCGAGCTACCACGCCGACGAGCAGTCGCTCAAGTACACGGGCGAGGAGCACCTGAACACCCAGAACGCCCTGGCGGGAGCCTAACCCCCTTTATCCCCATGTGCGCCTTGGTCACCCAGCAGGAGATCGTCAAGAACTGGCTCCCCCGCTACACGGGGCTGCCCCTCGACAAGTTCGGCTCGTACATCCTCCTCACCAACTTCCAGCGCTACGTGGACCTCTTCGCCAAGGCCCACAAGGTGCAGGTCCACGGCCGGGACAAGCCGATGCCAACCGCCACCGCGGGCAAGATCACGATCATCAATTTCGGCATGGGAAGCGCCAACGCGGCGACCGTGATGGACCTCTTGAGCGCGATCGCGCCGAAGGCCGTGCTGTTCCTCGGCAAGTGCGGGGGCATCAAGCACCGCGCCGAGGTGGGCGACCTCATCCTGCCGATCGCGGCGATCCGCGGCGAGGGAACCAGCAACGACTATTTCCCGCCGGAGGTGCCCGCCCTTCCCTCCTTCGCCCTCCAGAAGGCCATCTCGACCACGATCCGCGACCACCGCCGGGACTACTGGACCGGCACCGTCTACACGACGAACCGCCGGGTCTGGGAGCACCACGACGAGTTCAAGAAGTACCTGAAGCGGATCCGGGTCATGGCGGTCGACATGGAGACGGCGACCATCTTCATGGTCGGGTTCGCCAACGGGATCTCGACCGGGGCCCTCCTCCTCGTGTCCGACCAGCCGATGGTGCCCGAGGGGGTGAAGACCGTGGAGAGCGACCGGAAGGTCGACGACCACTTCGTGGGCGACCACCTGAGGATCGGGATCGATTCCCTGAACCAGCTGATCAACAAGGGTGTCACCGTCAAACACCTGAAGTTCTAGGCTAGCGGGCGACGTCGAACCAGAAGGGTGCGTAGATCTCCGTGCCCGCGAGGTTCACCTGGCTCCAGACCACGTAGCGCCCGGCGCTCGGTATCGTGAGGCGGAAGGTGAAGCGGGGCCGGAGGGGATCGGGGGCCCTTGTCACGTCGGATTCGTTCGGGTGGATGTGGGCAAAGCCGCTCCGGTCCGAGTCGAAGGCCACGAGGTGCGCGAACGCGTTCATGACGGGCTGGACCGGCACCGGGCCACAGTCGATCCGCCGGAGTGAAAGCGTGAGCGAGGTCGGCACCCCGGCCCGGATGGGCGAGGACGGCGAGAGCGCAAAGGCATAGCCCCCCTCTACAAACGACCAGGATGGGGCCTGCGTTCCCGCGACGACCGGATTCGGGGGGCCGTCCACGGCGAGCTCGGTCTCCGAATAGAGGCCACGGTTGGTCGCCACCGGGGTGAAATCCGCGAACAGCCGGTAGGTGCCCCCGAAGCGGGGCCGAAACGAGAAGACCCATTCGCCGGGATTGCGGCCGGGCTCGGGGTGCTCGTGCTGGTAGTCGTCGAGGGAGGGGTCGACGATCAGGAGGTGAATCCGGCGCGTCTGGACGACCAGGAGGTCCTCCGGGGCGATCGGCTTGCCGCTGAACGTGGTGAGGGTGAGGGTCGCATGGACCACCTCCCCCGCGCGGGCCGAACCGGTCGCGCGCACGGTGAGCGCCACGGGCGAGCGCACGGCCACGACCGGCAGAAACTGGGGATTGGCCGGGTCGCAAAACTCGATCACGTTGCCCCCCTTCACCCGGAAGTCCATGTGGCTCAAGTTTGTGCCGGTTGGGAGCAGGCGAACGCCCACGAAGAGGGCCACCGCAACGGCCGTGATCAAAATGATCCGGCGCCTCTCCAAGGGGCCAAGCGCGGGCCTCTGGGCCTGGCCGGTCATTTGTGCATCCGCTCGACGAACTCCCTGGGCTCCCAGGCGCTCCCGTCGGCCCGCCACGCGATCCGGCCCTTCTCGTCGATCAGGAGCGTGGCGAGCGTGTGGTTCAGGATCCCGTCCTTGAACACGGCGATCACCCCGAACTGGGAGAGGAGGTCCCTGATTGCGGGCTCCGGCCCGGTGAGGAAGGAGAAATTTGAGGTGTCGATCCCGCGGGCGTCGGCGTAATCCTTGAGGACCCCCGGCGTGTCGTAGGCCGGGTCGAGCGTGACCGAGACGAACTCGATGCCGGAGACGCCCGCCTTGGCCGCCAGCTTCTGGGTCGCGATCATCTTGGTGGTCGAGAGCGGGCACATGTTGGCCACCGGGCAGCGCGAGTAGATGAAGTTGAGCATCACCTGCTTCCCACGGAAGCGGCCGCTGTCGGCCACACGCCCGTTCTGGTCGTAGAGCACGAACTCCGGCGCGTTGTCCCCCACCTCGCGGTAGGCCTGCCTGCCCTTCTCTATCGTGTCCTGGTGCAGCATCCGTGCGCCGGCGTCGACGGAGTCGTGCGCCGCCTTGTCGTCGGGCCAGACCTTCTCCAGGCGGAGGTCTCCGCCTTTCTCGACCACGAGCTCGGCCCGGATCCGCGCCCCCGGCTTCGCCAGGCTGGCGTCCCCCCGCGACACCTTGAATTCCATGGTCATCGCCGGCATGTAGCCCACCACCTCGTCGTGGCTGACGACCATGACCGACTTGGCGGGGTCCGCCGAGACCACTTTGCCGGTCAGGGGGAAGCGCCTCTCCGCGGGCACCGCTGCTTCCTGCTGGGCCCGGGCCGGCGCGTCCGCAGGGGCCCTGCCGCAGCCCGCCATCGCCATGCCGGCCCACGCCAGGGCGCAGGAGGCAAACTGCCGTGCGGCATTAGAACTCATGGTTAACACCAATCTGTCGGAGGAAAAAATTGTCAAAGCCATTGGGAGGGACACCATGTTACCTTCTAACCCTTATCAACGGATCCCATGTCCACCGATCCCCTTCCCTCGCGAACCCCGGGCCACAAGCCCGGACTCTCCGCCTTTTCGGCATTCGCGGCGACGTGGGTGTTCGTCCTAGTGACGCTCGGCGCATTCACGACCAGCATCGGGGCGGGAATGGCCTTCCCGGACTGGCCGCTGTCCAACGGATCCCTGAACCCGAGCGGCTGGCTCACCAACATCGCGATGTTCGCCGAGCACTCGCATCGCCTGAGCGCCGGCCTGATGACAATCCTCACGATCGCCCTGGCCGCCTGGATCTGGCGGGCGGAGAGCCGCCGGTGGCTGCGGCGCCTGAGCCTCTTTGCCGTTGGCCTTGTCGTCTTCCAGGCCGTGATCGGCGGCCTCCGCGTCCTCCTTGAGGGGGTCCAGGTCGCCGCCGTGGACACTAGCCTGGGCCGGCTCTTCGCGATGCTCCACGCCTGCCTCGCCCAGGGCCTGGCCTGCACGCTGTTGGCGATCGCCATCGGCTGCTCGGCGGCGTGGATTAGGAGTCCCATCCCGGTGGGGCCCATGGTCCGGCGCCTGGGCCGCGTGTGCTGCGTCCTTCTCTTCATCCAGCTCGGCATCGCCGCCGTCATGCGCCACAGCTTCGCCGGGCTCGCAATCCCGACGTTCCCCTGGTCGAACCCCGACGGGGGCCTGATTCCCGAGGCCTGGAATTTCCGGGTCGGAATCCACTTTGCCCACCGGGTCATGGCCGTCGTCCTCACGCTGGCCGTCGTGTCCTACGCGGTCGCGATCTGGAGGGACCGCTCGGCGTCCCTGGCGATGCGCTCCGGAGCATCGACCCTGCTCAGCCTCCTCGGCCTCCAGGTCATCATCGGCGCGGCGATCATCCGGACGATGCGCAACCCCACGATCACCACCGTGCACGTGCTGATCGGGGCCCTCACCCTTGCGACCGCCTTCTGGCTCACCTGGCTCGCCCATCGGGACACGATCGAGGGAACCCCGGCCCCATGACCGAGGCCCTTCCCGCCAGCGCCCGGTTCTCGGACTATCTCGAACTCACCAAGCCGAGACTGAGCCTGCTCTCGGTCCTGACCGCCATGGTTGGCTATTTCTCGGCGCGCCCGGGGCACAACCCCTCGCGCCTGATCTTCCTCTCCCTTGGCGCCTCGCTTGCAGCCGGGGGGGTAGCAGCACTCAACCAGTGGATGGAGAGCGACACCGACGGCCGGATGCACCGGACCGAGAAGCGCCCGATCCCCTCGGGGAAGATCCCCGGAGGGTCGGCCTATGTCCTGGGCTGGGGCATGTGCTTTGTCGCGCTGATCCTCATGTTCTACCAGGTCGGCAAGCTCTCGGCCCTCTTCACCCTGCTGACCATTGCTTCGTACCTCGGCTGGTACACCCCCGCGAAGCGCACCAGCCGCTGGAGCACCGAGGTCGGGGCGATCGCCGGAGCGTTCCCTCCCCTGATCGGCTGGTCGGCCGCCGAGGGCGGTGTCTCCGCGCTCGGCTGGATCCTCTTCGGGATCCTGTTTTTCTGGCAGATCCCCCACTTCATGGCGATCGCGTGGACCTACCGGCACGAGTATTCGGCCGTGCATTTCCCGATGCTGCCGGTGCGCGATGAGTCCGGGGCAAAGGTCGCGGGCTGGTCTCTCACGGCGACGCTTTGCCTGGTGGCCGTGAGCCTCCTGCCCCCCATCCTCGGGCTCGCAACGCTCTGGTACGGAGCCGCAGCGGCCCTGGTGGGCGCGGCGTTCCTGTGGCGGGCCTTCGCATTCCTCAAGGCCGACAAGCGCGACCAGGGGGCCCGGCGCCTCTTCTTCTTCTCACTGGCCTACCTTCCCCTCCTGCTGGGCGCCCTGGTTGCGGACCGGCTGATCGCCTCCCACCCATGACGGTACACGACTTGCCTCCGATCGAGGCGACCCTTAACGGCATCGCCACCCTCCTGATCATTGCGGGCTTTGTCCTGATCAAGAAGGGCAACAAGACTGCCCACCGCGCGTGCATGCTCTCGGCGGCCGCGGCCTCCGCGCTCTTCCTCGCATTCTACCTCACTTACCACGCGCTCAAGCACGGGGCCCCCCAGCCCTTCGGCGGTGAGGGACTGGCGCGCACTGTTTATTTCGTGATCCTCTGGACGCACATCCCGCTCGCGGCGCTGATCGCGTTTCTGGTGCCGCGGACCTTCATTTTTGCGCTGAAGGGGCAGTTTGAGCGGCACCGGGCCTGGGCGCGGATCACGTTCCCCATCTGGCTCTACGTCTCGGTAACCGGGGTCCTGGTCTACTTCTTCCTCTATCAGTGGTGGCCCGCCAAGGGGGCATAGGGCCCCCCCGGGCCTGAAATCCCGGCCAGCAAAAAGGCCCGCCCGCCTTTCGGGGCGGAACGGGCCTGGCAAATGACCTAAAGTGGGAACTACTTGACCGTCAGCGTGCCCTTCATGCCCGTCTGGTAGTGGGCCGGGAAGGTGCACAGGAACGGATATTCGCCCGGGGTCGTCGGCGCCTTGAAGTCGGCCTCCCCGGACTTGCGGGGCCCGAGCAGATCGATCTTTGCCAGGATCTGGCCGGCTAGGGCCGCCGGGATGTAGTCGGTGTCCTTGGACATGAGCGCGGCGGCATCAAAGGCCGCAACGTCGGTTCCCGCCTTCAGGAGCACCCAGTTGTGGCCCATGACCTCCTTCGGCTGGGTCCCGTTGTTCGTGAGGACCACCTTGATCTCCTCGCCGGGGGCGGCCTCGATCGCCGTGATGCTGTACTTCATCGTGTCCCCGGCGGTGATTTCAATGGTCCGCGGGCCCGCGGGGACCGCCGCGGAGGGCGTTGAGGGGTCCTTCTGGCCGCACCCGCAGGTGCCCAGGGCGACGAGTGCCGAGATGAGAAAAAGGCGAATATTCATGGGAATCGGACCGTCAACCATGAGGGTCGGAAGGGCAAACCGAAATCTGCGTTTTAATCGGCTAGTACCAGGCCGATAGGTATCCCTAATGCTTCGTGAAGCCGGGTTAATAGGTGACATCCCGTGTCGCACCCTGTTAATCCTAATGCACCGGTATAGTAATTGTAATGGATTATGGCTTGAAATGCCGGAATGTTCTCTGACTGTACCCGGGAGTCTGGCGGCCGTTTCCCGGCGGCGTTCCTCTTCGACTGCACCCATGCGTTTGTCCCAAATCATCTCTAAATTTCCTCGTTTTCTCAAAGCGGCGGCTGCCCTCTCGGGCACCGTCCTGCTGTCCGGCTGCTTCTGGCTGGACGGCCCCCAGTCGACGTTTGACCCCAACGGCCCGGTCGCCCGGCGCCAGATGGACCTGTTCTACACGACCTGCTGGGTCTCCCTGTTCATCTTCGTGGTTGTTGGCGCAGTCCTGGCCTACGCGATGATCAAGTTCCGGGCGAAGGGCGAGGCCGACGAGCACGCCGAGCCGCCGGAGCAGGCCCACGGCAACCCGATCGTCGAGATCAGCCTGATTGGCGCCTCCGTCCTTGCTCTGGTAATCATTGCCATTCCGACACTTAGCGGAATTTGGTACTCCTATGACGTCCCGTCCCAGGACAAGGCCGACGCCTACGAGATCACCGCGACGGGCTACCAATGGTGGTTCAAGTTCGACTACCCGGGCGAGACGGCACAGACGCTTGATCCGACCGGCAAGATCATCAACGCCCCGTTTTCAACCGCTAACGAGCTCGTGATCCCGGCCGGCCGCCCTGTCCGGATCGCCCTTCGCACGGTGGACGTGATCCACAGCTTCTGGATCCCGAAACTGGCCGGGAAGGTGGACATGATGCCCAATCGCGGCAACCACCTCTGGCTGAAGTCCGACAATCCCGGCTACTACTGGGGCCAGTGCGCCGAGTTCTGCGGCGAATCCCATGCGGTCATGCGTTTCCGTGTTATCGCGCTGGGGCCCAAGGAGTTCAACGACTGGGTGAATGCCCAGGTGGCCCCCGCCCGCAAAGTGGCCAGCGCCGACCAGACCCAGGCCAAGGCCCAGTTTGCCGAGTACCGCACTTTCCGCCGCAACGAGGCGGGCTACACGAGCGCGTTTGACGCCTCGCCGCTGGATGCCTGGCGCGCCAAGCAGGTTCCCCCCGTTACCGGGGAGAACCCCGCCCTCATCCAGAAGGGCCGGGAGCTTTTCTCGCAGAAGACCTGCGCCAGCTGCCACACGATCCGCGGAGACGGCTACATCGGGGTGGTCGGGCCCGAACTCACCCACGTCGGCGCCCGCTCGACCATCGCCGCAGGCCTTCTCGAGAACAACCGCGACCAACTTCACCGCTGGATCCACGCCCCGAACGAGGTGAAGCCGGGGAACACGATGTGGGTCGCAGGCTACCTGGCCAACGGGATCAAGCTGACCCCGGAGGACGAGGATGCCCTGGTCAACTATCTGCAGAGCCTCAAGTAATTCGAACCATGGAAGCACTGGCAAAATCCGATTTCCTCGCCAAGGGCGAAACCGCAGCTAAGCCCCTCGTCCTCTGGCGCCCCACGGCGAAGACGGGCCTCTTGAGCTGGCTGACCACCGTCGACCACAAGAAGATCGGGTTCCTCTACGGGATTTCCGGCCTGTTCTTCTTCATCTTCGGGGGCTTCGAGGCGCTCCTGATCCGCATCCAGCTCGCGGTCCCCAACAACTCGTTCCTCACCTCCGCCCAGTACAGCGAGATGTTCACGATGCACGGGACGACGATGATCTTCCTGGTCGTGATGCCCATGGGCGCGGCGTTCTTCAATTTCATCATGCCGCTCCAGATTGGGGCGCGCGACGTCGCCTTCCCCAGGCTGAACGCGTTCTCGTTCTGGACGTTCGCGGTGGGCGCCGTGATCCTGAACCTCGGCTGGTTCATGAAGGACGGTGCCCCCGATGCCGGTTGGTTCGGCTACGCCCCCCTCACCACCCGCCACTTCAGCCCCACCCATGCGATCGACATGTGGGTGATGGGGCTGCAGCTCCTGGGCGTCGCCTCGATCGCCGCGGCGCTCAACTTCATCGTGACGATCATCAACATGCGGGCCCCCGGCATGACGATGATGCGCCTGCCGGTGTTCACCTGGATGACGCTCTTCACGTCGTTCCTGATCGTCCTGTCCTTCCCCGCGATCACGATCGCGCTGGTCGAGATCATGATGGACCGGCTCTTCGGCACCAACTTCTTCGAGGTCTCCAACGGCGGCCTGCCCATCCTCTGGCAGCACCTCTTCTGGATCTTCGGCCACCCGGAGGTCTACATCCTGATCCTCCCGGCGATGGGGATCATCTCGGAGATCCTCCCCACCTTCTCCAGGAAGCCCCTCTTCGGCTACCCGATCGTGGTGTTCTCGGGCGCCTCCATCGGGTTCCTCGGGTTCGGCGTCTGGAGCCACCACATGTTCACGACCGGCATGGGCACGACCGCGACGGCGGCCTTCGCGCTCATGACCATGGCGATCGCGGTTCCGACCGGGGTCAAGATCTTCAACTGGATCGGAACCCTCTGGAACGGCCACCTCACCATGAGGACCCCGATGATCTTCGCGATCGGCTTCCTCTGGATGTTCATGATCGGCGGCCTCTCGGGCGTCATGCACTCGGCGGCCCCCTCCGACGCCGAGCAGCACGGCAGCTACTTCATCGTCGCCCACTTCCACTACGTCCTGATCGGCGGCTCGCTCTTCGCGCTCTTCGCCGGCATCCACTACTGGTTCCCGCTCATGTTCGGCCGCAAGGTGAGCGAGTTCTGGGGCAAGACGTCCTTCTGGTTCGTGTTTGTCGGATTCAACGTGACGTTCTTCCCGATGCACTTCCTCGGCATGGAGGGCATGCCGCGCCGCACGTTCACCTACGACGGCGACATGGGTTGGAACGTCGGGAACATGACGGCCACGATCGGCGCCTTCATCCTGGCGATCGGCGTGGCGATCTACTTCCTGACGATGATCTACACCTTCTTCAAGGGTGAGAAGACCTCGAAGGACCCGTGGGACGCACGCACGCTGGAGTGGAGCCTCCCGAACCCGCCCCCGGAGTACAACTTCAAGGTTATCCCGACCGTCCACGCCCGCGACGGCTGGTGGTACGAGAAGCGCCACACCGAGGAGATCCAAAAGGAGCAGGCCGAGCATGCGAAGGAAGACGAGGCCCACGGCGGCATCCACATGCCCTACCAGTCGATCTATCCCTTCCTCGCCAGCGTCGGCATCCTGATCGGCGCATTGGGCGTCGCGGTCATCGACCCGGCCAGCACGACGCAGGACCCCGGGTTCTGGGGCCCGAAGGTTGCGGTCACGATCCTGGGCGGCCTGATCATGTTCGTCTCGGTGGTCCTCTGGGCCCTCGAGGGCAACGACGGCTACCATATCCACCTCAACGAGGACGGGTCGATCAAGAGCGAGGACCACCACGCCGGCCACTAAGAGCCCACCCTCCACCCGAAAAAGGAACCATCTCCATGAGCAGCACCGCGGCCGCAGGCGCCATCGACCACCACCACGACTCGACCACAGTCACCGGCATCCCGAACAAGAAGCTCCTGATGTGGGCCTTCCTCGCCTCGGATTGCATGTTCTTCGGCTGCCTCATCTCGACGCACCTGATCTACCGGCTTCACCCGCCCCCGGGCACCCCGAACGCGCGCGACGTGTTCTCGATCGAGCTGACGTCGTTCTCGACGTTCATCCTCCTCATGTCGTCGCTCATGATGGCGCTCGCCGTGAACTCGATCCAGAAGGGCAACCTGAAGAGCCTGCGCTGGTCGCTCCTGACGACGATCTTCTTCGGGCTCATCTTCCTCGGCTGCCAGGTCTACGAGTTCAGGAACTTCGTTTTTGAGAAGCACCTGACGATCACCAACTCGATCCTGGGGACCACCTTCTTCACCCTCACGGGCACCCACGGCCTCCACGTCCTTATCGGCGTCATCTGGCTGACGGCGATGCTGATCTACTCGTTCACGGGCAGGCTGACCGAGAAGGACGCCATCGACGTCGAGTCGATGGGCCTCTACTGGCACTTCGTCGACATCGTCTGGATCGTGATCTTCACGGCCGTCTACCTGCTCGAGTACCTCTGAACCGGCCCCGCCCAAGAACCCTTCCCATGATCGCCCCCGCCTCCACCGCCCACGCTTCCGGCCACGAGCTCGAACAGAGCAAGTTCTGGATCTTCGTCCAGCTCGCCATGCTTCTCGCCGTCATCACGGGCCTCGAGCTCGTGACCGTCTACCTTCCCTTCATGAAGTGGATCCTAGTCGCGGCCCTGGTGATCCTCTCGACCGTGAAGTTCATGTTCGTCATTTTCTATTTCATGCACCTGCGCTGGGACAAGGCGTTCTGCACGATCCTGTTCTTCATCGGCCTGGTCCTGGCCGGCGGGACGATGTGGGCGCTCCTGAAGCTCTTCAGCGTGGCCGACAGCAAGCCGTTGACGCTTGACGCACCCGCTGCGATCGTCCGGACGGTCGCCTGATCCGGCCGGGGAGTGGCCGGGGAACCGGCCCTACCCAATGATAGACTGGCGCCACTGGCACAATGAACCGTTCCTGACGGGCGGCCTGATCCTAGCCGGCTGGCTCTTCGCGATCCTCGCTGGCCCGCTCCGCGGCAGGCTCGCCCCCGGAGCCCCGTTTCCCCGGTCCAAGGCGATCCTCTTCTACTCGGCCCTGGTCCTCTTCTACCTGGCCGTGGGTTCGCCGCTGGACCAGGTCTCGGAGCGGTTTCTCCTTTCGGCCCACATGGTGCAGCATCTCGTGATCATGTACCTGGTGGCGCTCCTGCTCCTCCTGGGGACGCCGTCCTGGATAATCGACCCGGCAATCCGGGCGCTCGGGGCGGAAAAGGGCATCGGCCGGCTCGTGAGCCCGTTCTCCTGCGCCGTCCTCTCGACGCTCGTCATCAGCATCTGGCACCTGCCGTTCCTCTACGAGTGGACGCTCCAGGACAAGCTGGTGCACGTCGGCGAGCACCTGATGTTTCTCGCCGTCTCACTCCTGTACTGGTGGCCCCTGGCAAGCCCCTCGGAGGTCCTGCCGGCCCCGAGCTACGGCGTCCGGATGATCTACCTCTTTGCCACCGAGGTCACGATGATCCCGGTCTCCGCCTACATCGTGTTCTCAAGCGACATCCTCTACCCGACCTATGAGTATGCCCCGAGGCTGATCGCCGGGTTCTCGCCTGGGGATGACCAGCTCACGGCAGGGATCATCATGAAGATTTCCGGCATGCTCGTGACTCTGACGGCGCTCGGCGTATGCTTCTTCAAATGGTCGAGGTCCTCAAACCGGAACGCGGAGGGCTAGGCGCCCGCGGCAGGGTGGCCCGGCTTCTCGCCGATCCGCCCGCGCTCGCCGTCCTGGCGCTCTGCGCCGCGGTCCTCGGGCTCCGCCGGGCCGAGGCCATGAGCCGCCCCCAGTTCTGGGCCGAGGACGTGATCTTCTACCAACGGGCGCTGCTGCAGGGCTGGCAGGCGTTCCTGGGGACTGACGCGGGGTATTTCCACATGGTGCTCCGCGCGGTGGCCGCGGCCGGGGCCTCGGTCGACCCCTCGCTTGCCCCGGCCGTCTTTGTCGGGGCCGCTGCCCTCATCACGCTCTATGTGGCCAGCCGCACCCTCTCTCGGCGCTGCCCCCTGCCCCGGTACGCGGGCCTGTGCGCCCTCGCGATCGTCCTTGTGCCCGACACGCACGAGGTGCTCCTCAACGTGGTGAACCTGCAATGGGTGCTTGGGGCGGGCCTCGTGCTCCTGCTCCTTTCCGGGGATCCCGTGGGCCCCGGCTCCTGGGCCCACGACCTTGTCGCGGCCCTGGCGCTCGGGCTCACCGGTCCCTTCTCCATCTTCCTTGCCCCCGCCTTCGCGCTCCGGGCGATCTCCCGAAGGAGCCGCGCAAGCCTCGTGATCTGCGCCCTCATCTGCGCCTGCGCCCTGGTCCAGGCGTACCTGGTCTACGTCGAGCCCACCTCCCCCTTTGACACGACAGGGGCCGCGGCGTCGGCAGGGCTCTTCCTTCCCGCCATTGGCAGGAGGCTCGGGGGTTCACCGATGATGGGGGCGTTCCTGGCAAGGGACACGGACCAGGTGTTTGGCACCCTGGCCGGCATCCTCACCCTGGCCGGGATCGGGTACCTATCCCTCGGCCCCGGCTCCTACCGGGTCGAACGACGCCTGCTGGGTCTAGTCCTTGCGGTCGTCTTGGCGGGTGCCCTCTACCGGACGCGCCACAGCTTGTTTCTTTTCTTCGTCCCGCACACGAGGGCGCGCTATTTCTACCTGCCGCAGCTCTTCACGCTTTGGCTCCTGATCTCCTGGGCCGTCCAGAAGGGGCGCGCAGCGCGGGTGTGCGCCGCACTGGCCCTCTGGGCCCTCGCGGTCAACCTGCCGAGGCTGCGCGAGGCGCCGCTTAAGGACCTGAACTGGCCCTCCTACGCGGAAAAGATCCGCGCCGGCGAGGACGTCACAGTCGAGACCAACCCCCCGGTGTGGAGGACGCATTTCCCGAGGAGGGAGAAATGACCTGATGGGCGCCGCAACCGAATCGGGAAGATTCTTCCGGCTCCTGGCCGAGCCGCCGCGGGCGCTGGTGCTGTGCGCCTGCGCGGCGATCCTCCTGGTGAGGAGGGCGCAGGCGTTCTCAAACCCGCAGCTGTGGGCCGAGGACGGGCACTTCTACGAGCGCGCGTACGCGATCGGCGCGAGGGCACTCCTTTTGCCCTACGCCGGCTACCTCCACCTGGTGCCGAGGTCCGTCGCCGCGGTGGCCGCCCGCGCGGATCCCGCCTGGGTTCCTGCGATCTTTGTAATCTCCGCGGCCCTGCTCACGCTCTATGTGGCGGCACGGACGCTTTCACCGCGTTGTCCCCTCCCCCGGACTGCGGGGCTCTTCGCACTTGCCGTCGTCCTTGTCCCGGACACGTACGAGGTCCTGCTCAACATCGTTAACCTGCAGTGGGTATTGGCCGCCGGGCTCGTCCTTCTCCTGGTTTCCCGCGACCCCTCGGGACGGGCCGAGTGGGTCCACGACTGCTTGTCCGCCCTTTTCCTGGGCCTCACCGGCCCCTTCAGCTGCATCCTCTCACTGCTTTTCGTCTGGCGTGCCGCCTCTCGGAGGTCCGCGCCGAGCGCAGTCCTCGCGGCCGTCGTCCTAGCCTGCGGCTTTGTGCAGGGGTATTTGATTTTCACCGGACCCCTGGACGACCCGGGAGTCCCCGGTGCCCCTCACCTAGCCATGCTCCGGGTGATCCCCGCCGTGGGCCGCAGAATTGGCGCATCCCTGCTCCTCGGCTCCCTGCTGCCGGCGGACCTGGGAGTTGCGCTGGGATATGCGGCGGGGATCGCTACCGTGGGAGCCGTTGGCTATCTCGCGCTCCGGGATGGAGCCTACAGGACGGAGCGACGCATGATCGCTGCCGCCCTTGTCCTAGTGCTTGGCGCATCGCTTTTCCGCACGCGCTGGACGCTCCACGAGTACTTCGTGGCCCATTCCAGCTCGCGCTACATGTTCCTCCCCCAGCTTCTCTCGATCTGGCTCCTCGGCACCCTCGCGTGCCAGAAGGGACGAGCGGGAAGGGCCGCCCTCTCTGTCGCCCTTTGGTGCCTGGCTGTGAATGCGCCGCGGCTCCGGGAATCCGCCTACCCGGACATGCAGTGGGGCCGCTATACCGAACAGATCCGCGCGGGCAAAGGGGCACGGATCCCGATCAACCCTCCGGGGTGGATACTCACCCTGCCGGCCAGGCCCAAATAAAAAGTCCCGGCCCCCGCCCCCGGGGAAGGGGACAGGGCCGGGACCAAGAACAACCCAAAGCCCTAGGCCTTGGCCGCAGGCACGAGATCGTCGATCGAATCGCTCTCGACGCTCAGGTCGGCAAAGAGCCAGGACGAGAGGTAGCGCTCAGCCGATGACGGGATGATCGCCACGATCTGCTTGCCCTTGTTCTCGGGGCGCCTGGCGACCTGGATGGCCGCCCAGATGGCCGCACCGGAGCTGATCCCGACCGGGATGCCGTCGAGCTTGGCCACCTGCTTGCTGATCGGGGCCGAGTCGTCCTCCTTCACCGTGATCACCTCGTCGTAGACCTTCGTGTTGAGGATGGCCGGGACGAAGCCCGCGCCGATTCCCTGGAGCTTGTGGGGGCCGGGCTGACCGCCCGAGAGGATAGGCGAGCCGGCCGGCTCAACCGCGATCACCTTGACTGAAGGTTTGCGCGCCTTGATGACCTCGCCGATGCCGGTGATGGTGCCACCTGTGCCGATGCCGGAGACGACGAAGTCGACCTTGCCGTCGGTGTCGTTCCAGATCTCCTCGGCCGTCGTTCTGCGGTGCACGGCCGGGTTGGACGGATTGGCGAACTGCTGCAGGATCACGCTGTTCGGGATCTTCGTCGCGAGCTCCTCGGCCTTCGCAATCGCTCCCTTCATGCCCTTCGCCCCCTCCGTCAGGACCAGGCGGGCGCCGAGGACCTTAAGGAGCTTCCGGCGCTCGGTCGTCATCGTCTCGGGCATCGTCAGGATCAGCTTGAGGCCGCGGGCCGCGGCGACAAACGCGAGCGCGATGCCCGTGTTGCCGCTGGTCGGCTCGATCAGGACGGTGTCCTTGTTGATGCGGCCGCTCTTTAGCGCATCATCAATCATCGCGGCACCAATGCGGTCCTTGACGCTTGAGAGCGGGTTAAAGAACTCGAGCTTGAGCAGGATCTCAGCCTGCGCGCCGTGGGCCGCCGCTGTGCGGTTCAAGCGAACCAGGGGGGTGTTCCCAATCGTCTCCGTGATGTCGTTATATATCTTTGCCATATGCGTTGTTGTTTTTGGGTTCTGAGTTTGGGTGAAAAAATCGCTTCGCCCGGGATAGGCTAGATGGCGTAGTCCTCGTCGAAGGAGTGCGCCTGCCTTAACCTGAGCCGCACGAGGTCGTTCACGCGCAGCCCAAGGTTGGTGAGCTCGGAACGTGAGATCTCAACCTCGACGTGCTCGCGGCTGTGCACCTGCTCGACGAGGAGCCTGGCCTGGGGGCCGGCGGCATGGATGTGGCGAACGATGGCCGAAATGCCCGAGCTGCCCGCGTCGTGGGCCGTGAGCTCGATGTCGTGGGGCCTGACGTAGATCTGGCCCTCCGGGTCGGGACCCTCGGGCCCGAGGCCTCGCCGGCCCGCGCCTTCAAGTGCCGGCACCTTCAACACGTTAACGTTTCCGAGGAACTGGTAGACGAAGGGCGAGGCGGGCCGGTCGTAGACCTGCTGGGGCGTACCCACCTGCTCTACGTGGGCTTTGTTCATGATCACCACCTCGTCGGCGATCTCGAGCGCCTCCTCCTGGTCGTGGGTAACAAAGATCGTGGTCAGCTGGATCTCGTCATGGAAGCGGCGAAGCCAGCGCCTCAAGTCCTTGCGGACGCGCGCATCCAGGGCGCCAAAAGGCTCGTCCAGGAGCAGGACCCTGGGCTCGACCGCCAGTGCGCGGGCGAGGGCCACCCTCTGGCGTTCGCCGCCCGAGAGCTGGGAGGGGTAGCGCCCGGCAAGGTTGTCCAGCTGCACGAGCTCGAGAAGCCGGTGCACGCGCTCCGCGATCGAGGCGTCCGACGGGCGGGCTGCGCGGTTTCGCACCCTCAGGCCGAAGGCCACGTTCTCGAAGACGGACATGTGCTTAAAGAGGGCGTAGTGCTGGAAGACGAAGCCCACCTTGCGCTTGCCGGCCGGCAGGTCGGTCACGTCCTCGCCGTGGAAGAGCACCCGCCCGCTGCCGGCGTCGGGGAACTCGAGGCCGGCGATGATGCGCAGGAGCGTCGTCTTGCCCGAGCCCGAGGGCCCGAGCAGCGCCACGAGCTTCCCCTGCGGGACGTTTAGGTCGACGCCGTCCAGGGCCGTGTAGCTCCCGAACTTCTTGCGGATGCCGTGGGCTTCGATGCTCATGCGTTTCCCGTCTGGCGCCACTCGACGACCGATTTCAGGACAAGGGTGGCGATGGCAAGGATCGCGAGAAGGGAGGCGACCGCGAAGGCCCCGACGATGTTGTACTCGTTGTAGAGGATCTCCACGTGGAGGGGCATGGTGTTGGTCTCGCCGCGGATGTGACCGCTCACGACGGAGACGGCACCAAACTCGCCCATCGCCCGGGCGTTGCACAGGATGACCCCGTAAAGGAGCCCCCAGCGGATGTTCGGCAGGGTGACCCTCCAGAAGGTCTGCCATCCGCTCGCTCCAAGGGTCACGGCGGAGTATTCCTCGTCGGTGCCCTGGGCCTGCATCAGCGGGATCAGCTCCCGGGCCACGAACGGGAACGTGACGAAGGTGGTTGCCAGGATGATGCCCGGGACGGCGAAAATGATCCGGATATTGTGCTCGATCAGCCACGGCCCGAACCAGCCCTGGGCGCCGAAGACGAGGACGTAGATGAGGCCTGAGATCACCGGGGAGACGGCAAAGGGAAGGTCGATCAGGGTGGTGAGCAGGCTCTTCCCCGGAAACCTGAATTTCGTGATTGCCCAGGCGGCGGCGACCCCGAAGACCACGTTGGACGGCACGGCGATAGCCACCGTAAGGAGCGTGAGCCGGATCGAGGCCATCGCATCGGGCTCGGTGACGGCCGACAGGAAGAAGGCTCCGCCCTTGGCGAACGCCTGCACAAACACCGAAAGGAGCGGAAGCACCAGGAAGAACGCGAGGAAGACGAGCGCCACGCCCGTCAGGAGCCACCGCGCCCATGCGGGATCCCTGTTCGCGCGGCGCTGGGCAGCGTTCAGGGTGCGGGAGGACGTCGGCTGTGGGAGCGTTGGGACCAAGGAGAAAAGGGTGTTAGGGAGGAGGGAGCCTGGGGGAGCACACGGCATCCCCCAACAGGGATTCACGTCATATGGCCTGGTAGCGGCGGCTCCATTTCTGGAGTAGGTTGATCAGGAGCAGGAGCACGAAGGAGGCCACGAGCATCACGACCGCGATCGCGGTGGCCCCGCGGTAGTCATACTGCTCGAGCTTCGTGATGATCAGCAGGGGGACGATCTCGGTCTTCATCGGCATGTTGCCCGAGATGAAGACGACGGAGCCGTATTCCCCGAGCGCACGCGCGAAGGCGAGCGCGAACCCGGTCAGGAGCGACGGCGCGAGCTCCGGCAGGATGATCCGGATCACGGTCTGAAGGCGGTTGGCTCCCAGGGTTGAGGCAGCCTCCTCGATCTCGGGCTCGAGCTCCTGGAGAACGGGCTGGAGCGTGCGGACAACGAAGGGCAGGCCGATGAAGGTGAGCGCCACGAAGACGCCCGTCCACGTGAAGGCCACCTTAAAGCCGAGCGGCGCAAGCCACCGGCCCACCCAGCCGTTTGGGGCGTAGAGCGAGGTGAGCGCGATGCCGGCTACCGCCGTTGGCAGCGCGAAGGGAAGGTCGACCAGGGCGTCGATGATTTTTTTCCCGGGGAAGGAATAGCGGACCAGCACCCAGGCTACGACGAGCCCGAAGACCATGTTCACCAGCCCCGCGGCAAGCGAGGCGCCAAAGGTCAGCCGGTAGGCCGCCACGACGCGGGGGGAGTCGACCGCCTCGACGAAGTCGTGCCAGCTCATTCCCGCCGTCCGCAGGAACGCTGCGGAAAGCGGGATGAGAACGATCAGGCCCAGATAAGCCAGGGTGAACCCGAGCGAGAGCCCGAATCCGGGCAGGATGGTGCGTGAGGTGCGGGGCGTCGCCATGCGGCTTTAGGGACTACACCGGGCGCACGGGCGCCCGAGCGGCCCCAAAGCCTTGGCTTCTTGGAGTCGCTTCATTTCTTGTTATAGATGCTGTCGAACACGCCACCGTCGGCAAAGTGGGTCTTCTGCGCGACGGTCCATCCCCCGAAGACCTGGTCGATCGTGAAGAGGTCCAGCTTCGGGAAGGTCGAGGCGTACTTCGCCGCGGCGGCAGGGGCCCTCGGGCGGTAGTAGTTGCGGCCCGCGATGTCCTGGCCCACGTCGGAGTAGAGGTACTCAAGGTACGCCCGCGCGACCTCGGTCGTTCCCTTGCGCTCGGCGACCTTCTCGACCACGGCCACCGGGGGTTCCGCCAGGATGCTCGTGCTCGGGACCACGGTCTCGTACTTGCCCGGGCCAAATTCCTTCTGGGCGAGGAAAGCCTCGTTCTCCCAGGCAAGAAGGACATCCCCGATTTCCTTCTGCGTGAAGGTGATGGTCGAGCCCCGGGCCCCGGAGTCCAGGACCGGGACATTCTTGTAGAGGGCCGTGATGAACTCCTTGGCCTTGTCCTTGCTTCCGTACTTGCGCTCCGCATAGCCCCACGCTGCCAGGTACGCCCAGCGGGCGCCGCCCGAGGTCTTGGGATTGGCGGTGATGACAGCCACATCGGGCCTCACGAGGTCATCCCAGTCCTTGATGTTCTTCGGATTCCCCTTGCGGACAAGGAGGACGATGGTGCTCGTGTACGGGGTCGAGTTCTCGGGGAGCTTCGACTGCCAGTCGGGGGACAGGAGGTGGCCCCGGCTCTGGATGTTGTCGATGTCGGCTGCGAGCGCCAGGGTCACCACGTCGCCCTGGAGGCCGTCGATGACGGACCGCGCTTGGGCGCCCGAGCCGCCGTGGGATTGCTTCACGACCACGTCGTCGCCCGTCTTTGTCTTCCAATAGGCGGCGAAGGCCTGGTTGTAGTCGACATAGAGCTCACGGGTCGGGTCATACGACACGTTGAGGAGCTCGATGGTCTTGGCGCCGGCCGCCGAGAGGGTGAGAGCGACGGCCAGGGTCGCAAGGAGCGCGCGAAGGGCGCTGATTCTGGGAATTGACGTCATGGAGGAGGATCGGATTCGCCGGCGCACTTCCCGGGGACGGGTCTGGTACGCGATCGGCATATTCGGTTCTAGGTGGGTGGCCTCCGGGTGTCCGGTGGTGAAAATTGCGGGTTCCGGGGCTATCCCTGCTTGGGCGCCTTGTCGGTTCGGTCGGAAGCTAGCCTCACCTTTTCGGTGCGCTCGATCTGGGTCACCCGGCCGTCGTGGACGACCAGCTGCACGACCCCGTAGCGGAGGTCCCGGACCTGGGCCCGGACCAAGGCGAGCCACTCGGGCTCGGAGGGGGCTTGAAGAGAGGTGGTGGTGGTGTCCATGGGAGTGGGCGTCTGGATCTAGATCGAATATTCCCCGAGGATGTGGTGAAGGATGCCCTCCGCCGGCGAGGTCCGGGCGCCGCGCCCGCCGGGCGGGCGCTTGCCGAGCTGGCGGCGCGCGATCCGCGCGGGAACCCGGGTTGGAAGGGCCTCCCCCTCGACCTCCGGCGAAAACGGGAGCGAGACGCTGTCCCGCTCCATCTTCTGGAGCGTGATCTCGACGACGTCGGAAAGCGTGTAGCGATCCAGGATCGCGGCGATGGCGTTGCGGACGTCGAGCATGAGCATGCGCAGCCCGCAGTGGGCCTCGTCCGGGCACGTGCACGGCTCATAGGCCGACTGGGAAACGCACCCGATGGGCGCCAGGGGCCCGTCGATCAGCCGAACCACCTCGCCGATGAAGATCTTCTTCGCCGGCCTCGCCAGGCGGTAGCCTCCGAACTTTCCCCGCTGGCTCTCGACGATCCCGGCCTCCTTCAGCGCCTGGAGGATCTGCTCAAGGAACTTGACCGGCAGTTGCTCGCTTTCCGCCAGTTCCGACACCTGCACCAGCTTGCGGTTCATCTCCGCGGCTATCCCGAGGTTGATGAGGGAGCGCAGGGCGTACTCGCCTTTCTTTGAAAGCTTCATGGGTGTAGAACTTCAATCTACATTAATTAAGTATGGATTAAGGCAAGTCGATTTGCCCCAACCTGTGTCATACGGCAGCCAAGATCCGATGTCCCGGTCCTAACCCGTTCGTCTGCTTACATTTCGTAGACTTCGCCCAAAGCCGTTCCGGAGCTGGAATTGGAGCCCGAAACAATGGCTGTGTAGTTCCCAGGCGGAAGGGTGATGACGATAGCCGAGTCGGCGGAGCCCGCCTTGAGCGAAAAGGCCCCGACGTTGGCCATGTCGGCAGCCGTCGCCTGTCGGTAGGAAACGGAGACGGTCGAGGTTCCGGCGATCGGAGGTGTTCCCCAGCCCGTATTGCTCGCAATTAGCGTGTTGGTCGAGTCGAAGATCCCGATCGAGGGCTGCGCGAGGGTTCCCGAGACGCCAAAGGCCGCAAGGGCGGGTCCCACGCCCCGGACCAGGAGCTGGGCCGGTTCGTTGCCCTCCACCACGAACCCGCAGATCGCCACCTGGGAGCCCGTCCCCACGAAGCAACGGGCCGAGATGTTCTTGAGGGTCTGAGACGAGGTGGTGCTCAGCTCATACACCTCGGAGAGGGCGACACCCGTGGTCGCCCCCGCCCCCGAGACCTGGACCGTGTAGCTTCCCGCCGGAAGCGAAAGCGCCATCGCCGAGTCGGCGGGCGTCAGCGCAAAGGCCCCGGTCGTGGTCATGTCCGCAGCAGTGGCGTTGCGGTAAGTGGCCCCTGAGGCGGAAGTTCCCGCGGTCAACGCGTTCCCCCACCCCGCGTCGGTCGCTATCAGCGTGTTCTGGGAGTCGTAGACGCCCACCACAGGACTGGCGAGCGCACCCGAGACCCCGAACCCCGTCAGGGCGGGTCCCACGCCCCGGACCAGGATATCCTTGGCGCCGGAGGAGCCCCCGATCACAAAGCCGGCGATCACGATGTTGGCCCCAGTCTGCACCTGGGCGCAGACCGACAGGTTCACCAGGCGGTGGTGGCCTCCCGTGGCCCCCGACAGCGCCGTGATCAGGTTTGCGACGTTCGGACTTCCGAGCCCTGAACACAGGTCATAGCCGACATTCGCGCTGTATGCCCCGTTCGTCCCGCCGTTCACATCATTGAAGGCGTTGGTGCCGGCCAAGGGGTAGATGTGGGGGTTCAAGAGCCCTATCGGTCCCTGCCCCGCGTTGGCCCGGCCCTGGTTGACGAGCGCCACGATGCCGGCCCACACCGGGCACGAGAGGCTGGTGCCCCCCACGTTCATGACGGTCGCCGCACCCTTGCCATCGTCCGCCACGATGAGGACCCCAACGTTGGTGTAGGAGCCCGGCGAGGAGCCGGGGCTCAGGACGATGTTCTGGAGCGCCGAGTCCGCTATGGAGGAGACATCCGGGACACAGCGCTTGGTCTGGGCCGCAAGAACCGATCCACCATTCTGCCAGGACGGCTTCGCAAAGGTTGAGCTGACGCCGCCCCCGGTCGCGGAGGGCTGGGTGTCCGAAAGCTGGCTCCATGCCCCTTCACCCGTGTACATCCAGTTGCCGGTGAAGGTGACCGTGGACCCGCCGACCCCGGTGACGCTCGGATCGCTCGCAGGATAGGCGACGGCCAGGGGGGCTGTCGCCAGGTATTGGCCGGCCGCGATGGAGTTGTTGGGGTTTGAGCCGCTGTCCCCGCTTGAGGCCACGATCGTCACGCCCTGGGCCGCGATGGTCGCGGCAACCTGGGCAAACGACTGGAGCTGCGACGCGCCGTACGCCCCCTCGGTGTTCCCAAAGCTGATCGAGATCACGGACATGGTCGGGTACTTCGGCAGGTCGTTCTGGATCGCCGTCACGCTCTGGAAGATCTGCTGCGCCTGGTAAAGCCGGATGTTCGAGGCCGGCGCCATGGCCCCGACCCACTCGACATCCAGGGTCGCCTCGACCGCGGGAAGGCTCGATCCGGAGCCGCCTGAACTCCCGTCGACATTAACGGTCGTCACCCGCGATACCGACTGCGCCACGCCGGTCGTGGTCCAGAACGAAGTCAGGAAGCTGTTTGTCACCGCGGCCTCCCCCACGATCGCCACGACCTGGCCCGCACCCGTCGCGCTCGTGGGAACATTATAGGCCGCGAGGACGTTGTCCGGCGTGACGAAGATCCCGTTTCCAACCAGATCAAGGGGCACCGGCCTGGCGGCGGGCTGGACATGCCTCAGCCGAAACTCGGGCTGGAGCTCGTTGACGCTCAGGACCAGGGGCGCCAAGTCCCCGGGCATCTGGGGATCGGTGACCGCGGACGTGTACTCGCCGTCGGCGACGGCAACCCGGGCAAACTGCACTCCGAACACCCGGGCGATCTGCTCCACGCTACCCTCAGCGAAGACGGAGGTGTGCATGCGGTCCTGGAGCGTCGGGGCGAATCCCTGCGAGCTGAGCCAGGCCGAGACACGGTCATAGTCCGAACGAAGCGGCAGGTAGGAAGTCTCAAGCTCCGCGGAAGACAGCCTTCCCCCCGAGGCAACGATGGCCTGGAGCCCGGCCAGGTCTCGCATCTTGAGGGACACCGAAAAGGAGACCCGGGTGGAAAGTTCGCCGGCAGAAAGGGTCGTCCTCACGATCCGAGCCCGGCCTATCGTCGCTCCCCCCGGGTCCGGCAGCCTCACGGACCCCTCGATCACCCGGGACCCCGGGAGGCTCGAAGCGCGGACCGATGGCCCGGCGAGAATCGAGACGACGACAAGGCCAGTCACCAGGAAGCGGGCGCCAGGAGTCATATACAGGGGTTAGGAACCCTATATATAAATCCTGAGCCCATCATGCGCGAGATAGATGCCCTTGGGAAGGCCCGCCTCAGTGGCCGCGTGGTCGGTCAGATGGGTCAGGTGCGTGAGCCACACGCGCCCGGCGCCGATCCTCGCCGCCGACTCCACGGCCTCGCCGATGCTCATGTGGGAGGGGTGCGGCAGCGGCCGCAGGCCGTCCAGGACCATGGCGTCCGCCCCTTTCGCCAGCTCGATGCTTTCCTCAGTCAGGCTCTTGCAATCGGTGTAGTACGCGAACCGCCTGCCCGTGCTGCGCTCGGTGAAGACTAGGCCCAGGGTTTGGGTGGACCCGTGGGGAAGGAGCGTGGAGGCGATGGTCCCCTGCGGCAGTTCCATCAATGCGGGCATCTCCCGCAGCCTGAAGGCCGGATATCCCCGGATCTCCGCCCGGTCGGCAATGGCGTAGGGGTAGATGGCGCGGACCCTCTCCGCACCCTCGGGGGTCGTGTGGACCGTGAGCGCCCCCCCGTCTCTCATGTCGCAGAACCGGCGAAGGTCGTCCATGCCTGTCAGGTGGTCGGAGTGCCCGTGCGTCAGGATGAAGACGTCCAGGCGCTCGACGCCCTCCCGGACACACTGGATGCGAAGCTCTGGCGCCGCGTCGACCTGGATGTGGAGCCCGTCCATCACGACGTGCACGGAGGTGCGCGTCCTCTTGTTGCGGGGATCGGCCGACGTGCACACGGCGCACCGGCACCCGATCATCGGGACCCCCTGCGACGTTCCGCTGCCTAGAATGATCACCTCCATGGTCGACCCCGAAACGCTTGGGCCTTGCCCGCCCCAACGCAAGGCGGGCATCGGCGCAAAAAAAACGCCCCGGCCTTTTTCAAGGACGGGGCGTTCGCGATTAATTGGCTTTTGAGGCGGATCAGTAGTCCATGCCGCCGCCGCCCGGGGGATGGGCGGGAGCGGAATCCTTCTTCTCCGGGATCTCGGTGATCATGCACTCGGTCGTGAGCAGGAGCCCGGCGATCGACGAGGCGTTCTGGAGCGCGGTGCGCGTGACCTTCGTCGGGTCGACGACGCCGGCCTTGACCAGGTCCTCGTACTTGTCGGTCGCGACGTTGTAGCCGAAGTTGCCCTTGCCGGCGAGTACCTCGCCGACGACAACCGCGCCCTCAACGCCCGCGTTCGAGCAGAGCATCCGGATCGGGTGCTCGATGGCCCGGCGAACGATCTGGGATCCGATCTTCTCGTCACCCTCGAGCTGGAGGGCGTCGATGGCCTTGGCCGTGCGAAGGAGGGCGACGCCGCCGCCGGCGACAATGCCTTCCTCAACGGCGGCGCGGGTCGCATGCAGAGCGTCCTCAACGCGGGCCTTCTTCTCCTTCATCTCGACCTCGGTGGAGGCTCCGACGTTGATCACGGCGACGCCGCCGGCCAACTTCGCAAGGCGCTCCTGGAGCTTCTCGCGGTCGTAGTCGGAGGTGGTCTCGTCGATCTGGCGACGGATCTGCTTCACGCGGCCCTGGATGTCGGAGCCCTTGCCGCCGCCTTCCACGATCGTCGTGTTCTCCTTGTCGACCACGATCCGCTTGGCGCGGCCGAGGTCGCTCACCGTGACGTTCTCAAGCTTGATGCCCAGGTCCTCGGTGAAGCAGCGTCCACCCGTGAGGATGGCGATGTCCTCGAGGATCGCCTTGCGGCGGTCACCGAAGCCGGGGGCCTTGACGGCGACGACGTTGAGCGTGCCGCGGATCTTGTTGACGACGAGCGCGGCGAGGGCCTCGCCCTCGACTTCCTCGGCGATGATCAGGAGCGGCTTGCCGCTCTTGGCGACCACCTGGAGGAGCGGGAGCAGGTCGTTTAAGGCGCTGATCTTCTTCTCGTGGATGAGGACGTAGGCGTCCTCGATCACGGCCTCCATGGCCTCGGCGTTGGTGACGAAGTACGGCGAGAGGTAGCCCTTGTCGAACTGCATGCCCTCGACGACCTCGAGGGTCGTCTCGATCGACTTGGCCTCTTCGACGGTGATGGTGCCGTCCTTGCCGACCTTGTCCATGGCGTCGGCAATGATGTTGCCGATCGTGTCGTCCCAGTTGGCGGAGACGGTGGCGACCTGGCGGATCTCCTCTCGGTCGGAGACCTTCTTGGAGATGCGGGCGAGCTCGGCGACAGCGGCCTCAACGGCCTTGTCGATTCCGCGCTTCAGGAAGATGGGGTTGGAACCGGCGGTGACGTTCTTGAGTCCCTCGCGGTAGATCCCCTCGGCAAGGACCGTGGCCGTCGTCGTGCCGTCGCCGGCAGCGTCGGAGGTCTTGGAGGCGACTTCCTTCACCATCTGCGCGCCCATGTTCTCATACGGGTCCGGCAGCTCGATTTCCTTGGCAACGGTGACGCCGTCCTTGGTGACGGTCGGCGATCCGAATTTCTTGTCGATGACGACATTGCGGCCCTTGGGCCCAAGGGTCACCTTGACGGCGCGTGAGAGGAGCTCGACGCCCCGGAGGATTTTCTGACGAGCGGACTCGTCGAAGAGGAGTTGTTTTGCGGCCATTTTGTTTAAGCTTTTTTGTGGTTACTGATTCGTTGTTACCGGCCTCAGGCGATCACGCCGAGGATGTCGTCCTCGCGAACGAGGGTGTACTTCTGCTCCTCGAGCTTCACCTCGGTGCCGCCGTACTTGCCGACGAGGACGCGGTCGCCCACCTTCACCTCGAAGGGGATAACCTTGCCACTCTCGTCGCGCTTGCCGGTGCCGAGGGCAATGACCTCGGCCTCCTGCGGCTTCTCTTTAGCGCTGTCCGGGATGATGATACCCCCGCGGACCTGCTCTTTGTCCTCGAGATGCTTCACGAGGACGCGATCTCCGATCGGTCTGATTTTGACTTTAGCCATATGGATTTGGTTTTGGGTTGAAGGTCGGAACGGGGCGACGAATCGCCCCGTATCCGCAAATGCTTACTTCTTGCTCTTTTCGTCGTCGACGACCTCGAAATCGGCGTCGACAACGTCGGCCTTCTTCTCGGCCTTGGGCGCGGGGCCGGGCTCCGGCGAGGGCTCGGCGCCGCCCGATGCGGCTCCCGCCTTCGCAGCGGCCTGGGCCTCGGCGTAGAACTCAGAGCCGACCTTGGTCAGCTCCTCGAGGGCGCCCTTCATCTTGTCCCCGTCGTTCGACTCCAGGGCCTTCTTTGCCTCGGCGAGGACTGCCTCGACCTTGGACTTCTTGTCGGCAGCCAGCTTGTCGCCGGCTTCCTTCAGGGCCTTCTCGAGCTGGTAGACGGAGGAATCAAGCTGGTTGCGGGTCTCGACGGCCTCGCGGCGCTTCTTGTCCTCCGCGGCGTTGAGCTCGGCCTCCTTGGTCATCTTCTCGACCTCCTCCTTGGAGAGGCCGGAAGAACCCTGGATGGTGATCTTCTGGTCCTTGCCGGTCCCCAGGTCCTTGGCGGACACGTGGAGGATGCCGTTCGCGTCGATGTCGAA
Source organism: uncultured Opitutaceae bacterium (assembly GCA_903890485.1). Lineage (GTDB taxonomy): Bacteria > Verrucomicrobiota > Verrucomicrobiia > Opitutales > Opitutaceae > Palsa-1447. Next base: position 23,126 of record CAITBM010000013.1, on the reverse strand, counting down.
GGTGACCTCGATCTGCGGCGTGCCGCGGGCGGCCGGCGGGATGCCGTCCAAGCGGAATGTGCCGAGGGTCTTGTTGTCGCGGGCCATCGGACGCTCGCCCTGGAGGACCACGATCTCGACCGAGGGCTGGTTGTCGCTGTAGGTGGAGAAGGTCTGCGTCTTCTTGGACGGGATCGTCGTGTTGCGCGGGATCATCGCCGTCGCCACGTCACCCGCTGTCATGATGCCAAGGGTGAGCGGGGTGACATCCAGGAGGAGCACGTCGCGGACCTCGCCCTTAAGGACGCCGCCCTGGATCGCCGCGCCGACCGCGACGACCTCGTCGGGGTTGACGCCCTGGTGCGGCTGCTTGCCGCCTAGAGTCTTCGCGATGTCAACCACCTTGGGCATGCGGGTCATGCCGCCCACGAGCACGAGCTCGTCGATCTGGGCGGACGTGAGGGCCGCGTCCTTCAGGCAGTTCTTGAAGGGCTGGATGCAGCGCTCAAAGAGGCTCTCGCAGATCTGCTCCATCTTGGCCCGGGTGAGCTGCACGTTCAGGTGCTTGGGTCCCGAGGCATCCGCGGTGATGAAGGGAAGATTGATGTCGACCGACTGCGTCGAGGACAGGGCGATCTTAGCCTTCTCGGCCTCCTCCTTGAGACGCTGGAGGGCCATCGGGTCCTTGCGCAGGTCGATGCCGTTGTCCTTCTTGAAAGTGTCCACGAGCCACGCGATCAGCGCGTCGTCCCAGTTGTCGCCGCCCAGGTGCGTGTCGCCGTTGGTCGCCTTCACCTCGAAGACGCCATCGCCGATCTCGAGCACCGAGACGTCGAAGGTTCCGCCGCCCAAGTCGAACACGGCGATCTTCTCGTCCTTCTTCTTGTCGAGACCGTAGGCGAGCGAGGCCGCGGTCGGCTCGTTGATGATGCGCAGCACCTCCAGCCCTGCGATCTTGCCGGCGTCCTTGGTGGCCTGGCGCTGGGAGTCGTTAAAGTAGGCGGGGACCGTGATCACGGCCTGGGAGATCTTCTCGCCCAGGTAGGCCTCGGCGTCGGCCTTGAGCTTGCCGAGGACGAAGGCGGAAATCTGCTGGGGAGCGTACTGCTCAACCTTGTCGCCGATCTGCACCTCGATGTAGGCGTCGCCGTTCTTTCCCTCGACCACCTTGAAGGGCATGTTCTTCACTTCCTCGCGGACCTCGTTGAATTTGCGGCCGATCAGCCGCTTCGAGGAGAAGACCGTGTTGCGGGGATTGGTGACGGCCTGGCGCTTCGCGGCCTGGCCGACGACGCGCTCCCCGGACTTGGTGAAGGCAACGACCGACGGCGTGGTGCGCGCGCCCTCGGCGTTCGGGATGACAACGGGTTCGCCGCCTTCCATCACGGCCATGCAGGAATTTGTGGTGCCCAGATCAATGCCTAGAATTCGGCCCATGCCCTCTTGTCAGCACTGGGTGTGCCTCAAACACCCTGTTTTTGTTACCATCTCTATAACAGGTAATTAAAAAACTTGGCCATCTTTCGGGCAGGGGCGGGCAGGCCCAAAAAGATGCCATGTTGTCCCACTTTTGGGGCCAAAGGCACAGTCTGTGTCCCAGCGGGCACGTCCCGTCAGTTCTTCGAACCGGTGGTCGCAATCCCCCGGATGAATGTCTTCTGGGCCAGCAGGAAAAGGAGGATCACGGGCAGGATCGTGACGGCGCTCGCGGCCATCAGGTAGTGCCACTGGACCCCGCCGTTCTGGGACTGGTAGCTCTCGAGCGCGAGGGCCAGGGTGTAGGTGTCCTTGCGGGTCAGGTAAAGGAGGGGCCCCAGGAAATCATTCCAGGCAAAAATGAAGTGGAAGAGGGCCGACACGACCAGGACGGGCGTGCTGAGCGGGACGATGATCCTCCAGAAGATGCGCCACTCGCTGCATCCGTCGATCCTTGCGGCCTCGCTCAATTCCTCGGGGATCGTCCTGAAGAACTGGCGCATGAGGAAGATGTTGAAGGCGCTCCCAAACCAGGTAGGCAGCCACAGCGGCAGGAGCGTCCCGATGAGGCCCATGGCCTTGAAGACGCCGTAAAGGGGCACCATCAGGACGGGAAACGGCACCATCATGGTCGCCAGGGTCAGCGCAAAGAACGCGTCGCGGCCCCTCCACCTGAGGCGCGCAAATCCGTAGGCGACGATGGCGTTGGAGAGGACCGTTCCCACGACCCCCAGGACCGCCACGACCAGCGAGTTGCCCAGGAAGGTCCAGAATCCGACGCGGTGCCGGTCGGCCTCGGCATCGCCCCCCAGGGCGGCGAGCGCCTTCGGGTAGTTGTCCCAGCGGAAGTGGACCCGGGAGGAGACCCGGTCGCGGGCCAGGATATCCCAGGCCGGCTGGCCGGCCGCCTGCCCAGAGGCCTGCTTCTCGGTCACGTGCCAGTCTCCCGCGTCGACCGGATGCACCAGGGCGGCGTCCAGGCCGTGCGCGAGCTGCGCCGCGGTGGCGAAGCCCAGCTTTCCGGCATCGGCGCCGGACCTGTAGCGGACCACGGCTCCGGGCTTCGCCACCTGGAAGTCGAGGGTCACCTCCACATTGCGGCCGCCCACGTCGGCCAAATACTCCCGAGGGATCAGGGTGAGCGGCAGCGAGATCGTCTGCTCGATGGGCTTAAGGGAGGTGCTCACGAGCCAGACAAACGGGAGCACGAAGGCCACCGAGCATGCGGCGAGGAGCACCCTCACCACCCAGCGAGATCCAGTGTGTTCGCGGGACATGGCTAGAGGGCGTCCTCCGTGCGGCTGCGCGAGAGCCGGGCCGCCATCCAGGTGAGCGCCGCGGTGATCAGGAAGAGGATGTACGCCATCGCGCTGGCGTACCCCATCCGGATGTCCTGGAACGCCGTCGAGAACAGGTAGATCGAGTATAAGAGGGTCGAGCGCTCGGGGTTGCCATCCGAGGCGTTGCCGTTGCCGTTGGCGGCCTCCGACATGATGTAGGCCTGGGCGAAGAGCTGCATGGCGCCGATCAGCGCCATGATGGCGTTGAACGCCACGACCGGGGCGATCGTCGGGAGCGTCACGTGGCGGAAGCGCTGCCAAGCCGAGGCCCCGTCGATCTCGGCGGCCTCATAGAGCTCGTGGGGCACGTTCTGCAGTCCCGCCAGGTAGATCACCATCGCGTTTCCCGTGCCCCAGAGGCTCATGATGACCAGGGCCGGCTTCGACCATGAGGGGTCCGCCAGCCACGCCGGCCCGTGGAGCCCGAAGAGGCCGAGGATCGGGTTAAGGAACCCGTTCATCAGGCCGTACTCCCCGTTGAAGATCCAGAGCCAGAGCATCGCCGAGGCGACCACGGGGACGATGGAGGGCATGAAGAAGAGGAGCCGGTAGAGGGAGCGCCCCCGGGTCTCGCAGTTGAGGAGCATCGCCAGCCCGAGGGCCATGGCGGTCCCCAGGGGCACGGATAGGCCCGCGTAAAAGAGCGTGTTCCTGAGCGACTTCCAGAAGAGCCCGTCGTGCACCAATTGCTGGTAGTTCTCCAGGCCGCACCAGACCGGGCTCTTCAGGATCGAGTAGTCGCAGAAGCTGTAATAGAGGGAGGCCACGACCGGGTAGGCCGTGAACGCCGCAAGCCCCACGACCCAGAGGCTCGTGAAGGCAAGCCCCGCGCGAAGCTGCTTTTTCTCGGTGCGGGTCATGGGGGCGAGGTCTCCCCCAGAGCGGCCCACTGGCCATGGCGCTCCAGGCTCCTGCGGTAGCGCTCCCAGCTCGCGTCGAGGCGCGCCTGCGAATAGCCGAGCGCCTCCTCGGGCGTCGCGTCCAGGAGCCTCACCCGGTCGAAGGATGAGATCACCTCGCGGTAATACTCCTGCCAGATCCCCATGTCCGGGACGCTGGTGGCATGGCGGCTCGACGCCAGGCGGCGCATCATCGCGATGTGCGGGTGGGGATTGTGGTCGGTGAAGAACGGACTCCAGACCTTGAGCGGCGAGATCTTCACCTGGAGCAGGTCCAGGAGCTCGGCCCCCTCCAGCTCCTCCCGGCTCCGGGCGTTGGGGTTGGACGAGTTCACGTACTTTATGAACTCCCAGGCCTCGCGCGCGTGCTTCGCGCCCCTGGGGATCGTGAGGACATCGGCCTCCGCCATGGCGAAGTCGTCCACCCCCGGGACGGCCTCGGGCCAGGGCCCTACCCCGTAGTCCAGGCCCGGCTTATACTGGTGGATGTAATTGTCGTAAAAGACGCCCTGGAAGACCATGGCGATCTTGCCGGTGAAGAAGGGGGCCGAGGGGGAAGCCCAGGGCCCGAACTCCGATGCCAGGCGCTTCACGTTGTCCAGCCCGTAGGACTCGGTGAACGAGCGGATCCAGGCAAAGGCCTCCACATTGCGCGGGTCCGTGGCGAAGGTGATCCTGCGGTCGCTGTAGAGGTTTCCGCCGAACCAGCGGCAGAAGATCCAAGGCCACCAGCCGGGGTCCTGGGGCAGGAACCCGACCTGGGTGAGGCGACCCGTCGCCGGGTCGCGCCGCGTTAGGCGCCTGGAGTAGGCGTTGAACTCGGCAAGGGTCCTGGGCGGCTTCTCCGGGTCGAGCCCCGCCTCCCGGAACAGGGTCTTGTTCCAGTAGAGCGCCATCACGGCGGGAGTGCTGATCCCCGCGTAGACGTGCCCCCCGTGGGAGCAGATGCCCGCGTAGACCGGGTAGTACCTTGCGAGCCACTGCTCGTTGCTCATTCCCTCGGCCCGGATGAACCGGTCCAGGGGCTCGAGCGCCTCTGCGTCGGCAAAGGTGGCAATGTTCTGCTCGTGGAGCCCGGCGATGTCCGGGGGGTCCCCGCCCGCGGTGGCGACGAGCGTCTTTCGGTCCACCGATGAGGTCGCGTAGTAGTCGACCACGATCCGGTCCTGCGACGCGTTGAAGCGGTCGATCACCGCCTGGATGGCCTGGCCCTCAAAGCCGACCCATTTCTCCCAGTACGTGACGTGGACCGGCGCCCCGGAGGCCGGGAGGACGAGCGCCCAGAGGAGCGGCAGGCAGGTCTTGGGTCTCGGGATCAAACGGGGCGGCGGATCGGAATGAAGGGAAGGGGCGAGACCGGATCCCGAGGGACCCGGGGCTAAAGGGGCTTAGCCTTAAATCGGGGTTTTTCGACCAGATTCTTGTAAATGGCGCGATTGGAGGCAGATTCCGCCCATGGAAGTCGAGATCAACGTGCCGGACGAGGTGCCGGTCATGACCCTGCCGAACCTGGCCTTCTTCCCGCAGGCCCTCCTGCCCCTCCACATCTTCGAGGCCCGCTACCGCCGGATGCTGGCCGACGTGCTCGAGAGCAATCGCATTTTCGCCGTCGCCGGCCTGGACACCCATGCCGGGGCGCCGGCGGAAGAGCCCCCGCACAGGGTTGCCTGCATCGGGCTGGTCCGGGCCTGCCAGAAGAACGAAAACGGGACGTCCAACCTGTTGCTGCAAGGCCTTTGCAGGGTCTCGATCGAGCAGATCGTAGCCGAGGACCCCTACCGCCGCATCAAGATCCGCGCCCTCTCCAGCGAGCCCGGGGCCGAGCCGGGCGAGAACGCCCGGCTCAGGAAGGAGCTCACGCGGCTGATCCGGCTCAAGCTCCGCTTGAGCCCCGGCGGGTCCGAGGGCATGACGGACCTCCTGAAGGGCGTCGAGGACCCCGAGGTCTTCGCCGACATCGCGGCGTTTAACCTCTGTGACGACCCGCCCCTGAAGCAAAAGCTCCTGGAAACCCTGGACGTGAACCGCCGGCTTTTGATGCTTCTGTACCTGCTGCGGGGGGAGATTGATGCCGCGATGCTCCACAAGAAGCTCCAGGGCGGGCTTGCCGACGACCAGATCACGTCGAACTAGGCTGGAAGGGGCTTGGCGAGATTCGCCAAAATTTAGCAGGTTTAGGCGAAACAAGTATGGTTTTTTGGCGTCAATGCCTCCAATCAATATGAGTCGCTATTGAAAGCCGCCATTTCAATTCCATCCGTCAGGGTCGTAGCCGCCGAGGACGTCAAGCGAATCCTCTACGTCGACGACATGAGGGAGCTCCGGGAAGTCGCACGGCTGGCGCTGTCGCGGGTGGGGCACAAGGTGGAATGCGTCTCTGACGGAGCGCTGGCGCTTGACCTGGTCAAGGCCAATCCGGGCGTCTACGACGTCGTGATCACCGACCACCACATGGAGACCATGAACGGCCTCGAGCTGGTGATGAAGCTGAGGGAAATCCACTACCCCGGGTTGATCGCCGTCGTGAGCTCGGAGTTGAACGACGACGTCGAGCACGAGTACCGGAACATGGGCGTCGAGAAGATCCTCTACAAGCCGGTCGAACTGTCGGCCCTCAGGTCGCTCGTCCTGGACTGCTAGGCGCGCTTAGGGTCCCGCCCCTCAGCGCGCCCTCCGGATCGCCCAAGTCCTTCGGCGGAATCCTCAACCTGAAATGGAGCCGGCTGTCGGGGTTGAACCGACGACCCTCGGTTTACGATACCGATGCTCTACCACTGAGCTAAGCCGGCGACAGAATGGTCACTCCACCAGTGGCCGCCGGCCCTGTCAAGGGCGGGTGGCGAGAGGCCAGGAAGGGCCTAGATTGCACGCCGTTCCAAATTCCGTCTGGCGAGGAGCATAAGGCGGGCGAATGCACGGAAATCCCGAGCCGTCCCGATCTAATAGTCCTTTTTTTGCATGGCCCAGCAGGCTCACAAAGCCGATACTCATAGTCTGATACCCCGTTAAGTTAACCCCCGATAGAACCCCATGGTTTCATCCACGTCAGAGAACCCCATGGATGGTGCGTCGACGGCAATCTCGCCGAGGCCCATCCAGGACGTAGTCATCCGCCTCGCCGGCAATTCGCAGGACGGCATCCAAACGATCGGAGGATTCCTCGCTCGCCTGGCGGGGCGCTCCGACCAGGAGGTCATGACGTACATGACCATACCGGCCACGATTTCCGGGGGACCATCGATCTTCCAGGTCCGCATGGGCACCGGGGAGATCCTCTCCGCCGGCGACCAGGCCGACCTCCTGGTCGCGTTCTACCAGGACAGCTACCAGAACCACATCGGCTTCCTGAAGCCGGGCGGCGTGCTCCTCTACGACACGGACCACGTTAAGCCCAACCCGGACGACCACCGGTTCACGTCGGTCGGTCTCCCCATCACGGCCCGCACCGTGGAGGCGGTCGGAGGCTCCTCCAAGGACAAGGGCAAGAACCTCTTCGTGTTGGGCCTCCTGGCCCGTCTCTTCGATCTGGATGTCGAGAAGCTGACCACGCTCGTGAAGGACCGCTTCGGCGGCAGGGCCGAGGACATCGTGCGCAACGCACTCCTGGCCTTTGACGCCGGCTACGGCTATCCGGCCGAGGGCCTTCGCCAGTGCTTTTTCCGGTTTGACGCGCCTCGGGTCTCGGCCGCCGGCCGCCACCAGGTGACGCTCGACGGCAACACGGCGCTCACTTACGGGCTGATCGCGGCGGGAGTGCGCTACGGCGCCGGCTACCCGATCACCCCTTGGTCCTCCATCATGGAGGTCCTTCGGACGGAGCTCTCCAAGTACGGGGGCCTTTTCGTGCAGACCGAGGACGAACTGGCCGCCATCTCCTACGCCATTGGCTTCTCCTACAGCGGGCACCTCGCCGTCACGGGCAGCTCGGGCCCGGGGCTCTCGCTGAAGATGGAGGCGCTCGGCTGGGCCACCATGGCCGAGATCCCGCTGATCGTCATTAACGTCCAGCGCGGCGGGCCGAGCACAGGCTTGCCGACCAACGTCGAGCAGAGCGACCTCCTCCAGGCTCTCTATGGAAGCCACGGCGACACGCCGCGCGTCGTCCTGGCCCCGAAGAACGTGGAGGAGTGCTTCTACGTGGCCCTGGAGGCCGCCCAGATCGCGCGCAAGTACAGCACCCCCGTCATCATCCTCTCGGACCAGGGCCTCGCCACCCGGATCGAGGCGTTCGACGAGCCCGACCTGGCGAAGCTGATGGTCGACCCGGCCCCCGACCTCTCGGAGCGTCCCGGCGACTTCAAGCCCTATCCCCTGGACGCCGTCACCCGCCACGCGCCCCCGGGCGCCCGCATCGCATCCGGCAAATACCCGACCGTCTCGGGCCTCGAGCACGACGAGCTCGGCCACCCGTCGGGCAACCCCCAGATGCACCAGAAGATGAACGCCAAGCGCCGGGACAAGATCAAGGCGCTCGGCCTGGAACTGCCGAAGCCCGAGGTCCACGGCGACCCGGACGGCGAGGTCCTCCTGGTCGGCTGGGGATCCACCTGGGGCCCCGTTCGCGAGGCGGTGACCCGGCTGCGCAAGGCCGGCATCCGGACCGGACAGCTCCACCTTCGCCACCTGAACCCGCTCCCCGAGGGCCTTGGCGAGATCTTCAGCCGCTACCGGAGCGTGCAGGTGGTCGAGATGAACGACCCCGGAGTCTACGGCTACGGGCAACTGGCGATGCTCCTGAGGGCGCGCCTGGCGCAGGCTCATATCCAGAGCATCGCGAAGACGGACGGCCTCACCTTCAAGGTGAGCGAGATCATCGACGGCGTGAACCGCCGCCTTGCGGAGACCGCAGCCCAGTAACCCCCCTCCCCCAACCCCCTCCCTTTTCCATGTCCTCAGCCACGTTAAGCCCCGCCCCGGCAGCCCCGGGCGCCCCCCTCACCAAGAAGGCCCTGACCGCGGACCACCCGACGTGGTGCCCCGGGTGCGGCGACTTCGCCGTACTGGCCTCGTTCTACCGCGTCCTCGAGCGCCTGCAGTACCCCCAGGAGAAGATCGTCACCATGGCCGGCATCGGCTGCTCGTCGCGCTTCCCCTACTTCGTGAACACGCACGGCGGCCACTTCATCCACGGCCGTTCTCTCCCGTTCTCGGCGGCCGTCAGCCTAGGGCGCGACGACCTCCACGTCTTCGTCTTCGGCGGCGACGGCGACGGGTTCTCGATCGGTGGCAACCACCTGGTCCACACCGCCAGGAAGAACGTGCGCCTGACCTACGTGATCATGGACAACTCGGTCTACGGCCTGACCAAGAAGCAGACGTCCCCGACCTCGCCCATTGGCTTCAAGTCGAAGACCGACCCGACGGGCGCGATCGACCAGCCGATCAACCCGATGCGGACTCTCGTCAACAGCGGCGCCACCTTTGTCGCCCGGAGCCACGCCACCCAGGTGAACCACATGATCGACATGATGGAGAAGGCCGCGCGCCACGACGGGTTCTCGGTCGTCGAGATCCTCTCCGAGTGCGTCGAGTTCTACGAGGGGGCCTTCGACGCGGCCAACCCGCGAAAGGGCGGCCAGTTTCTCCAGGTCGAGAACCATGACCCGACGGACCTCGTGGCGGCCTTCAAACTGGCCTCGGAGGCCTGGCCGGGCCGCTTCGGCGTCTTCTACGACTCGCCGCGCCCGACCAAGAACGCTCTAGAGAAGGGACTGATCACCAAGGCCCGCGAGCGCACGAAGGGCGCAGCGGACCTCGACCTCCTCCAGGCGTCCTTCCGCAAGGCGCGCTAGCAGTAGGGGCGCCTAGCCCTTCGGGTGGTTCGCCTTCCAGATCATGATGGCGAACTCGATGCTGGTCTCGGTTTTCCCGTTTACGTACGCGGTGAGCGCCTGCTGCTGGGCTGCGGTCATGCCGGTCCCGATCTTGTCGAGGGCCGCCTGAAGCACGGCGGCCTGCTTTTCGCGGAGCTGGCGCTGGACCTCCGCCGTGGGTTCCGCCCCCGAGGTCACCAGGTCGCCGGTCCCGGCGGCCGGGTCGATCGTGGCGAGCGCCGCCTCGACGGCAGGGCGCAACTCGGGCGCGACCCTACCCGCGGCCTTCTCCACGGCGCCCAGGGTCTCGGCTGCGGTCTGGGCGGCAGCGTAGTCGCGGCCCATGCTCTGGAGGTCGCGGTACCCATCCTCCCCGATCAGGTCCTTGATCATCCTGATGTCGGCTGCCGCGGGATCCTCCCCGCTCGGGCCCTTCTGGATTCCGGGTTCAAGGCCGGAGGTCCACTGGTCGACCAGGAGATCGAGCAGGAGCTTCGCCTTGTCATTGGGGAGGTGCGCCTTCGCGAAATACGGGGAATAGCGAAGGGCCACCTCCTGGAGCATCATGCTGCGGATATGCTCCACCATCGCTGGGGTGAGCGCCGCGTGATTGGCCGCCAGCTTGCCCCCCGGCGCCGGAGGAGCCAACGGGGACTGACCGGGGGACGGGGCCAAGGGCTGTGGCGGCGCCACTCCCCCAGGGGGAGGCGTCACCCAAGCCAAGGGGACCCCGGGCTCGGCATACGTGATGTGCCGCCTTCCCAGGAGCCATCCGCACGCGCCCGCGATCGCAACTAGGAGAAAGACGACGGTACGGCTCTTCATCGGTTTCAGATTCCGCGCGCGCGGAGGGAGGGGTTCATGCTCTTGGGGGCTTCCTCCCGGGGATGGGCCAAGAGCCCTGCAACCTCAACCCCGATCTGCGAGCGCGGTTGACGGTCCGGCCGGCCGGCGGTTCCCTACCCTCCCCCTTTGGTTTCCCGTGATCCCCACTGAACGCTTCAACTACGACCTGCCTGCCGAGCTGATCGCGCAGCATCCCGCTGCGCGCCGCGACGGTTCCCGGCTTCTCGTGGTGGACCGGGCGAGCCGGACGGTCGAGCACCGCATGTTTTCCGACCTACCCGGTTACCTGGGGAGCGGGGATACGCTATTCCGGAACACCGCTGCGGTCCTTCCCGCCCGGCTTCACGGGACGCGGCCGACCGGCGGCAAGGTCGAGTGCTTCCTCCTGCAACGGACGGGCGAGCCCGGGTCGACGGGTGAATCCTGGAAATGCCTGGTCAGGCCCGGGCGGAAGCTGCAGCCGGGAGCCACCTTCGAGATCGCCGGGGGCGCCCTCAGGGCAACGGTCACGGAATCGGCGGGCGAAGGGTCCGTCGTGGTGCGGTTTGTCTCGCCCGAGGGGCGCTCCGTAGTCGAGGCCGCGAACCGCGACGGAGATGTGCCCCTGCCCCCGTACATTTCCCGCGGGGACAACTCCGAGAGGGACCTGGACCGCGAGCGCTACCAGACGGTGTATGCCGACAGGAATCGGCAGGTGGCCGTGGCCGCCCCCACCGCCGGCCTGCATTTTACCCCCGAGCTCCTGAAGGAGATCGGGGACAGGGGCATTGGCACGGCCGACCTCACCCTCCATGTGGGCCTGGGAACGTTCCGCCCCATCTCCACCGAGACGATCGAGGAGCACCGCATCCACAGCGAGATCTACGAGATCCCGGTCGCCACCCAGCGCGCGCTTTTCCCGCCCTTTTCGGGGAGGCGAATCGCCGTCGGCACCACCTCGGTCCGGACGATCGAGGACTTCCTCGCCCGCAACTCGAAGCCCCTTCCCCACGACCTCCTCGGCGAGGCCAAGCTCTTCATCACCCCCCCAGGGACATTCCAGGGGGTCGACGCCCTGATCACCAATTTTCACCAACCGCGCTCCACCCTGCTCTGCCTGGTGGCCGCCTTCCTCACCCCGAGATCTACCGACGGTATCGATTGGTTATTAGATATTTACAAAGACGCTATAGCCCTCAAGTACCGCTTTTTTAGCTATGGGGACGCCATGCTCATAAAGTAAAACAACACTTGTTGGGTTGCTTTCCGGCCGATTATGCCGTTGGGTGTCCCTTCACACCTAAATTTGAATCCTATGAAGCTCCTATCCAAGTCACTCGTCCTCGCGGCCCTTGTCGCTGGTCTCGCCTCCGCCGCCTCCGCCGCCGTTGAAACCTACGCCATCGATACCGTGCATTCCTCGGTCGGCTTCTCCGTCCGCCATTTCTTCACCAAGGTCCCCGGCACCTTCACCCAGTTCAGCGGCACGATCACCGTCGACCGCAACAACCTCGAGAAAAGCTCGGTCGTCGCCGCCATCCAGGTCGGCAGCGTCAGCACCGCCAACGAGAAGCGCGACACCCACCTGAAGTCGCCCGACTTCTTCGATCTCGGCAAGTTCAGCACGATCACCTTCACCAGCAAATCCTGGAAGAAGACCGGCGACAGCACGTTTGACGTGGCGGGCGACCTGACTATCCACGGGGTCACCAAGGAAGTGGTCCTGAAGGTCACGAGCCTCGGCTTTGGCCCGGGCATGATGGGCGCGCAGCTCTCCGGCTGGGACGCGTCGGTCACGCTCAACCGCTCCGATTTCGGCGTGAACGGCCCCGCCTGGTTGGGCACCGCCCTCGGCAACGAAGTCGCCGTCTCCATCACGGTCGAGGCCGACCTGAAGAAGTGAGTCCCGATGAGCTTCAAGCTCTGATCGAGGACGCTACCTTCGACTATATTTCGGGCGATCCCGAGGTCGCCCTGGAAAAGCTCGGTCGGGCGACGCAGGCGTCGCCCGATTCGTTCGAGGCTTGGCATGCGACGGCCGAGATCAACCTGGCGCTCAGGCGCCTCGACGACGCCCTAGCAGCGGGTGAACGGGCTCTCGCGCTCAGGCCGAGCGACCCTCTGGCGATCGCCACCCTTTCTCGCACGTGGATGGAGCGCGGCGACAAGGCCAAGGCCGAGCACTATGGCGCCCAGGCCCGGGTCCAGAGCTGGAAGGACGAGCTCAGCTCGCCCCCTGGCCAGGCCGATGCAGGCGGGTTGCGTTGACGCCCGTCGCCCCCGTTGACACCGGGAAGGGCGCACCGGTAAATTTGGGGCCGTCCGCACCCAACTATGGAATCTCCGACCTATACCCTGGAGTTTGAGAAGCCCCTGCGCGAGCTGGCCCGCCAGCTCGACGAGCTTCGCCAGCAGTCGATCGAGAACAACGTCGACATGCTCCAGGAGACCCGATCTATCGAGAAGAAGATCGAGGCGCTGCAGCGGGATATCTACTCGAACCTCTCGCCCTGGCAGAAGGTGCAGCTGGCGCGCCATCCAAAGCGCCCGTACGCGCTCGATTACGTGGCGATGATTTGCAAGGGATTCCAGGAACTCCACGGCGACAGGCAGTACAACGACGACCGGGCCCTCGTGGGGGGTACTGCCTTCTTTGACGGCCAGGCGGTCATGATCATCGCCCAGCAGAAGGGGCGCGACCCTAAGGAGCGCATCACCCGCAATTTCGGCATGCCGCAGCCCGAGGGATACAGGAAGGCCCTCCGGCTGATGAAGTTGGCCGAGAAATTCCAGATCCCGGTCCTTTCCTTTATCGACACGCCTGGGGCGTTCCCCGGAGTGGGCTCGGAGGAGCGGCACGTCTCGGAGGCGATCGCCGTCAATCTGCGCGAAATGGCCATGCTGAAGACCCCGACCCTTTCGGTTGTCGTCGGGGAGGGCGGATCGGGCGGGGCGCTCGGGATCGGCGTCACCGACCGCGTGCTCATGTTTGAGAACAGCTACTACTCGGTGATCACGCCCGAGGGCTGCGCGGCGATCCTCTGGAAGGACGGGGCCGCGGCGCCCAAGGCGGCGGCCGCCCTGAAGGTTGACGCGGACGACCTTGAGAAACTGGGCGCCATCGACGAGGTGATCGCCGAGCCGTTAGGCGGGGCCCACAACGACCCCGCGCAGGCGGCCGCAGCGCTCAAGTACGCGCTCCACAAGCACCTGAACGACCTTCGCGCCCTGGATACCGAGAAGCTGCTGGAGACGCGCTACGCGCGCTACCGGCATATCGGGACCTACGAGGAGGCCGGGGTCGTCAAGTCTTGACCGGGGCGGGATCGCGCCTCTCGGTCACCAGCTCGATCCTCGTGGCCGTTGCCATCGAGGGATCGATGTCGACCAGGGCGGCGGACATGCGCACGTCGCCGGTGGCAACCTCAAAGCGCTTGGGCATCCCGTCCATGAAGCGCGAGATCACCGGGGCCACCTCGCGGCCGAGGACGCTCGCATAGGGCCCGCTCATCCCGACATCGCACATGAAGGCGGTTCCCTTCGGGAGCACGCGCGCATCCGCCGTGGGCACATGCGTATGGGTCCCGAGGACCGCGGTCACCCGCCCGTCCAGGTGCCAACCGAGCGCCTGCTTCTCGCTCGTCGCCTCGGCGTGGATTTCCACGATGATCGCATCGGACTGTCCCTTAAGACGCTCGATCATCCGGTCCGCGCAAGCGAAGGGATCCTCGGCCTTCATGTTCATGTACTGGCGGCCCAGCACCGTGAAGACCGCCACGCGGAACCCCCTGGCAGAAATGACGACGTGATCCCATCCGGGGCACGCCGCCGGGAGGTTCGCAGGGCGGCAGACACGGTCAATCTGGCCGATGTCGTTCTCCCATCCCCGCTGGTCCCACACGTGGTCCCCGAGCGTGATGGCGTCGACCCCCGAGTCCAGGAGCGAGCGGGCAATCGTGGCGGTGATGCCGCTGCCCGCCGCCGAGTTTTCCCCGTTGGCGATCACGAAATCGACGCCCAATTCCCGCCTGAGGCGCGGGACTCGGTCCTCGACGATCTCCCTCCCGGGTTTTCCCACGATGTCACCGATAAACAGAAGCTTAAGCACACCCCAAGCAACTGGCTTTGAGGGCCAGGCGCCAATCCTAAACGTCGGTGCCTTTTGCAAGCCCACGCCTGATCGCAATCCCACGAAAGACCGCGACGGGCCACAGAGCACCGTGGATTGGCCTAAGTCCAATTCCTGACGAGACGCCCGAAGGCACGCACCACCAGGGACTGAGGGCAGACACCTGTACAAATATACTACGCTGCAACAATATATACTCCAACTAGGGCAATAAATGACGTGCTGCACTCGACACTTGAGGATAAGGTGCAAGAGTGGCATTCATAAAACTGCCTGACATTTTGTATTTCAATGGGTCCGGCTCAATCCACGCCGGACGAAGCAATGGGACGCGGTGCACAACCCGCCCGCTTCTGGATTAGGATCGGCCATGGAAACCCAACCCAAGCAACACCGCATCCTCGTGATCGACGATCACGATATCGTGCGCGACAGCGTACGGCTAAGGAGGCGGCACGGCTCCAGTCCGGCGTCCCCATGTCAGACCCTGGGCACCTGGACGAGATCCTGGGCGAAGGACGCTCCCTCGCGTCCCTCGACTTCCTGGAGCAGCTCCTCGATGCGGCCCGCATCGACGTCCGGACCCGCGAGGTCCGACTGGCCCGGGTTTGCCTGGCAAAGGACCCCAAGGAGATCGAAGGATTGCTCCACGGCTTCATCGGTTGTTTTTCTAGCCTGGGATGGGCTCGGCTGGTCGGATTATGCCAAAGGGAACGCTCGCTGCTCAGGAGCGGTCAATTCACCCACTGGGAGACCTTTGCCGTGCGCTTTCACCTTCTCTTTGAGTCGACCGCAAAGGAGATGGAGCAGTTCCTGGTGGAGCGCAGGAAACTTGCAGGCGCCCCGGCACACGTCACAGCACCCTAGGGTGCATTCTCGCCGAGGGAAGGGCCATTCAGGAGGCTTGCCTCGATCGCCCGATTCTATTCCGATAGAGGGCTTTTTACAAAGCAACCCGCCATGAAGACACACGCCTCACCCACGCCGTTTCCAAAGGCCGACATCGGCCCCGAAATGAAGGGCTCCGACGCCGTCGTCGCGTGCCTGATCCGCGAAGGGGTTGACGTCATCTTCGCGTACCCGGGTGGCGCCTCGCAGGAGCTCCACCAGTCGCTCGCCAGGACCGACAAGATCCGCGTCATCCTGCCCCGCCATGAGCAGGGCGGATCCTTCGCCGCCGAGGGCTATGCGCGCGCCACCGGCAAGGTGGGGGTGTGCATGGCGACCAGCGGCCCGGGCGCCACGAACCTGGTCTCGGCGCTTGCCGACGCGTACATGGACTCGATCCCCCTGGTCGCGATCACCGGCCAGGTGAAAAAGGAATTCATCGGGAAGATGGCATTCCAGGAGACCGATTTCTTCGGGATGACGCTGCCGATCGTGAAGCATTCCTACCTCGTGATGGACGTGAACGAGCTGCCGAAGATCATGAAGGAGGCCTTCCACCTGGCCCGCAGCGGCAGGCCGGGCCCGATCGTGATCGACATCCCGAAGGACGTCCAGCAGGCGAAGTTCAAGCCGGTGTTCCCGGCGACGGTCGAGTTCAGGAACCCGATCCTCTCCGAGGTGCACCAAGCGGACGACGAGAGCCTGCGGAAGGTGCTCGCGCTCGCAGGCGCCGCGAAGAAGCCGGTGATCTACGCCGGCGGCGGCATCATCTCGGCCGGCGCCGAGGCCGAGCTGCGCGCCTTCGCCAGGAAGGCCAACATCGCGGTCGCGACGACGCTGATGGGCGTCGGGGCCTTCCCCGAGACTGACCCCCTCTCCCTCCAGTGGTTCGGCATGCACGGGGCCGCCTACGGCAACTGGGCGGTCGACGAGGCCGACTTCCTCCTCGTGGTGGGCGCCCGCTTCGACGACCGGATCACAGGCGACACCCGCAAGTTCGCGGCGCAGGCGACGATCGTCCACATCGACATCGACGCCTCCGAGCACAACAAGAACAAGCGCGTCTCGATGGCGCTCGTCTCCGACGTGAAGTACGCCCTCGGGCGCCTGAACGAGCTCGCGAAGGCCTCCAAGTTCACGCCCCCGGACACCTCCGCCTGGCATGCTCAGCTCGCGAAGTGGAAGAAGGAGCACCCGTTCAGCTACGAGCCGAACAAGCACATCCAGCCGCAGGAGGCCGTGAAGGTCCTCTACGAGCTCACCAAGGGCGACGCGATCGTCGTCACCGGCGTCGGCCAGCACCAGATGTGGGCCGCGCAGTTCTACCGCTTCGACGAGCCGAGGCGCTACATCAGCTCCCTGGGGCTGGGCGCCATGGGCTTCGGCTACCCGGCGGCGCTTGGCGCCAAGGTGGCGTGCCCGGACAAGCAGGTGATCGACATCGACGGGGACGGTTCCTTTGCGATGAACATCCAGGAGCTCGCCACCGCCCACATCGAGAAGATCGCGGCGAAGGCGATGATCCTCAACAACCAGCACCTGGGCATGGTTGTCCAGTGGGAGGACCGCTTCTACGGCAGCGTCCGCGGCAACACGATCCTCGGCGACGAGAACAACGTGGGCAGCCCCGAGAACCCCGACGCCCTCTACCCCGACTTCGTGAAGATCGCGGAGGGCTACGGCGTCAAGGGACGGCGCGTGATCAAGAAGAGCGAGCTGCGCTCGGCGATCCAGGAGATGCTCGACTGCGACGGCCCGTTCGTCCTGGACGTCGTGGTCCCGTACACCGAGCACGTGCTTCCCATGATCCCCGCTGGCAAGACGGTGAAGGACATGCTCCTGAAGTAGCGCGCCCGTGCCGCCCCTAGCGGGGCGGCGTCTTCTCGTAGACGGCCCAGCCGCCGACGAGCTCGTGCACAACGCGGCTTCCCACCCGGTACGCCGCCTCGAGCGACGGCAGGTAGGCCGAGTACCCCTTTGAGAGGCTCTCCCCCGAGAGGCTCTCGATCGCGGTTGCTCCCTCCCACTGCATGTCGAAGTTGGACGCCGTCCTCAGGACGAGAACCCGGCTGGCGTCCGCCCTCCCGGCCCGGGCGAGCCAGGTGATGCTCTGGACGGTGCCCGTGTCCTCCATGGCGCTGGTCGCAAAGGTGCCCTTCCCTCCCGTGTAGTACTTCACCCAGGCCTCCGCCCAGGCGTTCATCTGCCGGCCATGCCAGTAGTTCATGGATGCGAGGTTGTCGCCCTTGATCACCGAGGGTGGCTTCTGGGCCGCAGGGTAGCCGGCGTAGAGCGCGCGGTGCCGGGCCAGGGGCTCGCTGTCGGCGAGCACGGTGTCCCGCGTCAGCCGGTAGGCCCAATCCACAAGCGCCGGGTCCAGGTGGAAGACCTGACCCTCGGGGGCCACCATCGGGGTCTCGTAGGGAAGCTTCTTGCGCAGCGGCAGGTGCCCGGTCTCCCAGCCGGCAGGCATCTCCCGGGCGTCGATCTCGTGGCCGAGGTCACCGTCGACGATCCATTCCGCCCATGCGGCCGACCCGAGCGCCATCACATTGGGATTGGCCCCCGCGATCCCGGCAACGACCCAGTAGGCGTGCGAGAGGTCGAACCGGGGGTCCAGTCCCAGGGCCATGATGGTCGCGGCGCTGTGGATCGTGCCCACCCCGGTCACGACGCCCAGGATACTCCCGTCCGGCGTGGACCTTAGGCGGCGTTCCCCCTGCGGGAAGTCCCAGGCGCGGTCGAGCTTCTCGCGCTCGACCCAGTACTGGAATTCCCCCGGGACATCCCCGGTATCCTCCCCCGCCTCGAACATGGCCACCACCACGACCTTCACCTGGACCGGGGCTCCAGCGGCCCGCTGCGGCAGGAGGGCGGCAAAGAAAAGGGCGAGGCCAAGAAGACTATAGCGTCGGGTCATCAGAGTGGGCTTCGATAAGCAGCTTTCGGGCCCCTGGCCAACGCAATCCCCTCGCCCCCTAACTCCGATTGACATCGGCCCGGAACCGCGCGCGTATGCACGCTTCCCCAACCGATGTCCCCGAATCCCCCAGCCCAGCAGGGCCTCCTTGCCATAGCCTGGCCCATCTTTGTCGAGCAGACCCTGCGCATGATGATCGGGACCGTCGACACGTTCATGGTGAGCCACGTCTCCGACGGCGCGGTGGCCGCCCTCGGGGTCTCCAACCAGGTCCTCGTCTTCTTCCTTATCGCGTTTAACTTCATCGGGATCGGGACAAGCGTGGTCATCACCCACCACCTGGGGGCCAGGGACCGGGCCGGCGCCGACTCGATCGCCTCCAATGCGATCGCGGTCAACACCTGGCTCGGCGCGGGCTTTAGCGCCGCGGTCTACTTCCTGGCGCTCCCGATGCTCCACCTCATGCAGCTGCCGGGCAGCCTGATGGAGTACGCGCTCCCCTTCCTCACTCTCATGGGGGGGACGCTCTTCATGGAGTCCATGAACATCTCGATCGCCGCCGTCCTCCGGGCCCACCACCACACCCGGGACGCGATGCTGGTCACCCTGGGCCAGAACGTCCTGAACGTGATCGGCAACTCCGTCACCCTCTTCGGGCTCTTCGGATGCCCGCCGATGGGGGTCCTCGGGGTCGCCCTTTCCGGGATCGTGAGCCGGTGCGCGGCGTGCGTCGCCCTGTGGATCCTCCTCGACTACCGGATTCACCTGCGCCTGAGGGCCTGGGACTTCGTCTCCATCCAATGGGGCAAGGTCAGGCGGATCCTCCATATCGGGCTGCCCGCCGCAGGGGAGCAGATGACCTACTGGACGGCCTTCCTGCTGGTCACCACCTTCGTCGCCAGGATGGGCAGCCAGAGCCTGGCGATCCAGTCCTACACGCTCCAGATCCAGAGGATGGCGATGCTCTTCAGCTTCTCGATCGGCCTCGGCACCGAGATCCTGATCGGTCACCTGGTGGGTGCAGGCATGTTTGAGGAGGCCTACCACCGGCTCCTCTCGAGCCTGCGCACGGGACTGGTGATCGTGACTGCGGCGATGCTTCTCCTGGCCCTCGCGGGCCACCTCCTCCTCAGCCAGTTCACCCACGACCAGGCCATCATCACGGGCGGGGTCGTCCTGCTGTGGATCGGCGTCATCCTGGAACCCGGGCGCGTCTTCAACGTGATCGTCATCAGCTCGCTCCGCGCGACCGGCGACGTCGGCTTCCCGATCCAGATGGCTGTTCTGTCGATGTGGCTGGTCTGGGTGCCGCTCGCCTGGTTCCTCGGCCTGAAGCTCGGGCTCGGCCTGGTGGGGGTCTGGATCGCGATGCTCTCCGACGAATGGCTGCGCGGTCTCCTCATGCAGCGCCGGTGGAGGTCCAGGCGTTGGATCGCGTACGCCGAGCGGAGCCGGGCCCACGCAGTGGGCCCGCCGGCTGCGGGGTGAGGACGACTAGCCCTTGCGCTCGGGCTCGGTCGCCAGGTCGAGCGGGCCCTTTAGCTCCACCTTGATCACCGTCGCTTCGGAATCGAGGGCCGACTCCGGAACGTCGATCCAGAGGACCCCGGGCATCCGCATCCATTCGGCGCCGCCGATTTTTCTCGAGGGGAGCTCCGGGCCGCCCACCACGCTCACGCGCAGGACCGGGTTTCGGATGCCCTTGACGGCGACCTGGCCGTTGGGCCGGTCAAAGCAGAACAGGTAGAGGGTGTCGCGGGACTTGCTGAGCGTGGTGGCCCCGTAAAAATAGCCCCCGGGAAGTCCGGCAACCGTGCCATAGAGGGCCTCGGCGTGCTTGTGCGTCCAGCGGCCCAGGCCCCTGAGCACCTGGACGTCCTCATCGGGGATTGAGCCGTCGCTCCTCGGACCGACGTCCAGGAGCAGGTTTCCCCCCATCCCCGCGCACTCCGCGAGCATGCGGACAACCTGCCGGACGCTCTTGAAGTTGTGGTCCTTGATCTGGTAACCCCAGGAGTCGTTCACCGTGGCGCAGAGCTCCCAGACCGAGGGCGGCGGGACCAGGGGGATATACTGCTCCGGGGTCAGGTAGTCGCCGTACTTTCCGATGCGCCCGTTCACGATCCCGTCCGGGTTCCATTCGAGCAGCTGCTGCCGGAGCTCCTTGAACTGCCACTGGCCCTCCGTCCTCTCCCAATCCCCGTCAAACCAGATCAGGTCGGGCTTGAACCGGCTCTCGAGCTCCCTCAATTGCCCGCGGTGGAACGCCAGGAACCGCGTCCACGCCTCTGGGTTTTCCGGGCCCTGCGGGTAGCCGAAGCGGTTCTTGAACTGGGGATCCGAGCGGTCGGCTACCGGGGGCAGGACGCTCGCATAGTCCGGGTGAGACCAGTCCAGGTTGGAAAAATACAGGCCGACCTTGAGGCCCTCCTTCCTGAGCGCCTCGCAGTACGGGCCGATCAGGTCGCGGCCGGCGGGCGAGCCGTCCTTGGCGTTCAACTTGGAGAGTTTCGTGTCCCAGAGGGCGAAGCCGTCGTGGTGCTTGCTCGTGAGGACCGCATAGCGCGCCCCTGCCTCCGAGAAAAGCCGGGCCCATTCCTCGGGGTGGTAGGCCGAGGCGGTGAAGGTCCCGGCCTGGGACATGTAGGCCTCATAGGTCGTGTCGCCATTGTGGAAGGCCCAGGACTCGCTCCCGACCCCGTGGGAATAGATCCCCCAATGGATGAAGATTCCCAGCTTGGCGTCGCGGAACCATTGCATGCGGTCCGGGGCGGGGTCCGCGGCGCCGGCCCGGGCGGCCGGGATTACGGAAAGAAGCAGCGAGGCTGCAACCGCGAGGGGCTTGAGGAGGCGCGATACAGGGAGCATGGGCATGCGGCAGGAGGGTTGGGGATTCCGCGAAGGGGGCGCGGCTTCGAACGAGAAACCGGGGCCTTCGCCCGGCATTTAGACAGGATTGGGGAGTCCCCGACAAGGGGATAGCTTCCCGGGAGCGAAGGAGTCCCTACCGGTCCCGGGACACAAACGAGCCCAGGAGCGTCCGGGATTCCGTGTCCTCCGCGACCGCAAGGGACCGGGAGATGACCCGCGAGGCGGCGTCCGGGTAGCCAAAACGCTTGTAGAGGGTGGCGATCTTGTAGGCCAGCCGCGCGTTCCTCGGGAAAAGCCCCACGGCCTTCTCGAGGCCGGCCATCTCGGCGAGGCCGGGGGTGGCGGGGGCATGCTCCATGGCGTGGGCTCTCAGCTGGTAGATCGCGAGGAGGTCGGGCATCTGGCGCTCCGCGGCCCGCAGGAGGCGCAGGATCTCCTGATAGTCCTTTTCGCCCAGGTCCCCTATCCCCTGCTCGGCAAAGGGGAGCGCATCCCTCAGGCGAATCCGCGCCAATTCGACATAGGCCCGGGGCCTGACGACCCCGGCTCCCGTCGCATCCTCAAGGGTCTCCCGCGCCCGCTTCATGTCGCCCACCTGGAGCGCGTAGAGCCCGAAGGCCGCGAGGAAATCCGGATCGCTGGTCTGCCGGGCGTAGATCCGCTCAAAGAGCCGGTCCGCCTGCTCAAGGCATTCCCTCTGGTAGGCGACGTTCTGGATGCCAACGGATTTTCCCTCGAGCCGCCCCCAGTCTCCCACGATCCGGGCAACCTCCGTGGGCGTCGCCTCGCGGATCTCGGCGGCTCCCGACGGGTCCGCCGGGAGGGGAAGCCTCACCGGGCCGGATACGGCAGCCGTCACATAGGCCCTCAGTTCAGCATCCGCCTGCGCAAAGTCCCTCGACAGAAAACTCCTGAACAGCTCCTCAGTCAAGGGCCCCGAGCAGGACGCCCGCACGAGTCCCAGGAACCCCTCCCGGTGGTCGCTTCCGTCAGCTTCCCGCCCGAAGAGCCCCCACCTCACGAGAAGGCCCGCCTCGGCATTCCAACCCACCGGATCGGCCGCCGCCGCACCCTCGCCAAAGAACCCCTTGAGCCCGGGGACCGTCCGCGGGGCCTTCGGATCCTTCAGGATCGCCTCCGTCGCCGCCTTGGAGCCCCAGACGACCGCGGGGATAACGACCGTGTCCCCTCCCCCGATCGAGGGTTCGATCACCCGGCCGGTCAGCAGGCCCCCGGGGCCAACGAGTCCGGCCACGAACCAGACTGGCAGCTGCGGCGTCCGGCTCCGAAGGAGGATCTCGCTGTCCGGGTCTAGGTAAAAATCCTTGGTGTCGGAGAGCAGGCTCCAGTAGTTGCCGCAGTTGATGAACGTGTCCCCGTCACCCACGACCGTGGGGTAGCTCTTCACTATGGAGTACGGCCCCTGCGGGCTGCCCTCGTCCCCGGCAAGCCAGCTCAGGTCGATCGGCTTGGCCCGGTTGAATCCGTCGCCCTGGCCGGGCTCGCGGTTGTAGAGGATGATCTTCATCGGGGTCGCGAGCTTCCCCCAGAAATCCTCGGGCAGGACCGCGAGCTTCGCCGCGTTCGCCCGATCCAGGGCGCGCGCATACGTCCGGTTGAAATCATCCGGGCAGTGCGAGATGACCTCGAATCCCGGCACCCTGAAATACATCCAGGGATTAAGGCTCGCCGCCTCGACGAACACCGGCTCAAGCCGAACCGTGTCCTCGGCCTCGGAGGCCGCCCGGGAGCTGTCAGCCCCGCGGGCCGAGAGGGCGCCCGACAGGACGAGAGCCATGACGGGAGCGCGAACGGCGCGCCTCATCGGGACTTCATGGCAAGATGCACGCCACCGGTTCAAGTGAGCGGATCCACCTTTTCGAGTCACCCTTTGAGTCGGTCTGGATATGTTGATGTTGATACAACTGACGCTGGTTGTCCATCCCTGGCGGAGGGAAGGCCCGGCTCGGCGGGCCTGACCGGAGC
>CAITBM010000012.1 GCA_903890485.1 uncultured Opitutaceae bacterium | reverse complement strand
CTATTGGTCAGGTTACTGATGACCCGCTCGCTCGACCGCTGGTACACCGCAGGTTATGCAAGCTTGGCCCTAGTTTACATCACGGCCATGCACGCCGCCGTCGGTCCCACATGGACCGAGGTCGCCCACCGCATCGCCGGAGGTTGAACTCTTCGGGGACTGCGTTCCTGATGTCGGCCTTCTGTGATCAAGGGTAACTTCCAGCTTCCACTTGTCTTTGACATCGGCGCCACAGCCGCATTTGCCCTCACGGGTGCCCTGGCCGGCGCCCGCAGGGGCTACGACATGGTGGGCGTCTTCTTCCTCGCGGCAGCCACCGCCCTTGGCGGCGGGCTGATCCGTGACGGGATACTCGTGCGCAGAGGGATCCCCGTCGCCATCGAGAATCCCCTTTATCTGCTGACCGTGGCGGTTGCGTGCACGGCTGGGCTTCTCCTCGCAAGCCGGATGCACCGGTTCGAGCAATGGATTGTATTCGGCGACGCACTGGGGCTCGGTGCCTACGCCGTGGTGGGAGCACAGATGACACTCCAGGCCGGACTTGGCATCACGGCCGCCCTTCTGATCGGCGTCCTAAACGCCACCGGAGGCAGCCTCCTTCGCGACGTGCTTTCCCGCGAGGAGCCCTTCGTCTTTAAGCCCGGGGAGGCTTACGCGCTCGTCGCCTTCATAGGTGCCGCATGCTTTGTCCTCCTTGCCGCCGTGTTCCAGGTAAGCGCAAAGACGGCGGCCCTAGCGTCCATTACCCTCACCTTTTCCCTGCGCCTTCTCGTGGTTCGCTACAAATGGCGGACTCGACCTGTGTCCCTTCCCCCGGACATCTAGCCGATAGGCGGCGCCTAGTCTGAGGTAGACACTCCCGCCGGGAGCACGGGGTCGGAACCCTTGAACCCGTAATAGACAACATAGAGGTAGCAGACGAGCGGCACGACGAAGGCGTACTGAAGGCTGACAATGTCAGCGAATTTTCCGGTAACCCAGGGGACGATGGCCCCACCCACGATCGCCATGCACAGGAGCGCGGATCCTGAACTGGTGTGCCTTCCCAGCTTTGCGATCGCGAGCGTGAAGATATTGGGAAACATGATCGAATTGAAGAGGCCAATCAGGAGCACGGACCACATGGCCACATAGCCCCTAGTAACCATCGTTGTCACGAGTAGCAGGCAGACTATCGTGGCGTTGACACCCAAGACCTGCGCCGGCTTTGCAAACCGAAGGACCGCCGACCCGATGAAACGGCCGACCATGGCTCCTCCCCAGTAGAACATGAGGTATTGGCCAGCGACGGCGGTCGTGAAGCCGACGACGTCCTTCATGTAATTCACCAGGAAACTGCCTATCGCCACCTCGCCCCCCACATAGAAAAAGATCCCGACCGTTCCCAGCGCAAGATGGCGGTATTTGAGGGTTTTTCCATAGAGCTCGAGCGTCGACTCGTGCCGGGCACCCGCCTCCTGCGGTTCCTCGACAATCTTCGGGAGCTTCATGATGACAAAGAAGACCGCCAGGAGCACAAAGACTCCCGCAAGGCCCAGGTAAGGCACCTGAACGGCATGGGCGTTTGTCCGTAGTGCGGCCTGGACCAGCGCGGGGTCGGCCATCTTGGCTATCTCGTCGGCCGACTTGATGGCCACGGAGAGAATGAGGACCGACCCGAACCACGGGGCGATCGTCGTACCAAAGGAGTTGAAGGCCTGGGTGAGGTTGAGGCGGGCCGAGGCCGTCTCCGGCCTGCCAAGAATCGCCACGTACGGGTTGGCCGCGACCTGGAGCATGGTGATACCCGAGGCCAGGATGAAGAATGCCACCAGGAACACCGCGTACGACTGCATGCTCGCGGCAGGGTAGAAGAGAAGGCAGCCAAGTCCCGCAACCAATAGGCCCACGACAATACCTATCTTGTAGCCTATCTTGCGGACAATAACTCCGGAGGGCATGGAAACGATAAAATAGGCCAGAAAGAACACGAATTGGACCAGGGCCGCCTGAGCGTAATTGAGTGTGAAAATAGCCTTCAGATGCGGGATGAGGATATCGTTAAGGCAGGTCATAAACCCCCATATGAAGAATAGCGAAGTGAGGGCCACCAGGGCTGGCGTGTAGCTCTTCCCGTCGTGCGTCGAGGCTGTTCCGGAGCCGGCTGGGGGACTGATAGAGGCCATGGGGGTTTTAGGGGTCG
>CAITBM010000011.1 GCA_903890485.1 uncultured Opitutaceae bacterium | reverse complement strand
GGGATCGATCGGCACCGGGATCGCCATAGGAGACTACGACGGCGACGGGAGGCCGGACATCTTCGTGGTGAGCAAGACCGGCCAAAACCGGCTGTACCGCAACCTCGGGGAATTCCGGTTTGAGGACGTCACCGAAAAGGCCGGAGTCGGCGGGCCCGCCGGGCCCTGGAAGCAGGGGGCCACATTCGTGGACATCAACAACGACGGACTGCTCGACCTCTACGTCTGCCGCTTCAACGCCCCGAACCTGCTCTACATCAACCAGGGGGACGGGACCTTCAAGGAAATGGCGCATGCCTATGGCCTGGACGTCGTCGACTCCTGCGTGATGGCGGCGTTCTGCGACTATGACCGGGACGGATGGCTTGACGTCTACATCACCACCAATCTCCTGGACAAAGCCGCCAGTCCCAACGGGCAGCGCGGCTACCTTTTCCACAACAACCGGGACGGCACCTTCACTAATGTGACCTCCCCGGCCGGAATCTCCGGGGAATTTCAGAGCCACTCGGCCACGTGGTGGGATTACGACGAGGACGGGTGGCCCGACCTCTACGTTGCGAACGATTTCTGGCAGCCCGACCAGCTCTACCACAACAACCGGGACGGCACCTTCACGGACGTGCTCTCCTCGGTTGTCCCGCACACGCCCCATTTCTCGATGGGCGCGGACCTGGGGGACCTTAACAACGACGGCCACGTGGACCTCCTGGTGGCCGACATGGCGGCAACGACACGCACCAAGGACCACCGGGGCATGGCGAAACTCAGGGGCGCGCTGCCAGACGACCAACTCTATCCCGAGGGCGCGCCCCAGTACATGCGCAATGCCCTGTTCCTAAACACAGGCACCGGTCGCATGCTCGAGGCCGCGCACCTTGCCGGACTCCAGGCGACCAACTGGACGTTCAGCGTTCGGCTGGAGGACCTAGACCTGGACGGGCGGCTCGACGCCTACTTCACGAACGGGATGGTGAGGGAGTTCACGAACGCCGACCTCGTGCAACGCTCCCAGACTGCGGGAAGCGTTGCGGACGGCATCCGCGTGATGAAGGCGAGCCCGACGCTGGCCGAGCACCACCTGGCCTTCCGCAACCTGGGCGACCTCCAGTTCGAGGACGTGAGCGCATCATGGGGGCTGGACCACCTGGGGGTCGGATTCGGTGCGGCCTTCGGGGACCTGGACGGTGACGGCGACCTGGACCTCGTGTTCGCCAACTACGACGGAGAAGTGACCGTGTGCAGGAACGACGTGGTCACGGGGCATTCCCTCATCATTGAACTCAGGGGCAGCTCGTCGAATCGCTTCGGGATCGGGGCCACCGTCAGGATCACGGCCGGGGGTGTTTCGCAGATGCGCACCCTGACCCTCGCCCGCGGCTACCTTTCGACGAGCGAGCCGATGGCCCACTTCGGCCTGGGGGAGAGCACCGTTGTCGATCACTTGAGCGTCGAGTGGCCGAGCGGCCACCGCCAGACCTATAGCGGCCTTGCAGCCGACAGGCGCTACACGATTTCAGAACCCGCGGGTACCGCGCGCCTGGAAGGGGGGGCGCATCCGGTCCCGCTGCTTGCCGAAGTGGGCGAGGCGGCCCACCTCAACATCGCCAGCCACGAGACGCCGCTGGATGAACTGAGCCAGCAGCCGCTCCTGCCATTCCGCCTGAACCGCCCGGGACCCTCGGCTGCGGTCGCCGACCTCGATGGGGACGGCGAGGACGATCTCGCCTTGGGTGGCGTCTCGGGCGGGCCCGGCATGCTCCTTTCGAACCTTGGGGGCGGCCTGTTCCTGCCCTATGGCACAAAGGACTTCGAAGCGAATTCCGGGATTGCCGACGGGCCCATCCTCGCGTTCGACGCCGACGGGGACGGGAGGATGGACCTCTTGGTCACCAAGGCCGGCGTCGCAGCGCCCGCCGATTCATCGGCGTATCAGCCCCATCTCCTCCTTAACGACGGCCGGGGCCGTTTTTCAGCGGCGCCCGCAGGGATCTTGCCCGACCTGCCGATCAGCGTCGGCGCGGTTGCGGCGGCGGACTTCGAACGCTCGGGTCGCCTCGGGATTTTTGTCGGCGGCCGGGTGGTCCCTGGCCGGTACCCCGAGAGGCCCAGGAGCGCGCTTCTCGCGTGGAGGGGCGGGCGCTATGTCGACGTCATTTCCGAGCTCGCGCCCTCGCTTTCGAAACGGGGCATGGTCACCGCCGCCCTCTGGACCGACATTGACGGCGACGGATGGCCCGACCTGCTGGTCGCCTTCGACTGGGGTCCCGTGGCCTGCTACCGCAACCTTGGGGGCAAGGGTTTCGAGGACGTTTCCGAGAGGCTCGGCTTCGCCGCCGCGGGCACGGGCTGGTGGCGGTCGCTGGCTATTTCAGGCTATGGCGCCGACGGGCGGCCGGAATTCGTTGCCGGCAATCTGGGGTTAAACACCCGCTACCGCGCCTCGGCCGCCGAACCCGCCGTGCTCTACTCCAACGTGCGCCTTGAAGGCTCGGCTCCGCAGATTGTGGAGGCGCAGGCCGATGGCGGAAAGTGGTACCCCCTCCGCACCCGCGAAGTGCTGGCGAGTGTTTTCCCCTCGATCGCCCGGCGCTTTCCGACCGCCGATTCCTATGCGAAGGCGACCCTCGAGGAGGTCTTTCCCGGAGCGGTGCTTGCCGCGGCCAATCGGTTGGACGCCACGGAGCTGCGTAGCGGACTGTTCCGCTCGCAGCGCGATGGCACGTACCGCTTCGAACCCCTTCCGCGGCTGGCCCAGATCGCCCCGGTGCACGGCATCGTGGCCGGCGACTTTGACGGGGACGGGCACACCGACCTCATGCTTGTGGGCAATTCCTTTGCGCCGGTGCCGGATTCGGGGCGCTTTGACGGTGGGGTCGGCTGGATGCTTCGCGGGGACGGAAAGGGAGGCTTTTCCCCCGTGGCCCCGGCCGAAAGCGGATTGATCGTGCCTGGCGACGCTCGCGCGCTTGTCGCCTCCGACCTGAACCAGGACGGTTGGCCGGACCTTTTCGTGACGCGCAGCAACGCCGTGGCGCTGACGTTCCTGAACCGCGGGGTTGCGGGCCGCCACAGCTTCGGGGTCGCCCTGCGGGGAGTCCCAGGCAACCCCACGGCGGTGGGGGCGAGGCTCACGCTGCACCTGGCTAACGGGGCCACGCAGACAGCCGAGGTCTGTGCCGGTTCGGGCTACCTGTCGCAGTCGACGGCAACGGTGTTCTTCGGGTACCCGGATAGCTCCTTGCCGACCGAGCTAAGGGTCCGGTGGCCAGGCGGCCGGGAGACCCGGCATGGATTTGAGCTTCCTCCACCGAAACTCCTCAGGATTCATTCGCCGTGATCGGGCATGAGCGGAATGGGCCACGTTACGGTCATGCCCGGCCTGGGTTGCACGGATTCGGAGCGGCGGCTGAGGTTGCCTGACCGGACGCCGGCTCCCCAAAATCATCCGAGACCCCGAATCCTTATGCGGTTCCCCTTCGTTGCCTGCCTCGTTCTCTGCCTCTGCCCGTTCCGCATGCAAGCGGTCGACTACCCGGTGCAGCCGGTGCCGTTTACCGCGGTCCGCCTGACCGGGGGCTTCTGGCAGCAGAAGCAGGAGACCAACCGGACGGTGACGCTTCCGTTCGCCCTCAAGCAGTGCGAGGATTCGGGACGGGTAAAGAACTTTGACCTGGCCGCCGAGACCCTCCGCAGGCGCGCGTCGGGTGAAGGCGCCTTCCAGAACAAGCCCCTGACCGTGTTCCCTTTCGATGACTCCGACGTCTACAAGGAGATCGAGGGGGCGTCCTATGTTCTCAGCATGGCGCCTGATCCGGCCCTGGAGGCCCGCATCGACGGATGGATCGACCGCATTGCTGCGGCGCAGGAGCCCGACGGATACCTTTACACTTTCCGGACCATGCACCCCGACTCGCCGGCACACAAGTGGATCGGGGTGAAGCGATGGGAACAGGATCCCTTCCTGAGCCACGAGCTCTACGACGCCGGCCATCTTTACGAGGCCGGGGTCGCGCACTTCCAGGCGACCGGCAAGCGCAAGCTGCTCGATGTCTGCCTTCGCAACGCGGAGCTCCTGTGGAGGCAATTTGGCGACGATAAGCCCATCCTCGCCGCGGGTCACCAGATCGTGGAGCTCGGGCTTGTGAAGCTCTTCCGGGTGACCGGGGACGCCCGCTACCTGGCACTGGCCAAGAAGTTTTTGGACGCACGGGGACCCAGGGGCCCCGAGTACAACCAACGGCACAAGCGCGTGGTCGACCAGGACGAGGCGGTGGGGCATGCCGTCCGGGCCAACTACATGTACTGCGGCATGGCTGACGTCGCCGCCCTAACCGGGGACCTCCGCTACGCCCAGGCCATAGGCAAGATCTGGCAAAACGTGGCGGAGAAGAAGCTCTACCTGACCGGCGGGGTGGGAGCCCTCGAGCACAACGAGGCCTACGGCGGGGATTATGACCTGCCAGACGAGGGCTACAATGAGACCTGCGCGGCAGTGGCGCTCATGATGTGGAACCACCGAATGTTCCTGATGAGCGGCGACTCGAAGTACATGGACGTGTTCGAGCGGACGGCCTACAACGGGTTCATCAGTGGGGTCTCGGAATCCGGCGACAGGTTCTTCTACACCAACCCCGTCGCCTATGACGGGAAGGCCAAGAACAACGCGAGCTGCGCCGGGCGCGCCCCCTGGTTTGGCTGCGCTTGCTGCCCGCCGAACCTCATGCGAACCCTGGCCGCGCTCGGGGGATACTTCTACGCGGTGAAGGGCGACTCGGTCTACGTGAACCTCTTTTCCCAGAGCGAGGCCAAGGTCACGGTTGGGGGAGTGGACCTGGGGCTCCGCCAGGAGACCGACTACCCCTGGCAGGGAACGGTTCGGATCAACGTGGACCCGGAGCACGCTTCTCGGTTCTCTCTGCGGGTGCGCATCCCCGGTTGGTCGGTCGGAAAGCCTGTCCCGACCGACCTCTACTCCTACGAGCCCGGCCCGCTTGAACCCTGGTCCGCGCGGGTGAACGGGGTATTGGCCCCCTCGGTATTGGAGAAGGGTTACCTTGTCATTGACCGCACCTGGGTAAAGGGGGACCGCGTGGAGCTCGTTCTGCCTATGCCGGTCCACGCCGTGCACGGAAACGAGCTCCTCGTCTCAACTCAGGGGCGCGTCGCCTTCGAGCGGGGCCCCGTCGTCTACTGCGTGGAGAATCTGGAAAACAACGCCACGCTTGAGGACCTTGAGGTGCCGGCCTCGGCATCGGTCGTGCCGAACATCCGAAAGGACCTCCTCGGGGGAGTGACCGTCCTCGGCATCGAGGGGGCGAGGCTCCCGCCTTCCGACGCCCCGCTTAAGCTCACTGCGATTCCCTACTACTCCTGGAATAACCGAGGGCTGGCCCCGATGACCGTCTGGGTGCAGAGAAAGCCGTAGAACGGCCCCAGTGGATCCGCCGCCCGCCTAGAGGCGGGCTTCCTCGGGATGCATGGCCGAGTGGACGGCGTCGAAGAGCTGCTCGCGGGAGAACGGCTTGGCCAGGTAGCCCGTAACCCGCTGCGCGCCTGGCTGCGAGAGGCTCGGATCGTTAAAATAGCCCGACATGTACATGACCGGGAGGCCGGGATAGTGATGAAGCACGCGCTCCCCGAGCTCACGGCCGTCCATCTCGGGCATGGCAAGGTCGGCCAACACCAAATCCACCGGCGGATTGCTCGCGAGGAGCTGGAGCGCCTCGGCGCCACTCGAGGCGACAAGGACCCCGTAGCCGTGGTTCTCGAGGAGTCTCTTGGCGGTGAATCGGACCCCGTCCTCGTCGTCCACAATCAAGATGCGTCCCTTAGCCTTCTTGTCGCCGGGGGAAGCCGGTGCCTGGTCGGACGCCAAAGCGGGCTCCTCGGCCGCAGCCGCAACGGCGAAGAAGATTCGGAAGCGGGAGCCTTTCCCGAGTTCGCTGTCGAGCGCCAGGCTTCCCTTGTTCTGGACGACGATGCCCTGGACCGCGGCAAGCCCCAGCCCCGTGCCCTTTCCCCGCTGTTTAGTCGTGAAGAAGGGCTCGAAGATTCGGGTGCGAAGCTCCGGGACCACCCCGGTGCCCGTGTCCGCTACCTCCAGGAGCGCCTGTTGCGATTCCACAAGCCGCGAGCCCAGTTGGCGGGCCTCGTCGCCCGGCACCGGGCGCACGGTGATCGTCACCTCCCCGGGGTTCGGCATGGCGTCACAGGCGTTGGTCACAAGGTTGAGCACCACCTGCTCGATCTGCGAGGCGTCAGCCTACACCATGATGGCGCTCGACTGGGTTATCCGCAGGCGGTGCTGGCTGCCCAGAAGGCGCCCAGCGAGCTTGGACATGCCCGCCACGGTCTTCGCCAGGTCGATGTTGCCCGACTGATGCTTGTCGCGGCGGGCGAATGCGAGCAATTGCCGGGTCAGGTTGGTG
>CAITBM010000010.1 GCA_903890485.1 uncultured Opitutaceae bacterium | reverse complement strand
TCCCGGGACGCACTCCAGTGCGCCGTCGTGGACGATCCACTTGGTCGGGCTCCCGTCCAACGCGACCCAGGCTGACTTGTCGGTGCCGTCGAAGAGGACGGTGGCGTCGCTCGGCGCCTTGCCGGGCAGCTCCTGCGTGCTCGAGGTGCCGGGGTCGATCACGGTCGCCATCGGCCTGTCGCGGTCGTGGTCGATCCAATTCGGGTCGGGTGCTGCTCTAAGCCCGGCGGCCAGTCCGAGGGCCAGGGCCAGGGTGGGGAAAGCGGGATTTTTCATAGGGTGGAGGCTCCGAATTTGCGGAGGATTTGCCCGAATGTCGAACGGGATTGGAGGGGCCAAGGGCGGGAAGTGCGCCGAAAAAGGCCGCGGGGCGCTTGCCCGCCGGGCGCTCCGTGCCCATGTTTCGGGCATGGTCAAAAAACTTCTCCACACGCGGATGCGCGTCAATGACTTGGAGCGAAGCGTGAGGTTCTACCAGGACATCCTGGGCCTGAAGGTCTCGCGGCGCCACACCTCGCCCCGCGGGGCCCAGCTCGCGTTCATCCAGACGCCGGGCAGCGAGGAGGAGATCGAGCTCTGTCAGTTGCCCGGCAGCCCGCCGGTCTCGGTGCAGCCCGACCTGATGCACCTGGCCTTCGAGGTCGACGACATCGAGCGCTTTGCCGAAGAGATCGCGAAGAAGGGCCTCAAGCTGAGCGACGGCCCGACCAAGACGGGCTCGGGCTCCGTGATCGCCTTCATCGACGCCCCCGAGGGCTACGAGGTCGAGCTGATCCAGCGCGGCTAGGCGCTGCCGCGGCGCTCCCGCCAGAGGTCCAGGTCGAACTTCGCCCAGTCGACCGGGCCCTTCCCGTGGAACCGGGCCGAGACCATCCCGAAGTACACCGTCTCCCAGAAGTGGTAGGTCCCCCTGTCCTGGGGCGAATGCCTGGGGACCGGCGATCCCCAGTGCTCGCCCATCCACGCGAGGACATGGGTGTCGAGGACGCCGTGCATCTCGTAGGGACGCGAGTGGAGCACGAAGAACTTGGCCGTCTTTATCCCGATGCCGGGAAACTCCGTCAGGTGTTCCCAGGGACAAGTCCCGAGATCGATCCCCGAGCGGGCCAGGGCCCGGAAGCTGCGCCCAAGGAGCGAGTACTTGCCCAGGCGCACCTCCTTGAGGCGGGCGTCGAGCCGGCTCTCGTCCTTTCGGATGAAGTCGAAGGGCCTGCGGCCCCCCAGGAAGAGCTCGAGCTTCTTGGACTGCTGGTCCGCGTTCTTGCCGGCCACCACGACGCAGAACAGGAGGAACTCCTCGAGCTCCTCGCGCGTGCGGGCCGTGTTGGTTACCTTGTGCGGGTCGATCATCGGGCGTCCCGCGCCAGGCCTAGCGGGCGGACTTTTCCCAGAGGAAGCTCTTCTTGCTGGCCAGGAGGCTTCCGTCGGCCGAGCGCAGCTCGAGCTCCCAGGCCACCGGCTGCACCCGGGGTTTGGTCCAGTCCTTGCCGGTGAGTCCGATCTGGAAGAGGCGGCTGCCCGCGGGAACATCCTGCGGGAAGGAGTACGTCCGGGTGTCCGTGGATTCCGGCGCGATCACGTGGAGGACGAAGATGGCCCCCGGGATGGACGCCCCGGAATTCTCCACGCGGGTCAGGAAGTAGAGGCCTGCGCGGTCGACGGGCTGGCTCCGGACCACGATCCACTTGCCCGTGAGCTCGGTCCCGGTGCGGTCCTCGTAGAGGCTCTGGAAGGAGTCGGCCTCGTACCACTGCGGCCAGACGCGCTTGAACTTCACGTCGGCGGCCAGGGCCGCGGAGGCAAGGGAGAGGGCCAGGAGCGCCGCCAGGGGGATTCGCATCGGGGGAAGGCTACGCGGCCGGGGGGCTCAGGGACAATCCGATACCTTACTCGGCCAGGCTCACGAAGGCGTAGCGGTGGTACCCCAGGAGGGCGGGCGTCCAACCCTTGACGGAGGGCTCGATCAGGTAGGCGTGGGCGCCGTAGTAGAGGGGCGCCACGGGGCCCTGCTCGAGGAGGTAGGACTCGGCCTTCTGGAAGGCCTCGAGGCGGTCCGCGGGCGAGGGGGCCGACGCCGCGGCTTCAAGCAGCTGGTCGTAGGCCTTGTCCGCCCATCCCGTCCAGTTGTTGCCGCCTCCCGTCACGAAGAGGTCAAGGAAGGTGACCGGGTCCAGGAAGTCCCCGGCCCATCCCGCGGTCGACACGTCGTAGTTGAGGGTCTGCTGGTTCTGGATCCACGTCTTCTGCTCGACCGTCGCGATCGTCATCCGCACGCCCAGGGCCTTAGCCCACATGGCCTGGATCGCCTCCATGACGGCGGGCTGCACCTCGTCGTTTCGCACCTGGACCTCGAAGGGCTTGATCCCCTTGCCGCCGGGGAAACCCGCCGCGGCCAGGAGCTTCCTCGCCTGGTCCAGGTCAAGGTCGACCTGGGCGCGGGCCGTGTAGCCGCCGCATTCCGGCGGGGTGAGCGAGTGCGCGGGCGGATACCCGCCCGAGAGGACGCGCCGGGCGATAAGGTCCCGGTTGATCGCCAGCGAGAGCGCCCGGCGGACGCGCGCGTCGTCGAAGGGCGGACGCTTCGTGTTGAAGCGCAGGAAGAACGTCTGCAGGAACGGATCGACCCGGAGCCGGTCGGGAGAGTCCCTGCGGTAGGCCTCTATCTTAGAGAGGGGAAGGGAGTAAGTGATATGAAGCTGGCCCGCCCGGAAATCCTTCTCCTCGGTGTCCGGGCTCTCGTTCGGGAAGAACACGATCTGCCTGAGCGTGACCGCGTCGGCGTTCCAGTAGTTGGGGTTCTTCGCCACGACGATCCGGGAGTTCGGGGTCCACTCGTCGAGGATGAAGGGCCCGTTGCCGACCAGGTTTCCCGGCCGTGTCCACGCCGTGCTCCGCTTGGCGGTGGCGCCGAAGTGGTCGAGGACGCGGGGATTGACGGGAAACCACGGCGGCTGCGCCACCAGGGCCGGCAGGTAGGGGATGGGCCTCTCCAGGACGATGCGGATTGTCCGCTCGTCGGGCGCGGTGACGCCGAGCGTCGAGGGGTCGGAGGTGGAACCCATGTTGAAGGGCTCCGCGCCCTTGATCGGGTAGAGGAGGTTCGCGTACTCGGCGCCGAAGGCCGGCGTCAGGATCCGCTGCCAGGACTGGACGAAGTCGTCGGCCGTGAGCGCCTCACCGTTCGACCACCTCAGCCCGTCCCTCAAATGGAAGGTCCAGGTGAGGCCGTCGGGCGACGCCTCCCAGGACGTGGCGGCCGCGGCGACCGGGGCCGACGTCTTCTCGTCAATCGCCGTCAGTCCCTCAAAGAGCGCGATCAGGATGTTCTGGTCGGAGTAGGCGGTCACGACCTGGGGGTCCAGGTCCTCGGGTTCGGCCCCGTTTCCCAGGAGCAGAGTCTGGGACCTCACCGCGGAGGCCACGGGCGTCTCCCTCTTTGCCTCAGCGGTGCACGTGAGGAGCCCAAGCCCGAGGGCAACCACTGCAAGGCGAAGTGATGAGCCGTTGGCCATGTCCGTGCCTAGGCGCGGCGTCGCCGGCCTGCGCGCGACGAGGGGGTGCCCGGCTTCTGTCCCTGCGATCTGTGGTGCCGCGACATGGCCCGAAGAATCTGGGCAAGAATTTGCACGGGCAAGGGAGAATTCATGAGGGGAATTGCCCATCCCGGTCTTGG
>CAITBM010000009.1 GCA_903890485.1 uncultured Opitutaceae bacterium | reverse complement strand
GGCCTTCTCAAGGAGGAGCTTAGCGTAATGGTTCTCGGGCGAAATCCTAATCAAGTCGATAAACCCCTGGGCCAGCTGGTCCAAATCGCGATGAACGATGCTAAACAGGCCAAGCGCCACTCCTGCCAGCAAGACCCCCTTGACCATCTTAATCGCGGCAATTAGGCGGAGGACCTTAGGGGGCTTAACGGGCGACAGGGTTGGGCTCACAGACATAACCCCAAGCTACCCTAGGGGAGCGGACGTTGGAAACGCAAATAGGGGGGCATCCTTCGTGAGCCCCCATCTGTTTCGCCAGCAAATGGGTGAGCGGGAAATAATAAGATGTTCCTGCGCCCGGGACTTCCGTTACAAACGCTGCGATTGGGGGAGTTTCCCATCTTTCGAGGGCGAGCCTCCCTTTGGATCTGTGGGTCTGCCTCCGACCAGACACCGAAGTTCATTTTGAATCCGCGCCAGGGAAGCTGCCTTTACTTGAGGTCTCCGGCGGCTCCCTTCAGGGTCGGCACGGGTGACTCTTCACAAATCCAACGATCCGCTGCACGGCATTACCCTAGAACGGCTTCTCACCGAACTGGTGGACGCGTTTGGCTGGCGGGAGCTCGGGAAGAGAGTGCCCATCCGGTGCTTCCTCTTTGACCCGAGCATCAAGTCGAGCCTCACCTTCCTCAGGAAGAATCCCTGGGCCCGGGCCAAGATTGAGGAGATTTACGTCCGCTTTAAGAGCGGCCGCTGAAGAAACACGAGAACCGATGGCGCGCATGGCTGTCCAGTGCGTCACCGTTGAGCGCATTGGCAGAAGCCCTCCACAGATTCGACCCACCCTGGATCAAGGTGGGCAGGATCTACAGGCGCATCTGCTTCCTTAGGTTTGACGGCCAGGCCGGCGAGGCCTCTCGCCTCGAGTTCTCAGAGCTCAAGGAGGCGATCGACGCCGCCAAGTCGGCAAGCACAACCACCGACGAGGCCGACGCCATCCTGCGGCGGCTCCTTGACGAGGAAGGGGAGAGGGTCTCGGAGGCGGTGGCCTTTGCCGAAGTGCTGATCCCGATGCTTGCCGACCGGATTTCGCCAGCAATCCCAGCGAAGAGCGCTGGCACCTTGCCCCTGAGGGCTTCGCACCGTCCCCGCTTAGGGCCCGACTCGGCCGAACGAAGCATCGCCGACTTCATCGACGATATGCTGGTGCAGGACAGGCAGCCGGCTCACCCGATTTCCCGATAAACTGAAACTCAAACTCCCATCATGACCTCCGCGATCCTCGAAAAACCCTCCTCCGCGCCGCTCGCCCCCTCCTCGTCGTCCCCCGTGAGCCGTCCGCCGATCCCCAAGCCGACGAGCCTTTTGGTCGGCCTCGACCTGGGCACGAACAAGTCCTGTGTCCTGGCCGGGCCCGCAGGGAACTCCGACATTACGGTCAGCAAGGTGGTGCCCTCTGTGGTGGGCTACGTGAAGGACGGCATCGTTGATGGAATCATCACCGGAAATGCCAAGGTCCTTTTTGGAGAGGAGGCGCTCAGCCAGATGCTCCACGTGGAGCTCGCGACGCCACTGGCCGAGGGCGTGATCGCTCACCCTGAGTCGGCGCGGGATTTCATGCAGCACATCCGCCACCTTGCCGATCCGACGGGCCGCGCCGAGATCCGGGCAGTCGTGGGCGTTCCGGCGAATGCGGGGGAACCCGCGCGCGAGGCGATCCGCAGGTCTGCATCGGGCATCTTCTCCCACATCCTATTGATACCGGAACCCTTCCTCGCAGCGCTCGGCTATCGCGACGACAGCCGCGTCAAGCAGGCCGGCTACGTGGATCCCGTGATAAATTCGCTCTTCATCGACATCGGAGGCGGCACAAGCGACCTGTGCCTGGTACAGGGCTATTTCCCGACAAGGGACGACCAGATCAGCATTCCCTTCGCCGGGGACGCGATCGACAAGCTGATCTTCGACGGGCTAAACCGGACGTACCCAAACAACGGGCTCTCGTTGATCACGATTCGCGACATCAAGGAGGCGCATGCCTACGTCGGTCCCAGCCGGAAACCCCTGGAGGTGAAGGTGGTGATCGGGGGCAAAAGCCGCACGCTTGAGTTGGGGGATGCGATTGGAAACGCCTGCAACGCCCTGATAGACAAGATCTACCCGGCACTCACGACCCTGATCGCCTCGGCGTCCTCCGACTCTGTGGTCACGCTCCTCCAGAACATCATCGTCACCGGCGGCGGATCCCAGATCCGGGGCATCGACACCGTGCTACAGAAGAAGCTCTCCGACGACGGGTTCGAGACCCCTAAGGTGCGCCTTGCGGGGCAGGACTTCCAGCGCTACGTCGCGATCGGGGCGCTCAAAGCGGCGCGCGCCGCCCGCGACAACCAGTGGCAGGTGCTTCTCGGCTAGGGCGTCAGGAGTCCGTATCCACGCGGATCGGCAGCACGACGAACGGCATGCTCGAAAGGAAGAACCGCCTCTGGAGGGTGAACACGGTGTGGTTGTGGAGCCAGCGGGTGAGGTTGGTCTCGTAGGTGAAGAGCAACTGGCCCGCAAAGAAGACCTGGTTTGGAAACTCCGTAGAGGCCTCCCGGGCGAGCTTCATCACCTCGCTCGTGATGTCGTATCCGATTGAGGTGAACGCCTTGGACCCGTAGCCCCGGGCGCGGGCGAACTGAACGTAGCGGTTCGCCTCCTGCTCGGTGTGGATCCGCAGGTCGTCAATCTCCGCGGCGCCCTTGAAATTGCCGGCGTCCACCGAGCCTACCTGGACAAAGATGAAGTTTCGGAAGGTGTTCCCGAACATGCGCGGGACGTTGAGGATCGTGTGCAGGCCGAGCCCGTTGAAGCCATTGACGAGGATGACCGCTGTCCTGGCCTTCGGGTCGGCCGGGGCCGGATTGGACGGGACCGCCAGCGCCTCGGCCTCGGCGGCCTCGACGATCGAGTCCAGGCGCCTCAGCTGGGAGCGCACGCCGTTGTAGTGGCGCTTGATCCCGAAGGCCGTCACGACAAGCACTCCCGTCACCAGTAGGGTGGCCCAGCCGCCCTCGTTGAACTTGACGATCGTGAGCGAGATCAGGATCGAGCCCGTGAGGACGAGTCCAAACCCGTTGATCGCGAGCTTGCGGAGCCAAGTCGGGTCGGCTTTGCGCTCCTCCCACCAGTGCCGCACCATCCCCAGCTGCGAGAGCGAAAAGGTGATGAACACGTTGATCGAGTAGAAGATCACCAGGAGGTCCACGGAGCCCTTAGTCGCGAGCATCATGACCAGGCCGGAAAGCCCCATCAGGAGGACGCCGTTGCGAGTCACGAGGCGTTCGCTCAGGTTGGCGAACTGCGCGGGAAACCAGCGGTCCAGAGCCATGTTCGCGAGGACCCGGGGCCCGTCCAGGAAGCCCGTCTGCGCCGCGATGATCAGGAGCGCTGCCTCCGAGGCTAGGGTTATCCAGACATAGGAGCCACCCGCGATATGGTTCCAGCTGGCGGTCATCTGCTCGAAAAGGACCGCGTTCAGCGTCTTGTTCGGGTCGATCTGGACATTGTAGAGCTGGTACGCAACGAGCAGTCCCGCGACCGTCAGGGCAAGGGATACTCCCATGTAGACCATGGTCTTCCTGCCGGTGCGGACGCGTGGCTCGCGGAGGATGGGTAGGCCGTTGCTCACGGCCTCGATGCCCGTGTAGGTGCCGGCGCCCATGCTGTACGCCTTCAGGAGGAGGGCCATGAGCCCGAACCATCCGACCGATGCGCTCACAGAGTGGATCTCGTGCGTCGTCGCGGTCGCGATTCCCGCGAGGCCCGAGGAGTGCGAGATCATCGCATAGATGATCGCAAAGGCGTGCGTCAGGACGAAGACGCCGAAGATTGGCACCCAGATCACAACGGATTCCTTCACGCCCCGCAGGTTGATGACCGTGAGGCCAACGAGGCCGATGACGGCGCATCCGAGCTTGAGGTGCTGGGCCGATTCGGGGAATAGGCTGAAGAGGGCGTCGAAGCCGCTCGCGATCGAGAGAGTGACCGTCAGGACATAGTCTATCAGGAGCGCGCAGCCCGAGACTACGCCCGTCGCCGGCGACAGGAGCTTGCTGGCCACCAGGTAGCCGCCGCCGCCCGTCGGGAACAGGGCGATGATCTGCGAGTAGCTGGCGCAAATGGCGACAATCGTCACGACCGAGGCCAGCGCGACGAAGAGGCTCAGGTGGGGGCTCGTGCCCAGCGCCTTGAAGGTCTCCTCGGGGCCATAGCACGAAGACGAGAGGCCGTCGGCACCCAGGCCCACCCACGCGAAGAGGGCGATCAGGGAGATGCTGTGGAAGAGGTTTCGGTCCGTGAGGGACTTCTCCTTGCCGAAGAGGATCGATTTGAGGGACATTTGGGCTGTGGTGTCCGGGGCGTTGCTGGAAGGTTGATTCGCCTCGGACCCGCTGGACGATGCAAGGGCCGTACCAACCAGCAAGAAAGACAAGTTTCACCAGCCTGTAACCAATTCGTGGATGCCAACTAGCGCCTCGAATTTAATGTTTCCTTAACAACTTGTGGCATCGCTTGACAGCCGAGGTGCGCCGCCGCTAATTCGATGTTCCGTATGGAGGCAGCCCTTGATCAGCCGGTGCTCGTCCTGAATCGCCTGTGGCAGGCGGTGAACGTCATCGGCGCACGGCGCGCATTCGGGCTCATGGCCCGTGGCCATGCCCACGTCGTCCACCAGCAGGAGGACGACTTCCGGATGTTCTCGATGATGGACTGGATCGATTTCTCGGCCGACCACCCGACCGCCGCCGAACTTGAAATGGTCCACACGCCGACGCGGGCGATCCGGCTGCCCCGCGTCATCCTCCTCACTTTCTTCGACAAGCTCCCGTGCAAGGAGCTCAAGCTCACCCGCACCAACGTGTTCGAGCGCGACAAGAACTCGTGCCAGTACTGTGCAAAGGTCCTGCCCCGCGAGCAGCTGAACCTGGACCACGTGATCCCCAGGGACTACGGCGGGAAGACCACGTGGGAGAACATCGTCTGCTCGTGCATCAGGTGCAATTCGCGCAAGGCGAACCGCCTTCCCCATGAGGCGGGCATGCGCCTGGTCCGCAAGCCCTCCAGGCCGAAGTGGAGACCCGTGATCTCGATGGTGCTCGGGACCCAGCACCGCGAGATATGGAAGGATTTCCTGGATATCGCCTACTGGAACGTCGAGCTCGAGGAGTAGTCCAAATGCCCGCTAACCCCGGGCCAGCGGCATCGTGATCCGGAAGGTCGTGCCCGAGGGGCTCGTTCCGAGGAGCTGGATGTCGCCGTTGTGGCCCTGGAGGACGCGCTTAGCGATGGCGAGCCCAAGCCCCGTGCCGTCGTGCCGTCCCGTGAGGAAGGAGTCAAATATCCGCTCCCGGATCGCGTCCGGTATCCCAAGGCCCGTGTCGGAAACGTCGAGCACGGCCAGTCCTCCGGAATCCTTGTGCTCTGCC
This sequence comes from uncultured Opitutaceae bacterium, assembly GCA_903890485.1. Lineage (GTDB taxonomy): Bacteria > Verrucomicrobiota > Verrucomicrobiia > Opitutales > Opitutaceae > Palsa-1447. The sequence goes on along the minus strand of CAITBM010000009.1, from coordinate 134,880 downwards.
GAGAGCCTGAGCGTGATCTCGCCGCCGTCGGGCATGGCCTGCATCGAGTTGATGATCAGGTTCAGGACCACCTGCTGAAGCTGGCCCTTGTGGCCCTCGACCACGACCGGATGGGGTGGGGGCTCATAGGCGATGTGGATGTTGTTCTGCGCGAGCTTGAGGCGCACGAGCACAAGGGTGTCGCCCACGATCTCCGCCACCTGGTGGCGTGCGTGGAGGCTGGTCGGGGCCTTGGCGAAGTTCAGGACACGCGTTACGATGGACTCCAGCTGGTCGAGCTTCTCGCCAATCACGCGGACGTCAGTTCGCCTCGGGTCTCCCTCCACAAAATCGAGGCCCATCCCGCCGTGGAGGAGCTTGATGACGGTGAGCGGGTTGCGGATCTCATGCGCGATCTCCGCCGCAAGGAGCCCGAGGGTCGTCAGGCGCTCGTTCTTGCGCAGCGACTCCTCGCTCAGGAAAACCCTCGAGTAGAGGCGTGAGTTCTGAAGCGCCACGGCGCCGAGGCTGGCGAGGGCGCTGCACAGCCGTTTCTCGTCGTTGTCGAACACACGCTTCCGGTCCGTGAAGCACGTGAGGACACCCATGACCTCGCCCTCGAAGAGCATGGGAGTTGCGATCACCGAGCGCAGCTCGGGATCCTTGGGGAGGTCCTGCAGGTCGTGAAACTCGGGAGACTGGATGTCTGAGAAGGATACCGCCTTGCGTGTCCGAATCGCCGAGGCGGCCAGGCAAAGCCTCACGGGAAGGTCCCCCTCGGGAGTGAGGGTGTCCGGCGCGCCACGGAACGAGGCGAGCCTGAGGCTTGAGGCACTCGGGTCGTAGGTGAAGAAGCTGCACGCCTTCGCCTGCATCATCGCAAGGGCGTCCCGAGTGAGCGTCTCGAAGAGCTCGCGCTGCTCGAGCTTTCCTACCAGGGCCTGGCCGGTGGCGATCAGGGCCTCAAGCTGGCGGGCCTTGCCCCGGAGGTGCCTGAGTTCCCAGAGCCGGTTCAGGACGAGTGCCGCGGCCTGAGCAATCCTGGCCAGGTGCTCCAGGTCTCCCGCGCTAAAATGGGCGACCAGGTTGTGCTCGAGCGCCACAACCCCGAAAACGTGGCCGTTCGGGAGAGCAATGGGTGCGGCCATTTCGCTGCGCGTGTCCCGGGAGAGGGGCCGGCTCCGAAGGTCCGAAGGGGAGTCGGCCACGACGATGGGCTTTAGGTGCCAGACGACCCAGCCGGGAAGTCCCTGGCCGGGCCGAAACCAGGGTTCCGCGTCAGCGGGCACCCCCATCGACGCCTCAATCTCAAGGCGCCCGGACTCCGGGTTCTGAAAGGCTACCAGGGCGCTCTTTGGCGCGAAGCACCGGGAGACTATGGCCACGATCTCGCGGGTCGCCACGGCCGGGTCGTCGGATCCCGACGCGAGGGACGAGATCGCGTGCAGCGCGGCCAATTCCTCTTCTTCGGTCATGCCACCAGTCGTGCAGGGCGGGGGAGGGCGTGCAAGGGATTACGCAAGGGTGTTACCCGGCGTACCGCCCGGCCTGCCTAGGGCCGGCTAAGCCGACTCGGCTACCGGCACGAGGGAGGGGGTGATCACCTCGGTCAGGGCGGCGCGCAGCTTCACCAGGCGCTCGGTATCCTCAACGGACTCGTGGTTCGCGCTCTCGATGTAGAACGTATCGATGGCGACGCCCCTCTCGGTCCCGATCCTCGCGAAGGTGATGTCGAAGCCAAAATCGGAGATGACCTTGGCTAGCCTGTAGAGGAGCCCGATCTGGTCTCTCGCCTGGACCTCCACAATGGTGCGCTGCATCGAGATCTCGTGGTAAACGTCGACGGTGGGGGGGAACGAGCTCTGGAGCGTCTCCCCTCCCTTGTTGTACATGTAACGGGTTGAGGCGATCTTCTTGGCCTGGGCAACGATGTCGGGATAGAGGTCGGAGCTGGATACGAGGGCCGACTCAATGATCTTGGCGAAGGATTCCTGGGCCGCGGCGTTCTGGACCACCCCATGGCCGGGCTCGACCACGTAGAAGGTGTCTATCGCGATGTGATCCGTCCTTGATATCACCTTGGCGCCCAAAATGTTGAGTCCTGCCACGCTGAAGGCTCCAGCCAGTTTGTAGAATAATCCGGCGCGGTCCCACGTCACGACGTTCACCACCGTCAGCGACCGGTTCAGGTCGTCCTTCCAGTCAATGACAGGACGTAGGCTGCCCACCGACTCGGTCGAGGAAATCGACTTCAAGAGCCGGTTCACCATCTGGATGTGGAGCGTGATCTCGCTCGAATCGGTGAGAATGAAGTAGCGGTCCGGAAGCAGGCTGAAATGAGCGGCGATCTCGTCGTTGCTTATGCCTGGTATCCTTTTGGCGATAAGTTCCTGTTCGGTCATTTTTCGTTTTTCCTCGAAGCTAGCATCAACAGCGGACCCGAGCCTCAGGCGCTCAAGCGTGTTCCTATATAATGTGGTATGTAAAGTGTCCTTGTAGCTATTCCAGAGGTCCGAGGATGTCCCGCGGGCGTCGCAAAAGGTATGTACATAGAGAAACCGCAGGCGCTCCTGGTCGCCCACCAGCTCGGCAAAACTTGCTGATGTTTTAGGGTCATCTACATCCCGCTTCTGCCAGAATCGTGCCATCGCGAGATGATTCTTTATAACAAATGAAACAAGCGCCTGACCCCGGGTGGACACCCCAAGTCGCTGCAGCGTCGGCAGCGCCAGGCGCACGCCGGACTCGGAGTGGTTCTGGATCCCGACGGCCTTTCCGATGTCGTGCAAAAGGAGAGTCAAATAGACCAGCGCCGGGTCCTCCACCTCGTGCATCACCGCCCGGTATTTGACCTTGATGGGATCGGCTTCCGTGAAGACCAAATCCAGCTCGCGAATTGCATTAAGTGTATGTATATCAGCAGTATAGCGGTGATAGAACTCGTGCTGCACCAGACAGGTAAGGGCATTGAACTCCGGGATATAGCGCCCCAGCACGCCCAGCTCATGCATCCGTGCGAGAGCCGGCTGCACCACGCCTGACTCCGAGAGGATGGCCCGGAAGGCGGTGGCGGCGTCAGGGGACTCCACCACACTGTCCATCAGGGGGAGGGACGTCCGGATCAGCTGGGTCAGGTTGAAATCGAGGGTGCAGTCGAGCTGCTGGCAGTGCCGGAAAACCCGGATCATGCGCACCGGATCGTCCACAAACACGGCCTTGGTCTCGGCGGCCAACTCCTCGCCCCGGACCACGAAGCCATCCACCCGGCGGGCTCGCCGAAGGCGGGCAATCTTAAGGGCCTCGCGGATGGGCACCTTGGCGCCGCTCGACTTGCGGCCGATTGCCAGCGCAAGCCTGCTCTCAACGTTCTTCGAGGTCTGGAAAATCGTCTGGGCGGACCGGTAATAATCCTGCATGAACCGCTCGACCCTATCCAGCAGCACGGGCTGGGTGTACCCAAGGCTAAGCGCCACCCGGGCTTGGGAATCGAGGTTGAGGGTATCCGTCGGCCGGACGCTTTGGAAATGGAGCTCGTTGCGGACCCGGAGCAGTAAGTCATACGCCCGCCCGAAATCCCCAACCTCGGCGGCCGTCAGGATGCCTTCCTTGGCCAGCTCGTCCATGCGGCTGATCCCGAGCTTCACGCGGGCCATCCAGAGCGTGTTCTGGTAGTCGCGCAGGCCGCCGACCCCGTTCTTGATGTCGGGTTCCTGGTTAAAGACCGTGTCGCCAAACTTGGAGCGACGGTTCGTCTGGTCCTCAAGCCGGGCGAGGATGTACCCCTTCGGGTCGTCTGTGGTGTAGAAGTTCCGGTAGGCCAGGAGAAACGAGTCGCAGAGGGCCGCGGAGCCCGCCACGTAGCGCCCTTCAAGGAGGGCTGTCATCGTCATGATCTCCTTCTTTGCCTGGACGAACACCTCCTCGACGGTGCGGGTGGAGTGTCCGACTTTCAGCCCGCAGTCCCAGAGCGGATAGAGTACCTCCTGCGTCAGGTGGGCCTGGAATGGCAGCACGACCGCGGGCTTGGACTTGGTCGGGTACAGAAACATGACATCCACGTCGCTCCAGGGGGCCAGTTCGCTGCGCCCGTACCCGCCAAGTGCCATCATGGCAACCGCAGCCGGGGTGGGTCCGCGGGTGCCCGCGTAAAGGACGATTGCGTGATCGAAAAGCTTGGCTATCAGCAGGTCTATGATGGCGGCCCGCCCGTTCTCGACCTCCTGGCCCGACGCACCCGTATCGTGGCGCAACCTAAGGTCGGCCATCGCCTCCTTCAGGAACGCCTTGCAGGCCGCTATCCGGTCGGCCCCACTCGTTTCCGGCGTGAAAACGAGGGTTGAGCGAGCCAGATCTTCCGGGGTTCTTGCCATGTAAGGAGTCCATTGAACCGGGTGGGGGGCAGGATTCAATCCCGGACGGTGCGCACCCCGGACTTGCCTGCCCGGGGCCCTCCCGGTTTGCTGGCGGGCTCCCATGCCCGAGATCACCAAGAGCTATGAGCCGCGCGACGTAGAAAAGAAGTGGTATGCGGCGTGGCTGGATGCCGGATCCTTTGCCGCGAAGGCCGATCCGGAACGCCAGCCCTATGCGATTGTCATGCCGCCGCCCAACGTCACGGGCGTGCTCACGATCGGCCATGTTCTCAATAACACGCTCCAGGACATACTGATCCGGCGGGCACGCCTCGAGGGCAAGTCGGCCCTCTGGATCCCCGGGCTGGACCACGCGGGAATCGCCACCCAGACGGTGGTTGAGCGCGAGCTGCGCAAGCAAAAGAAGACCCGCCATGACGACGGGCGAGAGGCCTTCATTGAGCGGGTGTGGGGCTGGCGCCGCGAAAAGGGGGGGAAGATCCTCGAGCAGCTCCAGAGGCTCGGCGCCTCGTGCGATTGGGGCAGGACGCAGTTCACGATGGACCCCGCGTACTCGAAGGCGGTCATCGGGACCTTCACCGAGCTCTTCAAGCGTGGCCACATCTACCGCGGCAAGCGCATGGTGAGCTGGTGCCCGGCTTCCCTCACCGCGCTCTCGGACGAGGAGGTCATCATGAAGCCGACGAACGCGTCGCTCTACAAGGTTCGCTACGAGCTCGTCGACGCCCCCGGGGAGTTCATCCAGGTGGCAACGACCCGGCCCGAGACCATTCCCGGTGACGTTGCGATTGCAGTCCATCCCGACGACCCCCGGTATGCGGGCATGGTCGGGCGGAAGGTATGGCGCGCCTTGAACCGGGCCGAGATCCCGATCGTCGCCGATGCCTCGGTGGACCCCAAGTTCGGCTCTGGCGCCCTCAAGATCACACCCGCCCACGACAAGGTGGACTACGAGATCGGCCAGCGCCACGGCCTTGCGATCCTCGACATCCTCAACGCCGACGCGACCCTCAACGAGCTCGCCGGTCCCGAGCTTGCCGGCATGGAGCGGTTCGCCGCCAGGAAGAAGGCTGCCGAGCTTCTCCGGGCCTCGGGAGCCCTCCTGGGCGAAGAGGCCTACCAGAACAACGTCGGGTATTCGGAGAGGGCCGACGTGCCGATCGAGCCGCGGCTCACGTGGCAGTGGTGGCTGCGCTATCCGCGCATCGAGGAGGCCAAGTCGGCGGTTCGCGACGGCTTGATCCGTTTTCACCCCGAGCGCTGGTCCAAGGTGTACCTCCACTGGCTTGATAACATCCAGGACTGGTGCATCAGCCGCCAGCTGTGGTGGGGCCACCGGATACCGGTCTGGTACCGCAAGGGCCTTGACCGGGACCGCCTGACGGAGGCGGACCTCAAGGACCCAGCCAAGGTGCATGTTTCCGCTGAAGGGCCCAGCGACCCGGAGAACTGGGTCCAGGAGGAGGACGTCCTCGACACCTGGGCCTCGTCGTGGCTTTGGCCTTTCGCGACCTTGGGCTGGCCGGAACCCGACGCGATGGAGGCCGAGGGTTTCGACGCCTTCTATCCGACGAGCACCCTCGTTACCGGGCCCGACATCATCTTTTTCTGGGTCGCCCGAATGATCATGGCCGGCCTGGAATTTGTCAGGCCGGGCGAGCCGATCGAGAGGCGGATTCCGTTTCGCGACGTCTATTTCACGGGGATCATCCGCGACGCGCAGGGACGCAAGATGTCGAAGTCCCTGGGCAACTCGCCCGATCCCCTCGACCTGATCGACGGGTACGGCGCCGACGGTCTCCGGTTCGGGATCGTATCCACGGCCCCCCAGGGCCAGGACATCCGCTTCCAGGAGGACCGTATCGAGGGCGGGAAGAACTTCTGCAACAAGCTCTGGAACGCCTGCCGTTTCCGCCAGATGAGCGGGCCGGCCGGGGACAACTCCACGACGAAGGCCATCCTCGCCCGCATCAATCCCGCGAAGTTTGACGCGGACGACCATGCCATCCTGGAGCGCCTGCTCGCGACCACCCGCGAGGTCGACCGCTCGTTCGGCGCCTTTGAGTTCAGTGCGGCCACCCATGCGCTCTACGGGTTTTTCTGGAATGACTTCTGCGACTGGTACGTCGAGGTTTCGAAGTCAAAGCTGCAGAGCGAGGACACAAAGGCCACCTGCCTCGCCATCCAGGACCTGGTCCTCAGGCAGACGCTCCTTCTGCTTAACCCCGTCATTCCCTTCATCACCGAGGAACTCTGGTCGCAACTCGGCTACAGCGGGCCAAAGGGCGGCTTTATCCAGGATGCGGTCTTGGACGATGCGTCGAGCTGCGCAACGGCTCTTGGCGTCCTTGGCGCCCGGCCCGACCCAGCCCAGGCGGCCCTCGTGGAGCAGATGAAGCTCTTCGTCTCAAGGGCAAGGGCGCTCAAGGCCGAGCACAACCTGGCGAGCAGGCGCGACGTGAAATTCTTCCTGATTGCCGGCGACGAGCCCTGGTCCACGGTCGAGTCGAACCTTTCGAAGCTTTGCCGCATGGCCGGTGCCGCGGAAATTTCCCGTCGCGCATCCGTGGAAGGGGCGCCTGCCGCGGTCACCACTCTCGGGACGCTCTACTTGGACCTGGCGAGCACGGTGGACGTGGCGGCGGAAAAGGTGCGCATGAAAAAGGAGATCGAGTCGCTCGCCAAGCATATCGCCGGGACCGAAGCCCGTCTGGCCAACCAGGCCTTCGTGAGCAAGGCGCCTGCCGCCGTGCTTGAGGGAGCCAGGAAGCAGCTGGCGGACCAGCAGGCCAAGCGCGCCGAGCTCGAGCGCTTGCTCACGTCCCTCGGTTAGGGTTACCTGCCGCAATGGCAACGCCGACCCGCATCCTCGCCTTTTGCGGCAGCTCGCGCCGGGGATCCCTGAACGGGAAATTCCTGGCGGTGGCGGTCGGGGAGGCGCGCGGCCTGGGCTGCGAGGTGACGGTCCTCGACCTGGCCACCCTCGGTCTCCCGCTCTACAACGGCGACCTGGAGGACGAAGCCGGTCTCCCGGCCGGCGCCCAGAGGTTTGCCGACCTGGTTTCCAGCCACCGGGGGCTCCTGGTCGCCTCGCCCGAATACAACTCCATGCTGACGCCGCTCCTGAAGAACGCCCTAGACTGGTGCAGCCGGGTCGATTCCGACCCGTTTGAGGGCCGGGTGGCCGCGGTGATCTCCGCCTCGCCCGGTCCGTTCGGGGGCGTCCGTTCGCTGGTCCAGGTCCAACAGCTGCTGTCCAAGCTCGGGTGCCTGGTGGTGCCCGGCCAATGCGTCCTGCCCGCCGCGCGCAAGGCCTTCGATGCCGAGGGCCGGCTCCTGAGCGAACACAGCCTTAAGTCGGTCAAGGCGCTCGTTGCGCGGCTAGTCGCGACCGCCAATCAGGTCTCGGCATGAGCGGTCCGGACCCCGGCTCCCGTATGCGTGCTTGCCCGAGGGCTCGCGCATACCCTTAAATCCCCCTCTTTATCCATGAAGAAAGCACTCATTACCGGAATCACAGGCCAGGATGGCTCGTACCTCGCCGAGCTCCTGCTGTCCAAGGGGTATGAGGTGCACGGGATCATCCGCAGGGCCTCGACATTCAACACGAGCCGGATCGACCACCTCTACAGCGACCCCCACGTGAACGGGGTCAGGCTCTTTCTGCACTACGGGGACCTGGCCGATTCCGTGCAGATGGTGAAGCTCCTCTACGAGCTCCAGCCCGACGAGATCTACAACCTGGGCGCGCAGTCCCACGTGAGGGTGTCCTTTGACATCCCCGAATACACGGGCGACGTCGACGGGCTGGGTGCCCAGCGCATCCTCGAGGCGATCCGAGAGGCGGGACTGGTGAAGAAGGTCCGATACTACCAGGCCTCGTCATCGGAGATGTTTGGCAAGGTCCAGCAGGTTCCCCAGACGGAGCTCACGCCCTTCTGGCCCCGATCACCCTACGGCTGCGCGAAGGCCTACGCCTATTACCTGACGGTCAATTACCGCGAGAGCTACAACCTGCACGCGAGCAACGGCATCCTGTTCAACCACGAGTCCCCCCGCCGCGGCGAGACGTTCGTCACCCGCAAGATTACCCGGGCGGCCACCCGGATCAAGATGGGGCTCCAGGATTCGCTCTATCTCGGCAACCTGGATGCCCAGCGCGACTGGGGCTACGCCAAGGAGTACGTCGAGATGATGTGGATCATGCTCCAGCAGGAGAAGCCGGATGACTACGTCGTCGCGACGAACGAGACCCACAGCGTCAAAGACTTCTGTAGGGAGGCGTTCGCCTGTGTCGGCCTTGACTGGGAGAAGTACGTCAGACACGACGCCCGCTATGAGCGGCCCGCGGAGGTCGAACTCCTGATCGGCGACCCGGCAAAGGCCACCCGCCAGCTGGGCTGGAAGCCCACGGTGAAGTTCAAGGAGCTCGTGAAGATCATGGTGGACCACGATCTGGACCTTGCCAAACGGGAGTCGCAGATCGCCAAGCTGCCGCCTCCGTGACAAAGATCTTCATTGCAGGCCACCGAGGAATGGTGGGTTCGGCGCTGGTACGCCGGTTCCGGAAGGAACCCTCCGTGGAGCTCCTTACCCGGGAGCGCGCGCAGCTGGACCTGACGAGCCAGGCCGCGGTCGAGGCTTTCCTGTCTGCGGAAAGGCCCGAGATTGTGATCGTGGCCGCAGCCAAGGTGGGGGGGATCCACGCCAATGCCACGTACCCGGCCGACTTCCTTCATGAGAACCTGGCGATAGCCTCAAGCGCGGTGCACGGAGCCTGGAAGAGCGGTGTCGGAAGGCTCCTCTTCCTCGGCAGCTCCTGCATCTATCCGAAGCACGCGGTGCAGCCCATGACCGAGGAGTGCATGTTGACCGGTGCCCTTGAGCCCACGAACGAGGCCTATGCCATCGCGAAGATTGCCGGGCTCAAGCTCTGCCAGTACTACCGCAAGCAGCACGGGGTGCTATTCCACTCGGCGATGCCCACCAATCTCTACGGCCCGGGCGACAACTACCACCCCAAGAACTCGCACGTCCTGCCGGCGCTCATCCGGCGCTTCCACGAGGCCCGCGAGGCGGGCGTCACCGAGGTGACGGCATGGGGAACGGGCACGCCGCGCCGAGAATTCCTGCATGTCGACGACCTAGCAGACGCCTGCGCGTTCCTGCTGGGCTGCGACAATCCGCCGGACTGGGTGAATGTCGGGACCGGTAGCGATGTCACCATACGGGAGCTCACAGAACAGGTGGCCCGCGTCACCGGCTACAGGGGACGCATCACCTGGGACTCCTCCATGCCCGACGGCACGCCCCGCAAGCTCCTCGACACGTCGAGGCTCGCGGCCCTCGGCTGGAAGGCGCGCATCGGGCTGGGGGAGGGGATTGCCTCCACCTACCAGAGTTTCCTGGCGGAGATGGCGTCGGGCTCGCTCCGCACCTAGACCCCCAAAGCCGTGGCCGAAGAAAAACCAACCGTTGCGGCTGAGCTCGAGGACGTGGGTCCGAAGAAGTCCTTCTGGGGGCACTTGAATGACCTCCGGTCGGCCCTGGTGAAGTCAGTCGCCGTCATCATGGTGGCGCTGCTTGCGTGCCTTTTCGGCAGCCCCTGGCTCGTCAAGGTTCTCGAGGAGCCCCTGCGGCACATGCACATGTTCGAGAAGGCGAAGCCCACGGTCACCTTCCAGATCGGTGACACGAGGCTCGGGCCCTACGAGGTCACCCGGGAGCAGTTCCCGGGGTTACCCCCTGGCGACGCGCCCCATGTCGTGTTCCACATGGGGGTGGCGCCCATGGGTAACCAGCAGGTGGCGACGCTCACCATGGAGGCGGACCCCAAGTCGACGGAGCTCCTGGAGGTGAAGCTGCACAACTTTAGCCCCGCCGAGTCGTTCATGGTGGCCTTTCACGTCGCCCTTTTCGCTGCATTGGCCATCTCGTCCCCTTTCTGGATCTTCTTCATGGGGGGATTCGTCCTGCCGGCCCTCAACCTTAAGGAGCGCAAGGTGATCTTCAGCTGGCTGGGGTGGTCCATCTTCCTCTTCATCGCCGGCGTCCTCTCGACCTACTTCGTGCTCCTTCCCGTGGCGCTCAGGGCCTCGGTCCAATACTCCGAGCTCCTCGGATTTTCCGCACAGGACTGGCGAGCCCAGGAGTACATCAACTTTGTCTGCAAGTTCATCTTCGGAATGGGCCTGGGCTTCCAGTTCCCCCTGGTCGTCCTCTTCCTGGTCAAGATCGGCGTGCTGACGCACGAGCACCTGAAGAAATACCGCCGGCACGTGGCGGTCCTTTCACTGATTCTGGGCGCTGTGCTCACGACCCCCGAGGTGGTGACCCAGGTCGCCATGGCGATCCCGCTCTACCTCCTCTACGAGGTCTGCATCTGGATAGCCTGGTACTGGGAGCGCAAGAAGAAGAAGAGCCAGCCGGCCGCCTAGGCCGGCGACGCCCTAGGAACCCGGGCCCGCCGCCCCAGCCATGACCGAATTCGAGCACGCACTCCTGCTCCTGCTGCTGATCGCGGGCCTCGCAGTCGTCGGACGGTGGCTGCCCTGGCCGCAGCTCATCACCTACCTGGGCGGCGGCATCGCCGCGGGCTACATTAAGGGGTTCCCCCCGTTCGCCCTGGATCCCGCGTTCTTCTTCCTGTGCTTCCTGCCGCCGCTCATCTTCTCGGACGGCTGGCTCATGCCCATCCGGGAACTCGTCAAGGCAAGGCGTCCGATCCTCCTTTTGGCGATCGGTCTTGTCGTGTTCACGACCTTGGCCGTGGGTCTCGTCGCCCATGCGCTCGTGCCCGGCCTTCCCCTGGCGATGGCCTTCGCGCTCGGCGCCATCGTCTCGCCGACCGACGCCGTCGCCGTGAACTCGGCCACGGAGCACCTCAAGGTTCCCGCGCGCATCACGACGATCCTCAACGGGGAGAGCCTGATGAACGACGCGACGGGCCTTGTCGCGTTCAAGTTCGCCCTGGCTGCGGCCATCGCGGGAACCTTTTCCTTGCGCCAGGCGGCCTGGGAATTCTCGGTCCTGGCCGTGGGCGGTTTTGCCATCGGACTCGGGGTGGGTTACGGCGTTGGCAAGGTCCGGGACCTCCTGCGCCACGTCGAGGCGAGCGACTCGATGATCGAGACGACGCTCTCCTTGCTCACGCCCTACGCCGCGTACCTCTTGGCCGAGCACCTGCACGTGTCCGGGATACTCGCGGTGGTCGCCGCGGGCCTTTACTCGGGATGGCGCGACCCGGTGCGGATGGATGCCGAGAGCCGCCAGCACGCCTACGGCGTGTGGGCGATGGTCATCTTCTGGCTCAACGGCATCGCCTTCGTCCTCCTTGGACTCCAGTTCGCGCCCCTCCTTGAGGCGGTGAACCATGAGTTCAGTGTCCTGCAGCTGGTTGCGATGACGGCTGCCGTTTCGGGCACCGCCATGATGGCCCGCATTGCGTGGGTTTTCCCAGGCACTTACCTGCCGTTCCTCGTCCCCGCGATTCGGCGCAAGGAGAAGCCGTCCCCCCCGAGGGCGGTGTTCATCGTCAGCTGGGCCGGAATGCGCGGAACGGTGACCCTGGCCGCGGCCCTTTCGATCCCCCTGTACCTGGGCGACGGGAGCAAGTTCCCCGGCAGGGACATTGTCATCTTCCTGGCCTTCGGCGTGATCGCCACGACGCTTCTCGTCCAGGGCACCACCCTCGAATGGCTCATCAAGCGCCTCGGCATCGGCGAGGACGAGGACCGTCCCAAGGAGGAGCGCCTGGCCCGCATGACTGCCGTTCAGGCTGGGCTAAACGCGCTGAAGGAACTGAAGCCTGACGCCGCGACGGCTGAGCACCAGGCTGCCCTGGGCACTGTCATTGCCGAATATGAGCAGCGTTACGCAGTCCTTGCGACCGAGGGCGAGACCCGCTCGCGCGCAAGCCGCCGCCGCCATGCCGGACACGCCTACCGGTTGGCGGCGCTCAAGGCCGAGCGCGTCGCGCTCGAGAAGCTCTGGCTTGACGGGGTCATCATCGACGAGGTGCACCGGCCCCTGCAGCAGCTCCTCGATCACGAGGAGTCTCTTCTCCACGGCTCCAAGCCCCCGGGGGCCCCAGCCGAGCAGTCTAGCGGTTAACGGCCTGCATGCTCTGGGCCGGGTAGCGGTCGCCCGCCGTGCTGCCGGCCGGCAGGATCGCGTCAATCCTCCTGAGCTCCGCCGGGGACAGGCGCACGGTGAGGGACGCCAAATTCTCGTCGAGGTACCTGGACTGCTTGGTCCCAGGGATGGGCACGATGTCCTCCCCCTGGGCAAGGACCCACGCCAGCGCGAGTTGGCTTGGCGTACAACCCTTCTCCCGGGCCAGCTCCTGGACCTGCTTTACCAGCTCTAGGTTCTTCTGGAAATTACCGCCCTGAAACCGCGGGGAGTTGCGCCGGTAATCGTCGGCGGGCAGGTCATCCAGGCTCCGGAACTGCGCCGTGAGGAACCCGCGCCCAAGGGGGCTGTAGGCCACGAACCCAATCCCAAGCTCCCGGGTCGTCGCGAGGATCCGGTCCTCCGGGTCGCGGCTCCACAGGGAATACTCCGTCTGGAGCGCCGCGATCGGATGGACTGCCGCGGCCCGCCGGAGAGTGTCGGGTGCAGCCTCGGAGAGTCCCAGGAACCGGACCTTGCCGGCCGTCACGAGCTCCGCCATGGCTCCCACGGTGTCCTCGATCGGCACCTTCGGGTCGACGCGGTGTTGGTAGTAGAGGTCGATCGCGTCCACCTTAAGCCTGGAAAGGCTCTTGTCGCAGCACTGTCGAACATAGGTCGGGTCGCCCCGGACCCCCAGAAACTCGCCTTTCGGGCCGCGAACGTTCCCGAATTTGGTGGCAAGGACCACCTTGTTCCTTCGCCCGGCGATGGCGGAGCCCACCAGCTCCTCATTCCTGCCGCTCCCGTACATGTCGGCCGTGTCGAGGAAGTTTCCGCCCGCGTCGAGGTAACGGTGGATCACGCGGACCGACTCCGCATCGTCCATCTTGGCCGGATCGTAGAACTCACTCATGCCCATGCACCCAAGTCCGATTGCGGAGACCCTTAGTCCGCCCCTTCCCAGCCTCCGTTCGGTGATCGTGCTCATGCTTGCCGAAACCTATCGCACAAATCGGGAGCCCGGCAAGAGAGGGGGCATGTTCTTCGGGCTCCCCCTCTTGTCCGCTTGCGGTCGGGCAAAGTCCGGGTTTTAGTGCCCGTTCCATCATGATCTCTCCCGAATCTCTCAACCACATCGAGAACATCAAGAAGCGCGCAGGCCACCTGTGGAGGTTTCTTTGACGTCGATCAAAAACGCCGGGAGATAGAGGCGCTGGAGGCCCAGATGGGCGATCCGGCTTTCTGGGACAACAACGAGAGGGCCCAGAAGCATATCGTGAAGCTGAATGCGATGAAGCGCGCCATCCTTCCCGTGATCGCGTTCCAGGGCAAGGTGGACGACATCGACGTGATGATCGAGCTGGTCTGGGCCTCAGAGGCCTCGGAGCGTGAGGCGCATGAGAAGGAGATCGAGGCCAATGTCGCGTCGATGGCCGAGGAGCTCGACAAGCTCGAGATAGCCTCCTTCCTCACGGGCCAGTTCGACCGCAACAACGCCTTTCTTTCCATCCAGGCCGGGGCAGGGGGAACCGAGTCGTGCGACTGGGCCGACATGCTCTTCCGCATGTACAACCGATGGGCGGAGCGCCGCGGATTCGAGGTCGAGGTCCAGGATGTCCAGTCGGGCGACCAGGCCGGCATCACCAAGGCGACCCTCGTCCTGAAGGGCGAGAATGCCTACGGCTATGCCAAGGCCGAGCGCGGGGTTCACCGCCTGGTGCGCATCAGCCCCTTTGACTCGAACAAGCGCCGGCACACCTCGTTCTGCGCGGTGGACGTTGTCGCCGAGATCAACGAGGAGATCGAGATCGAGATCCCGGAGGCCGAGATCCGTGTCGATGTCTACCGCTCCTCGGGCAAGGGCGGGCAGGGCGTCAACACGACGGACTCGGCCGTGCGTGTGACGCACATCCCGACCGGGATCGTTGTCGTGTGCCAGAACGAGCGCTCGCAGATCAAGAACCGGGCCAGCGCCATGAGCGTCCTCAAGGCCCGACTCTACGAGAAGAAGCAGGACGAGCAGCGGAGCGAGATGGAGCGATTCTACGGGGAGAAGGGCGAGATCGGGTGGGGAAGCCAGATCCGGAGCTACGTGCTCCAGCCCTACCAGATGGTGAAGGACCTGAGGACCGGCTACAGCACGAGCGACACCCAGGGCGTCCTTGACGGCAAGATCGACCCGTTCGTTACGGCGTGGCTGCGCGCGGGGAGCCCGCGGCACAGGAACAAGGACATCCAGATCGACGATTAGGTCATAACCGATGAACAGACTCTCCTTTGAGACCCTCAAGTCGACCTTCGCGGGCCAGTCTCTCTTCGAGGACAAGACCTGGCGTCTGTCACCCACGGCCTGGCCAATAGACCCCGCCCAGCTCCAGGAGCTTGAGGCGATCGGCGCGTCCTGCCTGGAATTCCACCAGGCGTTGGAGGCGCTCTACACGAGGTCGGTTGCGGGCAAGAATCTCCTGCGCAACAAGCCGCTCACGGCCCCCTGGGTGGCCGACTACGTCGACCGCGGCAAGCCTGCCGCCCTCGTGGCCCACGCCCGCGATCCCAAGAACCGGGGCATGTTCCCGACGGTCCTTAGGCCCGACCTTCTCCTTACCGACGAGGGGTTCGTGATGACGGAGCTCGACTCGGTCCCCGGGGGCATCGGGCTCACGGCATTCCTGAACCGGCTCTACGGGGGGTCGCAGGGCGTCCTCGGATCGGACGACGCGATGGTCCGCAATTTCCATTCGTCCCTCGCGGCGCTGCGCCCCGAGATCCGCAATCCCCTGATCGCGCTTGTCGTGAGCGATGAGGCGGCCACCTACCGGCCCGAGATGGAGTGGCTCGCCCTCCAGCTCCAGATCGCAGGCCACAGGGTATTCTGCATGAGGCCCGAGGATCTCTTCCCACTTGGGGGATCGCTCTTCTTCGACGTCGAGGGCAACCCCGAGAAGATCGACGTGATCTACAGGTTCTTTGAGCTCTTCGACCTGGGAAGCATAAAGACGGCGGAGTACATCCTGGAGGCCTGGGCCTCGGGCGAGGTCGCCATCGCCCCCCCGATGCGGCCTTACCAGGAGGAGAAGCTGGCCTTCGCGCTCTTCCACCACCACCTGCTCCAGGACTACTGGGCGGAGGCCCTGGGGGGCCGGTCGCTCAAACTCCTTAGAACCCTCATCCCCCAGACCTGGGTCATGGATCCGGCTCCTCTTCCCCCGGGCGCCGTCCTTGACGGGCCGCGCGCCGCGGGCCGAGCCCTGGGCTCCTGGAGGGACCTGATCTCGGCGACCCAGAAGGAGCGGGACCTCATCATCAAGATCAGCGGATTCCACGAGACGGCCTGGGGTGCTCGCAGCGTTGTCCTTGGGAGCGACTGCTCGCGCGAGGAATGGCAGCAGGGGGTCGAGCGCGCGCTGGAGCTCGCTCCCACGAACCTCCACATCCTCCAGACCTACCGCAAACCCCGCAGGGTGAGGCACAGCCTCTATGATGGCACTGCGCCGCACGAGGCCCGGGAGTCCGACGGTCGCCTCAGGCTCTGCCCGTACTACTTCGTGGTTGAGGGCAAGGCTCGCCTATCGGGCGCCTTGGCAACGTTTTGTCCCCCGGACAAGAAGATCATCCACGGGATGCAGGACGCGGCCCTGCTCCCGATCCAGGTCAAGCCCGCTTAGCCGGGCCTCAGCCCTTCGGGGCCTGGGCCTGGATGTCGGAGAGGCGCTTCTCGATCTCGTTCTCCTTGATGATCAGGTCCTGCTCGACCTTCTTCCGGTCGTTGCTGGTGATGATGCTGAAATTGGCGGCGTCCCGAACCACGTTGGCCGGGAGCATGAGGAGGCGGGTCACGATGCCCTGGTCCTTGAAGGTGCTCAGGTAGAGTGCGGTGAGCTCATGATTGAGCTTCAGGGCGTCCGCTGCAGCGGCCTGAGTCTCCATAAGGTTGTTGTTGAGCTTCTGATTGCGCGCCATCTCGCCCGTGAGGGCTGTGCCGACCTGGTCCGAAATCCTCTGGCTGTATTTCTCGATGGAGGAGCGGGTCAGGTTCTGGTCCTTTGCCATATCGAGGAGAATAGGCTGGATCTTGAGCTGCAGGCGGGACGAAACCTTGTCGACCTGCTCATTCTGCATTTTCTCGGCCTCCTCGGGGCTCTTCGGCAGCGGATTGTAGGGCTGGACCTTCTTCGCAATCGCCTCTGCGAGGGCGTCCATGCGCTCGCCATTGAGCTTCTGGATTTCCTCGTCGGTCCTGAACATGTCGGCCTCGCGCTTGGCGATCGCCTCCTTGAGCATCTTGTTGGTTGCCTCGATATTGCGCCGATTCTCCTCGGCCGACGCCTTCAGGGCCTCGTTCTGTTCGCGGAGGGGAACAAGCTGGGCCTCTTGCTTGGCGGCCATCTCGGCCACCGTCTGCGTGTGCATCCAAAAAGCAGCGCCTGAAATGAGAACTGCGGTCAGAATGATGGCGGGTAGCTGTTCTTTAAGTTTTGGCCACATGGTAGTTAGGGGTAAGAGCGATCAGATTTCGGTAAAGGAGGGTAACCACGAATGGTGAAAAATTGCAATGCCATGCTGAAAGCGGGTTTTACGGTTGTTTTTTACAACACTGGAAGCACGTTGGCGTCATGAGCCTCAACCGGAGCGAGCAGCTTCTTCACGACTATATCCAGCAGCATCGGGAGGAGAGACAGTTCTGGCAGAATAAAGTTCGCTCAATTGTGACCGGCGCAAATGACGGTCCCTCGGCCGTCGCCCGCCTCGACTTGGAGTTGTGGCGTTACCTCGAGGAACGGAGCTCTGTTGTCCCCGTCTTGGTCGCCGCCGCCCGCTCCTATGGGGCAAAGAGGATCAGTATGAAGAACCTCGCCGAATACTGGGTTCGCCTATGGACAGAGCCCAGGCCGAAAAAACCCAGCTCCGAGAGCCTCGCTGGGCCCTAACCCACCTCGTTTGTCTCCTAAATATCAGCTGAAAAATAGGTTAGGTTTTTTCCTCGGAATAGTGAAACCTTGGTCCCGTGCCGAGCGTCTCGCTCCATCGGATCGAGATACGTCTCCTAGTAAGCGCGGAACGTGTCGTTTAGGGTATATTAGGGTAAGCAAGCACAGCGAACGGGCCGCCTAGGGTAGGCGGCCCGTCTCTTTTTGGGGACCCGCGCGGAAAGGGTCTTACGAGTCCGAGGCGCCCGCGGGGCCGGAGTGAAAGTCCGCTGCCGTGCCGGTTGGCTTAACCAGCCCTACACGGATGGAAAAATCCCCGAATCGCTCTCCGTCGAGCCGCTCTGCAGCATAGCGCTTCAGGAGACCTTGGGTCAGCGGGATGATCTCGGCCGTGGCGAGCGACGCCTTGTAGAGCGTGTTCATCCTCGACCCGTTGAATGCGGCGCCGAGGTACATGTTGTATTTGCCCGGCGAGCGCCCGACGAATCCGATCTCCGCCAGGAACGGTCGACCGCATCCGTTGGGGCATCCCGTCATCCGGATCACAATGGCGTCGTCCCTGAGCCCTGCGGATTCGACCGCCTCGTCAAGCTGCGTGACGAGCTCGGGAAGGTACCGCTCGCTCTCGGCGAGGGCCAGCCCGCATGTGGGCAGGGCGACGCAGGCCATGGAGTTTAGGCGCAGTCCGGTGGCCCGGTTTGCGGTGTCGAGCCCGTGCTTGCGCAGGAGCCCCTCGATGCGCGGCCGGTTCTCCGGCGAGATGCTCGCGATCATCAGGTGCTGGTTCGGGGTAAGCCGGAAATCACCGGTGTGCACCGAGGCGATCTCCCTGAGCGCAGTCTTCACGTCGCCCTTCACCCGTCCGTTCTCGATGAAGAGGGTAAAGTGGGCGCTGCCGTCTGGCCCCTCGGTCCAGCCATACCGGTCGCCGGTGTCGGTGAACTCGAAGCGCCGCGGGGTCCCCAGCTCCCAGCCCAGGCGCCGCTCGACCTCGTTGCGGATCCAAACGAGCCCGCGGTCGGCGACCGTGTACTTGAACCGCGCGTGCTTGCGATCGGTCCTGTCGCCGAAGTCCCGCTGCACGGTCACGATCTTCTCGGCGACCTCGACCACCTGCTCGGGCCGGCAAAAACCCAGGACCTCCGCCAGGCGGGGGTAGGTTTCGACCTGGTTGTGGGACATTCCCATCCCGCCGCCGACAGTGATGGTGAAGCCCGCCAGGCGGCCCTTGTCGTCCGCCACGGCAATGAAGCCAAGGTCGTTGGCGAACACGTCGATGTCGTTGCTCGGTGGGATTGCGAACCCGATCTTGAACTTCCGAGGCAGGTAGGTCTTTCCGTAGATCGGCTCGGCGTCCTCTTCGGGGTCGCCGCCCCCAACCAGCCTGTCCTCGACCCACAGCTCGTGGTAGGCCCGGGTGTGCGGGGAGAGGTGCCGGCCGACCGCGCGCGCGATCTCGAGCGTCTCGGCATGCAGGCTCGAGAGGTGGGGATTCGGGTTGCACATCACGTTTCGGACCACGTCGCCGCAGGCCGCGAGGGTATCCATGAGCACCCGGTTCACCTCCCGGATTGCAGGGCGCAGGTTTCCCTTGAGGATCCCGTGGAACTGGAACGCCTGGCGGTTGGTGATCTTGAGCGTGCCGTTGGCGTGTGAATCGGCCAGGGCGTCGAGGGTGAGCCACTGCTTGGGCGTGCACACCCCGCCCGGCACCCGCACGCGAGCCATGAAGATGTAGGCCTTCTCCTTGCCCTCCTTGCGCCGCTGGTTGCGCAGGTCGCGGTCATCCTGCGGGTAGACCCCGTGGAATTTTGTGAGCTGGGCGCTGTCCTCGGAAATGGTCCCGGTGGACGGGTCAGAGAGGTCCTGCAGGATATGTCCGCGCAGGTAGTTGCTCTCGGCCTTCAGCACCTCATTTTTGTGGAGCGGCTTGGCTGTGGCTTCGGGGGGAGTGCTCATGGATGCGTTCCGACGCGAAGCGCCCTGGCAAGGGCGTCTGCGAGGGTTTCAAGGGTCAGGGGATGGGAGCCCACCAATGCGGTGAAGTGGCATTTCAGGCCGGGCACTCGGGCCGCGGCGTGTTCGGCAATCGTCTCAAGGTCCCCCCCTTTGCCGGCGTGGCGGCCGGGCGACAGAAAAAGGGGGGCGACGACGACGTCACCCGAAGAAAACCCGTCTTCGCGCATGAGGTCGGCGAAGAGAGGCCTGTTGAAGTCGTATTCCGGGCCGTCGGGTGACTCCATCGATGCCGCCCTCACGGGACCAGCCAGGCCCACCAAGCTCTCCCTGACCTGTCCCGCCACCCGGTCTCGGATCTGCGCCGAGGCGCGCGAGGGGCCGCCGTGGTCGACCACGATGATGGCGGGCCGGTCAAGGCCCCGTGCGGCGATCGTCTCCCGCACCCGGTCGCCGATGACCCGGTGCAGTACGCCGGCCGTCGAAAGGCCCTCGGTTATAGTATAGGCGAACCCTCCGGTCTCCGCCGAAAGGGCGTCCAGGTCGCGCCTGAGGGCGGACCCTATTGCGCCCTGGGGGCTGATAAAGAAAGGCACGATGACAAACTCGCGCTCGCCGGCAGCCACTTGATCCCTAATCCACGGTGAAAGGGTTGCCGCGGCCCCCCCGGCCAGGGCGCCCGCCGCAACGCGGTTGCTGTGCTTCCAGGAAACGGCCTCGACAGGCACTTGGGCCCGGGTGCCTATTGCTGCTGCGGCCGACCGCAGGCTCTCGTGCGCCGCGGGCTCGACGGATCCGTTGTCAACGAGGAGAGCCTTCATCGTGTCTCTGCCAAACGCTGTGCGGGCTCGAACCAGGAAAGCTTTTCCGAGAAAGCGGCGACCTCGCCGATGATCAGCATCGCCGGGGCCTCGACCTGCCCCTGGGACGCGAGCCCGGCAATCGTCCCCAGGGTGCCAAGGATCCTGCGGTGCTCTGGCGTTGTCGCCGACTGGACGATCGCAGCGGGGGTCGCCCTGTCCATCCCTCCCTCGGAAAGACGGCGGGTGATGGTGGGCAGGTTTTTCACACCCATGTAGATGCACAGCGTCGCGTTCAGCCGCGCATAATCCTCCCAGTGGACTGTGGCGTCGGGCTTGGAGGGATCCTCGTGGCCGGTGAGGAGCACGACGGCGGAGCTGTGCAGTCGGTGCGTGAGCGGGATGCCCGCGTAGGCGGCCGCGGCCAGGGCCGAGGTCACGCCTGGCACGATCTCAAAGGGCACCTTCGCCGCCGCGAGAGCCATGGCCTCCTCGCCGCCGCGGCCAAAGATAAAGGGATCGCCCCCCTTGAGCCGGACGACTGTCTTTCCCTCAAGCGCGAGGTGCACGAGGGTCTCGTCAATCTCCGTCTGGGGCCTGCAGACCGCTCCCGGCTTCTTTCCGGCGAAGATCCGCTCGCAGGACGGCCTGGTCAGGTCGAGCAGATCGGTGTCGACCAGGTGGTCGTAGACCACCACGTCGGCCTCCCCCAATACCCGGCGGGCCTTGAGCGTCAAAAGCTCCGGGTCTCCCGGACCCGCCCCCACCAGATATACCGTCCCCGGGGTCATATATGGGAGCCGGATCCGGTCTGCTCTGAGGGCCTGGCAAGTCCGAGGGCCATCTCGGTGAGTGCCTCGACCGATTCCGCGACGGACTGGCGATCGGTTCGAATCTCAAGGTCGGGGGCCAGCGGGGCCTCGTAGGGGGAATCGATTCCCGTGAACTGGGGGATCTGGCCGGCGCGGGCCCTCTTGTAGAGCTGCTTCGGGTCCCGGCGTTCGCATTCCGCGAGAGGGGCGTTGATGAAGACCTCCGCGAAGGGAACGCCGCGCTCCTTGGCGCGCTCGGCTGCGAGCGCGCGGTCAGCGCGGAAGGGCGATATCAGTGCGGCGAGCACGACCACGCCGGCGTCGGCGAGGTGGATCGCAAGCTCCGTGGCGCGGCGCAGGTTCTCGCTCCGGTCGTCGGGCGTGAAGCCCAGGTTGCGGCTCAGCCCGGTCCGGAGGACGTCGCCGTCTAGGATCGCAGAGAGGATGCCGGAGCTCAGCAGGCGCTGCTCGAGGGCCTGGGCGAGCGTGGACTTTCCCGATCCGGAAAGACCTGTCATCCAGACGATGCATCCCCGGTGCCCAAGGATCGCGGAGCGGCTGACCGGGTTGATGCCGGAGGTGACGGTCGGTTCGTCGACCACGGAGTCGATCACTCCGCCACCGCCGATGCGGCGGCCCCGCATGAGGACGAAGCGCCCAAGCGCTGGGACCTTGCCCCCCACGTCGAAGGCGATCGGCTTGCGGACGCGCAGGCGGATCTCGGCCACTTCGTGGACCTTGACCTCGCCGGTCGTTCCGGTGCCGGACTCGAGCGTGATGGCGTCCAGCGTCCGCTGGATCCCGAGGACCCGCGCCTCGGCCTGCTGGGTTCCCAGCTTCAGCGGGATGAGTTCCCCCGAGCGAAGCGGGGTGTCGTGGATCCAAAAGACGCGGGCGGTGAATGTCCGGGCCTCGTAGGGCTTGTCGGAGGGGGGTGCCCCGATCTGGCCCCGCTCGACAAAGAGCTCGTCCTCAAGGGTGATGGCGACCTCGCTGCCCGCGCCGACGGGCCCGCGGGGCGGGGGGTTCGTCTGGGGCCAGGTCTCGATGCCCTTGACCCGGCTACGCTTGCCGCCGGGCACAAACTCGATCTGGTCGCCCACGGAGACGCTTCCCGACTCAACCAGCCCTGCGATGATGCGGCGGGCGTCGAAGCGGTAGACATCCTGCACGGAGAGCCGCAGCGGGCCTCCTGAGGCGGGCGGTGTCGCGCGGAACTTCTCCAGCGACTCAACCAGCGTCGGTCCGCGGTACCACGGCATCTTGTCGCTGTGCTTGAGGAGTCCCTCGCCGTGCTTGGCCGATATGGGGACAAAGTGCGCGGGCTCGACGCCCAGCTTGGCAAGGAACGCGCTCAGCTCGGTGCGGATCGCCTCGAACACCTCGGGCTTGTAGCCCACCAGGTCCATCTTGTTCACGGCCACCACGATCTGGCGCAGACCCAGGAGCGAGAGCAGGAAGCAGTGCCGGCGGGACTGCTCGCGCAGGCCCTCAAACGCGTCCACCAACAGGACCGCGGCGTCGGCGCTTGCGGCGCCGGTGATCATGTTCTTCAGGAATTCCTTGTGGCCGGGCGCGTCGATGATGGTGAACGAGCGGCGTTCCGTGCTGAAGGGCACCCGCGTCGTGTCCATCGTGATGTTCTGCGCCTGCTCCTCAAGGAGCGCGTCCATGAGGAAGGCATACTCAAACTCCATGCCCTCGGCCTTGCAGGCCGCCTCGATCCGCTCGGCCTTGCCGTCCGGCACCGAGTGGGTGTCGAAGAGCAGGCGGCCTATGAGGGTCGATTTGCCGTGGTCCACGTGGCCCACCACCACGAGCTGGAGGTGGTCGGGGACGGGGGCCTTGTCCGGCGGTTGGGCAGGGGTTGGAATGGCGGCGGGGGTTGCGGGCAGGGTGGTATCGGAAAGGAGGCTCATAGTCAGATCACATGAAACCCTTGGCGCGAAGCTTCTGCATCGCGTTGCGCTCGTGGTGGTCCTGCGCACGTCCCGCACGCTCGGAAACCTTGGTCACCTTCAGTTCCTCGATGATGTCATCGATCGTCTTCGCGTCGCTCTTGACGGGCCTGGAAATCGGCATGCAGCCAAGGGAGCGGTAGCGCTCGCCGTTGCGGGAGAAGTACATGCCCGGCAGCGGAACCTTCTCCCTGTCGAGGTACCGCCAGATGTCGATCTCGGTCCAGTCGAGCAAAGGCTGCACGCGCACGTGCTCGCCCGGGCCGGACTCGGTTGTGAAATGGTTCCAGAACTCGGGCGGCTGGTCCTTGTAGTCCCACTCAAACTCGGCGTTGCGCGGCGAAAAGTAGCGCTCCTTGGCCCGGGTCGAGTCCTCGTCCCTACGTATCCCCGTGATCAGGGCGTCGTAGCCGTTGGCGGCCAGGCACTGCTGCAGCGCGACCGTCTTCAGCTCATGGGTGACGGTGACCGGATCCGTGGTCTCGTAGCCGATCCCCCGCGCCCGGGCTTCCTTGTTGATCCATACCGTCAGCTCGAAGCCGTAGTGCTTCTGGGCCCAGGACCTGAACTCGAGCATCTCGGGAAACTCGTAGGTGGTGTCGATATGGACGATCGGGAAGGGCATGTGCCCGCAGAACGCCTTCTTGGCCAGCCAAAGCAGGACGTTCGAGTCCTTGCCCATCGACCACAGCATGGCGGGCTTCTGGAAGCCGTGGTAGGCCTCCCTCATCAGGTAGATGCTCTGGGATTCAAGTTCGTCTAGGTGCGTCATGTCTTGGTAAAATCAAATATGGGATCCGCCGTCGTGGAGGCCGCATTCGCGCTTTAATCCGAAGAAGCGGGTGTCCTCGGGCGTCATGTTCACCGTGAGGGGAAGGGTCGTGTGGGTGTCGCCAATGGAGACGTAGCCCTTCTCCCAGAGAGGGTGGTAGGGCAGGCCGTTCTCGGTCAGGTACCGGTAGACGTCGCGGTCCGTCCACTCGACGATGGGCAGGACCTTGGTGCGGCCATCCTGGCTGCTGACAACGGGAAGGTGCTCGCGTGAGCTCGACTGGACGCGCCTAAGGCCGGCCAACCACGCCCGGGCGCCCAGCTCGGCCAGGGCCCGCTGCATGGGCTCAACCTTCATGATCTGGTTGTACCGGGCGAGACCCTCGGCGCCTTGCTCCCAGAGCTTGCCACTGCGCGCCTCCAGCCAGGCCGGGGACTCGACGGCGCGGTAGACCTTCAGGTTTAACTTGAGCCGCGTGGTCAATTCATCCGCAAAGCGGTAGGTTTCCGGGAAAAGGTAACCGGTGTCGATGAACACGACGGGTATCGATGGGGCCACTCGGGTCGCCAGGTGCAGCATGACCGCGGCTTGGGCCCCAAAGCTCGTGCTCAAGACCAGGGAGCCCCCGAATTGCCGGTAGGCCCAGTCCACGCGCTCCAAGGGCGTGGAGCCGGATAGCCTCCGGTCTTCCGCGGCTGGATCAACCGCAGGATTCAAGGTGTCCGCAGTTGGCATCGTCTAAGGGAGCGGGCAGCAGGCGCACGCAGGGGTCGTGTGTGCCGCGTGGGCTCTTGCGGAGGCTTGTTTCATCAAGGTCGAGGGGTCAAAGTGCAGTATCACCTCCGGATTTACAAGCACGGCCCCCTCGATTTGTGTCATAGGGGCGCGGCCTCGGGTCCAGTCCATTGGGATCCTTTTCGTTCTGCAAAATATTGAATGCCAGCAGCTCCTGATGATACGGGTAGCGGGGTTGCGCAGGGTCAAAGACGCCTAGCGATGCCCCGGTTCGTGTCCATGCTCCGCGGGATCAACGTCGGGGGTGCACGTCCTCTTAAGATGGAGCGCCTGAAAGAGATCTACCGGCAGCTGGGTCTCGCCGGGGCACGAAGCTACCTGCAAAGCGGAAACGTCGTCTTCTCGGCCAAGGGCCGGTGCGGGCCCGAAATCGAGCGCGCCATCGCGAGGGAGTGCGGGCTTGAGGTTTCGGTCGTCGTCCTGAGCGCGGGGGAAATGTCGGCCGTCGTGGCCCGCAATCCCTTCCTGGGGCGCCCGAACCTAGACCCCGCGTTCCTGCACGCGACGTTCCTGGCCTCCCGGGTTCCCAAGCGCGGCCTGGACAGGGAGCGACTGCCAATGGGGCCGGGGGAGGAGGCGGTGATCGTGGGCAAAACGGTTTACTTGTACTGTCCCAACAGCTACGGCAAAACGAAGCTCAACAATGCGTATTTTGAACGAACGCTCGCTTCCAGCGCCACAACCCGCAATTGGCGAACCGTGGTCGCGTTGGAGAGGATGGGGCGCGGCGGGGAACCCTAGGCGATGAGGCAATCCATCGGCGCCGTCAGCCTTCTGGTCCGCGACTATGACGAGGCGATCAGTTTCTACACCGCGAAGCTCGGGTTCGAGGTCGTGGAGGACACTCCCTTGGGGGGCGGAAAGCGCTGGGTGCTGCTGAAGCCCGCGGGCTCGTCAGAGGCGCGCCTGCTCCTGGCAAAGGCCAAGACGGAGGAGGAGATCGCGAGCGTCGGCCACCAGGCCGGGGGACGCGTCTTTCTCTTCCTGCACACGGATGATTTTGAGCGCGACTTCGGCAAGATGACCCGGCTGGGGGTGCGTTTCAGGGAGGAGCCGCGGTACGAGTCTTACGGCACGGTGGCCGTTTTCGAGGACCTCTACGGCAACAAGTGGGACCTGCTGATGCCCGCTCCGGGGGCCTAGATGAACGTCTGCCTGGTTCACGGGTTCGCCGAGTCGGGTCGCCGATTCCAGGGGATGGTCGACGCTCTCGTGGACGCAGGGCACGTCTGCCACGTGCCCAAGCTCAGCCCGAGGGACGGCAGGTTGGGGATCGAGGACCTCTCGGGGAAGTTGGCCTTGTTCATTGACGGCGCGATCCCGGGCGCCGAGCCGATCGTTTTCGTGGGCTTTAGCATGGGCGCCCTCGTCGTCCGGCACTACCTCCAGGAGCGGGGCGGAGTCCGGAGGGCCGTTGCATTCTTCTCCATTTCTGGCCCACACCAGGGCACGTGGATTTCCTACCTCTACCCGGGCTCAGGCACCCGGCAGATGCGTCCAGGCAGCGCGTTTCTGCGCGAGCTGGAGGCCGGTCGCCCAATCCTGGAGGGGATGGTCCTTCACACCTACCGCACCCCGCTCGACCTGATGGTGGCGCCCTCCACCCACTCGCGCATACCGGGGGTCGCCGAACAGGTGGTGTGGTGCTCGTTTCACTCGCACATTCAGAGTCACCCCCGCGTGATCGGCCACATTGTCCAAGAATTGGCGCGTATCGGGGAATCCCGGGAGCAAGTCGGTTAGCACTGGTACACGGGCCAGCGCGGGTCTACAGCATGATTTCGAGATGAAACCGGAAGATCCCCGACCCGCCCTCACCATTAGACGTTTCCGGCCTGGGGATTCGGCCGAGGTGATCGCGCTTTGGAGGCTGTGCGGCCTGCTGAGGCCCTCGAACGACCCGGAGAAGGACATCGCCCGCAAGGCGAAGGTCGGGAGCCACCTGTTCCTCGTGGCGACGATGGGCGACGCAATCGTGGGCTCCGTCATGGCCGGCTACGAGGGCCACCGAGGATGGATCAATTACCTGGCCGTGGCCCCGTCCCGCCGCAGGGTCGGTGTGGGGCAGCGCCTCATGGAGGAAGCCGAGAGGCTCCTCCTCGCCGAAGGCTGCCCGAAGATCAACCTGCAGGTGCGGACCTCCAACCGCGAGGTCCTCGAGTTCTATGAGGCGATCGGGTTCTCCCGCGACGACGTGCTGAGCCTCGGCAAGCGTCTGGTTGAGGACGTGCAGCGCCCCACGACAACCCCGAGGGGATAGGGAACCCCGAGACATGGGCGAAACCCACCCCTCAGAGCCCATCCCGCGCCGGGTCAAGGTGCTCTTCGTCTGCACCTTGAACCAGTGGCGAAGTCCCACGGCCGAGAATCTCTACCGGAGCGACCTCCGCCTCGACGTGAGGTCGGCCGGAATCCGCCGAGGGGCGCGCCGGCACCTGGGGACGGCCGACGTGTCCTGGGCGGACGCCATCCTCGTGATGGAGGCCGACCACAAGCAGTGGATACAGGAAAACTTCCGGAACCAGAAGCTTCCCCCGATCCGGGTGCTCAAGATCGCGAACAATCTCGGGTACATGGACGAGGACCTGCAGCGACTCCTCCGGCAGGCGATCGATCCGGAGATCGAGGCCCTGCTCGGGCACGGGGGCCCCTCCGCTTAGTTGGCGTGAAGGCGACGTATTTCAAGTCCGCGCGGCAGATGAGGGCCTGACTGGCGAAAAACCACGCGTCGGCGACGGAGCTCTGGGCTGGGTTCCACAACAAGGCCTCGCCGGAGCGGGGCATAACGTATCCAGAAGCCTTGGACGAGGCTCTTTGCTACGGCTGGATCGACGGAGTCAGGGGAAAGGTGGACCACCACCGTTACCTGATCCGATTCTCCCCGAGGAAGAAGAGGAGCATATGGAGCCGGGTCAATGTGGGCCATGTGAAGCGCCTTATCCGCGAGGGCCGCATGTGCCCGGCGGGCCTCAGGGTCTACAAGCTACGCACCCAAGCGCGGACAGGGATCTATTCGTTTGAGTCGCGGCCCAGGAGGTTCCCGCGGAAGCTGGAGCTGATCTTCCGCGCGAGCCCGAAGTCATGGACGCACTGGACCGCCCAGCCGCCGGGCTACCGGAGGTCGGCGACCTGGTGGGTCGTAAGCGCGGTCCGCGAGGAGACCCGTTCCCGGCGACTTGCCGCGCTCATCCTCGTTTCCGGGGAAGGCAGAAGGCTGGCGCTGCTCTCCTGAGGACTGGCGCTGCGGCTTTGGGACCCCGGGGGCGGAAACGATCTCGAGGGTTGATTATGGCCATGATTTGGCGTTCCTTGCGGCCTGGTCCGGGGCACCTCACCGGCCTGGCGCGCACCGAGCAACCCCGTCCTTCTTTCCCGCGACCCATGAGGCGACTCGCATCCCCCAACCCCGCCCAGAGCCATGAATCCTCCCGCCCATGACGTCTCCCCGTCCCGACGCACCTTTGTCCGCAACATGACCCTCGGGGCCGCATTTATCGCCGGCGGAGCGACGGGTGGTCTGGCTGCCGAGCTCGCAGAGCTCACCAAGGGCGGCGAGAAAAAGCTGGGTGTCGCGCTCGTGGGGCTCGGACTCTACAGCCGCGGCGAGCTCGGGCCTGCGCTGCGCCAGACCCGGCTCTGCCGGTTCGCGGGTGTCATCACGGGGTCCCGCGAGAAGGGCGTGAAGTGGAGCCGCAGCTACGGGTTCCCGGAGAAGAACATCTGGAGCTACGACTCGATGCACGAGATCGCGAGCAATCCGGACATCGATATCGTCTACGTGGTGACCCCCAACGGGCTTCACGCTGAGCACGTCGTGAAGTCGGCCTTGGCGGGCAAGCATGTGATCTGCGAGAAACCCATGGCCAACACCGTGGCCGAGTGCGACCAGATGATGGCCGCTTGCCGAAAGGCGGGGGTGCAGCTCTCCGTGGGATACCGCCTCCATTACGACCCGAACCACATCGAGCTGGACCGCCTAGCCAGGGTGAAGGACTTCGGTGCGCTCACCAGGCTGTCGGGCGAGCACAGCTGGACGTTCCAGCAGCGCGCATGGAGGATCGAGAGGAGCCTGTCCGGAGGGGGGCCGCTGATGGATGTAGGTATTTATGTGATACAGGCGGCGTGCAGGGCCGCGATGGCGCAGCCGATCGCGATCACGGCCCGCGAGTTGCCGAAGACCAGGCCTGAGCTTTTCAACGAGGTCGAGGAGACGATCGAGTGGACGATGGAATTTCCGGGCGGGGTGACCTGCGAGGCGTCGTCGAGCTACAACCGCGAGAACAACCTCTTCCGGGCAGAGGGAGCCAAGGGGTGGATCCGCTTGTCCCCGGCCTACGGGTACCGCGGCATCGAGGTCGAAACCTCCGCCGGGCCCCTGAAGTTTCCGGAGGTGCCCCAGCAGGCGCTCCAAATGGACGATTTTACCTCCTGCATCCTTACAGGCCGCGAGACGCCAGTGCCTGGCTCTATGGGTCGGGACCACATGGTGATTATCGAGGCCATTTACAAATCGGCCGCCTTGGGCGGTCGACGCGTCGAGCTCCCCCGGGCCTAGGCCCGGTCCGCCCTAAGATTCGGTTCTGGTTGGGGTTGTAACACAACTTCCCCTATTCTTTGGTGGACAACCCTGACGAGAAGTGCACAGTTATTCACAGGATACTCCCAACCAACCGATGGAAAACCTGCGCGGGGCAATAGCCTCCAATTCGCGGATCAGGGTCACGGCCAAGGTTAAAACATTCGTGTTGGACACGAATGTTCTGATCCACGACCCGCAATCGATTTACAAATTCCAGGAGAACAACCTGGCGATACCGGTGGAGGTCCTGGAGGAGCTGGACGCCATCAAGACCGAGCAATCGACTGAACGCGGCCGAAATGCACGCCGGGTCCACAGGATCCTCCAGGAGCTTCTTCCCGACTCGCGCTCCATGCTCGAGGGCGTGGAGCTCCCGAACGGGGGTACCCTCTCGGTCATCATCAATCCGTACCTGGTGGAGCCCAACCGGCGCTCCCCGGCCATGGACCGCCTGAGGGCCGTTCTCCCCGATCTCTCGAAGAAGGACAACCGGATCATCGCTTCGGCGCTTTACGTGCAGGAGCAGTATCCGCCCCCGACGGTCCTTGTGACGAAGGACGTGAACGTGCAATTGAAGGCGCGGGCGGTGGGGCTTGAGTCCGAGGATTACCTCAACGACAAGGTCCCCGAGGAGGCCGAAGAGGCCAGCTACCGCGAGATCCCGCTCTCGATCTACGAGCTTCAGCGCTTCTGCTCCGAGGGAAAATTCGAGCTCGATAGCAAGGCGGCCAAGCCCCTGTACCTGAACGAGTACGTGCTCCTGCGCTCCGACGAGGGAAAGACGATGCCCGCCCGCTACTTCGGGGACGGCATGGTCCAGCGCCTGAAGATCCCGGAATACGTGAAGGCCCCGGGAGGAATCCCAATCCGTGCGCGCAACCTTGAGCAGCAGTTCCTGATGGATGCGCTCCTCGACGACAGCATCCACATGCTGACCTGCTTCGGCAAGGCCGGCACGGGAAAGACCCTGCTGACGACCGCCTGCGCGCTTCACCAGACCCTCGAGGAGAGCTCCAAGTACGACGGCGTCTCGATTTCAAGGCCAGTGATCTCCCTGGGCAAGGACATCGGCTTCCTGCCGGGAACCCTGGACGAAAAGATGAAGCCGTGGCTTCAGCCCTACTATGACGCCCTTGAAGTGCTGATCCCCTCCAAGCCCCCGAAGGAGCCCCAGTTTGCCTCAAAGAAGGTCTCCAAGAAGAAACACTGGAAGCACGACGAGGCGGTGGCGTCCGCCGCGTCCTCGCATGGGACCAACGGGCACAGCAGCCACGCGGCGGCTCCGCTCGTTAAGCCCTACGAGCGCCTGCTTAAGAGCGGGCTGGTCGAAATCGAGGCCCTCTGTTTCATCCGCGGCCGCTCGATAGCCCGGCGTTTCTTTATCCTCGATGAGGCGCAACAGCTTACTCCTCACGAGGTTAAGACTGTCATCACCCGCATTTCGGAGGGGTCCAAGATCATCCTTATCGGCGATCCCGCCCAGATTGATAATCCGTATGTGGACTCCCGGAGCAATGGCCTGGTGTACTGCCACAACCGCATGAAGGGGCAGTCGGTCGCCGCCCACGTCACCCTGAAGAAGGGCGAGCGCTCCAAGCTCGCCGAGTTAGCGGCTGACCTGCTTTAGCCCGAGAAGGCTCGGGTCCCCCCGGCGGAGCGAGGCATACTCCATCGCGAGGGCGAAGCACCCGGTGAAAAGCAGGTCGCTCGCGAGCGTGTTCCGAAAGAAGAAGAGGGTGGGGTAGAACTCTGGATGACCCACGGTTACAGCCTGCCACCAGCCCGCTGCCGTGTGGGCATAGCCCATGTCCCCCGCCCAAGAGGCGGTGTTCGTGACCAGGTAGAAAAGCATCGAGCCTGCGAGTGCACCGCCCAGCAGGTTCAGCCAGTTTCTGCGGCGCGACACCAGGACGCCGAGTCCGAGTGCCGCGACAAAGCAGAGCGTGCGCAGCCCGGCGCCCGCCAGGCTCCACTGGTAGTGGTAGACGGTCGCATAGTAGTGGTCGATGTAGAGGTCCGAAAGCACGAGCGCCGCGAACGGAGCCACCCACATCGCCCGGTTGCGGGTATAGGCCCCTGAGCAGAATGCCAGGGCCATCAGCGGGGAAAAATTGCTGAGCTCGGGGACATAGAGCGCGAAGACGCGCCAACCAGCGGCTAGGACAAGGACCAGGATCGCGAAGGGCATGGTTCCAAACGTATGGGGCGACGGGCCGCGGATTTCAAGCGCCGCCGTCGTTAGCCTGGGAATCGCTCTCCCGTGCGAGGAGCCACAAAAGGTCGGAAAGCCGGTTTGACCACCTCAGGAGGAGCGGGCGCAGGCTCCGGCCAGCCGCATTGACCGAGCAGAGGCGCCTCTCCGCGGTCCTCGCCGCGACGCGCGCCCGGTCGAAGGCCAGGGAAACAGGGTTTGATCCCGGGGTCGCCCAACCGTCCAGGCGAAGGCTGCGCGACTCGAGATCGGCGATCGCCCGGTCGAGCGCGCCGAGATCCGAGTCCTGCAGCCGCGCGAAGTCGGACTGGGAGTGGCGCTCCGCGTCCGGCTCGGCGGTCGACACCTCGCCCATGAGCGCCACCAGGCACCGCTGGATGTCCGACAGGAGCAGTCGGACCCTCGGGGATTCGGAGACCAGGCGCGCCGCCCCTACTTCCACATTCAGGGCATCGAAAGCGCCAACGGCCTCGATCTGGGGATGATCCTTAGGGACGCGCTGGCCATAGAGGAGGCCCGTTGTACCCAGGTCGCCCTTGCCGGTGGCTATGCTCACGGAGGGGAGGCCGAAACCGCCTTGGTCTGCCGGGCAAGTGCCTTGACCGCCTCCTCGATCGAGGCGCGCACCTCGCCCTCCATCCTGTCAATGAAGAGGATGCCGTTCAGGTGATCCACCTCATGGAGGATGCAACGGGCAAAGAGGCCGGTGCAGTCCAGCGTGTGGTGAAGGCCGGACTGGTCCTGGAACTTGACGGAAATGATCCTCGCCCTGACGACCTCGCCGCGGATCTCCGGAAAGGACAGGCACCCTTCCTCTAGGGAGGCCGTCGGGGTCTTCCGGGCCACCGTGACCTTGGGATTGACCACCACCATCGGCATAAACAGCTCCAACGGCGGCTTCGCCCCGTCGAGCTTCCAGTCGAACTCCGCCTCGGCCCCCCTCAGGTCGACGACGCACATCTGGATGGCGTGGCCGACCTGCTGGGCCGCCAGCCCAATCCCGGCCGCCTCGTGCATCGTTTCGATCATGGCATCGGCAAGCGCCGCCAGACGGGCGTCGAAAACGGTGATTTTCTCGCCTTTCTTGCGTAAAACTAGATCGTTGTATCGAACAATTTCCAAGGACATCGGTCGGTGGAGTTTATAAAGCGTGATAGCCCGCTTTCGGGCCCGCAAATCAATACTTCAGCTCAGCGTATGAGTCCCCCAGACGAGGCCCATAGGATCCCCGCTTCAGCCCCCGCGCTCGTGGCCGTGGGCGTGGTGCTTGCGATTCTGGCCTGGCTGCTGCCGGTGAGCCTCAAGTCCGTGAGCCGCGGCCTCCTGCGCTCGGCCGGCGCGGGGACGCCCTCGGTCGCAGCCTTCGGCCGCGACCTGGTGGACTCGGAAAAGATAGGACCCGCCGTCCTCGTCCTTGATGTCGCCAAGGGAATCGGCGACCCCCGGGCCCCCGCCTTGGAGCGCGCCGTGTCGGACGTCTCCTCAAGGCAACCCTCCCTTCTCGCCTGGGGCGGCTGGGATCCTGCGCTGGACCCCCTCTTCAACCTGCGTCAGAAGACGCCGCATGCGGCGAGCACCCCGGTTGTCACCTTCCTGATCCCCGACCACGCGAGGGAGACGGCGCGCACCTACCTCTCCAACTCGGGATCCATCGGAGTCCAGGCGGTGCTTAAGACCCACGACGTCGCCTCGACGGGCCGTTTCGTTCCCGCAGCAAGGCCCGGCGGGCAGCCCCTCGAAGCGCTCATTCTCCTCACGGGGCTCCTGTACCAGGGCGAGCGGCTCTCGCCGCCCCTGCAGCGCGAGGTCCGGGCGCTCGCTGAAACGGCGGTGCAGCGCAACGAACTCGGCGACCTCGAAGGCTTCTACCTCGACCTTCTCTCGCTCGGCCGCCGCCTCGACTGGACGCAGCTTTCTGAGCTCCTGAGGCGCACTGACAGCGTCCGCACCGTGGGGGAATACGCGCACCTGTCCCGGGTGGCCCCCGACCAGCTGCCGTACATCTACACGGCCGCGCTCCTCTCCGATTCCGCCGACCGCGTCGCCACCTACCTGATTCGTTTCGGCAAGGCCGGGTCCGAGGACCTGAAGACGGCGCTGTCGGAGGGCCAGGGAGCCGTGAACCTACTCCTGCAGCGAGCCGTCCCCGTGAACCGCTCGCCAGGGCCGGCCATGGGTGCAGCGGCCGCACTCGTGCTCGAGCATCCGCGGCTGATGCTGACGGCCAAGTACGCGGGCTACTTCCTCGGGCTGTTTTTCCTGCTGCGTGGCCTTGACCTCTGGATCGTGGAGCCGGCCGGGCGCAGGAGCGAGAGCGGGGCCCAGCAGCACGCCCGGGCCGGCATCCTTGCGGTCGTCATGTCGGCGCTTCTCATTGTCGCCACTGAACCCTTCCTCCTGAAGGCGGCGCCCACTTCCGAATACCGGCTCAGGATAACGATCCCCATGCTCGCAGCCACCTCAACCCAGGCTGAGAAAACATCCCAGACTTCAAAACCCGTCACTATGGAAACCTCCACACTTGTATCGATCGGCATATTCGCCGCCCTCCAGGTCGCCATGTACATGGCCTGCCTCCGCAAGATCCGTGAGATTGAGAGCCAGGACGCATCACCGTCCCTCAAGCTGCGCCTCATGGAGAATGAGGAGAACCTCTTCGACAGCGGCCTGTACGTCGGGATGATGGGAACCGCGGCCGCCCTCGTCCTCCAGGTTGTCGGGGTCATCGAGCCCAACCTGCTCGCCGCCTACTCGTCGAATCTCTTCGGCATCATCTGCGTCGCCCTGGTCAAGATCCGGCATGTGAGGGGCTTCAAGCGCCGCCTGATCCTTGAGGGCCAGAGGCAGACCCCGGCGCCCGTCGCGCTATGAACAAGACGCTCCTCCTTTTCATCGTAGACTTCCTCTTCCTCAACCTCATCGCGCTCACGCGGTGGGAGCGGGCGGAGCCCGTCCGACCGCGGCAGCCTCCGGTGAACGAGATTTCCGCCAACGCGGCAACGAAGGACCAGGACCTGGTCGAGGCGATGAAGCAGTCGCTCACCGAGGAACAGATCGCCCGGCAGGCGCTCGAGCAGAAGCTCCAGTCGTCCGACCAGACGCTCGCCGCCCGGGAGCGCACCCTCGGCCAGCTGCAGTCCGAGAGCCAGAGGCTCACGGCCCAGTTGGTCGACACCCAGCGGTCCCAGGCCGACCTGAACATGAGGTACCAGGGCGTCACCCAGGAAAATTCACTCACCCGGAGCGAGCTTGCCCAGCTGCAGCGCGAGCTCGAGGACAAGAAGGCCGAGGCCGAGCGGCAGAAACAGGCTCTCGCCGCCCTGGAGAAGGCTCAGGCCGAGGCGCGACGCCAGATCGAGGGCCTGACCGTCGCGGTGGCGGTCAGCGAAAGGGAGAAGCAGGACCTGGCGAACCGCGCTAGCGACCTTGCCGGCCAGGTGCAGACCGAGCGCGCCGAGAGGGTCAAGGTCGAGCAGGCCACCAACCAGCTGGCGCAGGGAGTCGGGCAGCTGGCGGAGAACTCGGGTGCGCTCACCCGCGAGATCCGGGACAACCGGCCCATTTCACCGAACGTGCTCTACAACGACTTTCTCGCCAACCGGGTCGGGGCCTCGTTCTCGGCCACCCGCAAGGGGCTGTTCGGAAAGAACACCCGGGAGCGCGAGTCAAAGACCGTGTTCACGACCGATGGCCGGCAAGTCTACGCGCTCCTCGAGGTCGAGGACACCCCATTCTCCCTCAGGGAGATCGGCTCGGACTGGGAGAAGATCTCTGTCCGTTTCGACCGCGCCCCGGACTACAGGTCCAACGCCGCGCAGGTCCAGTTCCTCGAGGCGGACCCCAGGGTCGTGGTGATTCCGGTTGATGCGCGGCAGGTCGCGGCCTTGGGTGCAAAGGTTTACCCGCTGGCTGCCGACCCCTTCAAGTTCCCGGAGGCAGTCCTGATCAGCGGCGCAGGCAATGGCTACGGCCAGCTGGGGTTCAAGATCGACCCCGAGCACCGGGGATATGTCCGGGTCGACAACCGGATTTTCAAGCGGCTCTTCGGCGAGTTTGCGCCGACTCGCGGCGACCTTGTCTTCAGCAAGACCGGGGAACTGCTGGGCATCATGGTGAACAACGACTACTGCGTCCTTCTGGGAAATTTTGCCCCCACGGCGACCCTGTTCACGGGCGACGAGAAGCCCGGCCAGCACACGGCCTCCCTGATCGATTCACTCTCGTCGCGGATCATGCAGCTCCCCATCGAGCTGCAGTGATGGGGATGACTGCCCGCGCTGGGTTGCACGCGGACAATTAAGCCTCTGTAGTTGCGCGAGGGGGGCGACAACCCCCCGCCCGCGCAAACTCCGCCATGCCCCCGAACATCCTATGGATCGTGACCACCCAGTGGAGGGCGCAGGCGTTGGGGCACGCGGGGGATGTTAACGCCCGTACGCCGGCGATGGACGCCCTGGCGGAAGCCGGCGTCTCCTTCACCCAGGCGGTGACACCGCACCCCTTCGGTCCCCAGGCCCGGGCGGCGCTCCTGACTGGCGTGCGCTCCCCGGAAAACGGGATCCGGGACTACTTTGACCCCCTGCCGGTGGGGGCCCGCACCCTGGCCCACGAGCTCAACGGACGCTCGTATGCCACGGCCTTCTTCGGAAAATGGCACCTGGCGAACAGGGACAGGGGCGAGAAGCTTGTGGGCGACGCCCACGCGAGAATGGTCGTCCCCGAGGCGAACCGGGGTGGATTCACCTTCTGGGAGGGCTTCGAGAGCGGGTTCCAGCTGAACGATCCCTGGCTCCATGGAACCCGGCTTCCCGAGCCCGTCCGCTTTGAGGGCTACCAGAGCGACGTGGTCTGTCGCCGTGCGCTTGAGGCCCTCGGTTCCCTGCGGTCCCCTTGGTTTGCCGTCGTGAGCCTGGAGGCGCCTCACCCTCCCTACGACGCGCCGTGCCCCGGCCCCTCGCGCCCGGACCCCGCCCTGATCCTCCTGCGCGGGAACGTGCCGGGGGATCCGGCGGTCCAGGAGAGGGCCCGCCGTGAACTCAGCGGGTACTACGCGCACATCGAGGCAACTGACCGTGCGATCGGCTCCCTCATAGGGGGTCTTCCCGTTCAGACCTTGGTCGTTGCGACCTCGGTCCACGGAGACATGCACGGCTCGCACGGGTTGTTCCGAAAGGGATGGCCCCACGAGGAGAGCATCCGGGTCCCGCTGGTCGTCAGGGGCCCTGTGGACCGGCGGTTCCGGGATGCCCCGGTCTCCCTCGTTGAGCTTCCCAGCCTGGCGCGCGCCTGGGCTGATGGACTGGACGGATGGTCGCCGCCCCAGTCCTCTTCGCGAATATCGATGCCCACGGTGGTCCCGCTGCCCGACCAGTGCGACCGGGTCTGGGACGGGATCCGCACTGCGGGCCGAAAGCTCGTCGTGGATGGGTCCGGCGTCCCGTGGCTCTACTTCAACCTCGAGAGCGATCCCCTGGAGACAAGCAACCTGGTGGGCGACCCGCGGCACGCCGCGGAGATCCGCTCGCTCCTGGGCCTGCTCACTCCTTAGCCGTCGGAACGATCCTTCCTTTCGGGAACTGGCGCCGAATGGCCGCCACGATCTCGTGCATCTTGACGGGCTTCGAGATGTAGTCGTCCATTCCCGCATCCAGGCAGATCTCGCGGTCGCCCTGCATGGCGTTGGCCGTGAGCGCGATGATCTTCGGCTGGCGATCCGCCGGGAGTGTCCTTCGGATCCTGCGGCTCGCCTCCAGGCCGTCCATCTCGGGCATCTGGAGATCCATGAGCACCAGGTCGTAGTCTCGGTTTTGGAAGGCATTGACGGCCTCCAGGCCGTTTCCGACCGCATCGGCGTTGTACCCCATGCGTTCCAGGAAGCGCAGCGCCACCTTCTGGTTGACGGCGTTGTCCTCCGCCAGGAGCACGCTGAGCGGGATCTCCTCTGCAATGGGGCGGGTCTCGTTGCGCGACTGAACGACGATGCCGCCGCTTCCCGTGCGGTGGCCGAGGAGGGCGAGCGCCTGGTAGAAGGGCGCGGTCTTGATCGGCTTGGATAGGGTAGCGTAGGGAAGCCCGTCGTTCGGAGCCGGCGGCGGGATCTGGCCAAGCCGGAAGAGCACGAGCCTCGGGCACTTGATCGCGGCGGCGAGGTCCAGGGCGCGCTGGCTCTCGAACTCCGGCAGGTCGAGGATCAAGATTGCAGGCTGGGTGGGGAGGGTCGGGGACAGCTCGATCGCGGCCTCGGAGTCGTTCGCGAAGGCGCAGGTGGCACCCAGGAGGTCGAAGAGTGTCCTCAGGCGCGCCCGAGTGATCGGGTTGTCCTCGATGCAAAGCGCGAGGCATCCCTTCAGGTCGATTCCGGCGAATGGGGGAGCTGAGATCTCCGGGGGGCGCTGCGCCGCGTCCGTCATGATCGCCACCGTGAAGGTCGATCCCTTGCCGGGGGAGCTTTCGACCCGGATGTCGCCGTTCATCAGCTGGCAGAGGCGCTGGCAGATCGCCAGGCCGAGGCCCGTCCCGACGTACTTGCGCGTC
This sequence comes from uncultured Opitutaceae bacterium, assembly GCA_903890485.1. Taxonomy (GTDB): domain Bacteria; phylum Verrucomicrobiota; class Verrucomicrobiia; order Opitutales; family Opitutaceae; genus Palsa-1447. The sequence goes on along the minus strand of CAITBM010000009.1, from coordinate 97,067 downwards.
GTGGAGGAGTCCACCTGGCTGAACGCCTTGAAGAGGCGGTCGATGCGGTCCGGGGGAATGCCGATGCCCGTGTCCTGCACGGTGATCTCCAGCCTCATCCTGCCGGCGGGCGTCGCCCGCACGGACGCATCCAGTGGAATCCGCCGAACCTGAATCGAGATGCTTCCCGTCGGGGTGAACTTGATGGCGTTGTTGACCAGGTTGACGATGATCTGCCTCAGCCGGGTCACGTCCCCGACGATCCACGGCGGTACGTCGGGCTCCACGTGGTAGCCGATCTCCAGGCGCTTCGCGGCCGCCGTGGGGGCGAAGAGGTCGAGCGCCTCCTCGACGCACAGGGCCAGCTCGAAGGGGGCCTTCTCGAGCTCCATCTTTCCCGACTCGATCTTCGAGAAGTCGAGGATGTCGTTGATGATCGTGAGCAGCGCCTCGCCCGAGGTGCGGATCGTGTTCACGAAGTCGCGCTGCTCGGCGGTGAGCGACGTCTCGGTCAGGATGCTCGTCATGCCGATGACGCCGTTCATGGGCGTCCGGATCTCGTGCGACATCGAGGCCAGGAATTCGCTCTTGGCGCGCGAGGCGAAGTCCGCCTCCGCCTTGGCCCTCCTGAGCTGGTTCTCGGTCTCAACCCTGGAGGTGATGTCATTCTCGATCGCGATGAAATTCTCGACTTGGCCCGCCTGGTTGCGCACGACCTGGACCTCCAGGTGCAGGTAGTACTTCCGGCCGGACTTGGAGTAGTGGACAATCTCGGTGTTCGTGCCGTTGCCCTTGGCGATTTCGTTCCGGATCAGGTCGGACTGTGCGGCGTCGGTGTCGGGGCCGCTCAGTAGGGTACCGGGGTCCTTTCCGACAACCTCCTCCAGGGTGTACTCCATCACGCGGCAGAAGGCGCTGTTCACCCACTCGATCTTCCCGTCCGCAGAGCCGATCACGACCAGGTTGTCCGTCTTCGAGGCCACGAGCGAAAGCTTGCGCGCCTCGGCCTGGCTTTCCCTGAGGGCCTGCTCGGACTCGCGACGGGTCGTGATGTCCTGGACCGTGCCGATGATGCGGGTGGGCCTGCCGTTGGGGCCCGCCAGCACGGACTTCGAACGCATGTACACCCAGCGCCAGTCACCCGTGCGGGCCCTCACCCGGTACTCCGGGTCGATGAAGGAGGCGACGCCGTTGAGCTGGGACTCGGTCCGCTTGCGGTAGACCGGGATGTCGTCGGGATGGATCAGGGATTGCCACACCTCGAGCGTCGAGGGCATCCGCGCATGCTCGTAGCCGAGCAGACCCCAGAGGCCCGGGCTGTAGTAGACGTGGCCCTTGGGAACGTTCCATTCGAAGATGCCGATCTGCGTGGAGTCGAGCGCGAGCCTGAGGCGCTCGTCGGAGACCTTGAGCCTTGCCTCGATTCGCCGCCTCTCCTCGTTCTCGGCAACGAGGCGCTTGTTCGAGAGCTCGGAAAGATACTGGCCGGCCCTTGCGCGGCGGGCAAGGTGCAGGGTGAAGCCCAGGAGGAGGGTGATCGCCAGGCCGCCGACTAGGGCCATCTCGGGCAGGTAGCGCTTGTTTGAGATCAGGAGCTCGGGGGTTGGCGAGAGGCCGAGCCTCACCCTTTGGTCGAAGAGGTTGGGGTAGACCTTCTCCTTGGGCAGGGAGACCGTTCCCTTTTCCGAGAGGACCGAGCTGTAGACCTCGGTGCGGCCCACGGTCACGAACAGTTCGTAGCTCGGGCCGAGCTTGAGCTGCTTGTAGAGCGTGGCGAAGAAGCGGGCGTAGATGTACTCGGCGGCCGCGTAGTGACTGGGGCTTCCGCTCCTGCCTATCGGGGCGTAAATCACGAAGCCGTAGCCCTTCTTCTTGCCGATAGCCTCCGAGAGCGAGGTCAGCTCGGGCCCGTTCTTTGCCCGTGCAGTCTCAATTGCCTCGCGCCGGCGGGTGTCGAGCGCGTGGTCAAATTTGACCGCCGGGGCCTTGTCCGGGGTTGGGTAGACCCAGCGGGTGAGGAGCCGGGTGTCGACGACGTCGATAAGAGAGATCGAGTCGCACCCGAGTTCCTTGGCATCGTCAAAGAGCGACGCCGCGTCGGTTTGCCAGGCGACGAGGTTCGTGTCCGGGTTGTCGGCGCCGTTGCGCGCCATCCGGTCCAGCATGTTCATCTGCTGGTCGATGGCGGACTTGATGCTCGTGGCGACCTGATCGGCGGCGGCGGCGGTCTTCGCGTCCAGATTGGACATCTCGCTGTCCCTGAGCCCGATCCAGAAGATGAGGGTCAGGGTCAGGCTCCCGATGACGAAGGGCATCGGCATCCAGGCCGGGGGGCCGCCCTCGTCCTTGAGGCTCTCGCGCCAGGCGAGCACCAGAAGGGCGAGGCCTGCCGCCAGGAGCGCGGCCGCGGTTGCCACGGAGAGGGCCGTGTTCGTCCCCCAGTTGTAGACGGCGGGCAACTCGAAGGCGTATCCGAGGATCGTCGAAAAACCCACGGAGGCCAGGACCGAGCCCGACACGGCCTCAGCAAAGAGGCGTTCCCGGGCACGCTTTTCCGAAATCCTCCAGAACAGGGCGACGCCCGCGGCCGTGATGCAGCAGGCTGCGATGACCGAGCCGCGGCCGGGCTGCACCGTGTCCACCAGGAGGCTGTCTCGCGCGAGCAGCTCGTCGATTTTTAGGTCGATGCCCAGGATTCCCTCCAGGGCGGTCAGGCCGCCGACCACGGCCGCTCCCAGCGCAGCCCATGCTGCCCTCGGGGACTTGAGTTCACGGCCCAACAGGGCGGCTCCCAGCGCCAGGAAGCACAGCCCCTCGTTGAACATGATCGGGGCCTTGTGTTCGATCGGCTCAACCAACCGGTCGAGCCGGAGGAACCAGCAGAAAATGGACACGAGCCCAATGCCCATGAGGATCACGGCGAGCGCTAACGATACCCGCTCGATCCAGGACCGGCGGGGCAATGTGTTGACGTGGTCCATGCGGCCCAAAGGAACTAAGCGTTTCGGTCCACCCGGGGCAATGTGTTTCGAATCAAGGAGTTTACGCACTTCTACGGTGCGCCTGGAGGGCCTTAGCCGCCCTTAACCTGTCACGGTCCGGGGTTTGCCAACGGGGCGGGCGTCCCGTCCTTGGGGGCAATCTCCGGTTTCGGTTCACCCTCCCTTAGGAGGTTGAGCGGACTGTAGGCCAAGCGCCACGAGGGTTTGTCGATGCTGCCGGCGAGCCGAACGCGGAGCACGGCCGAAATGGGTGCCGAAAGGGCGTTAAAGACCTGCAAGAGCGACTTGCTCTCCATGAAGGGGTAGATGTTGACCGAAAAGTCCAGGGTGCGCCGGTCGATCGAGTAGGTTCCCTTGGCCCGAATCATGGAGTTGGCCCCCACGACGCTCAGGTCGGGAAAGTTGATCGAGGCGTTCTCTATCTTGAAAGTCGACTTGGCCTGCGTGAAGCGAAGCTCGGGAAACTTGAGCACCTTCGACAGGCCGCCCAGGAGCTCCAGCTCCCCCAGGCTTGAACCCTGCACCTGGATGTTCCCGTCCCCAGTGAACGAGGCGAGGTCGCCGAAACCTCCCTCCGCTGCCGCGTTCAAATCAAGGCGGACGCCGGACTTGGCCTTGGCAAAGGTCTCGAGGGCCGTGGAACTTCCGGGCTTGCCCGACACCACGTAGCCCTCGGCGGCGGACGCGGCCTGTCCCAGGCTGGCGCCCGAAAGGGCGGCCTTGAACCGGAGTCGCTTATGGGCGCCTGTGCCCGTTGTTTCCGACGATCCGGTCACCTGGCCCCCGGCAAACCCGGCATCAATATCGCCCACATCGACGGTGTCGTCATTCAGGTCGACCTTGAACGAAGCCCGTTCAAAGGCGACGCCGTGGATCCGAAGGGCCGATCGGGAATGCACGGCGATATGCAGCGACTTGTGGGGGTCATTGGAGGCCGCCGGCCCGTCGAAACGCCCGTTCACCAGGATCGAGGGGGGCTTCTCGAAGGAAAACGCGGCCAGGGCCTCGGCGCCCTCGTCGGGAAGGAGCTTCGCGAGCGGGGAAGGGTCGATTTCCGCATTGGCGGCGATTTCGAGGCTCTTCCAGAGGCCGCCCTTGTCGGGATCTGTCAGGAGCGTGAAGGTCCCCTGCGCGTTTCCCGTGTCCTTGGTTACCCGGACATCGATCCCGCGGCACTGCGTCGGGTCGACATAGATCAGGACGTGGGTGGTATCAAAGGGAACGCCGCGGATGATGGCCCCCTTCGCCTCGGCGTAGCCAAACACGGAAAATTCAGGAACCTTCACATAGCGTCCCTTCACCTCGATAACGGAACTCGCGGGCTGTTCGGGAAACTCGAAGGGCTTGAAGATGTTGCCCCACCAGTCGCCGAGGAACCACGGCGAGATATCGAGTGGCCTCAGGCGTCCGGAAAGCAGGTACCGGAACTCGCGGGTCGCAAAGTTCTGCTCGTAGGATCCCATCGCCAGGTTGTCGCCGCTCACGGCCACGGCCTCGCGGGCCGCGAAGTGTGTTCCGTCGAAACTGACGAGCCCCCGAGCCTCGTCGAAATGAACCCCGTAGGCCGTGAAGTTCCGCGTGTCGACGCGGGCGCGGACATCGGCGAGCTTCCATCCCGGGTCTAGGCGTGCGGTGCCCGCTATGGCCATTGACTCGGCGAGGTCGGCAAATCGGCGGATTGACACGTGGGTCTGGGAGGAGAGGGGTTCGATCAGTTCGGGGGCGAGAGTTCCCTCAAACGAGAGGTCCGCGGACTTGTCCCCAAGGTCGACGCGCCCCTTGGCCCACAGCGGCTTGCCGAAGGCACGGAGAGCAACCTCGCCCACGATCACCTTCAGGCTCTCGGGAGCGAGCCTGAGGATGGGCGCGTCAATTTGGGTTCCCTCATAGGTGGCTGAACCCAGTGTCACCTCCGCCTGTTTCGGGTCAAAGTAAAGGGTGTCCATCTTGAGTATGCCCCGGACCCAGGCGCGAATCGAGGACCCCGAGATGTTGTCGCCGATCCGCAGGCTCTCCACGGTGCCCGTTGCCGACGTCATGAGCGGAGTGTTCCCGAGGAGGGGGAAGCGGCACGATGCGTGGATGGCTCCGGACTCGACCGGCCTTTCACCGGCAAGGTGGAGGCCGTCGGCAAAAAGCTCGGCGTTCACGAGGGCTCCCCTTGTGTCCGAGGGGGTCAGGACCCCGGTCACCACGGCGTGGTTGAGGCCGGCAAGGCGCTCCTCGGCCTTGGAGAACTCGCGGCTCAGGGCGACGTAGTTGGAGGCGACAAACTCTGCGAGCGGCAGGGACCGCTCGGGTGCCGCGTTGCGAGAGACCGTGCCCGCATCGACCTGGCCATGGGCCGAGACAAAGACGCCGCCCAGGCGGCAGTTCAGGTAGTCGACCGAAAACTCGTTCCCCCGGGGGGTGATCGAGAAGCCCGCGTCAAGGTCCTCGACGAGCTTCTCGGCCCTGCCCGAAGCGGAAAGCATTGCCGGGATGAACAGGTTGGCCCCGGTCGCGCGGATCTCCTTTGCTTCGAACTTGCGCTCGAGGAGTGCTATCGGATCGAGCCGGATGTAGATCGCATCGGCCGTGACGATCGGCTCAGCGAAAGAGGCCAGGCGGAACCGCGCGTGTTGCAGGAGGATGCGACCGGCAGGGTCGAAGGTGGCCCTGCCGAACTTCACGGAAACCCCCGACTGGGCCAGGTGGTCCTCGATCGAGCGGAGCAGGAACTTGGGCACCTGGAGCTCGTTCACGGCCCCGATGTAGGCCTGGAAGCAGAGCAGGATCACCAGGAACAGCCAGGTCGACCACACGCCGATCGTGACCAGGAAGGTGATGCAGTGGCGCGCCCCAGCGAGGCATGGCCTTAGAAATCGTGCGGGCATCCGTTAGGGCTGCGTGAGCGTCCAGAGCGCATCCAGGAGCGGCTGCTCAATTGCAAAGACCGCCCCGAATTCCTTGGAGCCTGCCAGCTGCTCGGTTCCCCCGGTCCTCTCGGCGAACCAGAGCGTCATGGTGTTCACCTGGCCGGCGCCGGCCCCGCCCGGCAGGGAAACGGTTGCATCCAGCCTGTATTTCCAGGCCCGGACCTCTCCGGCGGCGAACACCTTCTCGGGGAACCCGTCCTGGACAAAGCTCGCGGCCCTGAGCGAGCGCAGTTCACCGAGGACCTCTTTGATCGCGGACTTCCGGGCGACCGGCTCGCTGGCGAGCGCCGCATCCCAGGTCTCGTTGTCGGCAAGCTTACGCGAGTAGACAACCGAGTTGTCGGCCGCGTTCGAAAGCGTGAGCGAGGTGACTTGGGCCGACGCGGGGAGGGTCTCCAGGAGGCGCTCGCGCCAGGCCAACGGCGACGCACTGGTGTCCTTGAGGATATCGGGCTCGACCGCATACACCGAGGGCAGGCCCGCGATCCTGGCATAGGCGATGTTCTCGCGCCGGGTTGGCAGGCCGATCTGGAGGGTGACCTGCGTCGCCGGCGTCCCGCCGACAGTGAGCACCACCTCGCGCTCAGGCCGGTTGAACCCCCAGTCCTCGATGTCGGCATTCGTCGGCGCGTCGCTCTGGAAGCGGAGCGCGCTGAGGGTCTCAAGCTGCTCAAGGAGCTTCTGCACCGCCGCGGAATCCGCGGCTAGGGTCTGCGAGCCCTGTGCACTTACCCCCCTCCGGATGATCTGCCAGCCGGCGTCGTGCCCGCCCCCGGCCGACTCCAGGCGCTGGAGGGAAAGCTCGGGCTGGTTCAGGGCGGAAAGCGTGATGGACGTGACGGCGCTCGCATCAAAATCCAGGATGTGGCGGTCGCGCAAGTCGTCGGCGGCGTTTCGCAACGTGTTCATGAGCCCTGCGGGGATGGTGACCGTGAAGATTGCGCGCCGATCCTCAAGCTGGGCGTAGTAGACATGGTCCTCATCGGTCTGCGCGCCGACGAAGAGGGTCTCGTGGCGGTTGTTCCCCTCGATGGTCACGCGGAGGAGCGGCGCCGCCGACGGGGCAGTCGCCGGGGGGTTCTGCAGGACGAAGGACTTCACACGGAGTGCGTCCAGGGCGTTGATCGTCAGTTCCGTGGCATTCTTCCCGGCGCGGGCATTGACTGGGGTGCGGAACAGCCAGCGGCTGCCTTCCCGGTCCAGGCGAACACGGACGTTGGAGGGGGCCGCGGTCTGCAGATTAAGCGAGCGCGCCTCGAACACCTGGATCGAGTAGATGACGTCTGATCGCAGCTGGTCGAAGGGGACGGAGAGACTGTCGGCGAGCGAGCGGCTGACGACGTGGATCTTCTGCCCATCCGAGGACAGGAGATAGAGGTGGTCGCCCACTTTGGTGGTGTCGCCGATCTTCAGGACCGTCGTTCGTCCTGCGGCCCCCTCGTCCCCGGAGGTGAAGGAGAGCGTGAGCTTCGGCTGGTCGAGGCCGTAATCCGCAAGCTTCTGGCCATTCTTTTCCAAGTCCCGCGTGCTGAAGCTCGTCTCGTGTTCCAGGAACTGCAGCTCGTTAAGGATGCGGCTAACGGCATTCAGATTGGCGGGCCACTCGACAGGGCGCGTGAGGAACCAGGCGTCGCCCCTGCGCTCCAGGCTGAAGCTCGTTCCAGGGGCGGTCCCCGAGACCTCCAGGCCACGGATGTTCGCCGCCTCAGGCCCCAGCACCCGGCGCCTCGCCTCCTGGGACGCCCGCTCGATCCTCCAGTCCCGTTCAAAATAGAAAATGAAGAAGAAGAGCGCGACGTTCAGGAACAGCAGGACCAGTGTGACTTTGGAGCGCATTGCGTTGGGACAGGTGGTGTCGGTCTCAGGTTCTAGTTACGTCGGGCCCAGTATACGGCTATGCCAAGGAGTGCCGCAATGCCGGGGAGCGCCAGCATCAGCGTGTAGCGCAGGCGAGCCAGGTCGCCGGCGCTCAGGGACAGGGAGAACCGCTCGATCGGCCGGGCGGGCACGTTGAGCGCGATGTCGCGGCCTATGGTCCAGTTCACGGCGCCGAGGAAAAGCCCGAGTGCCCCGGCATTGGTCACCCGCGCATTCGATATCATGTCGCCGGTTCCTATCACGACGATCCGCCCCCCGCGGACCGAGAAGGGCAGGTCGCCGCGCACCGGCACGTGCTCGGACGACACGGCTATCCCCAGCCTGTTCGGCGGGTCCATCTGGGGCGCACCCTTGATGTCGAGCCCCGGGGTGAAGGGTTGGATGCCGCGCTGCCGGGCGTCGACCTCCCCCCAGGCCGTGGTCGAGGTTGCGGCGAGCGTGACCACGGTTAGGCCGGCCGCGGCCGGCCTGCCGGGCAAGGGCCTGACGCTGCGGGCCTGGCCGATCCTGAGGCCCTCCTTGTAGTCGACCAGGGTCTGGGTGATCTGGTGCTGCGCGTAGGCGCGGATGATCAGGTCCCCGTCCTCGGTCATGCTGTCCGATGCGGCGTCCAGGATCACGTCGTCGTCGACCACCACGCCCCAGTCGTCGATCAGGAGGTCCTTCAGCCCGGGCTGGGTGCCGATCGCCAGGAAAAGGATCAATCGGCCTGCGCCGGCTCCCAGGTACTGGCGCAGCAGCTCCTGCTCGAACGGGGTGTAGGGGTCGATGGGGGAGGCGCTTACCAAGAGAGAAGCGTCCGGCGGTATCTTCCGGGCTGCGACCAGGTCCAGGGTCTCGACGTCGTAGTTGCGCAGCCTCAGTTGGTCCCTCGCCATCGAAAGCCCGCGGGCCGGGTCTACGTCGTCGGGCCTGAGCTCGCCGTGCCCGACAAGGAAGTAGATCTTCTTCCGGTCGGGATTGGACACATCCAGGATCGCGGCCGTCACGGCCTGCTCGCCAATGAAGTCCTTCTTCACCTTGTCCTCGACGCGGTAGAGGTTGTCGGGGGTGAGAACCCGCCGCCTTCCGCCGCACAGGAGCAGCACGACACCCGGGTTCTCGATCCCGTATTTCTCGGTCTTCCTGCGGTCCTCGTAGAGGTCCACGTACTCCACCGTGACCTGCCCGGCGGGGTTCGCCTCCGTGGCGTAGACGTACTCCCTGAGAAGACCCTCGACGGCCGGATCATTCACCTGCCCGTTGGCCGTGACTACGATGTGAACCGGGAGAGCCAGCTCGCGCAGGTAAGCCTGGGTCTCAGCCGAGAGCGAGTACCGGCGGTAGCGCGTGAGGTCGAAGCGCCAGGAGTGGCTCCGGGACAGGTAGTTCAGGCCCCCGACGAAAGTCAGGAAGAGGACGGCCTGCAGCAGCAGGTTCATTGTCCTTATCCAGCGGGCGGCTCTGAAGCTTTCGATCACGGCGCGGAGTCCTAGCTGTGCAGCAGCTTCGCCTCCACGGCGAGGACGCTGAAGATGAGCGCCAGCACGGTGCCGCTCACATAGAAGAGGAGTTCGCGGGTATCGACGACCCCGCGGGTGAAGTCCTGGAAGTGCTGGTTAACCTGGGCGTATTCCACGGCGTCCTTGAGCGGCGACAGCGCCTCGCGGTCCAGCCACGACGCCTGGCCGAGGTAGCGGCTGCCCAGGATGATCCCCACCAGGAACGTGAGGCTCAGGATGCCGGCCACGGACTGGTTGCGCGAGAGCGAGCTCGCGAAGACACCGATGGCAATGAACAGGAGCCCGGACACCGCCACAAAAAGGTAGCCGCCGACGATCGGTCCCGGGTCGATCAGGCGGGCGTCGCCCGCGAATCGCTTGAGGATGTAGAAGAGGCCGGAGGTCGAGCCCCAGAAGGCGATGTAGAGCAGGTAGGCGGCCGCGTATTTTCCGAGAACCACCTCCGCGGTCGTGACGGGCGTCGTCAGGAGGGTCTCGATCGTCCCCAGCCTGCGTTCCTCTGCGAGGCACTTGGAGGTCAGCAGGGGAACCATGAAGAACACAGGCAGCCAGTAGAGCTGAAAGAAGACTGATGCGGGGGACACGTCCTGGACGGCCTTGCTGTAGTCCTCGAGGATCCCCGTGAAGATGAATCCCATCAGGGAAAGGAACGCGACCGCGGCGATGTAGGTGTTCGTGCTCACCAGGAGCATGCGGACCTCGTGGCTAAGGATCGTGAGGAAATGCTTCATGGCCGAGCCTGCGACTTGGGGTTCTCGGCCACGGCGTCCCAGCTTCGTCGCGTGGCGGCAAGGAACACGTCCTCGAGCGTCGGATGCGCGCGGCTGAGCGCCCGGATGCGCATCCCCTCCGACTGGCACGCGCGCAGGATCGCCTCCCCGACATCCTCCGAATTGAGCGTCTTCAACTTGATCGTCCGGAATCCCTGCTCGTCCGCCACCCCCTCCGAGGCGACGGAAAGGCCGGGGTCGATCGTGCCCAGGAGGAAAGGAAGCGAGCCCATCGGGCCCGCAGCCTCTATCTCGTAAGCCGACTGTCCCAGGACCTCCTTACGCAGGTTCGCCGGCGTCCCCTCCGCAACGATGCGACCCTGGTTGATGATCAGCACCCGGTCGCAGGTCATCTCGATCTCCGGGAGAATATGGCTGGAGATCAGCACTGTCATTCGGCCCCTGAGGCTCGCGATCAGGTCCCGGACGATAAGGATCTGGTGGGGGTCCAGGCCGATGGTCGGCTCGTCCATGATGATGACGGGCGGCTCGGCGAGCACTGACTCGGCAATTCCCACACGCTGCCGGAAACCCTTCGAGAGCTTGCCGATGATCTTGTGCCGAACCCGCTTCAGGTCGCAGAGCTCGAGCACCTCGTCGATGCGGGAACCGAGCTTGCCCCGGGCGACCTCCTTCAGGCGGCCCCGGAAGTAGAGGTACTCGCTGACCCGCATCTCCTCCGGCAGCGGGTTGTTCTCGGGCATGTAGCCGATGCGCCTCTTGACCGCATCGGGTTCCGACGCGACCTGATAGCCGCAGATCGAAACTTGGCCCGAGGTTGCAGGCAGGTACCCGGTGAGGATACGCATCGTTGTCGACTTGCCGGCGCCGTTGGGACCCAGAAAGCCGATGATCTGCCCTTTCGGCACGGTGAAGCTGATGTCGTTTACCGCCGTGACTCCCGCATAAGCCTTCACGAGGTGGTTCACCTCGATGGCGGGTTGCGGGGGAATGGCGGACATGGAGAAGGGTGGGTGCTGGCCGGGCCTTCAGCCACCCTTTTCAATAGTCACCTCGCCCGCGCGGAACCCGCGGGTGTGCCCGTGGGCATCCCTCAGAAGGAGCGACCCGACGTCGTCGACCCCGAGCACCCGGCCCCGGTGCTTGCGCGTGCCCTCAGAGAGGGTGACATCCTTGCCTCGCAGCACGTCATATTTGTTCCAGAGCTCGGCAAACAGGTCAACATGGTCACCCTCGGTGAAGCGTTCGTACGCGAGAAGGACCCGCCCAATCAGGGCCGCGGTCAGGCGGTTTAGGTCCACCAGTCCCCCGGAGAGTTCCGACAAGGACACGGCGCGCTTGGCCAACTCTGGGGGCCAACCGGCAGCCGGGCTGTTCACGTTGAGTCCGAGTCCGAAGACTAGGTCGCGGATCTCATCCGCGTCGACGCGGGCCTCGGTGAGCATGCCGCCTGCCTTGCGGCCCTCGAACACGATGTCGTTGGGCCACTTCACGCCCGGCTGCACCGGCACAAACTTGGAGACCAGCTCGCAGATTGTGACCCCCATCCACAGGGTGAAGGTCTGCATGCGCTCCGGGGCGATCCGCGGCCGGAACGCAAAGCTTGAGTAGAGGTTGCCGTTGGCCGCGCTGTGCCATGCCCGGCCGAATCGCCCGCGTCCCTTGGTCTGCCTCAGGGCGAACACCGCAAAGGGAGCCGAACGCCCCGCGGCGAGCTGCCGGGCGCATTCGTCGTTCGTGCTGTCCACCTCGTCCATCAGGGTGAAGGTGAAACCCTTCCTGCGTATCTTCAGCTGGGCCTCCACGAGGCCCTGGTGAAGCATCTTTGGGCGGGAGGAGAGCCTGTAGCCCTTGGCCGGCTGGGCCTCGAATTCAAATCCCTGGGCCCGGAGCTTCTCCATCTGGTGCCAGACGGACACCCGGCTCACGCCGAGCTTTGAGGCGATCGCACCACCCGAAACCCAGCCCGGCTCGGCTGCAATCAACTCGCGCAGGATATGCGTTTCCGTCACTTACCCCCGCCCCCCGTATTGCCTCCGGCTGCGCCTGTCGGGCCGAAGCCGTCGAGTCCGCGCATGTAGGTGTTCTGGGATTGCTGGAGTATGTACCGGCCCTCGGCCGAGTCACCCCCGAGCGACATTGCGTGAGCCGTGTCGGCAAGGTCGCTCATGTTCTGCAGGCGCTCGTCATCCTGCTGCATCTGGGCAGCGACGGCGGAATTAAGGCCGAGGAAGTTGCCGAACATGAGGCCGGGATGGCTCTTGAAGGAAAGGCTCGCGAGCCCGCCAGCGGTGTAGAGGTCACGGTCGCGAAACACCGGAGGCAGGGATTCGTGGACCACATACTTCGGCAGCCTCTTGATCTCGTTCTTGGGCTTGTCGACGTCGCGCAGGTCCGCGGCGGGTCCGGTGGGGGTCGGGGTCGGCTTTGGCGGGTTGTAGCGCGGCATGCCGGAGGCGAGCGCTGCGGCCACACCGGGCGACACGCTCCGGGTGACGCCATCGGAGTCGACCGGCGGCTGGGCCAACGAGTCCTTTTGCTTGGAGGACAACAAGATATCCGATGTCTCACGGCTTTCAGGTGTCGAGGTCGCCGCCGCCTTGGGCACGCTCGGGTCAGGCAATCCTTGGGCGCCGGCAACGGCCGCTGCTAGGAGGAGAACGGCCAAAAACTTTGGGGCGGGATGTGTCATTTGCCTCTGTTAGTAAGCTAACCCCACGAATAGATCCGCGCAACCCTATCCTTGGACCCAAACGGCCCTCGGCAGGGCTTTTGGGCACTCCGATTATCCGCGGACCTGGCCAGTCCCGGTGACCAGCCACTTGTAGCTGCACAATTCCCGCAGTCCCATCGGCCCCCGGGCGTGGAGGCGGTCGGTGCTGATCCCAATCTCGGCACCGAAGCCAAATTCAAAACCGTCGTTGAATCGGGTGCTTGCGTTCCAGAATACCGCAGCGCTGTCGACCCCGGCCATGAACCGGTCGGCCGCAGCTTTGTCCGTCGTGACGATGGCGTCGCTGTGGGCTGAGCTGTCCCGGTTGATAATGGCGATGGCATCGTCCAGCGAAGGGACGACCCTGACCGCGATCACCAAGTCCAGGAATTCGGTGGTAAAGTCCGCCGGCTTCGCGGGCTCCGTCTTGACTCCCGCACGGCCAAGAATGCTGCCCGAGGCCTCGTCGCAGAGTAGGCGAACGCCCTTCGCGGCAAGGGATGCCCCCAACCGGGGAAGCAACCGGTCTGCCGCACCCTGGTGGACAAGAAGTTGCTCGGCAGCGTTGCACACGCCGGGCCGCTGGACCTTCGCGTTCACGACGATCGCCTCGGCCATCGCGTCGTCCGCGGCCTGGTCCACATAGACAAAGCAGACGCCCGTGTAGTGCTTGATGACCGGTATCGTGCTGTTCTCGGCCACGAAGCGGATCAGGCCCTCGCCCCCGCGCGGGATGATGCAGTGGATCAGGGAGTCAAGGCGCAGGAGGATCTCAAGAGCCGCGCGGTCGGTGGTCGGAACCAGCTGCACGGCATCGGCCGGAAGACCTGCCGAGGCGAGCGACTCGGAAATCAGGGCCGCCAGGGCCTTGTTGGTCTCGAAGATCTCCTTGCCGCCCCTCAGGATCGAGGCATTGCCGCTCTTCAGACACAGGGCGGCGCAATCGACCGTGACGTTGGGCCTGGCCTCGAAGATGACGCCGATCACCCCGATCGGGACGCGGACCTTCCTGAGGTAGAGGCCGTTCGGCCTGCGGCTCTCCTCAAGAACCTCGCCGACCGGGTCGGGGAGCGAGGCGACTTGGCGGACCGATTCGGAAAGGTGGGCCAGGCGCTCTTCGTTGAACGTGAGCCTGTCGACCTGGTAGGGGGGCAGGCCGTTCGCCTGGGCCGCCTGGACATCCCTCGCGTTGGCGGCAAGAAGCGCAGCCTCTGACCGGTCGATGCGGTCGGCAAGGTCGAGGAGCGCGGCGTTGCGCTCCGCCGTCGAGGAAACCGCCAAGGCGAGCGACGCCGCGCGGGCTCGCACGGCCAAGTCGGTAACGGTCTTTTTCAGGTCCTCGTTCATCGGAACCGAAACCCTCGCCCAGGGCAGGCCGTTCGGCAAAGGAATTTTGCCCGCCTCCCGGTGCGCCTTTCCTACATGAAGATCCTGCCCTTGTTGAAGCGCCACACGGAGACCCCCATGATCAGAGCCGTGGTGAGCGAGAGATAGCCGAGGGTCGGCAGGAGCTCGAGCAGGGAGGCGTGGGACCAGAGCACCTGGCTAAAGCCCTCCATCGACCAATAAACGAGCGTCAGGCGGCTCAGTTTCTGGATGAATTCCGGCATGAAACTCACGGGGAACCAGGCCCCACCGATTGCCGACATCAGCATGATCACGAAGGTTGAGAGCCCCCGTGCGGACTCCGGCGTGGGGGAGATGGCTGCGATCAGCATCCCGAACGAGGTGCAGGCGGCCGCCGCGAAGATGCAGACGACGGCCAGGAGTGGCAGGTAGCTTGCAATGTCGATCTTGTAGAGGATGGCCCCGGCGCTAAAGAGCGTGATCAGCTGGATCAGGCCCAGGCAGATGCCGTAGAGGAATTTGCTCCAGAGGATGTCGCTTCGGGTGACGGGCGCCGAGAGGACGCGCTGGAATATTCCGAATTCCTTTTCACGGAAGAGGGCGGTCGCCGAGGCGGTGACGGCAAAAAGCAGGAACTGGATCGCCCAGCCGCCGACGAGAAGCGTGGCGGCGGGGGATTTCACGTCCTTTCCGGCGACCTGCTCGGTGTCGATCTTGACGATGCTTGAAAGCGCGTCACGGACGCCTGTCGATCCTGTGGAGGCTCGGGTCGCGCCCCGTCCGAGGTTGTCGAAGCCAAAATTCCCGTTGTCGATGTTCCTTCGAATCTCGGCCTCGTTGCCCCCGAATTCCCTCGCTACCGCCGAGGCGATCGCCGCGTTGAAGCGGTCGGCGTGCTCGTTGCCGATCACGGAACGGGCGCGAGCCTGGAGCGACTGGCCCAGGAGCTCCGGCACATTCGAGAAGAGCGTCCTCTGCAGGATGCCATTGACCATCTGGGATTCGATTTCGTTCCGGGGATTGGAGTAGATCTTCAGGTGAAGGCCTATCGCCTCGGTGCGGATGAGGTCCTTCGGGATCACGAGCGCGAAGCGATAGCGGTCCGCCCGCATCTGCGTGCGCAGGTCCCCCTCCTGGAGCGGTCGGGTGGTGTTGTCGTCGTCCTTCGATTCGGTGATGACCCGGAATGCCTTCTCGGCCCTTAGCGCCTCGACCAGCTTCACCGAGGCCGGGTTGTCGCTCTGGTTCACGACGGCAAGCGGGATGCCGCTCGGGCCCGGGTCCTTGGCGTTCACGTTGAAGATCAGCCCGAAGAGGTAGATCATAGCGAAGGGAACGGCGAAGGTGATCATGATCGACACCTTGTCCCTCAACAGGAGCGAGAAGTCCTTGCGCAGGAGTACGAGGATCGGATGCATGTTATTCCCTAAGGGTTCGGCCGGTCAGTTGGAGGAAGAGCGCCTCAAGGGTCGGTCGCTGGCTCATGAAGAGCCGCGGGGGAAGCCCGTGCCGCTCGGTGAGGGAGTAGAAAGCGCTAAGTGCGTAGCCAGGCTTCGGCCTGAACCGGCTGACACCGTCCTGCGTCGTCAGCTCGCCATGGCTCTCCAATTCGCCCGAGAGGGAGTCGGTGTCGCGCGACGAGGGGAACCGTATTTCCTCCTCAAAAGGGAGCTGAGCCAGGAGCTCGTCAATCGATCCGAGGGCCAGGATCTTCCCATGGTCGATGATCCCGATCCGCGAGCACAGTCGGGTCGCCTCCTCCATGTAGTGGGTTGAGTAGATCACGGTCAGGCCGCCGCGGTTGAGCTCCTCTAGGTAGTCGAAGATCGCGTTTCGGGACTGGGGGTCGACGCCGACAGTAGGCTCGTCGCAGAGGAGGAGGCTCGGTTCGTGGAGGAGCGCAGCGGCGAGGTTCAGGCGGCGCTGCATGCCCCCTGAAAACTCCTTCACCAGGTCCTTCCTGCGGTCCGCAAGCTGCACGGCCTCCAGGAGGTGGCCAACCCGCTCCTTGAGCCGCGCCCCCTTTAGCCCGTAGAGCTCCGCGAATATCCTCAGGTTCGGTCTCTGCGCTCAGGTCCGCGTAAAGGGCGATATGCTGGGGGACGAGCCCGAGGGACTGCCTCGCCCGCGCGGACCCCGCGGCGACGCCCTCGCCCGAGACGTTGAGCGTGCCCTCATCGACCGAGCGAAGACCCGAGATGAGCGACATGAAGGTGGATTTGCCGGCGCCGTTTGGCCCAAGGAGACCAAAGAATTCGCCGGGTGCGATGTCGAGGGTGACCCCGGAAAGGGCCGTCAGGGCGCCGAAGCGCTTGACGACCCCCTTGGCGGAGACAAGGGGGGAATCTGGGATCATTTGGGTTGGAGGATGGATTGGAGGGCGCCTACATGGGCTAAGAACGCCGATCTCCCTGTTGGTGTTACCGAGATAAAGGTCTTCGGCCTGCGGGCGACGAATTCCTTGTCGACCGCGATGTACCCCTTGGCCTCGAGCGTGGACAGGTGGGACCCCAGGTTGCCGTCGGTCAGCCCAAGCTGCTGCTTGAGGAAGGTGAAGTCGACACGCTGGCCGTCGGCGAGCTGGCAGAGAGCCGACATGAGCTGGAGCCTCGCAGGCTGGTGGATGATCGGGTCAAGCGCGTCCATGGGCGTTCAGCGCCAGCAGTACCGGATATAGTAGCCGGTCGCCACCAGGGTCGCCCCGCAGAGCAGCGTAAATCCCCAGAAAAGGTCGGGGAAAAACAGGAGGGCTGCAAGGGTGAGGGCCGTCACGGCGATGCCCACCCAGAGAAGGTAGTTGTCGAACCATATTCCCGCGATCACGTAGAGCTGCATCCAGACGACGATGCCAAGGCCGAACGCTGACTTGTAGGAGTGGGGCGGCCCCAGGACTATCGGCCAGACGCCGTACCCGAAAACGAGGGTGGCCACGCACACGGACACGAACCGCTTGTCGATTTGGGACCGGACTTGGGAACCCTGGACGGATGCGATGATGAAGGTCGCGATGATCCCAGCGCCGCTGAGGGCGGTTGCCGGCCAGAATCGGGTGGGGTCGTACCAGCAGACGATCGAGGTGAGGATCCAGACGAATCCCCAAAGCCAGAGGTAATAGTGGCCTCGGTGGGATCGGATCGCACTCCGCATGGCCAGCCGCGACGTTTCGATCTCACGTAGGGCCTCTGCGGCTTCTTCGGGGGTTATGTTCACAACAGAGAACTCTGCTATACAGAGTAATCTGTCGACACAGTTTTTTGCTTAAAATCCTATATAATTTACCACCAATGTCTTATCGGGTTAAAACCCAAAGGCGGATGCTAGACTCCGAGCCGCTTTTTCACGGAGGACCATGCTTCATCCGGGATAAGGGGCCCTAGATGGCGCACGGTTTCGGCTCCCATGACCGACGCAAGAGCCCCGCATTCGTTGAGGGGGCGCCCATTGATAAACCCGTAGAGAAAGCCTGCCGCCCAGGCGTCGCCCGCGCCATTGGTGTCGAGGACATCGGTCAGATGGACGGGATCCATCCGATGGATTTGATCCTCGTGGGCGATCCACGAGCCGTCCTTTCCCATTTTGACGGCTGCGATGACACCGTGACTGGCGAGTTCCATGGCAAGCGCGCGGTAATCAGCGCCCTTGGCCGGATAGAGGGCCTTGATCTCGTCCTCGTTCGCAAAAACCACATCGATCCCGTGGCCAAACTGGTGGAACATCCAATCGCGCGCGGCGTTCACGACCTCGAAGGACGAGAGGTCGAGGCTGATGGTGCACCCCGCCTCCCGGGCGGCATTGAGAACGGCCTCGCACAGGTGCTGGTTAAAAACCAAGTAGCCCTCGATGTGGGCGTGCTTTGCGCCCTTGAAATCCGCCGGGGTGATCTCCGAGGGCGACAGGGTCATCGCGGCACCCAGGTTCGTCCGCATCGTTCTCTGGGCATCCGGGGTGACGAGGGCGAGGCAGCGGGCGTTGGCGACGGACCCGTGCTTGAACCGTGACACGTCGACGCCAGCGCTCCTAAACCGATCCTTGTAGGTGGCTGCGATGGGGTCGTTGCCGAGCTTGCCGACAAACGCGGTCCTGAGCCCAAGCCGGGCCGCGTTGAACGTGGCATTGGCGGCCGAACCCCCGGTCGTTTGCGCGGGAGGGGTGTCCAGGATGGAGAGGATTTGGTCCATCTCGGCGTCATCGACCAGCACCATGCCCCCCTTGTCGCCCCGGATCCGGGAAAGGAAGGATTCGGGAACCTGGGAGACCAGGTCCATGATCGGTGAGCCAACTCCAACGAGGTCGATTTGGGGCGCGTTACTCATTGAGGGGAGGGGGCCACGGTCAGGTTGGTGGCAAGCAGGGTTTCATCATCGATCTCGATGAGGATGGAATAGTCCCCGGGCTCAGAGAAGCACAGGTTGTGGATCTCGTTGATCAGGTTGATCCGCACGAGGGGCCCCTGGGACTCGAACACCCGTTCAATGAGCGGCTTCGGGTCGTCGAGCTCGCGCGCCATCGATATTTTCATCCGGTGGGTGCCAGCTGCCACGTCGGTGATGGTGAGGAACCAGACCATGCGGGGATGAACCACGGGAAAGTGCTTCGCCATGATGTTCGAGAACACGCCAAGGATCGTGTGTTTGCCCGAGCTTGGATCAATGTGCACGGCATCGCACAGCAGCCATGCAAGGAGCTGCGGCTTCGAATTAACGTTCCTTCTTTCCATACCGGACCCGAGTTGGAGGTCGCGGGGTGGGCTGGGCAATTCATTTTGCTAGCCGGGCCGGCCAATGCCACCGTTTGGCATGTTCGAGTCCCTTTCGGCCTATCCCCATGGATTTGTCGTCCTCTGTGCGGCTCTGGCGGCGGCCGTGGTCCTCTGGGTGCTCCTTAAGCTCCTGAAGGCCGCCTTATGGATCCTTTTCTTTGGGCTCGTGTTGATCGGAGTCGTCGCCGTGGCCTCCGTTTTCTTGGGGTAGGGACCCACCCCGGACTTGAAGAATCTTGCGCGCTTCGGCCGGCGGCGTTTATCCCTCTCGGATGAAATATATCTTCGTGACGGGCGGAGTAGTTTCTTCGCTTGGAAAGGGGCTCACCGCGGCCGCCCTGGGGGCGCTGCTTGAGCTCAGGGGCCTTTCCGTCCGGATACAGAAGTTTGACCCGTACCTCAACGTGGACCCGGGCACCATGAGCCCGTACCAGCACGGCGAGGTCTACGTGCTCGAGGACGGCGCCGAGACCGACCTGGACCTGGGGCACTATGAGCGCTTCACGAGCGGCAGGCTTTCCCACCTCAACAGCCTGAGTTCCGGCCAGATCTACGAGAGCGTTATCCAGAAGGAGCGCAGGGGCGTTTACCTGGGCAAGACCGTCCAGGTGATCCCGCACGTGACCAACGAGATCAAGGAGCGGATCTACGCCGGGGGCAAGGACGTCGATGTCCTGATCACCGAGATCGGCGGGACAACCGGCGACATCGAGGGCCTGCCCTTCCTGGAGGCCATGAGGCAGTTCGCCCTGGAGATGAAGCCGAAGGACGTCGTTTTCATCCACGTGACCCTGGTCCCGTTCCTGGCCGCGGCCGGCGAGCTGAAGACCAAGCCGACGCAACAGTCGGTCGCCAAGCTCCGCGAGATCGGCATCCAGCCGCATGTCCTGGTGTGCCGCTGCGACCACCCGCTCGACATGGACCTGCGGGACAAGCTCAGCATGTTCTGCAATGTCCCGGTGAAGGCCGTCATCGAATGCCGGGACGTGGATACCTCGATTTACCAGCTGCCGCTCGCCCTCCAGAAGGAGGGCATGGACGAACTCGTGATGGACCTCTTCGGCTACTCGATGCCGGCGCCCAAGAAGAACATCTGGGTCGAGATCGTGCGGCGCATCCTGAACCCCCGTCACGAGGTGACGATAGGGGTCGTGGGCAAATACATCGAGCTCCAGGACGCCTACAAGTCGGTCTACGAGTCGATCACCCACGCCGGCATCGCCAACACCTGCAAGGTTAACGTGAGGCGTATTGATGCCGAGGACCTCGAAAAGAAGGGCGGGATGACTATCCTCAAGGGCCTGGACGGAATCCTGGTGCCCGGGGGCTTTGGGGACCGCGGGACCGAGGGCAAGATCGCGGCGGCCCGCTACGCGCGGGAGAACAACATCCCCTATTTCGGGCTGTGCCTCGGGCTCCAGATCGCGGTGATCGAGATCGCGAGGAATGTGCTCAAACTTAAGGGAGCCAACAGCACCGAATTCGACGCCAAGTGTCTGGAGCCTGTGATCAACATGATGGAGGAGCAGAAGGCCATAACGGACAAGGGCGCGACGATGAGGCTCGGCAGCTACGACTGCGCCCTCACCCCGGGCACCCTTGCGGCGAAGGCCTACTCCAGCACGCTGATCCGCGAGCGCCACCGCCACCGCTACGAGGTGAACAATGCGTATGTGGAGCGCCTGAAGGGTGCGCTCACGATCAGCGGCATCAACCCTAAGCGGAACCTGGTAGAGATCATCGAGCTGAAGAACCACCCTTGGTTTGTGGCCGTCCAGTTCCATCCGGAATTCCAGTCCAAGCCGAACCAGGCCCATCCCCTCTTCGCCTCCTTCATCTCGGCTACTATCCGCCTCAAGCGGGCCGCCTCAAAGAAGGGCCGCAAGTGAGTCTCTTTGATCCGTCGCGGCTCCTCCTGATCGCAGGACCCTGCTCCCTTGAGGGCGAGGGCGTGTGCCGCGAAGTTGCGGGTCGCCTGAAGGCGATCGGCGCGGCCCACCCCGACCTGAACATCATCTTCAAGGGCTCGTTCGACAAGGCCAACAGAACCTCGGGCTCCGGCCCAAGGGGGACGGGAATGGAGGCGGGCCTCTCCCTCCTGGCCCTCGTCAAGAGCGACTACGGATTCCCGGTCCTCACCGATGTCCACGAAAGCGGCCAGTGCGACCCGGTGGCGGCCGTGTGCGATGTCCTGCAAATCCCCGCCTTTCTGAGCCGTCAGACGGACCTCCTTCTTGCCGCGGCGGCTACGGGCCGCACCGTGAACGTGAAGAAGGGCCAGTTTCTCTCGCCCCAGGAGATGGTCCACGTGACTGGAAAGCTGAAGCAGGGTGGGGCCAGGGAGATTTGGCAGACGGAGCGTGGGACCACCTTCGGCTACCAGAACCTGGTCGTGGACATGCGGTCGTTTGCCATCATGGCGCAGAACGGCTACCCGACCGTCTTTGATGCGACTCACAGCGTGCAGCTGCCCGGCGCCGCCGGCGGAAAGAGCGGCGGGCAGAGGGAGTTTGTCCCGCCGCTGGCACGGGCTGCCCTCGCGGCGGGAGCGGACGGGCTCTTCATAGAGACCCATCCCGACCCGGAAAAGGCACTCAGCGACGGGCCTAATATGATTCCGTTGGCCGAGCTTGAGGGCCTCCTTGTGGGCTGCATCGCCATCTGGAAGGCCGTGAGGGCCGGCCGCAAATGCTGATGGCCTCCCAATCGACACCGGCTGCGGGGTTGACCCTGCGAGGGGCCCCAACCACGATCGGGACTTCAAAACCCTGATGGAAACTTTCCTGATCGACGTGCCCATGCCATCCATGGGCGCGACGGTGAACGAGCTGACCGTCGTAAATATCAAGATTCAGTCCGGGGCGACCGTGTCCAAGGGACAGAAGATCGCCGAGCTTGAGAGCGACAAGTCGATCTTCGAGTTCGAGTCGCCTTGCGATGGAACCGTGCGCGCGATCCTGATAGAGCCTGGAGAGGTCAGGCCCTCGGGGACCGTGTTCCTGCAAATCGAGACCGGGGACGTGAGCCTCCAGCACCTGAAGAGCACCGGGGGGGCTGCGCCGGCCAAGGCGGCCCCGCAGGCCAAGGCAGCGGTCATCTGGACGCCGCGGGCGACCAAGATGGCGCAGGAGGCCGGCCTTGATCCGGCAACGATCACGGACATCGTCGCCACGGGGCCCGGTGGCCGCGTTTCCGGGGACGACGTCACCCTTTACCTGGAGAAACGCCTTAAATGACTTCCCTGCAGACGCCCGCAGCTGAAACGGTCTGCATCGCCGGTGTGGGGTTCACGGTGCCAAAGAACATCCGGGCCAACAGCGAGATCCTTAAGTCCTTTCCCAATCGAACTGAGGACGAGATCGTTCGTCTGACGGGCATCAAGGAGAGGCGTTACGCCGATGACGACGAGAGCGCGACGTCGCTGGCGGCGGTCGCCGTCGAGCATGCCCTGGTGCAGGCGGGACTTCCCGTCTCCGCGATCGATACGATCATCATGGCAACGATCATCCCGGACCAGCCGGTGCCGTCGATGGCGAGCGCCCTTGCCGCCCTGATTGGAATACCCAGGGCCGCGGCGTTTGACCTTAATGCGGCCTGCTCGGGGTGGCTGTATGCACTCGAAGTTGGCAGGGCGCTGATCCTGGGTGGCAGCGCAAGGAACGTCGTTGTTGTGACCGCCGAGCTCCTCTCGCGGATCACGAACCCGCAGGACCACGAGACCGCCTTCCTCTTCGGCGACGGCGCTGGGGCCGCGGTCCTGACCAAGTCTCCCGGTGGCCACCGGCTCCACCGCATGGGCATCTCCGGAGACGCAGGGCAATTCTCCGCGATCCAGAGGAAGGGGGGCGGCGCCCGGATTCCTTGGCCAGAAGGGCAGGGGGACCTCCAGAAATTTTACCTCCAGATGGACGGCGTCGCCGTCTTCAAGCATGCCGTCATCGGTTTTGCCGAGCAGATCGAGGAAACCCTGAAGCGCGAGTGCCTCAAGCCCGAGGACATTGCCTGGGTGGTCCCCCACCAAGCCAACGCGCGAATACTGAAGGCCGTCAGCAAGAGGGTGGGCATCCCCTTTGAGAAGTTCGTGATGACCATCGCCAAGTACGGGAACACGAGCGGGGCCAGCGTCTCGATGGCGCTAGGCTGGGCGGCGGAGGAGGGGATCTTCACCGAGGGAGACCGCATCATCTTTTGCAGCGTTGGTGCGGGGCTCACCTTTGCGGGCGGGCTCCTCGTCTGGTGACGTTAGCGGCTTATCCCGAAAGCTCGTAGCTGAGGACCGAGAGCGCGTAAACGGCGGCCGTCTCGCAGCGCAGGACGAGCGGCCCAAGAGTGATGGGCTCGAAGCCCGTTGTCCTCGAGAGGCTCATCTCAGCCGGCGTAAAATCGCCCTCCGGGCCGATGAGCCAGAGGACGTTCAGGGGTTGGCGACCGTGCGTCGCCCGGTACTGGGCGAGCACCGACTTGAGCGCCTTTGCACCGGGCTGGAGGCTGGCAATGAGCTTCAGGTCGAAGCCCTTGGCCGACTCCATGAACGCCGAGGCCGGAACCACCGGGGAGATCTCGGGAAGCCAGGGATTGCCGCATTGCTTGGCGGCCTCGAGCGCCGAGGTCTGCCATTTGCCGATCTTCCGGTCGGAACGGTCAGCGTCCAGGTGCACCTGGGTCCGCTCGCTTTCAAGCGGCACGATCACCGAGACCCCGATTTCGGTGGCCTTGCGCACGATGGACTCCATCGCCCCGCCCAGCGGCAGGGCCTGGCCGAGCGTGATCCGAAACGGGATTGGCTTGGCCTTCTGGGTAAAGCGAACCTTCAGGCGCGCCGCCCTCTTGTCCGCATCCTCGAGTTCGCAGATCCACTCGTTACCCCTTCCGTCAAAAGCGACCACGGTCGATCCGCTGGTTGCCCTGTTAACCGCGATCAGGTGGTGGGACTCGTCGGGCGTGAGGGTGATCTCTTTGGGATCGGCGACAGGGGGCAGATAGTGGACACGGAAGTCGGGCATCGGTGAAAATGGAGAGGCGGCCGGGGTGGCATGTCAACGGCTCACAGATGACTTGCCTCCCGGCGTCGCATGCCATCGGATTGAAGGTCCGTTGCCCGGGTGGCGGAATTGGCAGACGCAGCAGACTCAAAATCTGCCGACGAAAGTCGTGTGGGTTCGATCCCCACCCTGGGCACCATTATTAGAGGACAATGGGGTGGCTGGGTGACTTGAGTACGACCCTCCAAATTGCATCGGGAATTTGTCCCTGCTTGGCATAAGGGTTGGCATATTGAGGTGTTGACTCCCCGACGGGCAAATGTGGTCCCGTTCCCGTGGGACAAATCACAGCACAACGTCGGAATGGAAGGGTGGTCGGGTACTCCGTTTACCTTGGGGTCGACCAAGAGGGACGGAAGCAACGACGGTTCTTCCCACGACTTGAGGACGGTGAACGTTACCTGACCGAACGGAGCCAGTCACCGTTGCCGGTGGGGGAGCTGTGGGAACGGAGGGCTGAGATCCTCTATAACTTGGAACGGTTACGCCCCTTTGGGACGAGCATCACGGACGCCGTGACGTTCTACCTTGGACACCAAGGGTCGACCTTGGGACAGACTCCACTTCGTGAGGTCGTAGACGAGTTCCTACGTGAGAAGCTCCAATCGGGTCGGTCTCAACAATACGACCGAGTGATGCGACGGTGTTTTCACCAGTTCATCGAACACGTTGGAGCTGACCGAAGGGTGGGGGCCGTCTCACGCACGGACGTCACCCACTACGTCTACGAGACCAACAAACACCTGTCGTCCATTTCCAAGAGGAATGTCCTCACAAATCTCAGCGTCCTATTCAACTTCATGGTTCGAAGGGATATGTTGACGGTGAACCCTGTGGACAAGATCGACCGGCCCATCGTCCCGTTCCAAAAGCCTCACGTCCTCACTCCCACAGACTTTTAGACCCTACCCGAAATGCTTCATGGATTTGGGTTTAGTGGGTGTCGGGTGGGCAGCATGGGCGGAGTCCTAGGATAGCCAAGACGTATTGCTCTCGAATTGGAGGGTCACCCTCGCGGGCTCCTTTAGTCTTTGGGTTCAAAGAGTTGGCACGTAGCAGAAGAAAATAGGCCGCCGTGACCGCGCGCGATTAGGCGGCATTGCCAGTTCTAGCTCAATCCGGGCGACACCCGCCTATCGGACAAAACCTGCCGGCTCGGGGAACGTCTCGATCTCGAGGTGCCGGTAACAGACCCGTGTGTTGGCGCCGCCGTGGATCTGCAGGGCAAATTTGCCTCGTGACGGTGTCGACTTGTCGCCCTCCGTATAGTCGACGGTCTTTATGCCGTTTAGCCAGATCTCAATGTGGGACCCTTCCGCCCTTATCCTGTAGTCGTTCCATGCGCCAAGCCTAAGGGCATGGTCTCGTACTTCGGCCGACGCGACCGACAGGTAAGCGTTGCGCCGGCTTTCGTCGTACAAGTTGCCGTCGGTTGCGGCCCCAAGGTCGGCCTGGTATCCCGAGACTTCGAAGGTGCCGGGCACGCGTTGTGACCAAAACTGGACGCCTCCGTTCACAAATCCACCGGTGCCCTCGACCTTGTACTGGAGGCGCAGCTCAAAATTCCCATAATCGGCCTTGGTAGCCAGGAACTCGTTGTACGGCTGCCGCCGGTCGAGGGATCCTGCCACGATGGCGCCATCCTCGACGCGCCAGTTGGATAAGTTTCCCTCCCAGCCCTCGAGAGTCCTGCCGTCGAAGAGAAGTCTGGAAGACTCCCCTCCTTCAGTGGTTATCGTCCCGATCGGGGTGCTTGTGGGCGCAAGGACCTGGACCTCCATTCGGGTCAGCTCCGGGTCGATGATGTCCATGGCCCATAGCCTCTCGCCGTTCACGGTGGGCAGGTGCCTGCTCTGGGTCGCGATTCCCCGCCTATGCAGCGCCTTGTAGGTGGCATCGATGTCGTTAACCTCGAAATTCAGGTGATCAAACGCGCCTGCCGCCCACCTGTCCGGGGGAGCCTCGCAAAATATCAGCTCGACCAAGTCCCCGCCCGGTCCAGGAAGCCTGAACTTGACCAGGGTGGGGCGCCCATTCGGTGAGTTCATGCCGAACCCCTCGGGGAAGCCGAGGGTATCCCGATAAAATGCCATGGTGGGCACGGCAAGCGAGTAGGGTACCGCCAGACCGAAATGCTGAAGATGCATGCTGAAGGGGATCGCCCGCCCGCCCGAGTCCTTGGGGGCGGACCATGGCAATGCCGCCCTGATCAGGTTCCCGGCGGGATCGGCAAACTGAAGGGAACCCCTCTGCTGATCCGGGCCAATCCATGTCACGTCCACGCCACGGGACCGTAGGGCGCTGGCCAATCCGCCAAGGTCGGTTGTGGCGAGCGTCACATACTGGAGCCGCCTCGCCCAATTGGCCTCCTGCACCCTTTGAAACTCGATCCACTGGGAGGCGCCGACTGCAAAACGAATACGATTGGGATCTATGGGCACCTCGGTCAGCCCCGCTCCTTGGCCGTAGAACCGCCGGAGCGGCGCAAAATCTGTCGTAAGAAAAGTGACTCCAGAGAGCCCGGATACCGTGATCGGCGGCGTCTGACCTGGGGGGTTGGCGCCCCAGACGACGGGGAGCTCCGTTGCGAGCAGAAGCAAGGCCGCCAGCAATGCGGGTCGGGAACGGGGCCTGGATCCCATAACCTTACCCGTATGGGGTTTGGTCGGGATTGGCACAAGTGGAATAAGGGATCGGCCGATGGAAAGGGCCCTGGGAAGGGCAATATCATCTGCCGACGCTAGTCGTGCAGTTTTGGTGTCGACTCCGGGGAGCCGCCCATAAACCCGAACCGGATGATGGGCGGAGGGGAGACCGAAGTTCTATTAGATCGATTGTCGGGCAGGAGCCGATCAGTCGACGAAGTTCAGATTTGCCGGTGCGGCGGGCCATTTCTTCTCGGGAGCGCTGGTGATCGGCACGTCCAAACCAACCTCCTCCAGCTTGACGCCGCTCACCCAGACACGGCCCGTCCCATCAATGAAGAAACCAAACGCCAGGGCCCCCGCGTTTGAGGGAACATCCAGGACAATGGAATAGTTTCTCCAATCGGCGGAGCCTTTCACGGGTCGGCTATCCATGTTGTCGAATCCCAGCATCGCGCCTCCCTCCTTGGCATCGATGCGAAACCAAAGATGGGCGCCCCCGTCATTGGCGTCCTCCGTCTTCATCCATGCGCTCAGTCGCAACCTCTTTCCTAGAAAGCTGTGCGCGTCGCACATCTGCATCATTCCCCCGAAACCGTCGATCGACGGTTCGATCGACCTTGCATACGCACTGGGCAGACCGTCGTGCGCCTTGTCCTTGTCAACTCCGACCACGTAGGCCTCGGGCTTGCTTCCGTTTTTCCACCAGCCGGACGGGGCTTTGGTGGTTAAATTAGGATTAGTGTTCTGGTCCTGCGGCTGGGCCCCGATCTGGGCGGCGAGACTTAAACCGAGAGCCAGGGCCAGGATCGTCGCCACCGGGGAAGTGCGGGTGAAACGGGATAGTCGGGCGGGTGTAGGCATGGTGGGCCTTGTATCTGAGGGTTTTTGGATCCGGCGATTTACGAACATGGCGTAAGCTCGCTGCCTGTTTGGGGTAATTGGCCTCGAAACTATCGAGGGCATTGGCAACGCGATGCAAAATCTGTCGATGCAAAGCGCGCGAAATCGATCCCCGCATTGGGAACCCCATGCTAGAGGGATTTAGGGTTTAGGACAGTAGTGGATCGATCTTCGGAATGAGTGTGGCGAAACGGTTGGGTTTGGTGATCCATTTGGCCGACTCGGTTCTTGGCTCCCGGGGCAGGGGGATGTCGTCCTGTTCCTATGAGATTGATCCAGTGCTGTGCCTGCGCTCGCTCCCAGCCCGTCGAATCCGCTTGCTCAGTTCGCCTTCCTTTGAGGTCCGCCCGGAGCAATCTTGGGATTCGCAGCGTCGCTGACTGCGTCTAGCTTAATTTTAAGCGGTGTGGGGAAAAGGTCCTTGGAGACGGAAATCGTGGCGGTTTCGTATCCGGGCCTGGTGGCGACGAAGTGAAAACAGCCGTCGTTCGGCCAATAATAGATTTCCAGATCGGCGCGAACGATGCCCTGAGCATCCGATGTCCTCAGGAGCATCTCGTCGTGAGAGAGCCGAGTGGGGTCGGCAGACTCCCTTCCGTCGGGCTCGGGCATGACCAACGCGCCTTTGATGGGTAAGCCACGGGCGTCGATCACGATGAGCGCCGGGGCCTCCTCCTTGTCCGTTGAGGAACTGCATGCCGCAAGTAGCAGGATCATCCCAAGGGTGATAAGAAGGCGCATCATGGTCGATGGTGAGGGGCTCGGTGCCTCGAGACAAGAGCGCGCTGCGGGGATCGCTGCGTCCGGCCCTTCGGCAGCGTTCCCTAAAATCCACCTCAATCCCGGTGCTGCTCAAGAACCGCAATCACCCTGCTGATCTGTTCGGTCGCGGCGGGGTCGCCCTCAAAGGCGGAGATTCGCCGCGCCAGGGCCAGGTGCTCGAGCGCTTCGTCCGTGCGCCCCAGGGAAAGGAGCAGCCGGCTGAGCTTTCCCTCGGTTACCGATGGCAGGGGGCCGCTCCTCTCTGCCGCGGCCAGGCACGCCTCCTCCTGCTCCCTTTCGCCGCGTGTCCCGTGGATGTGGGCGGCGCGCATATTGTTGTCAAAATTCTGGGGCTGGGCCGCCAGGGCGTCGAGCGTCGGCGTTTCCGCCTCCGAGCCCCGGCCGGAGTCCTCGAGCAACCGGACTATCGCCTCAAGGGCCGCGCGGCTTCCGGGATTCGCGCTCAGTATGGAGCGGTACTCTCGCTCGGCGGCGGCAGGGTCGCCGGAGACCTGCGCGAATTGGGCGCGAACGATCCGGAGGCTCTCGATGGATGGCGACCTTTTGATCTCCCCGTCGAGGAATGCGCGCCCTTCCGCGAGGCTTCCCGTGCGGGAGAAGAGGTCAGCGAATGCCGGCGCCATCAGCGCCTGTTCCCTGGGGGTGCAGGTGGCCGCCGTTTCAAGGAGACGTTTCCTGGCCTCCGCGCTGCGGCCGAGACGCATAAGCAGCACCGCCTCATCCGTGGCCAGGGTGAAGTCGCGAGGTCTGAGCGACTCGGCGAGCCTGAGGTCCGCGAGGGCTGACGCCGTGTCCCCAAGGTCGTCGTCGATACCCTGCGCTATCCGCGGGAGGTCGGGGTTTGTGGGGTCGTGGGCGATCGCCTCCCTTAAGGCCGCGCCCGCCTCGTGAAGAACCCGCGGGTCTCGCCCTTCCTCATGCGCTTCCTTGAGCAGGGAGAGTAGTCGGGCCTGGTCCTCCGGATAGGTCAATTGGTGGGTGAACGGCGGGCTCTGCACGATCGCCTCGACGGCCTCCAAGACCGGGTACCGCTCATGGGCCGTGTAACCAACAGCGGCGGCGCAGGCATCGCTGTCGATCCAGGGGTGGGCCTGGCCCGCGGCGGTGTCCAGCGTCGCCCCCATGGAAGCGGCCACGGCCCGAGCCAGCTTTGAGTTCCCTGCCATGCTCAGGTGAACGTGCTCATAGAACAGGTCTCGTCCCGGGGGAGCAGCGGTGGAGGAGGGATCCGACCCCAGAAGCCCCGCCACGTCCAGGAGTGAGACCGCGCCGCCTGCCGACTGGGCGACACGGCGGATGGCGTCGTTGATGGCCGGGTCCGGCCTAAAACGAAGGGCGTCCCAGTGTTCCGCCTCAATGAGGTGGCGACGTCCTGATTGCACGTCACCGCGGTCGAGGTCTAGCTGGCCCAGCATGAACTCCGTGTCGGCGTAGTGGGGGTCGATTCGCTCCGCTTCGAGGAGGTCGGCCGTTGCGGCAGAGGATTCTCCCAGAAGCCACTCGGTGCGGCCGCGGTCGTATGCGGAGCGCCACGCTTTCAGGTCCTCCCCGGAGAGGACCTTGCCATGGATTGAGACAAAGGGGGCACTGTCCCTTAAGTTGGATGCGACCGTGCAGAGGATCGTGCGGGACCCGGCTGCGGCCGCAGCACCCACGATGTCCCTCAGGTTAGCCTCAAAATTGCTGTAGACCTTGCCAAGCCTCGGGTCGTCCGCCCCCACTGTGCTGTTCACGAACATCTGCATCCCTCCCCATTCCGCGGCCGCGTGGGTGCCTGGGGCCAGGAGAGCCGCGAGTCGGTTCACAAGCTGTCCGATGCGCGTGGCCTTCACCGCCATGCTCAGGCGAATCACCCAAAGCGGCGGCATCTCCGACAGGTATGCGCAACCCGGGCCGTACGGCCCCACGACCTCGTTGTTGCCCATGTAGACGACTACAAAGTCGGGCGAAAGGTCCTTCATCTGACCCGCGATCCGGTAGATCACGTGGGAGTTGATCGCGACAATCCCGGTGTTGAGAACCTCGACTTCACGGTCGGGGTAACGTGCCCGCAGGAGGGCGCGGAGCTGGGGGGCAAAGCCGAACTGGGGGGCCGGCACGCCCTGTGCCGCGGATTCGCCAAGCACCACGACACGGAGCGTATTTGGGGCCTTTGACTTCGGAAAACGGAAATTGAGCGGCCTCAGGTCGAAGCCCGCGGGGAAGTACGTGCTCGCGAACCGGGGATTGCTCCGGAGGTAGCCAGGTATCTCGTCAGGAATAGCAAAAGCCGTGGGGTGGCCGAAGCCCACGGCATGAAGGGCCATCTCAAGGCCCGCCAGGGCCAAGGCCGGTACGAGCATCAGGGCGAGCACCCGATGTAGCCAAAGCCTGGAGGCGCGGAGTGGCCTTTCGGGGGCTTTCTCGGGCGTGCGGACGGTTCTTTTCACGCGGATGCCATCGTTCTGCTGGTGGGTGGAGGCTCCCGTTCCAGACCGTACTGGGGAAATGACGGGAAGTTGCCTCAATCGTGCAAATATAGGCACCTCCTGTCCATCCCATGTGCCTGCCCCCTTGATCCCGGATCGACTCCCTGGTCAAGGGGGCCAGGTGCGGGTCCGCCCGGGTCCTAGTGGACGACGTCCTCGGACAGGATCCACGTCTCCGCGCTCGCAAAGGACATGAACGCGCGAATTTTGAAAGGAAGCAGGGGCTCCGCCATCCTGGACCAGAGTTGCGCCATCTCCACGCCGAATCCGGTGGAGGCAACAATAGCCGTTTTTCTCCCAACCGCCCCCTTGATCAGCCGGCTTCGGATCGTTGCCGTTAGAGTGTTGAATTCGGCGAATCTCATGGCGGGAAAACCGCCAGCCAGGTCCCAGATGCTGCTCGTGGAGTGATAGTCCTCCCTCGACATCACCTCCAGGATCACCTGGTTGAGGATCTCGAAAGACACCTTCCCCTCGACTCGGATGAGGAGGTATTTGTCCTTCTTTTCGATGGAGTGCAACGCGGCTAAGAGTGTTGGGGATCAGCGACCGAGTCGATTTCGGAGATTGCGGCCATACTGGGCGGGCGAATTATCAGAGTCGATGTAGGGATTGATGAGAATAGGGCCTCGTGTTTGAGGGCATGTCGCCAGGGACCGTTTCTCGGCTCAACCGCGGTCCCGCGCTCGTTTTCGAATCTCGGCCTCCGCGGTCCACGCGCGAGCGGATTTGGCCCAGAGCTTGCTGAAACCGGGCGATCCGCACCTTCCCCATAACCCTTGCCCTTCTGTCCGCCTTGTGCGCGCCGGTTCTCCGCGCCCAGACGCCCCCATTGGCCGCAGCTTCCGGCGTCGGGTCCCCTGCGGTCTGCACGCTCACAACGACCTTTGTGAGTCAGGACCTCTTTCGAGGCTATTTTCTCGGGGGGGCGTCCCTGGAGCCGGACATCGACCTGAGCAACGGGGTCTACGACCTCGGGCTCTGGAGCAATTCTACGGTCCACAACCGCACCCAGGGTGCGTCGAGCACCGAAATCGAGGCCTACGGCTCCTACCAGGTGGATATCGTTAAGGATAAGCTGAGCGCTGAAGCTGGGTTTACGCTCTATGCCCTTCCCTGGGGGCCTGGGTTTGGCGGGGTGTACCGATCGAGCGTTGAACCGAGCATCGGCCTGAATTTCCCAATAGGGAAAGTCCAGTTCAGCCCGAAGGTGTATGACGACGTCGTCCTCAAGGTCCAGACGATCGAGGCCAACGCGGCTTACGCCCTGCCCGTCAAGGCGGCGCGAACGGAACTGGACCTTACGGTCACCCTGGGCACCGAACGGTTGCCGTTGGCCTGGTCGGGACCCTCCAAGGGCACAAGGGTCTGGGCCACCTATTGGCTTTTCCAGGTGGCCGCGCCGTTTCCTGTCGGCAAACAGGGCACCTTCACGGTGGGGTGGTGTTACACCGGGAGCACCTTCAACGAACGCGGGCCCTTCGGTCTGGGGGAGGGATCCCAATCGGCCCGCGGCCTCGTCACGGCCAGTCTTGCCCTGAAGCTGTGACTGAGGAACCGGCGCCCACTCAGGGCGCCTTCGCAGGGGGCACCGCCGGGACGCCCGGTCCGGGCGTGGGAGCGCCGGCTTTCGGGGGCGACCAAACGGCGCTTTTCTTCACGCGGTTGAGATTCGCGGCGACATCGATCGCAGCCTGCGTCTCGACCCCGGGTTTCCCGAGGAAGCCCAGGTCACGGAACCAGTCGAGGAATCGCTCCTGCCATTTTCCGTAGGCGATGAACCCGCGGTCGGAGATCCCGCCGGATGCCGGAGGCTCATCGGGCCCGACCTTGTCGCCGGGGTGGTGACCCCGGGCGAAGATGTGCATCTCGACATTGGGCACCCCGTCATTGAGGAGGGCCGTGAAATACTCGTTCGCCCAGACGGCATGGATCCAGTCGCCCCATCCGGAGCACGTGATGAAGGCCGGGGGCATGTCGCGCGGTATCGTCGGTGTGGCGCCCCGGGCGAATGGCGACGGGCCGGGATAGATTATCCCTGCAAAATCTGGCCTGGAGGGCACTTTTGCGAGCGGATTGGTGGCGATGTCGTTCTTCGCATCAAACTCGGCCCACTGGAGCGTGGCGGCTGCCGCCAGCTCGGCGCCGGCGGAAAATCCCATGATGCCCACCTTTCGGGGGTCGAGGTTCCAATCCTTGGCGTGGGCCCGGACAAGCTTGATCGCCTGGAGGGCGTCGTTCACCCCGTCGACCTTGGGTTCATACCCGTCGCTCCTGAGGCGATTCCTGAGAATGACGGTGCTGATGCCGTAATTGTAGAAATAGGCCACCTCGTCAGCCCCCTCGCCCCCGACATTGAGCGTCCGGTGGGCGCCGCCGGCAGCCAAGATGATCACCGCTCCGGTGTTGAGCTGGCCGTTGCCTGCATGGAACTCGATCGACGGATTGTGGATGTGGACGATGTAACCGACCCTTCCCGGTTCGTAGAAATGGTACTCCTCGGGCTCGCGGATCTTCTCCTGCTTGAGGTAGGGCGAGTCGGGCGGGTACAGGGGGATGACGACTCCTCCCGGGACGATAGGCTGCGGAGCATACGGGAGATCGGTCCTTGGGCCGGGCGCCGGGACGCCCATCGGGGGGGGGGGCGCGGGAAGGCCTGCAGGTACCGCCGCTGTTACACCGGAAGGGGCCGGGTCGGCCGCGCGCAGCAATTGGGGTGGAAGCAGAAGGGCAAGCAGGGCGGCACCGAGGAGTCGAGAGGGGTGTTTGGAGGGCATGGGTTTCTCGTGGGGAATTCGTTGGGAACGAGGGGCGGGCCGATCCAGGGCTTACAAACGGGATCCCGGGGTCGTCACGCCAGGCGGGCGGTCGAACTAGACGGTGGTCAGGCGACCCGTTGAGTCCCCGAACCTTTCCAGGTCCCTCACTCCGGCGGTCTCGGCGAGGTTCACAAAGAGGTTTGAAAGCGGCTTGGAGCCATGCTGCACGAAGCGCCCACCATGGAGGACGCCGCCGCCCCCGCCCGCGAGGACGACCGGCAGGTTCTCGTGGGTGTGGCGGTTGCCGTCGGCGTTCCCACTCCCGTAGACGATGCGCGAGTTGTGGAGCAGCGAGTTGCCGTCCACGTCCTGGATGCTGTCCATGCGGGTGAGGAAGCGCGAGAACTGCTCGACGTACCAGCGGTCAATCTGCGCAACCTTCTCGATGCGCTCGGGATTGTTCTGGTGATGCGACAGGTCGTGGTGACCCTCGGTGATGCCGATCTCGCTGAACGACCGGTTGTCGCCGTCGTGGCCCAGGACAAACGTCGCTACCCGGGTGGAGTCCGTCTTGAAGGCAAGGAGCATGATGTCGTACATGAGCTCCACGTACTCCACCTGCTTGGCGGGTATTCCCGCGGGCGTGGCCTCGTCCGGGTCGGTGTTCGGGCCGAACTGCTCGGCCTTCTGGATGCGCTTCTCGACGTCCCGGATGCCGGTCAGGTACTGGTCGAGCTTCTCCTTGTCCCGGAGGGATAGACGGCTCTGCATGGCGCGGGCGTCCCCCATCACGAAATCGAGCACGCTTCTCCTCGCCCTCATCTGGCGCTGGGCGTTCTGGGCACGCTCCCCGTGGGCCCCGGCGCCGAAGAGGCGTTCGAAGGCGAGCCGCGGATTGGATTCCGGGGTCATCGGCGTCGTCGGTGACTGCCAGGAGATGTTGTAAACGTAGGCGCAGGAATACCCGGAATCGCAGTCGGACGACTTCCGCGTCGCGTCGCAGCAGAGTTCGATCGAGGGAAACCGGGTCAGGTGGCCCACGTGGTTCGCGATCACCTGGTCTATCGAGACTCCCGCCCGGATGTCGGTCGCGCTCTTGTTGATCCGGACGCCCGTCAGGAAGACGCTGTTCCCCCGGGCGTGGTCGCCGCCGCCGTCGTTGCCCGGATTGGCATTTGCATGGGCGAGCCCCCCGAGAACTTGCACGTAGCGGCGCACGGGGTCCAGGGACTGGAGGGTGGGGCTAAGGTTGAAGGCGGATCCGGCCTCCTTTGGCCACCAGCGGCTCGGGATGGCCCCGTTTGGGAAGAACACAAACGCGGTGCGCAGGGGAGCTCCGGTGGCCGTCGTGGCGAGCTGCAATTCGGGCGCCGTGGCTGCGAGGACCTTGCTCGGGAGAAGCGAGCTGAACGCGGGCAGGGCCACGCAGGCCCCCATCCCCCTCAGGAAGTTGCGTCGGCTCATCTCCGCCCGGTGGCGTTCGGTCGCGGTGTCAGCGGGTGTCTTCATGGGGGTGGTCGCTACTGGCGGTTATCGCTGGGGCAGCCTCCGGGGACGCTTCGGCCATGCGCTGTCGTTGCGTCCCGCGGCGCTGTTGGAAAGGTGCGGAGTTCACTATGCCTTGCAAGAGCAGAGTCGGGCGGCCGCCGGAGTCCTCGAGCTGCCCGACCAGCCGGTCCACGGTGTCGACGTCGTAATAGTCGAGGGTCCGGCCCAAGGCGTAGGTCAGCAGCTTCTCGGTGAGGCAGTAGTAGAAGTCGTGGACGTGCTTTGTCGCCAGGATGTGCTTGAGTTCGCGGATGTCCGAGAAAGTCTCGCCGGTGATCAGCCTGCCGGCCGGGTCGATGGGCCGGTTCAGCTCGGCGTCGCGCCACATCCCCATCGCGTTGAAGTTCTCAAGGGCCAGGCCCAGCGGGTCCATGCGGCTGTGACAGGACGCGCACGACTTGTTCGTGGCGTGCAGCGAGAGGTTCTCCCTGAGCGTCATGGTGCGAAGCTTCTCCGGGCTCGCGGCGTCCTCGAGGGCGGGGATGTTCGGGGGCGGGGGAGGGGGCCGGGTTCCGAGGATCGAGTCCAGGATGAAGACCCCCCGCTTGACGGGCGAGGTGCGGGTCGGGTTTGAGGTGACGGACAGAACGGTGCCCTGGGTGATCACGCCGCCGCGAGGGCTGCCTGGTGGCAGCTCCACCCTGCGCATCTGCGGGCCGGAGACGCCGGCAATCCCATAGTGCTTGGCCAGGTCCTCGTTTAGGAACGTGTAGTTGCTCTCGATCAGCTCCGAGAGGCTCCTGTCCTCCCTGATGACGTAGGCGAATGTCATCTCGGTCTCCTTGCGCATCGCGTCGCGCAGGCCCTCCGAGAGCTGGGGCTTGGGTGTCCGGAACATCGTGAAGAAGGCCTTCCGGGCCTGGGTGAACTCGGCCTGCTCCTCGGCGGTGCGCTTGTCCTCCGCTATCCGGTTTATCCTTCGGAAGGTCTCCATCGCCTTCTCAACCTCGGGATTGGGATGCTCGCGCAGGTAAACGGCCAGCGAATTGATCTGAACGTTGGGGATGTCACGGGCCTGGAGCCACTGGCCCGTGAAGTTGCTGATGAACTCGGACGAGCGCTTGTCGGCCAGCATCCGGGTCACGACGGCCGGGAGCTGCGCCCTCAGCTGCCGCGCAGAAGCCAGGCGCATGAGCTCCTCGTCGGGCATCGAGGACCAGAAGAAATAGGAGAGGCGAGACGCCAGGGAATACTCGTCGATGTTGGGATTCACCTGTCCCGGCGCGAGAGGCTCGGTGTCCTCGTCGCGGAAGATGAACCGGGGCGAGGCCAAGACCGCGACCATCGCCTGGGCGATGCCCGCCTCGAAAGTGGAACCGGGCTGGGCGGAAACCGACTGCGCCATGGCGGCCAGGCGCGCCACGGTGGGCTCGTCTACCGGCCGCCTGAAGGCCCGGGTTGCGAAATCCCTCAGGAGCTCGCTCGCGTATTTCTTCCGGCTGGGGGGCCAGGCCGGCACCTTCCTCGGGAAAAACTTCGCATAGCTTGCAGGGGGAACCCAGTACTCCTTTTCCAGGGGGCCCCGGACCGTGACCGAGGACAGACGAAGGCGAAGAAGCCGCTTCTGGTCCTGGTCGGGCCCGATGGGCTGGACCTCAAAGGAAAGCCTGTGGGCTCCCGGTTTCCAGCTCTTGTCAAAGGTGTACTCGAAGTCCTTGTCGGATTCGCGCACGAATTCCTGGGTGGTCAAGGTTTGGCCGTCCATCTTGAAGACCAGGCGGCACCGGTTGAGGTCGAATTGGTCATCCACGTAGCTCTCGACGGCCTTGAGGCTGACCTTGACCTGGTATTTCCCCTCGTGCTCGGCCGTGTAGTCCGTGGCCACGGTTGCAGCCGTGTAATAGGAGAGGTCCAGCGCGGACCCGACGACCTTGGGCGCGGGGCGCTTGAAGCTCGCGGTGGCGGGACCCGCGGCCTCCCTTTGGGGCGCGGCGCCAACCGAGAGGGGAAGGAACTGCCCGCCGGGGATAACATGCTCCGCCACGACACGCGCCTGGGTGGGAACGGACTCGCCGATGATCGTCTGGGCGGAGTCGAGATATCTCTCCAAGAGCATCGGGGAAATGGTCAGGACGTCCCCGATATTGTCGAAACCCTGACCGGTATCGTCGGCGGGGAACTCCTTGAGCGTGTCGAATTCGACCCCGGTCAAATCTCGAATGGTGTTTCGGTATTCGACGCGGTTGAGCCGCCGGACCGTCACCCGGCCCGGGTCGGGGTGGGCGGGATCGAGCGAAAAGGCCTCCACCTTGATCCAGGCCATCAGCTTCTTCACCTTGTCGGGGGGCACCCGGGGCTTGTCGGCCGGCGGCATGATGCCCGCGCGCACATTCTTCATGACCCGCCACCAGAGGGCGTGATTCCTGACCTGGTCATCGGTTCGGAAATCATCCAGGTCGACGTTGCCCTTGGTCGCCCCGCCCCCGTGGCAATCGTAGCAATACTGGTCCAGGACGGGCTCGACCTCCCGGTTGAATGACTTCAAGGGCGAATCCCCGGCCCGTGCCGAAAGGCTGAACAGGACCGCTGCCAGGGCGAACCCTATTGTGGGTGATATTGGACTGGGGAGCGGTGTTCCCCGCCGGTGGCTCGCGGACGGCATGCGTTGCTACGGTTTCTGCACGCTGTAGGTTCCGTCGGGGCCGATCTTGACGTCGTTAAGGGCGAGCGCCCGGGGATTCGCATAAAGGGCCCTCAGCTTCGCCGGGTTGTCTCGGGCCAGCGCTCCAAACGGGGGCCACGGCATGAACCAGACCCACTTCGGTTGCCGGGTCACCACGTCGGTGCCTGGCGGCTCCCCGACCTCGCCCATTGCCACGGGCTTGCCTGCGGCGAGGGCAACCAGGTCGTCGTAGTTCTTCTGGTCATCGGCCCCCTGGTCCGCCTTCTTGTGGTAGATGTCCGCGGCAAGGACGTCCACGTAGGCGGCCCCCGGCCAGAATTCCGAGTAGGGGAACGCCTCGTCGCCCGGATTCGTGCGCGGGGCGTTCGTGTCCCAGACCCAAATCAGGTTATCCAGGTGATGGTGGTTAACCATGTAGTCGTACATCATCACCCAGAGCTTCTTGAACCCGGCGTCACCCTTCTGGTCGCACCACCAGAACCAAACCCCGTTCATCTCGTGATAGGGGCGCCACAGGACCGGGACCCGTGCGTCCCGCAGCTGTCCCAGGTAGCCGGCGATCACGTCCACCTGCTCCCTCCACGCCTTGTTGGCCGGAGTGCCGTCGGTCGTCAGCTGATCCCAATCCGCCTTAGAGGGTCGCCTGTCCATGGCCCAGATGAGCTTCCCATCGCACGTGTCCCCGTATCCCGGGGGAGGGGCGTGCCACATGAGGGTGACGATGTGGCCCGCCCTGTACTCCTTGATTGCTGTGTCGACCATCCGCTGGCGCGCCTCCGGGGGCTTCACGTCCACATAGTACAGCGGCTCCATGGAGTGGGTGAGGTTGATCGGGCCGCAGTGCTGGAATTTCTGGGGCTCGGTTCCGCAATAGGCGAAGCTGAAGTCCGAGCCCCAGACGAGGGGGCTCTTGCCTGTGATCGCCTGGACGATGTTCGTGTATTTCGAGCCCGCAGTGGCGAAGTTGTGCTGGCCCGTGAGGATATAGTGGCCCTGGACCTCGGTCAGGAAGGCCAGGAGCTTCCGGGCCTCGGGTGTCGCATTCGGGTTTACCGGATCTGCAGAGACGCGACCGGGCAAGACCCCTGTAGAGGCGAGGACAAGGAGCAGGGTGGAGACTCTCATTGGGGGTGGCGCGGAATTGCGGCGGACTGACGTATTCGAGAGGGGAAGGTTGCGGAAATCCTCGGGCCGCATTGTCGGCTCCGGGAATAGGGCGTCAACGGGTTTCTTTGTCGCCAGGGGGACCGCCCCGCTACTTCAGGTGCGCCACCACCGTGGCCGTGCCGCCAAATCCCTCAATTCGTACCCGTCCCGTCGCGGGATCATAGACGCCGCCCTCGACGCGACCAATCATCAGGCCGGGGGGATTGGGCAGGCGCAGGACCACGGTCCTTGGCCCGTGGTCCGAGCGGCACTCGATGCGCGCGGCGATGGTGCCGGTGTCGCCCCGGGATTCGACCTTCACGGTCAGGGGCCCGAAATACGACGACACGTTGTCCAGCTCGACGGTCTTGCCTGGGGCCAGGTAGGCCCCGGGCAGGCCCGGGAAGAGCTCAAGGGTGTCGCCGCGCTCCATGTAGAGCATCCACCGCGTCTGCATCAGGAACCAGGCTTCCTCGTGGGTCTTGTGGGGGCTCGCATGGAAATAGTGCTCCCAGAAGGTGTAGGTGTCGCGGTCGGCGAGGCTGGCCATGGTGCCGTAGTACGTCTCAAGGAACGGCTTCACCTCTCCCCGCCTCAGGTGCACCCAGTCGTGGCGGCTGTAGTAGGGCTGACTGAAGGCGACGTTGCGGCTCGTCATGAGCTCGCTGTGGAACTTAAGGAGGAACGAGGTCGCCTCCTCGTCGGGATCGAGGACCTCCTGGAAGACGAGGTAAAGGGGGCCAAGGAGAGAGTCGCGCGTCACCTCGGACCCATGGGTGAAGAAATCCCCGCCCTCGGCGTGAAGCATGAGCGCGCCGCGAGCCTCGACCCAAGGGGGAAGGGTGGGGACCCACGTGCCGTCCCCGATCGGGATCACGGGCGAGCGGGCCAGGGTTTCCGACACGGCCCTCCTGATGTCGGCCTTCATCTCCGCAGCCTCGGCTCGCCACCGCGCAGACTCCGCCGGGTCGACGTTCTTGAGCATCTCGGCGACGCGGCTGACGCCGAGATAGTGGTAACCGTTTAGCATGAACGACCGGAAGGGATCCTCAGGGTCCGCCGTCTTGCCCTCCAGCATCCCGTAGCCCTTGCCCCGAAGGTCCTCGCGCAGGTTCTTCTGGCGCCATGCGTGGATGTACTCGCAGGCCTTCACCAGCTTCGGCTCGATCTGGCGCACCCAGGCGTCGTCCCGGGTGTAGCGGTAGTGCTCGCCCATGCTCCACAGGGCTGATCCGGTCTCCAGCATGTAGCCGAAGAAGTTCTGCATGAATCCCGAAGCCTGCTGCCGGTCGAGGAAATAGGTGAGCGCGCGCCTCGCCTCGTCGTGCCAGCCCATCGAATCCATGAACTGGATGATCGGGGAGCTCTCCGATCCGATTGGCCCGTAGATCCCGATCGTGGGCGCCAGTGTTCCCTGCGGCTCCGTCCCATACGTGATCAGGTCCAAGTGCAGGAGGCCGGCCTGAACCATCTCCTCGATGCGCCGTTCGGGCAGGTGCACCTGTGCGGCCTGCCCAAGCTTGGCCTTCCAGAAGGCCCGCGCCTCCTCGTGCCGGGCGTCGAAGCCCTGCTCAGAAAGAAGGCGGGCTCGTTCGGCGTCGACCGGGCGGTGCGGCAGGACAAAGTCAAAGACGGCCGTTTCCCCTGGCCTAAGGAGGATGGCGGCCTCCTGCTGCGCCATGGGCTGCCCGTTCAGGCGGGAAACGGCAAAGACGCGGCCGGAGGAGGTGTACCGGGAGAACCCGGATGCCGGGTCGAATGACCAGGCCGACGCCTTCATGTCCGCGGGGAATGGATTCTTGAAGAATGCATAGCGCGGCGAGCCGGTCGGGTTTGAGGCGACCGTTCGGACATAGAGGACGGTCTCCTCCGGTTGCGCTTCCCAGGCTGCGCGCCCCGCCTCGTACTCGTTCTTCTGCTCCTGGGTGAACATGAGACCAAGTCCGAAATGGTCGGCGATCGGGAGGGGGGTTCCGCCAAGGGAGCCGGCCTTCAGGGGACTCTTCTCCAGGCTCGCGAACGCCGTGAACTCGTAGGTGACACTCTCGTCGACCAGCTTGCCGTGTAGGATGGGAAGAATCCCGTCCTCCAATCTTCGCGCGATGTCGTCCCTTGCCCCCCAGCCCCGGCCCGCCAGTATCGAGTAGCGGACCGGCTTCCCGTCGTTCTCGGCGAGCGTTGCCTCGACGCCGTGGTCCCTCGGCTGGATCCAGTCCAGCCGTTCGCCCACGGCAAAGATCCGGATATCGCGGCTAAGGCCAAGCCAGGTCTCGCATTGGGTGCTCCGGACGTGCGCAGCGGCATCGTCAAACGTTTCCTCGGGGGCATCGGAGATCTGGTCCAGCTTCGACCGCCGGGCCGAACTCCGCACCGCAGCGGCGACCTGGTCGTATGTGCGGGGGTCCCCCGCTTCCGTCACGGCGACGCCGTAGGACGGGATCAGGATCGGGAAGCTGCGGTCCACGTCCTTCAGGAAGAAGGTGAACGAGTGGGACTTGCCCTGGATCATCACGAGCGAGGAGCGGCTCCCATAGGCGGAGGAGTCCCCGTCGATCGAGAGAACGACGCGGCCGTTGCCCGCGGTCCCAGCCTGGAAATGGCTCGTCCCCTGGGCGCCGTCCACGGCGCGCACGCTGCCGCGCTCCATCTCTACCGTCCCGGATTCACCGCCCGCGGCGAAGAGGATCGCCACGTCGCGCACCTCGGCGCGCAGGCACGGGGCCAGGGGCAGGAGGGACAGGCAAAGGCCAAGGCGAAGAAGTGCCGGCACGGGGCGGTGCCTTGGAGTCATCTGTAACGGGTACCCGCTGCCCGCGGCCATGGCAACGATTTCGGCTCGGAAATTGGGGTTACGGCCATGCGCTACCGCTCGAGTTTGCGTCGGCGCCACTGGCTGGGCGCCAACCCGAACTGCGCCTTGAACGAACTGGACAGGTGGAATGCCGAGCTGAACCCGAGGCGGTCCGCCACCTGCTTGAGCGACGCGTTGCTTGAGCCGAGCATGCGCTGAACCCGCTGCATCCGGATCCTCAGCAGGTACTGGCGGGGGGAGATCCCGGTCCTCTTCCGGAACTCCCTCCTGAAGTAGGAGTACGCAACCCCTAGGGAGCGTGCGAGCGCCGGCATTCGTAGGGGCCGGCTCCCGCTCTCCTCCATGATCCGCTTTGCCTGCTCCACGGCCCCGACGATCGACTTTGGCCTGCCCTGCTCGTGGCGCGAATGATGGAGAAGGGAAAGGATCCCGAGCGCGTGGACGGCGACTTCGGGAGCGTCGCCGGCGGGTTCCTCCGACATCGAGCTATGGATTGAATTCAGTCGCTCCTCCAGCTCGAGCCTGCGCGACACGGTGACGACCGGCTCGTCCTTGCTGAACACGGAGTCGCTGATCAGTCGTTCCATGAGCGGCCCGCCGATCTCCACCCAGAGTTCGGTCCATCCCTGGGTGCTCAGGGGCCGGTACCTGTGCCAGGTCCCGGGGAAGAGCATGAGGGCATCCCCGCTGCCGACCGGGATTCGGCCCGTCGCCTTGCTTTCGAATTCCCCGGAGCCATCAGCCAGATAGACAACCTGGAAAGCGCCCAGGACTCGGCCTCCCTCCCACGTGAAATTGTGGTCCCGAGGATGGCCCTGCGGGGGGTAGGGCTTGCGAGGTTGGGCTGTGAATCGGCCGCCTCCGGTCACAACGACCCCCCAGGATTCGGACCCCGGGGTGGCGACCTGATACCGGAAAAAATCGGCGCGGGGGAGGGGCGTGGCCAAGCCCAAAAGATGTATGCCAAAAGTCAGTTTGTCGATTCCCAAGCACTCCCGCATAGCGTACCTTGGCGCACCCCGCCGGTTCAGTACCGACCAATACCTGTATTGGAGGAATTCCCTGGCCGGCCTTTACTACCCCGATGCCCACCCAAAAACAGATTCGAGCCTCCTACCGCCTTGCACGGGACGCCTACCGTGCGGTGGGAGTCGACACCGAGGCCGCCATCAGGAAGGCGCTCTCGGTACCCATCTCCCTGCACTGCTGGCAGGCCGACGACGTCCGGGGTCTTGAGTCCCGCACTGAGGGCGTCGACTCCGGGGGCATCATGGCTACGGGAGCGTATCCCGGGCGTGCCCGAAGCGGCGACGAGATGCGGTCCGACCTGGACCTCGTGCTCAAGCTTCTGCCGGGAACGCAGCGGCTCAACCTGCACGCATTCTACGCCGAGAGCGAGGGAGGGCCCGTGGAACGCGACCAGATCGGGCCCAAGCACTTCAGCAGGTGGCTGGCGTGGGCAAAGGCTCGGCGGATCGGCCTCGACTTCAACCCGACTTATTTCGCGCACCCCCTTGCCGCTTCGGGTTTCACGCTTTCGCACGCCGACCCCTCGGTGCGAAGCTTCTGGATCGCCCACGCCCGCGCGTGCCGGCGCATCGCGCAGTCGTTCGCAAAGGCGCTCGGGAAACCGAGCGTGATCAACCACTGGGTGCCCGATGGGGCCAAGGACTGTCCCGCGGACCGCTGGGGGCCGCGCGAGCGGCTCAAGGAGTCCTATGACGCCATCTTCCGGGACAGGTCCATCGACCCTGAGCTTTGCATCGACGCGGTCGAGGGAAAGCTCTTCGGGCTCGGAAGTGAGGACTACGTCGTGGGTTCCCAGGAATTCTACTCCTCCTATGCGCTAACGCACCGGCTCGTCCCGTGCCTGGACCTCGGGCATTACCATCCGACAGAGTCGGTCGCGGACAAGATCTCGGCCCTCATGCAGTTCCACCCCCGGATACTCCTTCACACGAGCCGCCCGGTGAGGTGGGACAGCGACCACGTCGTCATCCTCGACGACGCGGTGCGCGCCCTTTTCCTGGAGATTGCCCGCGGCGACGTGTGGGACCGGGTTTTCGTGGCCCTCGACTTCTTTGACGCCTCAATCAACCGGATCGGGGCCTACGTCATCGGTGCGCGGGCCACCCGGGAGGCGATCCTCATTGGGCTCCTGGACCCGACGGCCAGGCTGCAGTCGGCGGAACGGATGGGACGCGGCCACGAGCGGCTGGCGCTCATGGAGCACGCCAAGGCGCTTCCCTGGGGCGCCGTCTGGGACGAGCTCTGCTTGCGCGACGAAGTGCCCGCCGGGGCCGACTGGCTTCGCGACGTGGCGCGGCACGAGAAGG
Source organism: uncultured Opitutaceae bacterium (assembly GCA_903890485.1). GTDB lineage: Bacteria > Verrucomicrobiota > Verrucomicrobiia > Opitutales > Opitutaceae > Palsa-1447. The sequence goes on along the minus strand of CAITBM010000009.1, from coordinate 53,173 downwards.
CGGTCCTGTCCCGGCGCCGGTGAACCCACGCCGAGCCCAGCATTGCCTCTAGGCCCCGATCTCCCCATTAACCTAGCCCGCCCCGTTTCCGACACCGGGGGTCACCCGCCTCCGGGTTCCCCAACCGCCCGCACCCCATGATCCCCAATCCCTTTCTTGGCGTCGTCTTCCACTGGCTCGGCGGCCTCGCCTCGGGCTCCTTCTATGTCCCCTACAAGGGCGTCCGCAAGTGGTCCTGGGAAACCTACTGGCTGGTGGGCGGCTTTTTCTCCTGGATCATCTGCCCGTGGGTTCTGGCGTTTGTCCTCACCAATGACCTGCCCGGCGTCCTTCACCGGCAGTCGGCGAGCACGCTCTGGTGGACCTATTTCTTCGGCGCCCTCTGGGGTTTCGGAGGCCTCACCTTTGGCCTCACGATGCGGTACCTGGGCATGTCCCTCGGGATGGGCGTGGCGCTCGGATACTGCGCGGCGTTTGGGACGCTCCTTCCGCCGATCTTCAAGTCGTTCATCGCCACCATCCCCGTTCCCGAGACCCTGGGGCAGATCGCGTCCAGCACGCCTGGCCAGATCACCCTAGCAGGCGTCGGCGTGTGCCTTCTGGGGATCGGCGTCGCCGCCTTTGCGGGCCTCACCAAGGAGCGCGAGATGCCGCTTGAGGAAAAGAAAAAGGCGATCGCCGAGTTCAACTTCAGGAAGGGCGTCCTGGTGGCGACATTCTCCGGGGTGATGAGCGCGTGCTTTGCATTCGCGCTCACCGCGGGCAATCCCATCGGGGCGGCGAGCCTTGCGGCGGGCACGACGACCCTCTGGTCGGGCCTCCCGAAGCTCGTGATCGTGCTCCTGGGCGGCTTCACGACGAACTTTGTCTGGTGCGCGCTCCTCAATTTCAGGAACAGGACGGGCTACCAGTACCTCTCGGCGAGGGTGCGCCCCGAGCACCTTGCCGGAGAGGGTGGGGCGTCCCCCGACCTGTCGGTTCCGGTCCTAAGGAACTACCTTCTGTCGGCTCTCGCGGGCACCACGTGGTACTTCCAGTTCTTCTTCTACACGATGGGCGAGACCCAGATGGGCAAATTCGCCTTCGCCTCGTGGACTCTCCACATGGCGAGCATCATCATCTTCTCCACGATGTGGGGGTGGGTGTTCCACGAATGGAAGGGCTCGAGCAAGAAGGCCCACCTTCTGATCACGGGTGGCATCGCGACCCTGATCCTCTCGACGATCGTGATCGGATTCGGGACCTATTTGAAGGCTGGCGTCGGCCACTAAACGTCGCCCGGCCTTTACCTCAGCGGGGGGCCCGGGCAATTTTGGTTCGCCCGCCGAACTTCGGATCGCTACGAATCGCGGGAGAACAGTGGACTCCACCCTCATTCCTCCCCACGTCCTGAAAGCATCCACGATAGGGGACCTTTTATTTCCCTTCCCATTGCGGGTCGGGCGGCCTGCGTGGCTCCGGCGAGAATGAACCCCGCTGAACCAGGCGCTGATGCGACGAAGGAGCCGCACATTCTTCAGGGAACCTGGTGGTTTCCCGCGCGGCGATTCCTTCCAGGATGGGGCTTGCCGGTACGCTGGCAGGGATGGGTGGTGCTCGCTGTCTACTTCGCTCTGATCCTCGGCCCCGCTCCGTTCATGCACGGTCGAAGCCCCCTTTATTTCCTGCTCTACGCGTTTTGCCTGACGATGGCCCTTGGGCTGGTGGTCGCCAAGAAAGGGGAGCCCCTGCACTGAGCGCGCAGGATGTCCGCACCCTGAACATGGAAACCGCCAGGATCATTGTGCTCCACGGTCCGGGGGCCGCGGGCAAGTACACGATTGCCCGGGAACTTTCCCGGATCACCGGACTCGGCCTTTTCCACAATCACCTCACCGTCGACCTCCTGCTCTCGCTCTTTCCCTTCGGGAGCCCGGAATTTGTGCGCCACAGGGAACGCATCTGGCTCGAGGTCATGGCCGATGCCGTTTCCGCGGGAACCTCGTTCATCTTCACGTTCAACCCGGAACGCACCGTGAATCCTTCCTTTCCGGCCACGCTCAGGGCGCAGGTTACTTCCCGCGGGGGGCGGGTCACCTTTGTCTCAATCGAATGCCCCGAGGAGGAGATCGAGCGCCGGATCGAGTCGGAATCCAGGCGGGCGTTTCGCAAGCTGGCCTCGCTTGAGGCGTACCGGCGCCTGAGGGCCGAGGGGGCATTCGAATACCCCGCGATTGCGTCCGAGCTTGCCCTGGATTCCTCCCTGACGAGCGCCCGCGATTCCGCGCTGGCCATTGTGGCCGCCCTGAACCTCCCTAGAGCGCAGGAGGCGCCGCCGCCGTGAACCCCCTGGGTTCCGACCGTTTGCGCACCCACGCCGTCGCGGTCAATTTCTGGTCCTACTCATGTCCTCCGTTGTCGAGATCCTGATTTCCCGGGCCCCGCTCTCCCCGATGGAGGCGCGGGCCGAGGTGCGCGCAGTGCCGGGCAGGGGGCTCGAGGGGGACCGGTACTTTGAGGGAACGGGGACCTTCTCGCCCAAGCCCCAGAAGCCGGACTTTGAGATCACCTTCATCGAGAAGGAAAACGTTGACCGTTTCCGCGCCGAGAGCGGGCTCCCGTTTACGGAATACCATGCGCGAAGGAACATCGTGACCCAGGGCGTGGACCTGAACAGCCTAGTCGGTCGGGAGTTTCTGGTGGGTGCCGTGCGGATCCGGGGCCTGAGGTTGTGCGAGCCGTGCTCCTATCTGGCCAAGACCAGCTTTCCCGAGACGCTCCAGGGCCTCGTGCACAAGGGGGGCCTGCGCGCCCAGATCCTCACCGAGGGCGCTATCCGCAGGGGAGACCCGATTGTGAGTCTATGACCTTGCCGTCAGACCCTGCGGGCAAGGTCGTCGAACCCCAGCCCGGGGGCTGCCTTCTAGAGACTCCTCGGCTCACGCTGCGGCTCGTTGGGCCCGAGGACGCCGACTTTGTCTGCGAGCTCCTCAACGAACCTTCATTCATCCAAAACATCGGGGACCGCGGCATCCGGACGCCCCAGCAGGCGCCCGCCTACATCGCCGAGAAGCTCGTCTCAAGCTACGACGTGCACGGGTACGGCCTCTACGTCGTCCAGCTCCGGGCTACGGGCGAGAGCCTCGGCATCTGTGGATTCGTGAAGAGGGAGTTCCTGGCCCACCCCGACATCGGCTTCGCGTTCCTGGATTGCCACGGCGGACAGGGCTACGTGTTCGAATCGGCCTCCGCCGTGCTCGCCTACGGACGCTCCCGGCTTGGGCTTGTCCGGGTGCACGGCATCACCACCAGCGAGAACGCGAGGTCCCAGGCGCTGCTCCAAAAGCTGGGGCTTCGCCTTGAGCGGGAAATCGCGATGCCGGGAAGCGACCAACCGCGACTCCTCTATTCGCTTGAATTTCCCCTGGAAGACACGCCCGCCGGGGCCGCCGCTGGGCTTCCGCCCGTTCCCTCGGGGTATCTCGATCGGATGCCCAGGCAAGCCGAGACCCTGCGGCTTGATCCGATCGGCCTCGACGTGAACGGCCGAGAGGCGCGGCTCTCGCCGAAGGCGGCTGTCGCGTGGCGCGCCCTGCACGCGGCCGCGGGTGCCGACGGCCTTGCGCTCCTCCTGGTCTCCTCGTTCCGGAGCTTCGAGCGGCAACGGGAGATCGTGGCCGCCAAGCTTCGCCGGGGCGAAAGCCTTGAGGCCGTGCTTCGGACGAGCGCCTACCCGGGGTTTAGCGAGCATCACACGGGCCTGGCGGTCGACCTGGGGTCACCGGGGCACACCGGCCTGACTGAGCAATTCGAGACAACCCGGGAGTTTTCTTGGCTGGTCCAGAATGCGGGACGGTTCGGGTTCTCCCTGACCTATCCCCGGGGCAACCGCCACGCGGTCGCCTACGAGCCCTGGCACTGGTGCTACCGCCCGGGGCATCTCCCGCGGCCGTTTGCCCCCGCCGTCGGCTAGGCTGCAGTCCTCGGACACGGTGTCGATGGCGCGCAACTATCCCTTTGCCGACGCGCGGTTCTCCTGCCATCCCTAGCAGGGATCGCTTGTACCCACGTCCATGTTCGAAAAGAAATCCGACAAACTCCTCCCGTGGCCCCGGTTTGCAAAGAGACTGGCCGCCTCCCTGGCTGTCACGTTGGGCATCGTTTCCCTCGCGCTTGTCGCCGGCACCGCAGGCTACCATGTGATCGCCGGCCTGCCGTGGGTCGACGCGCTCCTGAACGCGGCGATGATCCTCACGGGGATGGGCCCCGTCGACCCGATGAAGGACAGCGCTTCCAAGCTGTTCGCGACGTTCTACGCTCTGTTCAGCGGAGTTGTCTTCCTTTCGGCTGTCGGGATCGTCCTTGCCCCCGTGTTTCACCGGATCATCCACGCGTTCCACATCGACGAGGACACCTAGGCGGCCCGATCACCCCATGAAGAAGGTCAACAGCAACGCCATGGCCGAGGAGGTTTGGGCCTCGCCCAAGGGCACGTTCGCATCCGCAGACAAGAATCTCTCCCTGGCCCTTGGCCGGCAGCCCGACTCGACCGACCTCGTCAAGCGGCACCCCTTCGATGTCGAGATCTGCCGCATACCCGCGGGCAAGTCCGTTTGCCCCTATCATTCGCACAGTGCGCAGTGGGAGTTCTACCATGTGATCTCGGGCAAGGGTTTCGCTCGGGATCCCGACGGCGTGACGCCGATTGGCGCAGGCGACGCTTTCCTCTTTGAACCCGGCGTTCCCCATCAGATCACCAGCGACCCCGACACAGACCTCGTGCTTTACGTCTTGGCGGACAATCCCTTAGGGGAGACCTGCCACTATCCCGACAGCCAGAAGTGGATGATCCGATCACCGGGAAAAGCGGTCATCCGCGCGGTCCCTGCCCATTACCTAGAAGGCGAAGAGTAGATCCGTACGACCGGGCAATGGGGTGCAAACCCCGCCAGAGCTTGTGAATTGGGCTGGAGATTCTCCACGGCGGATCGATAAATGAAGGATGGGCCCGATGCGGGGCAACCCGTGGAGGAGCCGACCCGAACCCAACCCCTGAATGCCCCTAGCCGAAATAGCAGCTTCTCTGGCGGGTTTGGCAGTCGCGGCGGCTCTTGGGCTCGCGTGCGGGGCCTACGCCATGGGCCGCCTTGTGGCGCGCCGCAAGCCTGCCGAGGACCCTGCGAGCGCGGCAATGAAGGAGAACTACCACCTGATCCTCGACACGATCGACAGGTCAAACGTGCTCCTGTGGTGGGCCAAGGTGAGGAGGGCCGAGGATACCGGCCGGATCCACTGGGAGATCAGGACTCCGCCCCAGCTCCGTGAAAATCCCATCTTCCAGCTCGCCTCGCTGATCGAGAAAGGCTGGCTCTGGAAAGACGAGCTGTCGCCCGACCACGAGGCGATGGAATTGCGCGCCCGAAAGGCGCTCTCGGAAGGGGCAAGCGGCTACCAGCATGAGTTCCGGATCATTGGCACGGACGGCCTCCACTGGCTGAGCGAGGAAGTCCTCATTCGTCCGGCCGGGCCGAACGAATGGAACCTGGCGGGGGTGGTCACCGACGTCACCAAGCGCCGCGAGGCCGAGGAGGCCAGGCGCACGACCGAGGGCCAACTTGGCCAGATTCTCCGCGGAGCCGAATGCCTGATCTGGCAGGCCGAGGTCACAGGCGACGTCGACACGGGCCTAAAGTGGAGGATGTTCATCCCTCCCTCCGTCCTTTACCGGAAGATCTTTGGGCAGAACTTTGTCCCAAAACCCGACAAGCTGTGGTCTGAGTCATTGGTCCCCGAGTGGGACCAAATCACCAAGACCCTTCGCCGGGCACTCCGGGAGGGACGGCCCGACTATGAGCAGGAGTACCACGTGGTCAGCAACGGCAACACCTTCATGGTCCATGAGAACGTGTCGATTTCGCATGTCGGCCCAGGCAATTGGAACCTGGTAGGTGTCATCGTCGACATCACGGCACGGCGCGAGGCTGAGCTGGCGCTGGCCGCGGAGAAGGAGCGACTCGCCGTCACCCTCGGGAGCATGAGCGAGGGGGTCATCACGATGGATGCCCTCGGCCGCGTGCTCTTCATGAACAGAGCCTCGGCCGACCTGACCCAATGGAACGCGTTGGAGGCGGTCGGCCGGGATGTGCGCGAGGTGTGCGCCCTGAGGAGCGCCGCGGGGGGGGCGGAGACCCCGCTCCCGGTAAAGGAGGTCCTTGAAGGGGGCCTCCCTTCGGATCTGCCGGCGCAGACGGTGTTGAAGGGCCGCTCGGACCGCATTCGCCTGGTCGAGGGTCGCCTCGTTCCCGTTGCGGACGCCTTGAGCAGGCGGATAGGAGCCGTCCTCGTCTTCCGCGACATCACCGAGCGCCACCGGATGGAGGAGACGCTCCAGAACGCGGCAAAGATGGAGTCCGTGGGCATACTGGCCGGGGGTATCGCCCACGACTTCAACAACATCCTGACGGCGATCCTGAGCAACCTCTCGCTCCTGCAGCTGGACCTGGCCGGGGCGCCGAGCCAGATGGTGCTGGTAGACGAGGCCGTGGGGGCGACCAAGCGGGCGGCCGAACTCACGCTGCAGCTCTTAACCTTCGCCAAGGGCGGCGATCCCGTGCGCACCGCCGTCCACCTCAACGAGGTTGTGAAGGAGGCCGCGACCTTCTCACAGCGCGGATCCGGGGTCCTCACCGAGTTTGCGATGCCCGACGACCTCTGGGCGGCCGACGTCGACAAGGCCCAAATCAGCCAGGTGATCCAAAACTTGGTGATCAACGCCACCCAGGCCATGCCCTCGGGCGGGATGCTTCGGGTGAGCGCCTCCAACGAGCGCGTGGCCCCCGGCGCGCATCCGGTGCTTTCCGGTGGGGATTACGTGAAGATCGCCGTCGCCGACACCGGTGAAGGGATTGCCGCGGAGCATCTGCCCAAGATCTTCGATCCGTATTTCACCACCAAGCTCCAGGGCCATGGATTGGGGCTGGCCACGGTTTTTTCGATCATCCGCCGTCACCAAGGCCACATCGAGGTCCAATCGGTGGTCGGGCGGGGCACGACGTTCACCTTCTGGCTGCCTGCGGCCAAGGTCGCCCAGCCAAGGCCCGCGGCACCGAAGGCCTTCGACGGCCAGGGCTCGAAGGGCCGCGTGCTCTTCATGGACGACGAGGAGCCCATCCTCAGGATGGCCGAGAGGCTGATGAAGCGGATGGGCTACGAGGTGGATGCCGTCTTGGACGGCAAGGCGGCGGTCGACCACTACCAAAAGGCCATGAAGGAGGGTCGCCCCTTCAGCGTCGTCGTGATGGACCTGACTATTCCTGGCGGCATGGGCGGCAAGGAGGCTATCTCCGTGCTCAGGGGGATTGACCCGAAGGTGAAGGCGATCGTCTCCAGCGGCTACTCGAGCGACCTGGCGATGTCGGACTTTCGCAAGCACGGGTTCCGGGGCATGGTGGCCAAGCCCTACGACATCTCCGAGTTGGCCGCCGTCATTCGAAACGTGATTGCCGAGGCGGATTAGCCACCGCTTTTTGTATGCGCCCGGCGGTGCCGGCGAAATTGCTTGTCACTCCCTCTAACGGCTACGTAATAGCGCCCTTTCGTCTTTAGACGGCAAGATAGCTCAGTTGGTAGAGCAGAGGACTGAAAATCCTCGTGTCCTCGGTTCGATTCCGAGTCTTGCCACCACTTTACAAGGCCTGCAGGGACGCTCGAATTTGAGCGGTTAAGATTATAACCATTATATTCTTACGCAGGAAGACCGTTCCCGTCCTTGGGACTGCCTTCAGCTCGGGAGGCCCCGTTGCGCATCTTTTGGCAACGAATGCGCAGGCTGCCGGCTAGACACGGGACTGCGGATTGGGGACATTTTCCACTAACCGCGCACCCGCGCGGCCCCCCTTCCATGAGCACCTCCAACCGTCCCAAGAAGGTCGCCCTTCTCACAGCCGGCGGCCTCGCACCGTGTCTGAGCTCCGCCATCGGCGGGCTGATCGAGCGCTACACCGAGATGGCGCCGGACATAGAGATCATCGCCTACCGAAGCGGCTACAAGGGCCTCCTCCTGGGCGACAGCTACAAGGTCACCCCTGAGGTGCGCGCCGGCGCCCCTCTGCTGCACCGCTTTGGCGGGAGCCCGATCGGCAACAGCCGGGTCAAGCTCACGAACGTAAAGGACTGCGTGAAGCGGGGCCTGGTGAAGGAAGGGCAGGACCCGCAGAAGGTCGCAGCCGACCAGCTCGTGAAGGACGGCGTCGACGTCCTCCACACGATCGGGGGCGACGACACGAATACGGCGGCCGCCGACCTGGCGGCATTCCTCGCCAGAAACCAGTACGGGCTGACCGTGATCGGCATCCCTAAGACGATCGACAACGACGTATTCCCGATCCGCCAGTCGCTGGGGGCTTGGACCGCGGCAGAGCAGGGTGCCCGCTATTTTTCAAATGTCGTGGCCGAGCACGGGGCCAACCCGCGGATGCTGATCGTCCACGAGGTGATGGGGCGCAGCTGCGGGTGGCTCACGGCCGCGACGGCGCGCCAGTACCGCCAGATGCTCAGCCTCCAGGAATTCGTCCCGGGCATCGGGCTCTCCCGGGAGAGACTCGAGGTGCACGGGGTCTACATCCCCGAGTCCGCGTTCGACATCGCTGCCGAGGCCGCGCGCCTGAAGGCTGTCATGGCGCGGGTGGACAACGTGAACCTCTTCGTTTCCGAGGGCGCGGGCGTGGAGAGCATCGTGGCCGAGATGACCGCGAAGGGCCAGGAGGTCCCGCGCGACGCCTTCGGGCACGTGAAGCTGGACGCGATCAACCCGGGCAAGTGGTTCGGAGACCAGTTCGGCAAGATGATCGGGGCCGAGAAGGTGCTGGTCCAGAAGAGCGGCTACTTTGCCCGCGCGGCCGCGGCGAATCCCGACGACCTGAGGCTGATCAAGGGATGCTGCGACCTGGCGGTCGAGTGCGCACTCCGGCGGGAGAGCGGCGTGATCGGCCACGACGAGGACCGCGGGGGCGTCCTGCGGGCCATCGAGTTCGAGCGGATCAAGGGCGGCAAGCCGTTCGACGTGAAGACCCCCTGGTACGGGAAGCTCCTCCAGGAGATCGGGCAGGGGGCCTAGGACCCCAACGGCTCCGAGTGCGACCTTTTTTCCACCGGCGCGGCGACAAGGAGTGACAACCTGCCCGGGAAGTATCATCCAATACGTTCCCGGGGAAACGCCCCCTTACCCTTCGCCCGCGATGAGCCCATCCGTCACGACCGATTACCTGCGCCGAATTGAGGACGACCTTCGCCAGAACGTCCTGCCCTTCTGGATTGAGCGGGTGGTGAACCCCACCAAGGGCGCTTTTTACGGATCGATCTCAAATGCCCTTGAGGTGGACCCCACCGCCGAGCGGGGGGCGCTCCTCACCTCACGCATCCTCTGGACCTACGCGGCGGCCTACGGGGCCTACGGCGACCCCGAGTACCTGGCCATGGCGGACCACGCCCACCGGGACCTGATGGACCATTTCCACGACAAGGAAAACGGCGGGTTCTACTGGTCGGTGAATGCCGAAGGAAAGGTCGAGCGCGACCGGAAGCAGGTCTACGGGCAGGCATTCGCCCTGTATGCGCTGTCCGAGTACCATGCTGCGACCGGAAGGGACGAGCCCCTGCGGGAGGCCATCGCGACCTACCGCCTGATCGAGGAGCACTCCAGGGCCCGCCACGGGGGCTACCTTGAGGCCTTCGGCCGCAAATGGGAGCCGATCGCCGACATGCGCCTGAGCGAGGTCGACATGAACGAGCCCAAGTCGCAGAACACCCACTTGCACGTCATGGAGGCCTACACGCGCCTCCTTCCCCTCTGGCCCGACAAGGGCCTCGCCTCGGCGCTCAGGGAAATCGTTGATACGATGCTCCGGCACATCGTGGACCCCTCGACTGGGCACTTGGGACTCTTCTTTGCCGAGGACTGGACGCCCAAGTCGGACCGGGTCTCCTACGGCCATGACATCGAGGCGGCGTGGCTCCTGGTGCGCGCTGCCGAGGCGCTCGGGGACAAGGAACTCCTGGCGCGGATCGAGGCTCTGGCGCTCAAGATTGCCGACGTGACGCTCGCCGAGGGCGTCGACGCCGACGGGGGCGTTTACAACCAAGGGGGCCCGCAGGGGCTTACCGACACCAACAAGGAGTGGTGGCCGCAGGCCGAGGCGGTCGTTGGCCTCCTGGACGCATACCGGCTGTCCGGCGAGGACCGCTACCTTCAGGCGGCCTTCCGCACATGGGATTTCATCGAGCTCAGGCTCATCGACCGCTTGCGCGGCGAATGGTTCAGGGGCGTAACCCGGGACGGCCGGGTGCTCGACAACGAGCTCAAGGTGAGCTTTTGGAAATGCCCCTACCACAACGGCCGGGCCGGCCTCGAGTCGGTCCGGCGCCTCACCGATATCTTGAATCCGAACCCAACCCATTGAGAACACTCATGAAAAAGAAGTCCAAGACCCCGGCACCCGCCAAGAAAGCGGCCGCTCCCTCGAAGGTGAAATCCGGCATCCCCGCAGGCGCCCCGCGCGACTGGGCCAAGCGCCTTTCGAAGCTCCGCAAGAAGCACGAGAAGTTCCTCTCGAAGCCCAATCCCGTCGACCGGAAGTGGGACAACGGCGTCTTCGAGCGGTTCGAGAACCCGGCGATCACCTACCGCCACGCCCCGATCGAGTGGCGTTTTGACCTCAACCCGAAGACCAATCCGTACCTGATGGAGCGACTCGGCGTGAACGCGACGCTCAACCCGGGAGCGTTCTACTGGAAGGGCAAGGTCCACATGGTCGTCCGCTTCGAGGGCTACGACCGCAAGAGCCTCTTCGCGATCGCCGAGAGCCCCAACGGGATCGACAACTGGCGCTTCTGGGACGAGCCGGTCGACCTGCCCGAGATCAAGCCCGAGACCAATGTCTACGACATGCGCGTCACCTTCCACCAGGACGGCTGGATCTACGGGGTCTTCTGCTCCGAGGCCAAGGATCCCAATGCAAAGGCCGGGGACCTCTCCAGCGCGGTGGCCGTGGCCGGAATGGTCCGCACCAAGGATTTCAGGAAGTGGGAGCGCCTACCGAACCTGAGGACCCCGGCCTCCCAGCAGCGCAACGTCGTCTTGCATCCCGAGTTCGTCGGAGGAAAGTACGCCTTCTACACGCGCCCGATGGATGGGTTCATCGACGTGGGCTCGGGCGGCGGAATCGGCTGGACCCTCTGCGACGACATCACCGTTGGTGTCACCGGCCCCGAGGCCATCATCGACGGCAGGGCCTACCACACCATCAAGGAGGTGAAGAACGGCCAGGGTCCAACGCCCATCAAGACGGACAAGGGCTGGCTTCACCTGGCCCACGGCGTGCGCAACTGCGCGGCCGGCCTCCGGTACGTGCTCTACATGTTCATGACCTCCCTTGAGGACCCGACCCGGGTGATTGCCCGCCCCGGCGGCCACTTCCTCGCGCCCTACGGCGGGGAGGGCTTTGGCGACGTCTCCAACGTCACCTTCTCCTGTGGATGGGTCCAATTGCCGGACAAGCAGAAGACGGTCCTGATCTATTACGGGGGCTCTGATACCCGCTGTTACGTGGCCCGGACGAGCGTGGGCAGGCTGGTGGACTGGTGCATGAACACGCCTGAGGATGCGCTGACGACGCGGCGGGCAGTGGACCAGAGGCTGGCCCTAATTCGCGCGAACAAGGCCCTCCTGGGCCGCTAACCCTCCCCGAACCATGAATCCCCGGGAGCGGATCCTCACCCTGGCCGCGCTCGGGGCCCTGGCATTGGCGGCGGTCGGCTTCGGCGCGGAGCCGCCCCCGCCTGGCGCAAGCGACCTCTTTGCGCGGACGGAAGCGGCCCTCGCGCGTCCTGACCTCGCGGACTACAGGGGATGGCTCAAGTACCTGCGCTTTGACGCCGAGACCGCCAAGGCTCGCGGCGCGGACCCCGCCGCAAAGGCCGAGCGCCTCGGCGAATGGCTTGACAGGATATCGGCCGATCCGGCGGTGCTCGCAAAGCTGCGCGGCGTCCAGGAATGGGCCTATGAGTCGCCAGCCGACCTCTCCGGGCAGCCGTTCCGGCTCGTCATCCCGAGCGACTACGACCCGGCGCGCCCGGCGCCGCTCTCCGTCTACATGCACGGGTACAGCGGAAACCAGATCGAGCACTCGGCGGGGTTTGCGCCCCACCCGGGAAAATTCGAGCTCGCGGTCCTCGGACGGTCGCGAGGGGGCGGGTACCGCGCCCTCTCCGAGGCCGACGTGCTCCACGTGGTCGACTACATCGAGGCGCATTGGTCGATCGACCTGGACCGGGTGAGCCTGAACGGAGGGAGCATGGGCGGGGGCGGCACCTACCGCCTCGTGTCCCGATACCCCCACCGCTGGTCCTCGGGGAGGCCCTCCTGCGGCTTCGCGAGCTACGTGCCCCTGGGCAACCTGGTCACGCTCCCGATCTATGCCACGCACAGTTTCGACGACCCGGTGGTCTCGGTGCTCCACGAGATCGGGCCGCTTGCCCGGCTCGGCGAACTCGGTGGCCAGGTCATCTTCGACCTGACCAATGGCTACGGCCACGCCGTCTGGAACTACAAGGAGGGCAATGAGCGCGGCGCGGTCTGGGAGAAGCTCCAGGTGCGCCCTGCCTCCCGCACCATCCGGCGCATCGACTACACCGCACTCGACGGCGACGCCGTCCGCGGGTGGTGGGCCGAGGTGGCGGAGTGGGGTCCTTCGCCCGGGCCCGCCCGCTTCGTCGTCACGGCGGGCAACGGCAACCAATTGTCCGCCGACCTCGCGAACATCACGCGCCTTCGCCTGCGCCTCTCCGAGTCCCCGCTCGATCCGGCCCTTCCCCTGGCGATTTCGGTCAACCATATGTTGCCGATCGTGCTCCCGGCCCCGCTGCCCAAGGAAATCATCGTGGCCAAGGGGGCGAGCGGGTGGGTATTTGAGACCCAGGAGCCGCAGTTGCCCTTCCGGTTGCACACGCCCGGTTCGGCGTCCCTGCTGTACGACGGGGAGCCCCTCCTGATCGTCTACGGGAGCCGGGGCACCGAGGCCGAAAACCTGGCAATGCGCGCGGCGGCCGATGCGGCCAGCAAGAGTCCGATCCCGGCTTGGCCCGCCGAAGGGGGCGAACTTGGCAAGGACGGCGTCCCTCACAGCCACAACCTCTACGGCAACCTCAACACCAAGAGTGACAGGGACGTCACCGACCTCGACCTTGCCCGCTGCCACTTGGTCCTGATCGGCAGCGCCCGCCAGAACGCAGTCGTGGCGCGGATGGCGGACGCGCTTCCCGTCCATCTCGCCGACTCGGGAGTGACCTGCTCGGACGGGACCACGTTCCCGGGTGCCCACCTGTCCCTCGGGCTTGTCCACTTCAACCCGCTAGCCCCGGGAAGGCTCATTTTCTGGGTCGCCTCGGACGACGCGGCAACCTACGCGCCAAATTCCCCGATACCGAACCTGTTTGCCGGCGGTGTCCGGATTTTCGGCAACGCGTTCACCGGCGACCTGGTGGTGATGGATTCGCTGGAGCCGAGACTTGTCGCCTGCCGCTCCTTTGACTCCCGCTGGGCCTGGGAGGCGGGGCGCGCGAGCTCACCCCTGCTTCCGGCCGCGATCTGCCAGACGGACGCCCTTTCCGTTGCGGTTGGCGACGCGCTCCGGCGCGCGACCTCCGCGGATTTTGCCCTCGTGAACTTCTACGGCGAGTCCGGGAAGGCGGCGGCCTCGGCCGGTACGACCCGGCTGGCTGACCTGCTCGCGCCCGTGCGCAACGAACCCGTCGGCATCTTCGAGGTTTCGGGACAGGAGATGCGAACGATCGCGCTGAAGGTGGCCCCCAAGGACTCGGGGGTCCTCCTGGTGGGCTACGACCCGGCGAAGGTGAAGGGCGACCGCCGCTACCGGGTCGCGCTTCCCGTTGACGTGCTCTGGTCCATCTCCCCGACCGTGAAGCCGGCCCCAGCCAACTACCGCCTCACGGATTGGGACCTGGGCGCGGCCGTGGAACGGTTTCTCGTCACGGACTAGGCCCTTTTCCCGGACTATGGCCCAGGTGCCGAAAGCGTGAGCGCTGTTGCCCTGCTCGGCACGGCGGCTTCCGACACTTGGCCGGAGGGCCACCGGACGCTCACCTTCGTCGCGGGGTTTGACTCCGGGTAGCCGAAGGAGCACGCCGCGGTCGACTGGCTGTAGTAGCCCGACCCGGCGTAGACCTCGGCACTCTCCGTAGAACCGTCCGCTAGTTCCACGGTGATCCTGGCGCCGACTGCGGTCGGATTGCCCTTGGGGCCGCGGAGCGTGACCCTGAGCGGGGAATGGCCCGCGGCGCCGCGGTTGCGGAAGACAAGCGTCGTGTCGTTGTTCCGGGTGACCACGAAGCCGGGCCACCCGTCCTGGCCGATGTCCGCGATCGCCAGAGCCTTGGCGTCGCCCGGCACGACCAGGCCGCTCTCCAGCGGTGTGACCGGCGAGAAGTGGCCGTGGCCGTCGCCGCGGAGCAGCTGGCTCAGTCCCCCGTCGAAGCGCCCGACCGAGGGGATCGGGGCGAAGGAATTCTGGACGGCGTAGAGGCCCAGGTGGCCGGAGCCGTCGAAGTCACCGGCCACCATACCCTGGAGCGGCGAGATCTGCGCGATGTGGGGCAACGGCTCGAAGCGGTAGGTGCCGTCCGGCTGGCTCAGGAAGACGCCGCTCCGCAGCTCGGTCGCCGCAAAGCGCTGCGCCTTGGCAATCCGGTCCGCGCCGAGGATTTCGGCAAGCGTGGCACGGCTGTAGGCGTCAAACGTGGGGAAGCGCTTCAGCACGGAGGGGATGGAGGCCCCCAAGTCGCGGCGCGTGCGCCACGGGAACAGCTTCTCCCCCTCGTAGTACGCCTCGACCAGCTGGGGCGGACCTCCGCCTCCCTTGAAGTCGCCGGAGAAAAGGAGCGCCGGGTGGGCGGGGTCGGCGCGGTACTGGGTGTTGAGCCCCACGTTGCCGACCACGTAGTCGATCCGGCCGTCGCCGTTAAAGTCCGCCGCCGCGATCGAGGTCCACCAGCCGGTGCCCGCCGCGGCGAAGCCCGCCTTCTCGCTCCAGTCCTCGAACCCCTTGCCCTGGGCGTTGTGGAAGTACTTCACGCCGCCCCACTCGAGAGCGAGGAGAAGGTCGGGCCACCCGTCGCCGTCC
Source organism: uncultured Opitutaceae bacterium (assembly GCA_903890485.1). Classification (GTDB taxonomy): domain Bacteria; phylum Verrucomicrobiota; class Verrucomicrobiia; order Opitutales; family Opitutaceae; genus Palsa-1447. Next base: position 38,000 of record CAITBM010000009.1, on the reverse strand, counting down.
ACGTCGGTCCAGAGCGCCGACGTCACCATGCCCACGGTGCGCAGCCCCGGGGCCAGGGAGTCGGTCACGTCCTCGAATTTTCCGCCGCGGTTGGCCAGGAGGACGCTCTGGGGGGCGCTCGGGTAATTGCCCGTCACCACGCGACCGCCGATGAAGAGGCCCAGGCGACCGGTGTGGTCAAAATCGGCGGCGGCGACCGCCCCGGCGTTCACCGAGAGCTGCGGCAGGAGATCGTCGGGGGCCGCATGGAACCCCCCGTGCCCGTCGTTCAGGTAGATCCTGGGCTGGTAGTCGGGCGCGCCGGCCGGTGCCGCGTTTCCGCCCTTGGTCACCAGGAGATCCTCGAACCCGGAACCGGTGGCGTCGAAGAGGAGGAGGGGGCCGTCGTCGAGCGCCGGCGTCCCGCCAATCGCGGAGGAATCGGCTGGAGAGTAGGACCCGGACTTCGCCCACTTAAGGATCCGGAGCGGGTCCAGGGTCGTGCCGGCGATTGCCACGTCGTCGGCTCCCGTTCCAAAGATGTCGCCGACCGCCAGGGCCGGGCCCCGCGCGTTCAGGCGGTGCGGCAGAAGCTTCTGCCCGTAGAGTTCGTCGACACTGTCCTCGCGCGCCCTGAAGGAGGCGCCCACGGCGGCGCTCACCTCCTCGAACTGGCCCCTGGGCTTCGGGGGGTCCGCGGGGATCGCGATCGCCTTGTCGGGCTCCGTCACGGTGTACCGCCGGTCCGCGGGCAGGTTCTCGAAGACCTGGACGTGGCCGCTTGGCCAGGTGACCGTCATCTTGCGCACCAGCGTCTCCTCGCCCAACCCAAAGTGGAGCATGGGCTCGTTGGTCGACATGTACCCGCGCGCCAGGACGAGCTGTTGGGCGAGCACTCCCTTCGCGCTCTCGACCTTGACCACGGCGCCCACCCCGTAGCGGTTGGAGACTGTTCCCCGGAGGTAAACGTTCACCTTGTGCCCGGTGTCGCAGTCGTTGCGAAGCAGCGTCACCCCGCTGTGGAAGTTCGTGTAGACGATGTCCAGGTTGCCGTCCCCGGAGAGGTCGCCTACGGCGGTCCCGAAGCTGATCCCGCGCTTGTCGAGGCCCCACGCCTCGCTCACGTCCTCGAAATGAAGGTCGCCGCGGTTGCTGAGCGCCAGGTGCTTTTCAACCCGGGGCGGGCTCGCGTACATGATCTTCACCCGCTCGACGGGGCTTTCGGCGCTCATCAGTCGATGCTGCACGTCGATGCCCGGGTCCCTGGGGAACCCGTTGGTGACGAAAAGGTCCAGCCGGCCGCAGTTGTCAAAGTCCTCGAAGAGGGGAGACCAGGTCCAGTCGGTGGCAGCGAGGCCGGAGAGGTAGGCCGCCTCGGCCAGCCGCGCGGTGCCGGTGTTGATCAGGAGCGCGTTGTGGTTGTACTTGGGGGCCGTGCCCGGGGACTTGGGGTCCTCAAGCCGGGAGCGCGCGGTGGCCAAGTCGTGCTGGTCCTTCTCGTGGCTTAAAACCGCCATGTCCGCCGAGAAGAAATCGATGAGGCCGTCGTTGTTCACGTCGCCCAGGTCGGCGCCCATGGACGAGAAGGACGTGTGGGGAAGCACCCGGTCGACCGCGTCGGTGAAGGTCCCGTCGCGGTTGTTGTGGTAGAGCTTGTCCGGGAAACCGTAGTCGTTGGCGACGTAGAGGTCGGGCCAGCCGTCGTTGTCGAAGTCCCACCAGGTGGCAGAGTGGCTCTGCGAGGGCCCGCCGATCCCGGCCGAGTCGGTCACGTTGGTGAACGTCCCGTTGCGGTTGTTGTGGAAAAGGTATCCCCGCTGGCCGTCGGGGTGCTCGGTCGCGTTCAGGACGTTGGTCGCAATGTAGACGTCCAGGTAGCCGTCGCGGTCGTAGTCGCAGAACGCCGCCATGACGCTCGAGTCGTTCACGTCGAGCCCGTAGGCGTGGGCCATCTCCTTGAAGGTCCCGTCGCCCTGGTTCACGTACAGGAGGTTGGGCGCCCTCGCCCGGCAGACATAGATGTCGAGCCGCCCGTCGTTGTTGATGTCGACAAACGCGGCCCCCTGGTTCCAGACGCCGGGCTCGGCGCCGACGCCGGCCTTCTCGGTCACGTCCTCAAACTTGTAGCCCCCCAGGTTCCTGAACAGCCTGCAGCCCTCGGTCTTGCTGACGACGAAGATGTCGGGCCGGCCGTCGCCGTCGTAGTCGCCGATCGCCACCCCGGTCCCGATCGAGGAGGTCTCAAACTCCTGGTAGAGCTCGTTCTTCATCCTCGGGTCGTTGAACTTGTTCTCCGTGACGACCCCGGTCTCCGAGGCGGGCAATTCGACGAAAAGCGTCTTGCCGCGAGGGTGGGGGTTGGGGGCGAAGGCTTCGCTCGTGATCGAGCCAGCGGGTTCCGCTTGGGCGGCTGTGAGCGCCACGCCAAGGAGTACACCCCAGATCCAGCCGCGCACCCCCGCCCGCGCCGCGTGCTCAACAGCGGGTCGCTGGCTACGCGCTGCGGCGGCCGTGGTCATAGCCCGCGATGGGACAAACCGGGCCCCGTTTAGTCAAGGTAGGTTTTGGCCGCTCGCGGGCGAGGCCTAGGGCGACGCCAGGGTGAGGACCGTGCTCCCGGGTGAAAACGGGTGCTCGGTCACGGCGCCGGAGGGCCACCTCACCCGGATCTTCTCCGGGGGGGAACCCTCCGCGTATCCAAAAAAACATGCCGGAGTCGACTGGCTGTAGTAGCCCGAGCCCGCGCACACCTCCGCGGTCTCCCGGGAGCCGTTGGCCCCGAGCACGGAGACACGCGCCCCGACCCCCGTGGGATTGCCCGGGGGCCCCCGCAGGATGACCTTGAAGGCGTGGCGGCCGGCGGCCTTCGCGTGATGGAACGCGAGCGCCGAGTCGTTGTTGCGCGTGACCAGGAAGTCAGGCCGCCCGTCCTGGTCCAGGTCGAGGACGGCGAGCGCCTTGGCGTCGCCGGGCACCACGAGCCCGCTCTCCGCGGGACCCACCGCGGTGAAATGCCCCCGTCCGTCGCCGCGAAGGAGCTGCCCCAACCCCGAGTCGAAGCGACCCACGGAGGGGACAGGCGCGTAGCTGTTCTGGACGGCGAAGATGTCGGCGTGGCCGCTCGCCTCGAAGTCGCCCGCCACGACCCCTTGGAACGGCGAGATCTGGGCCACCCGGGGCAGGGGCTCAAACCGGTAGGTCCCGTCTGCCTGGCTCAGGAACACGCCGCTCCTGAACTCGGTCGCCGCGAACCGCCGGGCATGGGCGAGCTTCTCCTCGCCGAGGATTTCGCCCAGGGTGGCCTTCGAGTAGGCCTCGTTGTTCGGGAAGCGCTTCAGCACCGAGGGCACCGAGGCCCCGAGGGCCTTTCGGCCCCGCCGCGGGTAGAGCTTGTCGCCCTCATAGTACGCCTCGACGAGCTGAGGGGAGCCCCCTCCCTTGAAATCGCCGGAAAAGAGGAGCGCGGGGTGGGCGGGGTCGGCCTGGTACGGGGTGTTCAGCCCCAGGTTTCCGACGACAAAGTCCGGCCTGCCGTCCCCGTTGAAGTCGGCCGTGGCGATCGAGGTCCACCAGCCGGTGCCGGCCGCGGAAAACCCCGCCCTGTCCGACCAGTCCTCAAATCCCTTGCCCTGGGTGTTGTGGAAGTATTTCACGCCGCCCCATTCCAGGGTCAGCAGCAGGTCGGGCCATCCGTCGCCGTCGACGTCGCTCCACACCGCCCCGGTCACCATGCCGGGCTCGCGCAGCCCCGGGGCCAGGGCATCCGTCACGTCCTCGAACTTTCCCCCGCGGTTGGCCAGCAGCGCGCTTCGCGGGGCCATGGGGTAGCCTCCCGGCAGAACCCGCCCCCCGATGAAGACCCCGAGGTGACCCGAGTGCTCGAAATCCGCGGCGGCAACGGCCCCGGCATTGATGGGAAGAGGGGGAAGCGCGTCCTCGGGCGCCGGACGGTAGCCGCCGTGGCCGTCGTTCAGGTAGAGCCTCGGCTGGTACTCCTGGGCGCCCGCAGGGAGGGAATTTCCCCCCTTGGTCACCAGGAGGTCGGCGTGTCCGGCCCCGGCCGCGTCGAAGAGCAGGACCGGGCCGTCGTCGGCTGGAGCCTTCTCGCTCGGGACCGGGGACGCGGCCTCCGCGTAGCGGCCCGGGCCGGAGGAGGCCAGCAGCCGCAAGGGGTCAAGCGTCGTGCCCCCCACGGCGACGTCATCGCGGCCACCTCCGAGGATGTCCCCGACCGCGAGCGACGGGCCCCTTCGGTTCAGGCGCACCGGGATCAGCCGCTGGAGATAGGTTTCCGAGACCTCCTCCTCGTGCGTCCGGGCCGCCAGGCCGCTTTCTTCGGCCACTTCGCGAAACAGGGCGGGGGGCCGCACGGGATCGGGTGGCAGCGGGAAGGCCCCGGAGGGCTCGGTCACGGTGTAGCGCCTGTCCACCGGCAGGTTCTCGAAAGTCTGGATGCGGCCGTTCGGCCAGGTGACCTCCATGCGCCGGATCACCGTGTCCTGGCCGAATCCGAAATGGAGCATGGGCTCGCTGCTCGAGAGGTAGCCCCGCGCCAGCACGAGCTGGCGGACCTGGACCCCAAGGGAGCTCTCAACCCGAACGATGGCACCCACCCCAAACCGGTTCGAGGTGGTGCCCCTCAGGTAGATGTTCGCGCGGTGGCCCCGGTCACTGTCGTTCCTGAGGAGCGTGACCCCGCCCTCGTAGTTCGTATAGACCAAGTCGAGGTTGCCGTTTCCACCCAGGTCCCCGAATGCGGCACCGAAGGAGACCCCCCGCTGGTCGAGTCCCCACTCCGAGCTCACGTTCTCAAACTCGAGGTCGCCCGCGTTCCGGAACGCGAAGTGGCTTTCCAGGCGCATGGGGGTGTCGCGCAGGATGCGGATGCGCTCGGCCGACGAGCCGGCATGGCTTGCCCGCTCGATCACGTCGGAGTCGGGGTTTCGGTTGAAGCCGTTCGTCACAAAGAGGTCCTGCCGGCCGTCGTTGTCCAGGTCCTCGAAGCGGACCGACCAGGTCCAGTCGGTGGCCGAGAATCCCGCGAGGATCGCCGCCTCCTGGAGGCGGCCCGCGCCCGTGTTGATATAGAGGGCGCTGCGGTTGTACTTTGGCGTGGGCGCCGAGGTCTCCCGCATCCCCTCGCGCTCGCCCGCCATGAACCGCTGGTCCTTCTGGTGGGTGCTGGCCGCCATGTCGGCCACCAGCAGGTCGATCCGGCCCGCGTTCCTCACGTCCCCCAGGTCCGAGCCCATGGAGAAGGACGAGGTGTGGGGGAGGACCTGGTCGATCACGTTGGTGAAGGTTCCGTCCCGGTTGTTGTGGTAGAGCTTGTCCGGGACCCCGTAGTCGTTGGCGACATAGAGGTCGGGCCACCCGTCGTTGTCGAAGTCCCACCACGTGGCCGAGTGGCTCTGCGTCTCGCCGGAAATCCCGGCCTGCTCGGTGACGTTCGTGAACGTGCCGTCCCGGTTGTTGTGGAAGAGGTAGCCCCTCTGGCCGCTCGGGTGCTTCTCGCTGTCGAGCAGGTTCACGGTGAGGTACAGGTCGAGCGCCCCGTCGCGGTCGTAGTCGCAGAACGCCGCCATGACGCTCGCGTCCTTCACGTCGAGCCCGTAGGCGTGGGCCATCTCCCTGAAGGTCCCGTCGCCCTGGTTCACATAGAGGAGGTTGGGGGCGTTGAAGCGACAGACGTAGATGTCCAGGAGCCCGTCGTTGTTGATGTCGACGAAGGTCGCCCCCAGGTTCCAGACTCCTGCCTCGGCGCCGACCCCCGCCTTTGCCGTCACGTCCTCGAAGCGGTAGCCCCCCAGGTTACGGAAGAGGCGGCAGCCCTTGGTCTTTGAGACCACAAAGACGTCGGGCCTTCCATCGCCGTCATAGTCTCCGATCGCCACCCCGGTGCCGATTGAGCCGTCCTCGAACTCGTGGTAGAGCCCGGCCCACATCCTCGGGTCGTCGTAGGGGTTCTCCGTCTTCAATCCCGTCTGTTCGGCAGGGAGAACCGTGAACATCGTCCTGCCCCGCGGGGCAGGACGGTTCTCGAAGGGCGCACTCACTATAGAGCCCGGGTCCTGCGCCGCCCGGCCCGGCGTGCACAGGACCAAAACCCCCAGGAGCAGGAGCCGGGACGGACGCCCCGCGGACGTCTCGACCCGGGGCTGGCGGTTCAGATCGGCAGGCATCTTCGGTCGCAGTAGGACGAACGGCCCTCCGGGTAGTCAAGGAACGTTTGGCCGGCGTTCGCTCAGAGGACTTTACTTGCCCGGCCCTTCCGACTGCGTTTGCATGCGCCCCTTCCCAATCGAAGCGAAAACGACGACCCCAAGTTGAAGAACCCCCTTAAGTTCACCGTGCGCGCCTGGATGCTGGTGCCGCTCCTCGCCCTCGGGTTCTTCTGCCTGGTGACCACGCTGAGGACGCGCCGGGTCCTGCACGTCTCGGCGGTCGGCCAGCCCGCCGCCAGCTCGCTCGGATGGAGGCCCCGGCTGATCGTTCCCGGCCATCTCAACGAGTCCTACAAGTGGCTTGACCAGACGAACCAGATGTTCGCCCTGGGCGAATGGCGGGTCCGCCACGTCGACTACGAGAACGCCCCGATGGGCCACGACGTGAACACGGCCTCCCCCTACCGGTGGTGGCTGGGCGCCTTGGCCCTCGGCTGGAACGCCGCGACCGGCAGCAGCATCGGCCCCTCGATCGAATGGGCGGCCCTGCTCTCGGACCCCCTGTTGCTGGTCCTTTTGGGGTCGCTGACCGTCGTGGTCGTCGCCCGCAGGTTCGGGGGCTTGGCGGCCGCCCTCCTCTCCGCCGGGCTCGTGGCCCTGTATCCCTTTGCCTCGGAGTTTGTCCCTGGGGCGCCCGACGACCGGGGCCTGACCCACCTTCTGGCGTTCTGGAGCGTGCTCCCGCTGCTCTGCGCGGTGGCCCGTGACGCGGGCGAGGCGAACGCCCGAAGCCGCCGCCGTGCCTTCTTTGCCGCGGGCGTCCTCGGCGGTGTCGGCCTCTGGATCAGCCCCCCTGGCCAGGTTCCGGTCATCCTGGGGATCGCCGCCGGCGCGTTGATATCGGCCTGGGCCCTTCGCCCTCGGAAAAAAGATCCCGCGGGAGCCCCCGGGGAAACCTTGCCTTGGCGGGCCTGGGCCCTTGGCGGCGCCCTCATGAGCCTCGCCGCCTATCTCGTGGAGTTTTTCCCCGCGTCCATGGGTTCGTGGGAGCTCCGCGCGATCCACCCGGTCTACGGCATCGCTTGGCTCGGCCTCGGGGAGCTCCTAGCCCGGGCCAGCGCCAAAATCCAGGGGAACCCCGAGCCCACGGGTCCCCGAGGCTGGATCCTATCCGCGCTTTCCCTGGCCGCGGTTTCCGCCGTCCCTGCGACGGTTTGGCTCTCCCACAGCACTGATTACCTGATGGAGGATCTCTCGTCGACCCGGTTGTCGCTCCTCCAGGACAGCCCCTCGGCGGAGAGCCTGTGGTCCTGGCTCCTTCAGAACGGGTTCACCGCGACGGTTTGGATCACGCTGATCCCCCTTCTTGTGGCGGCTCCCGCGATCGCTTTCCTCATCCTGCGCTCGTTTTCCCCGGGGAGGCGATCGGCCATGGCCATCACCTTGGGGCCCCTGGGGGTCGCGCTGGCCTTTTCCCTGCGCGAGCTCCGCTGGTGGAACGGGGTCGACTCGGTGATCCTCTTGCTGGCGGTCACGGTGGCGTTTGCCCTCGAGACGTCGCCTCGGCGCCGCCTGGTGACCTGGTCCTGCGCTGTCGCAGCGGCATTGATCCTCCTGCCCGGGGCAGTCAGGGTGTGGCCCCCAGGGGGAGGCCCCGATGATTTCACCCAGAGCGAGGTGGTGGGCCTGGTCGAGCGGGACATGTCCTATTGGCTCGCTCAGCATGTCGGTCAGGGCAGCGCCATCGTCCTGGCACCCCCCAATACCACCGCCTCTCTCTATTACTATGGAGGCATCCGCGGCCTGGGCACATTTGATTGGGAGAGCCGCGACGGAACCCGGGCGGCCGTGCGCATCGTGAGCGCCCTCACCCCCGAGGAGGCCCAGGAGCTGATCGCCAAGCGCGGCATCACCCACATCGTGATTCCGGGGTGGGATCCCTATCTGGATGCCTATGCTCGCATCGGCGAGGGCCAGGTGGGCGGAACATTCCTGGAGCGGCTCCACCTCTGGATGCTTCCGGCCTGGATCCGGCCCATTCCGTATTTGATCCCGACGATATCGGGGTTCGAGGGGCAGTCTGCTGCAGTGATGGAAATCTTTGATGAACAAGATGATTCAACGGCTGCAAGTCGGATGGTGGAGTACTTAATCGATACGGGCCAGATGAACCTCGTTCCTGCTGCGGGAAAGGTCCTTCGGCGGTTTCCGGCGGACCTGGGTGCACTCCTGGCCAAGGCCGAGATCTCAATTGCCGAGGGAAACACCGAAGAGTTCACCCAGAACGTGGATGTCCTCATTCGCAGGCTGGGGGGAGGGGCCGAGCAGAGCCTCGCATGGGACCAACGCGTCAATCTCGCCGTGGTCCTCGCCCAGGCCCGGCACATGGATCTCGCCCGGCAGCGGCTCAAGCAATGCCTCGACGAGGTGGATGAGGAGAAATTGCGGTCGCTCAGCACCAATTCTCTTTATCGCCTTCATGTCCTCAGGAAGGCCCTGGGGCTGACCATCAAGGACCCCAGCCGCCTCGAATTATCCCGTGAACTCCTGCCTCCGGACCTCCGCGAACGCCTTCCGGAATAGGGTCAAAAATAGTTGTGGATTGGTAATAGATCTCAATTTACATATAAAGATTCTCATTCACAGGGGGTCCGGGATAGGGTATAAACCCCCTGTCTACACGTCAGCCCCCCTTGGTTTTACCCCCAACAGCTGACAGTTCGCCCCTGAAAACGGACGTTTCTCCCCTGAGATACTATCCGTTAGTGTCTAAACCCTAAGTCCAAAAACACCAAAACATGCCTGCTAATCGTACACTAGCGCTGTTGCGTGCCCTCACGGTCACATCAGCGCTTGGTTTCGCAGTAGTGCCTCGTATCGCGGTCGCTCAGGCCGCTCCTGCCGTCGCTGCGGCCCCTTCCGATCAGGAAGAGCCCACAGTACTCTCCCCCTTCGTCGTTGACGCGGCCGAAGACAAGGGAAGCTACAAAGCCAACAGCACGTTGGCCGGAACCCGCGTTCGTACCGACCTGAAGGATGTCGCCTCGGCGATCACCGTCGTTACGTCCCAGTTCCTCCAGGACACCGGCGCGAAGAACGCCTCGGACCTCCTGGTCTACACCCCCAGCACGGAAGTCGCAGGCCTGCGCGGTAACTTCTCTGGTGCGGCTGGCTCGGCCATCGCCCAGGAAAACACCGTTTCGGCAACGACCCGCGTTCGCGGTCTGGATTCAGCCGACAACACCCGTGACTACTTCCTGACGGACATTCCGTGGGATGCTTTCAACGTGGGTCGCGTCGATCTCCAGCGCGGACCGAACTCGATTCTCTTCGGCACGGGCAGCCCGGCCGGTATCATCAATACGAGCACGGACGGCGCCGCCTTCTCGAACTCGTACAACGTCACGAACCGCTTCGACGAGTACGGCTCGCTGCGTAACTCGGCCCGCCTGAACCAGGAAATCATCCCTGGCGTTCTGGCCATCCGCCTCGCTGTCCTCAAGGACGACGAGAAGTATGAGCAGAGCGATGCCTTCAACAATACGAACCGCTACTACGGTGCGTTCCGCTTTGACCCGAAGCTGTTCGGCAAGGACAGCCACACGAGCATCCGCGGCAACTACGAGTACGGTAAGCAGATCTCGGACAACCCGCGCTCACTGCCCCCGGAGGACCAGATCACCCCGTGGTTTGCGAGCACGATCACCCTGGGCGGAGTCACGAACCCCGGCTACCAGAAGATCATCCTGAACCAGTTCAGCGGTCAGCAGTTCAATCCGGCTGGCGGCTCCCTCCTTCCTGGTGGCCAAGGTGGCCCGATTGATAATGCCTACTTCAGCGGCCTGGGCGGCAACGCCGAGGGACGCTCCTACTGGCCTGACATCGTGAACTACTACGAGGCCACCCCGGTCTCGCAGAATAACATTCCGAACGCGCTTGCCCCTTCCGGCACGCCGATCAAGTCGATCACGGCCCAGCCGAACACGGGACTCAACCCCGGGTTTAGGTACAACGGCAACACCTACGGCATCTTCCTGACGCCGTTCCGTCCTGTCGGCATCCCCGGCACGAGCGGTATCGCCCAGTTCATCGGAACCCAGGGCACCACGCCGAGCAACGGCTCACCCGCCAACTACCGCATCCCGACCGTCCCGATCCCGGGCGGCGTGTACTACGCGGACAAGGTCATCACGGACCCGACGATCTTCAACTTCTACAAGAAGCTGCTCGACGGCCCGAACAAGCACGAGTGGAAGAACTGGACCGCGTTCAATCTCGCGCTGGACCAGACCTTCTTCGACGACCGCCTCGGCATTGAAATCGCGTACGACCAGCAGAAGTACACCGAAGGCGCAGAGCCCTGGCTCGAGGGTCAGAATTACTCGATCAACGTAGACGCCAACGCGACCTACGCCGACGGGACGCTCAACCCGAACGCCGGACGCCCCGAAGTTGCCCAGGCCGCCTCGGGCGGTGAGGACAACAACTACCAGTCGACGACGGCCCGTCAGACGTGGCGCATCACGCCCACGGCTGAACTCCGCTCCTCCGACTTCTTCGGCAACGGGACGATGTCGTACATCCTCGGCAAGAGCATCTTCACCGGTCTCTACGAGAAGACGACGGTCACGAACGACTACTTCCAGTTCGGCGAATTCGCGACGACACCGGATTATCTCGCCAACAACAACCTCCCCACGAACAACATCGTTAACGCGGTGGGTTCCAACGGAAGCTTTGAGTGGCGCGCCTACCTCGGCCCCGCGATGCAGGGTTACCCCTCCGCCCATGGTCTGAATCTGAACAGCATCAATTACGTCATCGCTCCTCCCCGGAACGAGACGATAATCAACTTCAATTCGACCTGGGCCAAGCCGCTTGACCCGATGACCCCCGGCTACGTCAACCCGACGGCCCCGTATTCGTACACGAACCTGTCAAACAACGTCGTTACGACCAACGGCATCCAATACCAGAACGCGGCCAACTACGTGGGCTGGCAGAACGAAAACGTCGGTTACCAGAGCTGGGCCAACCCGAATGACCGCTCGAACCTCGTCACCGCCGGCAACAAGAGCCGCTACATCGACGAGTCCCAAGGCATCACCTGGCAGGGTTACTTCCTGGGTGGCGACTTGGTCCCGTCGCTCGGCTGGCGCAAGGACAAGGTCACCGACTACCAGACGAACGCCGTCACGAACCCGGCCACGGGGATCACGAGCCTCGATTATCCGATGAACCTGGATTCCCGCACGGATTCCCAGGGTGTCAGCAAGACTTGGGGAGCTGTCTATCACCTCCCGAAGGCTCTGATGTCGAAGCTCCCCGGCGACATGACGCTCAGCGCGTTCTTCAACAAGTCGTCGAACTTCAAGCCTGACGCGGCTCGCCTGAGCCTCGCCGGCCTCCCGATCCCGAGCGCCATGGGTAACACCTCGGAGTATGGGTTCACGGCGACCGCCCTGAACGACAAGGTCTCCCTCAAGGTTGACTGGTTCAAGACGATCGTGAAGAACGCCAACCTGGCCGAGACGAACGGTAACTCGATCGCCGGCCTCGGTGGCAACGGATACTTCCTGGCCGACGGTGTGGTCTGGGGTTACGGCTGGGCGGCTGCTCTGCAGGAAGGCCTCGCGGGCAGGACCCCCAACACGAACTACTGGGACTACGGCAACGGCTCTGGCTACTCCACGGGCAGCTCCCAGTACATCGCTACCAACGCGGCCTCGGCTGCGATCGTGAACGCCTGGCTCAACATCCCGCTCCCGGACGCATACTTCGGAAGCTACAATGTCACGCCGACCATTCACCCGTCGCTCGCCAAGTCTAGCGGCCTGCTGGTCAACGCGTTCCTCAACGGTTACAACGACCTCACCGCCCCGAACGTTGGCGGCGGCTCGAACTTCGGTGACCACGTCACCACGGTCGACAACGAGTCGAAGGGTGTTGAAATCGAGCTCACGACGCAGCTCCTGCGCAACTGGAACGTCACGTTGAACTACTCACACGTGAACGCAACGCATGCCAACATCGACCCGGTTTCACAGGCCTTCATCAGCAAGATGACCGGCTTCATGAACGGGCCCGGTGGCCAGATCCGCATGTGGTGTAACGGTTGCGGCACCCTCGGTGCCGACTGGAACGCCTCCATCGTCGCTCCTTGGACGGTTGAGCTCAACGACCAGGGTCACGCCGCTCCTGAGGTGTCGCCTTGGAGGTTGAACGTCATCACGAACTACACGTTTGATCGTGGCCTCATCAAGGGAGTGTTCGTCGGTGGCGCCCTCCGCGTGGAGGCCTCCCGTATCCTCGGCTACAAGTACAACCCGACGTTCAACAACGTGAACTCGACGGACCCGAACTATGCTAACGTCATCGCCGTCACACAGGGCGGTCTCGACGTGAACCAGCCGTTCAAGGGCCCGAACGACACACACGTGGACGCTTGGGTTGGCTACTCGAGGAAGGTCTACAAGAACGTAAACTGGCGCGTGCAGCTCAACCTGCGTAGCGTTGGCGAGAAAGACCATCTGACGCCCTCGTCTTACGAGCCGGACGGCAGCTTGGCCCTCGCCCGCATTCAGCAGGGCATGGGTTGGACGCTCGAGAACTCGTTCGACTTCTAAGGCCTGTTGTTTCCGGATCGGGCGACCTTTCCGGAAACACCCAAAGATTCAAGCCCGGTGGCGAAAGCCACCGGGCTTTTTTGCGCCGTCTCGTGGGGATCTCCCGCCTCGGACCGGAGTCGCAGATAGTTGTTTCAACACCGGGCGACTCTATCCTAGCCTTGGCCCGATGCCTCATGAATCTTACGGACCCACTGCCCCCGGTCCAATCCCGGGCAAGGGTTCCTCTGTCGCTCGCTTGAGGATGGGTGAGGTCGAGAGGCGCCTTCAGCTCGATCGCAGGGGATTCCTGAGGACCGCTCTCGGGGGATCCCTTGGCGTGGCCGCGGCGTGGGCCTGGCCGCTGGCCGCCCTGGCAGCGCCCTCCGGAGGCCTGCCCGCGGCTGCCTCCAAGGCTCAACCCGAGAGCAACCGAAGGATGGCGGCTCTCCTCGCCAAGATCACCCGGGAGGCCGATCCGCTCAAGAACCCATTCCGCAACAAGGCGCAGGTCGGCGTGCTTCGCGACCTGCTTGCGAAGGAGCTCCAGCCGGACAAGCGGCTCAAGCTCCGGATGCAACTTGCCTGGCAGTTGCTGGACTCCGGCGCAGCCGACGTTGCCCTCTCGAACCTCGATGTCATCGAGTCGACCCTGGAGGAGATGAAGGTGCCCAAGGAGCAGCGCGGGGAGCCTGAATGGCTCACGTTCAAGGCCATGTGCTACCTGCGGCTAGGGGAGAACGAGAACTGTGTCCTGAGGCACAACGTCGAATCCTGCCTCTTTCCGATCACGGGCAAGGGCGTCCACACGCTGCAGCGGGGCTCACGCGGGGCCGTCGAGGTGTTGAAGGACCTCCTGACCAAGTATCCCGGGGACTTGAGGGCGCGGTGGCTGATCAACATCGCCTACATGACGCTGGGCGATTACCCCGACAAGGTTCCCTCCCAGTGGCTGATCGGTCCCGAACACTTCGCGTCGGACTACGACATCAAGCACTTCCCGGACGTCGCGTCGAGCGTGGGGCTCGACTTCCAGGGCCTTGCAGGGGGCATCGTCCTTGAGGATCTAGACAACGACGGGTTCCTGGACGTGATGGTTTCCTCCTGGGGCGTCGAGGACCAGATCCGAGTCTTCCGAAACAACGGCGACGGGACGTTCACGGAGCGGACGGAGGAGGCCGGGCTCATGGGGCTGACGGGCGGGCTGAACCTCATCCACTGCGACTACAACAACGACGGCTTCATGGACATCCTTGTGCTGCGCGGTGCCTGGATGGGGGCGGAGGGCCACTACCCAAGCTCCCTTCTGCGCAACAACGGGGATTTCACGTTCACCGACGTGACCGAGGAGGCGGGCCTCCTGCGGTTCGCGCCGACCCAGTCCGCGGCGTGGTTCGACTACAACAACGACGGGTGGCTCGACCTCTACTTCGCGAACGAGTCAAAGGGGGCCGACAAGAACCCGTGCGAGCTGTTCCGCAACAACGGGGATGGAACCTTCACCGAATGCGCCGCCGAGAACGGTGTCGCCTTCGTCGGGTACTTCAAGGGGGTCGTGAGCGCCGACTACAATAACGACGGGAGGCCCGACCTTTACCTCTCGAAGCTTGACGGCCCGAAGATGTTGCTCCGCAACGACGGACCCGTGGGGGGTGACCCTTCGCCCAAGGCGCGCTGGAGGTTTACCGACGTGGCCGAGCAGGCGGGCGTCACCGAGCCGCCCTCGACCTTCACCTGCTGGTTCTGGGACTACAACAACGACGGATGGCCCGACATCCTGGTTGCCGGTTATGCGATCGAGGACGTGGGCGACCTGGCCGCGGAGGCCCTGGGCCTGCCGTTCGCCGGGCAGCGGACCAAGCTCTACCGCAACAACGGCGATGGAACGTTCGCGGATGTCACGAAGGAGGCGGGTCTTGATCGGCTCCTGCTTTCCATGGGCGCAAATTTCGGGGACTTGGACAACGACGGGTGGCTCGACTTCTACATGGGCACGGGCAACCCCGACCTGATGGTGCTGATTCCGAACAAGATGTTCCGCAACGACAGGGGACGGCGTTTCCAGGATGTCACGACCTCCGGCGGCTTCGGCCAGATCCAGAAGGGTCACGGGATCGCCTTTGGGGACATCAACAACAGCGGGACCCAGGACATCTTCTCAGTGGTTGGCGGCGCGGTTGAGGCGGACATCTACCAGAGGCAGCTTTTCGCGAACCCCGGACACGGCAACAATTTCCTGAAGCTCCAGCTCCAGGGCGTGAAGACCAACCGCGCGGCGATCGGCGCCCGGGTCAAGGTCGTGGCCGTCGACCCGCAGGATGGGGACCGCGAAATCCACCGGATCGTCGGCACCGGGGCCAGCTTCGGCTCGTCCACGCTCCGCCAGGAGATAGGCCTTGGCAGGGCAAGCCACATCCGGCGGGTGGAGATCTTCTGGCCGGTGTCAGGAACAACCCAGGTGCTGAGGGATCTCGAGATTAACTCGTGCTACCATGTGAGGGAGGGAGAGGAGCAAGCCGAGCGCTTCGAGCTCCGGAGCTTCAGCTGGCCCGCGGGTTCGGGCGCCTAGAAAGTGAGGCCATGAGGACGCGACTTTTCCTATCCTGCACCCTTTTCCTCGGGACGCTCTGCACCGGCATTTCCTCCGGTACCCTTGTGCCCCTGGGTGGGGATCCCGCGACGGCGGTCACCCGGCCGGATTCGGCTCCAGGGATGGGAGTCCTCGACTATCCGCCTGCCGCCTATGCGGCGCTCGGCTCCTCGCTCGCGGGATCGGGCCGTTTTGTGCAGTTTGGCTGGACCGAGGCGCAGCTTGACGCGTTCCTTGAGGGGATCCGGGCGTCGCTCCAGGGCCGCCCGTTCCCGATGGACCAGGCCGCTCAGGAGCTTGCCGGAGAACTGGCGCGCCGGATGGCCGGGGGCCCGCAGGCCACCGGAGCCCCACGCGAGTATCCCTCGGCGGCCTTTTCGGCGTTCGGCTCCTCATTCGCCCTCTCCGCGCACTTCGCGGAGCTCGGCTGGACCGAGGCCGAACTCGGCGCATTCCTGGACGGGATCAAGGCGGCCATGGGAGGCCATCCCGTCCCCATGGACGACGTTGCCACGAGGCTTGTCGGTGAAATGGGCCGCCGGGTGGCGGAGGCGGCGCAGCAGGGTGGGGCGTCGGTCGACCCCAAGGTGCGGCTGGCTCGGTACTTCAAGGGGATGCGCAGGCGCCTCGGGCTCCAGATCTCCGAGAGCGGCCTCGGCTACAACGTGCAGACCGGACGCAATGGCATACGGCCGAGGCCGGGAGACTGGATTGTCTTTTCCTGCGTCACGACCTCCGCCGACGGCCGCACGCGGATCCCGCAGCTGTGCACGGAGAGGACCCGGGTCCGTATGGAGGGCCTGATGCCGGGGCTCATGGAGGGGCTCCAGATGATGACGGTCGGCTCCACTGCCGTTTTCGTCCTTCCCCCGTCTCTTTCGTTTGGCGAGGGCGACTGGCCCGAGGGGGTTGAGCGCGGCTCCCCTCTCGTCTACTACATCGCCCTCGGCGATGCCTCGCCCCCCTAGGGCGAGAGGAGGAGGTGGGTCGATCCCTCGGGGACCGGGTACGAGGAAACCGCGCCCAGGGGCCACCTCACCGAAATGCTTATGGGCGGATTTGAGTCGGGATAGCCAAAGAAGCAGTCCGGGGAGGATTGGCTCATGGTGCCCGAGCCCGCGTAGACCTCCGAGACGCGCGTCGTTGCGTCCGCGTAGGTGAGGGTCACCCGGGCCCCAACGGCGGTGGGGTTTCCCTTGGGCCCCTTTAGGCGCACGCAGAGGGAGTGGTGGCCCGCGGCCGCCCGGTTGCGGAAGGCGAGCGTCGTGTCGTTGTTGCGGCTCACGAGAAAGCCCGGCCACCCGTCGCGGGCGAGGTCGAGGACCGCAAGGGCCTTGGCGTCCCTGGGCACAAGAAGCCCGCTTTCGGCCGGGGATACCGGGGCAAACCCACCCTTGCCGTCGCCCCTTAGAAGCTGGCTCAGGCCGCCGTCGAAGCGCCCGACAAAGGGGATGGGGGCATAGGAGTTCTGGACGGCGTAGATGTCGGCATGGGCCTCCCCAAGGAAATCCCCGGCGACAAGCCCCTGGATCGGCGCGATCTGGGCGATCCGGGGAAGCGGGCTGAAGCGGTAGGTGCCGTCGGGCTGGCTCAGGAAGACGCCGCTCCGGAATTCCGTCGCCGCAAACCGCTGGGCGGCCGCCAGGGGGGCTGCGCCCAGGATCTGTTCCAGCGTCGCATGGGCATAGGCGTTGTTCCTCGGGAAATGCCTGAGGACCGAGGGGATCGCGGCTCCCAGGTCCCGGCGGGTGCGCCGCGGGTAGAGGCGGTCCCCCTCGTACAGGGCCTCCACAAGCTGGGGTTCACTTCCGTCCCCGTTAAAATCCCCGTAGAAGAGAAGTGAGGGATGCTCAGGGCTCGCACGGTAGGGGGTGTTCAGGCCCACGTTGCCGACCACGTAGTCCAGGCGGCCGTCGCCGTTGAAGTCCGCGGCGGCCACCGAGGTCCACCAGCCGACCCCGGCGGAGGCGAACCCCGCCTTTTCGGACCAGTCGGAGAACCCCTTGCCTTGGTTGTTGTGGAAGAGCTTCACGGTGCCCCACTCGAGGGTGAGGACGAGGTCGGGCCACCCGTCGCCGTCCAAGTCCGTCCAGAGCGCCGAGGTCACCATCCCGATCTCGCGAAGGCCGGGGCAGAGCGCGTCCGTCACGTCCTCGAACGTGCCTCCGCGGTTGGCCCAGAGGGCGCTTTGCGGCGGAAGCGGATACTGCCCGGTCTGGACGCGCCCGCCGAGGAAGAGGCCGAGGCGGCCGGAGTGGTCAAAGTCGGCGGCGGCAACGGCCCCGACGCTCGAGGTGAAGCGGGGGAGGGCGCCCGGGGCTGCGGGTGAATAGCCCCCGTGCCCGTCGCCCAGGTACAGGCGGGGCTCGTAGTCGGGCGAACCGGAGGGAAGCGCGTTGCCCCCGATCGTCACCAGCAGGTCGGCGTGGCCCTGGCCGGCGGCGTCAAAGACCAGGAGGGGCCCGCCGTCCGCAGGGAGGGGATCGGACGGGGCCCCCGAGGGATCGAACGATCCCGAGGTCGAGCGCCGCAGGATCCGAACGGGATCAAGGGTCGTGCCCCCGACAACGACCTCGTCAAGGCCGTCGCCGTTCACGCCGCCCACGGCCAAGGCGGGGCCGCGCCGATTGAGCCGGAAGGGCAGGAGCCTCTGGGAGGCCGTCTCATCGACCGCGTCCTCGTGCGACGCAACCGAGAACCCCGCCTCCACCGTGGCGTCGACGAAGAGGGGCCTGTCGGCTGGCGGTTGCGCCGGGGGTCGGTAGGGGCTGGAGGGCTCGGTCACGGTGTACCGCCTGTCGGCGGGCAGGTTCTCGAAGACTTGCTCGCGGCCGCTGGGCCAGGTGACGGTCATCCGGCGGATCTGCGTGTCCGGGCCCAGGCCCACGTGCACCATGGGTTCGCTGCTCGACATGTAGCCCCGCGCCGCCAGGAGGGGGCGCACCTGCGTGCCGAGGGCGCTTTCCACGCGCACCACGGCCCCGATCCCGAAGCGGTTCGAAACAGATCCCCTCAGGTCTATGTCCACCCGGTGGCCGCTGTCGCAGTCGTTGCGCAGGATCGTGACTCCCCCGTCGTAGTCGACCGTGACGATGTCCAGGTTGCCGTCCCCGGAGAGGTCGCCGAGCGCGCTCCCGAACGAGACTCCCTTCTGGTTGAGGCCCCAGGAGGCGCCCGTCTCCTCAAAGCGGAGGTCGCCCAGGTTGCGGTAGGCGAGGTGGGTCTCGGCGAACACCGGGCTTGCCTTCATGATCCGGAGCCGCTCGGCGGGCGTGTCGGCCGCGGCCTGCCGGGCAAGGAGGTCCACGTTGTGGGCCTCCCGGTACATGCCGTTGGTGGTGAAGAGGTCCAGGCGCCCGTCGTTGTCCAGGTCCTCCAGGCGGGGTGACCAGGTCCAGTCGGTGGCATCGAGCCCGGCAAGGGTGGCGGCCTCAAGGCACCGGCCGGTGCCGGTCGGCAGGTAGAGGGCATTGTGCTCGTACTGGGGCGCGGCCTCGGGGTGCTCGGGATCCTCGGTCGTGCGGCTGCGGGAGTCGGCGATCCCGCGCATGTCCTTTTCGTGGGTTGTCGCGGCCATGTCCGTGGCCAGGAGCGCCACGTTCCCGTCGTTCAGGACGTCGCCCACGTCGCTCCCCATGGAGGAGTACGGCATGTGGGGGACGACCTGGTTGATCACGTTCGTGAAGGTCCCGTCGCGGTTGTTGTGGTAGAGGACGTCCGGGGCCGCGAAGTCGTTGGCGACGTAGAGGTCCGGCCAGCCGTCGCCGTCGTAGTCCCACCACTGGGCCGAGTGCCCGTGCGCCTCGCCCAGGATCCCCGCGCTCTCGGTCACCTCGGTGAAGGTCCCGTTGCCGTTGTTGTGGAAGAGGTGGTTGCGCTGGCCCTCCGGGTGCCGGTTGTTGTCGAGGACGTTCGTCTGGATGAACACGTCGAGCCAGCCGTCGCGGTCGTAGTCGGCGAAGTACGCCATCCCGCACGCGTCGACCACGTCGAGCCCGTAGGAATGGGCCATCTCCTTGAAGGTGCCGTCGCCCTGGTTAATGTAGAGCAGGTTGGGGGCGTTGAAGCGGCAGACGTAGATGTCGAGAAGGCCGTCATTGTTCACGTCGACAAAGGTGGCCCCCGTATTCCAGATGCCGGGCGTGGCCCCCACGCCCGCCTTAGCGGTTACGTCCTCGAAGCGGTAGCTTCCCAGGTTCCGGAACAGGCGGCACCCCCTGGTCTTGGTGACCACGAACAGGTCGGGCCGTCCGTCGTTGTCGAAGTCGCCGATGGCCACTCCCGTCCCGATCGCCCCGTCGGCGAGCTCCGGGTAGAGCTCCCCCCACATGCGCGTGTCGTCGTAGGGGTTCTCGACCCTGACCCCGGTCTCCTCGGGGGAGAGGAGGGTGAACATCGTCTTGCCCCGGGGATGGGACGGGGCGGGGAGCGGCCTGGAGGCGAGGGCCGGGTCCGGGGCCGGCACCGCCCCCTGTGCCGCGACGAGGCAGCCGAACGCGGCAAGCACCACGACCGCGACGCGTTTCGCGTGCCCGAATCGGGCGCGGCGCTTCGGTATTGGGTATGCCATGGGGCCGGGGCCAATCAGGACGCCCACGCCGGTTGCGGTCAAGTGCGCGATCGGAGGGCCTCCGTCCCGACAGGCCTTGCGCCGCGGGCCCGCGGCATTTCAATGGCCCCCGAGCTTTCCCGTTCCGCATTCTCTTTAACCCCCCCATGCCCCGGCCCGGCCCACTCCCTAGGAAATTGACCCGCCTGTGGGGGATTGTCCCCCTGTGCGCCCTGGCTTTCATCCTCTGGATCGACGCCGTGCGCGTTGCGCGGGTGGATGCGCTCTCCCTACTCCCGGGCCGCGCCGGGCCGGCCGACCAGGCCGACGGGCGCTCGCCCACGGGCTACTCCGGCGGCCAGCGCGAGCTCATGGTGCCGGAGGGAAACCTCGAGAGCTTCCAGTGGATCGCCCAGACGCAGCAGATGCTTTCCACGGGAACCCTCCGGGTGCGCCACACGGACGCCGAGAACGCGCCGGGCGGGCACCCGGTCTCGGCTTCCTCGCCCTACCGCGGGTTCCTGGGCCTCCTCGCCTGGGCCCACCACGCGGCGACCGGGGTTCCGATCGGGATCTCCGTGGAAAAGGCGGCGCTTTGGGCCGATCCGATCCTCCACGCTCTCCTCCTCGCGGCCGCCACCGCCCTGGTTTGGGCTATATGGGGCGGCCTTGCCGCGGCGGCCGTGTCGGTGGGTCTCGCGGGCTTCTACCCGTTTGCGGCGGGCTTCCTGCCTGGCATGCCCGGGACGCAGGGCCTGTCGGACGGGTGCGCCCTCGTGTCGATCCTCCTGGTCCTGGCCGGCGCCTGGCGCCTGGCTCCCGGTCCCGGGGACAAGGCCGGCGCGCCCGCGGCGTGGTTTGCGGCGGCGGGGATTGCCGGCGGGCTGGGCGTCTGGGTCAACCCCATGCTCCAAGTCCCCGTGATCCTGGGCCTGGTCCTTGGGGCGCTCCTTCAGGCCTGGATCGGGCGCCGCGCTGGGCCGCAGGAGTCCGACCCGGTCCGGTCGGCGCGGGCCTGGAGGACCTGGGGCTATGTCGGGGGAGCCACGGTTCTTGCCGCCTATCTCGCGGAATATTTTCCCTCGGACATGGGCTCGCTGGGCCAGGACACCGTGCACCCGGTGCAGGGACTGGGCTGGGTGTGTGCCGGTGAATTCTTGGGTGGCCTCATCGCCCGGATACGGGGCGTGTCACCGAAGCCGGGAAGGCGAGAGGGGGCTGTGCTGCTCCTGTCGGTCCTGGGGATCTGTGCCGTTGCGGGCATGATCCTGGGTACCGGAAGCTGGGCCTTTCTGGTGCAGGACCTCTCGTGGGCAAGGTTAAGCCGGTTGCCCGGGGCCCCGGTAGCCGCGAGCACCTGGGATTGGCTTCTCCACGACTCCGTGACCTCGGCGGTCGGGGCGGTTTTCGCCCCTCTCCTCTTGGCTGTAGCCGCGGCCTTGGCGCTCCTGCGTGCCGATTCGGGCCCGCGGCTGCGCGCGATGGTAGCCCTCGCGCTCGGTCCGGTCGTTGTGGCCGCTCTCTTCGCCTTTCGGGAACTCAGCTGGTGGAGCACGCTCGACGCCTCGCTCCTTGCGCTTGGGGCGGTCCTTTTCCTGGCTGGGGGATCCTGGGGTGTCTCCCGGTTGCTGGGCGCCGCCGGGATCCTCGCTTCGCTTGCCCTGGGCGTCGGCCAGCTCCTTCCCCACCCAGGCAGGGGGACGGAGCTTTCCCTCACCCCGAGGGAGTCCGAGACCCTGGTCGAGCGGCACCTGGCGCACTGGCTTGCGAAGCGGGCCGGCGAAGAGGGCGCGGTCGTCTATGCGCCCCCGAACGTGACGCCGGCTCTCTGGTTTTTCGGGGGCCTGCGCGGGATCGGCTCGTTCTCGCCCGACAACAGCGTCGGGTTTGGCGCCGCGCTCAACATCGCCGCTGCGCTCACGATGGAGGAGGCCCAGAACACCCTGCGCGCCCGCGGCGTCCGCTTCATCGTCATCCCCTCCTGGGATCCCTTCTTTGACGAGTTTGCCCGGCGCTACCTGGACCCGCGGTTCTCCACGCGCCCGAACTTCTTTGCCGGAGAGCTCAGGCTCCTGAAGCTTCCCCCGTGGCTTAGGCCGGTACCCTACCAGATGCCGGTCGGGGGGGGATTCGAGGGACAGTCAGTCCAGGTCTTTGAGGTCGTCGATGACCAGGCCCCTGCGTTGGCGGCTGCCCGGATTGCCGAGTACCTGGTCGAGATGGGGGACATGGAGCGGGCGGCGCCGGTCGATGAGCTCCTGCGGCGCTTTCCCGGGGATGTCGGGGCGCTCGCGGCGCGGATCGAGATCCAGCTGGGCCGCGGCGACGCCACGGCCGCGGGAGCCTCGCTCGAGCTGCTCCTGGGCCGGCTGCAGGCCGGTGGGGACCGCTACCTGGCGTGGGACCGCCGTGTGAGCCTTGCGATCGTGCTCGCCCAGGCCGGAAAGGTTGAACTGGCGAAGGCGCAGGTCGAGCGGTGCCTCAGGGAGGCGAGCGGGCCCCGGCTCAGGTCGCTCACGACCGGCGCCCTTTTCAACCTCCTGGTCATCTCCCATGCGCTTCAGCTCGAGGTGCCGGACCCCCAGCTCAGGGACCTTGCGGTCGACCTGCTCCCTGGCGATCTCAGGACGCGGCTGTAAGGGGCGGTGAACCCTGAAGGCTGGGCTGGAAGTTTGCCGGGATTGGGAGCATCCTTTCCCCTTGTTCCTTCGTCCCAAAACCCCCTCGGCGATGAAAAACCTGAAAACCTTCCCCGCGTCCCTCGTTGGGGCGCTCCTCTTTATTCTGGCACCCGCCTTCGCGGGCGCCTTCCCGGTGAAAGGGCCCCAGTTCGCCGAGCTTGAGGCGCTCTCAAAGAGCGCGGAGTTGGAACTCAAGGGGGACATCCTCCCCTTCTGGCTCGCCCACACCCGAAACCCCCAGAACGGCGGTTTTGTCGGGATGATCACCGCCAACATGAAGGTGAAGAACAACGTGCCGAGGGGCGCCCTCCTCACGAGCCGCATCCTGTGGACCTTCTCGACCGCCTACCGCGTCTACCACGACCCGGCCTACCTCGAGATGGCGCGCTACGCCTACCGGGACTTGGTGGACCATTTCTGGGACGCGAAGAACGGCGGGATCTACTGGGCGATCACGCCGGACGGCAAGAGCCAGGCCTCGGCGAGCCCGGACGGCAAGGATCGCGCTCCCATGAAGCTGATCTACGGGCAGGTCTTCGGCGTCTACGCCCTCTCGGAATACTACCGGGCGACCGGGGAAAAGGAGGCCCTGGACAAGGCGATCGCGATCTACTCCCTGGTCGAGGCCCACGCCAGGGACCATGTAAACGGGGGCTACTTCGACGTGCTCGATGAGCGCTGGAACCGGATCCCGGCGTCGGGCAACCTCCTTGGGCCCGGCTCGAAGTCGCAGAACTCGCACATCCATATCCTGGAGGCCTACACGAACCTCCTTCGCGTCTGGCCCGATGCCGGGCTCAAGGCCAACCAGGCGGATCTCTTCTCGATGGTGGTCAGGCACATCATCGACCCGAGGACGCACCACCTGATCCTCTTCCTTAAGGACGACTGGACCCCGATCTCTGACGAAGTCTCCTATGGTCACGACATCGAGCTGAGCTGGCTCTTGGTCGAGGCGGCCCAGGTGCTGGGCGACCACGCGGCGATCGCGCAGGCCAGGGCCATCGCGGTGGACATGGCGCGAGTCACCCTGGCCGAGGGCGTGGACCCCGACGGAGGCGTCCTGAGCGAGGGAGGCCCCAAGGGCGTCACCAACGGGAACAAGGAATGGTGGCCCCAGGCGGAGGCAGCCATCGGCTTCCTCAATGCCTACCAGATTTCCGGCGACCTGCGCTATCTCGATGCTTCCCGCCACAGCTGGGAATTCATCGAGGCCCATTTTGTCGACCGGGTCCAGGGCGACTGGTTCAACCTGCTGAAGCGCGACGACACGCCCCTGAAGCTCCCCAAGGTGAGCCTTTGGAAGTGCCCGTACCACAGCGGCAGGTCCTGCTTCGAGCTCATGGAGCGGGTCCATGAATTGACCGAGGAGGGGCCTGCCCCCTGAGGCCCGATCCTAACCCGCCAGGATGAGCTCGAGCATCTTCCGATCGAGCTTGTGGCCCTTGAAGTCCTCGTAGGCGACGTCGGCTCGGCCGCTGTCCACGATCCCGAAGCCCCCGCGCAGGTTCCACATCGACCAGCCCCAGCCGGCCTCCTTCCACAGGGAGACGGCGTCCGCCATATACGCCAGGCACACGGAATGGGGCGTGAGCGTGTGGCAGCCCCACTCGCCGATGTGGACGGGGGCGCCCCGGTCCGTGAGCGGCTTCCACGTGGCGATGTCCACCTGGCGCAGCTTCTCCTTGTTCCAGAGGACTCCGTGCTTGTCGACCATCGGCCAGGTCGGGGCATCGAAGGACTCAAACTCGTTGGGGGGAACCCAGCCCGCCTTGTAGTGGGTGATCATCTTCGGCTGGTAGTCGTGCGAGCTCTGGACAAGTCCCTCGTCGATCAGGCCGAGGACCGGGGTCTGGCCGATGTCGGCTCCGTTGGCAAAGATGAGCCGGTCGGGGCTCACGCTCCGGATCGTGGCGATCAATGCCTTTGCGATCTCCACATAGCGGGTCTGGTCGGCCATGAACGGCGGCTCGTTCAGGAGGTCGAAGCTCACCTGCTCGTTCGGTACGCCCTTGTAGCGCTCGGCAAGGAACCTCCAGTGGTGGATTGCGGCATCGAGGGCGCGCTGCATCGAGTCGCGAGGGCCGTCAAAGAGCTGGTAGGGCTCCTGCTCCTTGCCGTTCACGCAGTAGCCGGGGACACGGTGCAGGGCAAGGCAGGTGTGGACCCCGTGCTGCCTGCCCAGTTCAACGGCGCGGTCAAGGGGCACAAGCGCCTCGGGCTTCAGGCTCATCCAGTCCTTGGGGCTCGACCACTGCCAGTAGGAGAGGGGAATCCGGGCGAAGTTGAACCCCCATCCGGCCATCCATTCGAAGTCCGTCTCGCGGAAGGGGCCGCGGTCCCTGCCTCCCGCCATTTCCGTCAGGTTGAAGCCCCTCCAGCGCGGGATCTTGGGCTGCGGTCGCGGGTTGTGGCCGGAGTCGGCCCGCGAGGGTTTCGGCAGGAGCGTCACGGCGGCTGCGGCCGCTGAGGCGCCAAGGAAGTGGCGGCGGGTCATCATGGGGTTACTAGTGGATCAGTTTTGCGGGCATCCCGGGGTGGGCGGCCTCGCCTTCGAGCCCTGAGTCGGAGAGACCCGGGCTGTCCTGCGCCTGCAAGGCGTGCTGGAAATATTCCGGGGGATTGGGGCCCCACGTGACCACGCAATCCTTGAAGGTGACACCCGAGGCATGACGCACGAGGAAGCCGTTGGTTGCGATCCTGGGCAGACCCTCCTTGGCGTTGGGCCTGAGGTCCTGCTCGCCCCCGGCGAAGACCGCCGGGCGGTTGATGCGGACCGCCACATGGTCAAAGGAGACGCGCTCGATGTGGCCCGGCTCGTCGGCGTAGACCATCGCGCCGTTCTCCGAGGTGCAGATGATGTTGGTGAACCGGATGTCGCGGACCACGCCAAGCTTGGTCTTCTGGGTCCAGGGCAGGGCGAGGACCTGGATCGGCTCCCCGCGCCCCCACCACATGGAATCGAAGATCCGCGTCTCGATCACCAGGTTTTGGAAGAGAACGCGCTCGATCGTCCCGCCGAGGCTGAGGCGCACGGAGACCCCCCGGTGGCTGTCCTTGATCACGCAGTCGCTCACGATGACATCGCGGATGGGACCGGCCGCGTCGCATCCCATGACGACACCCGACGAGCGCGACCTCAGGTTGCACCCCGAGATCACCACATTCTCGCAGGGGCGGTTGATGCCCTCGCTCAGCGGGGCCGTCTTCAGCGAGATGCAGTCGTCCCCCGTGGAGATGTTGCAGTCGTGGATCCGCACGTTGGACGACCAGTCGATGTCGATCCCGTCGTTGTTGGGCATCAGGAGGTCGCCGTCGATGCGGATGGCATCGATGTTCGCGTCGTCGCAGCCGATCAGCCGGAGGGTCCAGTAGGCCGAGTTGCTAAGCGTGACCTCGCGCAGGAGGACGTGGGTGCATTGCCGGAGCACGACCAGGAAGGGCCTTTGGTCAACGCAGGTGTAGATGTAGGGCCCCACCTTGGTCACGTAGGCCATTTCGTTTCCGTCGATCCGGCCAGGGCCCGTGATGGCGACGTCGTCGGCCTTGTCCGCGTAGATGACGACCCCCATCGGGGGCGGGGAGGTCGGCCCCATGTCCACGGGCTGGAGGGCAAACCGGGTGAAGTCGCCGTGGTGGGGGCTGCCCTGGAGAAGGGCTCCCCGCTCCAGGTGAAGGTCGACGTGGCTCCTGAGGACAAGGGTGCCGATCGTGAAGGTCGAACCCGCAGGGACCACCACCTGGCCTCCGCCGTGCTCGGCGCAGGCGTCGATCGCCTTCTGGATGGCTGCGGTGTCCGCAGCGATGTCGCGGCCCGTGGCCCCGTAGTCCCTGACGCTAAAGGAAGCGGGGGACAGGGCGGACAAGGAACTGACAACGGCGAGCGGCAGAAAGGAGGCGCAAAACGCGCGAAGCTTGGGGAGAGCCGGCAGTCTCATGGGGGTACAGGAGGACGGGGTTTCGGGAACTTGACCTTATCCTAAACCGCTAATTTTCATCGTGATGTCAAACCACGGTTCGGATTCACGCTCGGCTGGCCACTGCGGCAAACTCGTGGGTGGTACGGCCTTCGGTCGGAGACGAAGAACATCTCAAGAACGTGGCAAAGGATCTCATTAACATCGTCCCGGATTGAGGGTACCCTAGCCCCGTCCTGCTCGTTTTCCCCATCCGGCTTTAGCCCCCACTTGGCGCCGTTCCGTCCGCAGGCATCGGTTCGGCGCGTGTCCCCAATCCCCACCATGAAGTTAAAGATCGTTGGTCCCGCATTGCCCAACATTCCCTGGGAGCCAAAGCCCGCCGGAAATCCCGACCTGGCGTGGCGCTACAGCGCGAACCCCGTGGTCGGCCGCCGCCCGCTCCCCAGGGTTACCGGCATCTACAACAGCGCCGTCGTCCCGTGGAAGGGCGGCTTCATCGGCGTCTTCCGCACGGAGGGAATGGACCGCATTCCGCACCTTCACGTCGGACGCAGCAAGGACGGCCTCTCCTTCACCTTCGAAACGAAGCCCATCGAGCTGCGCTGCGACGACCCCGAGGTCCGCAAGTTTGAATACGCGTATGACCCCCGCGTGACGCTGGTGGACGGCACGTTCTACGTAACTTGGTGCAACGGCTACCACGGCCCCACGATCGGCATCGCGCGGACCAAGGACTTCAAGAAGTTCGAGCAGCTCGAGAACGCCTTCCTCCCGTACAACCGCAACGGCGTCCTCTTCCCCCGGAAGTTTGGAAAGAACTTCCTGATGCTCAGCCGCCCCTCCGACACCGGCCACACGCCCTTTGGCGACATCTTTGTGAGCGAGAGCCCCGATATGGTTCACTGGGGCAGGCACCGCCACGTGATCGGCCGCGGCGGCCCCTGGTGGCAGGGGACAAAGATCGGCGCGGGACCCTCGCCGATCGAGACCAACGAGGGCTGGCTGCTCTTCTATCACGGCGTCACGACGACCTGCAACGGCTACGTCTACTCGATCGGCGCGATGCTGCTCGACCTTGACGAGCCCTGGAAGGTGATCGCGTGCGCCCGGGAACCGCTGATCGTGCCCGAGGCCCCCTACGAGCTCACGGGATTTGTGCCCGGGGTCTGCTTCCCGGTGGGCTGCCTGTGCGACTCGAAGACAGGCCGCATCGCGCTCTACTACGGCGCCGCCGACACCTTCACCGCGCTCTGCTTCTGCAGCGCCGAGGAGATCATCAAGTTCATCAAGGACAACCCGCTGAAGGCCTAGTCTTCCGGGGCATTCCCGGGAATTTTCGACGGCTCTTGCCTCCCCGGGGGCTTGGATTCACGTTCTGCGTCGTGAAGAAACCCCACGTTCTTCTGATCTTCCAGACGCGTTTCGAGGAGAGCATGGCGATGCTCAAGGGGATCGCCCACTTCGAGCGGACCCACCATGTCTGGACGGCCTTCCATGACGACCAGGGCATCTCCGAGGGCGATCCCCAATGGATCCGGGGAAAGAAATGGCAGGGGGTGATCAGCCGCCATACCACCCCCGAGATGGCAGAGGCCTGTGTCGAGTTGGGGATCCCGCTCGTCGACCTGAACGACGTGGAGCCGTACCCCGGGGTGCCGAAGATCCGCCCGGACAACGTGAGCATCGGCCACCTGGGAGCCGAGCATTTCATCGAGCGGGGCTACCAGAAGTTCGGCTTTGCGGGGTTTTTCAACAACCTCTGGTCCTGCGAGCGCCGGGACGGCTTCGTCGAGGCGGTCCGTCTTTCGAGCCGTGAATGCTCGGTTTTCGACGTGGAGTACCCGGGGGACTCCACCCCGTTCTGGGAGGAGGAGCAGATCAGCAAGCTCGCCGTGTGGCTGAAGGGTCTGCCCAAGCCCATTGGCGTCATGGCCTGCGTTGACCTGAGGGCCCAGCAGGTGATCAGCGCGGCCCATGCTGCTGGGATCCTCGTCCCCGAGGAGGTCGCCGTCCTCGGGGCCAACAACGACACGATTCGCTGCGAATTGGCCGACCCCGCGCTCTCGAGCGTGGCGCCCAACGCCTTTCAGTCGGGATACCGCGCGGCCGCCCTCATGCGGGACCTCCTCTCGGGAAGGCAGCCCAAGGCAATGGAGCAGAGGGTGGAGCCCGTGGGCGTCGTGACGCGCCACTCGACCGACGTCCTCGCCGTTGAGGACAGGAACGTCGCCGCGGCGCTCAGCTTCATCCGTGAGCAGGCCTGCCACGGGATCACGGTCGAGCAGGTGCTCCAGCACGCCCACGCCTCCCGAAGCCAGATGGAGCGGAAATTCCGCGAACACATAGGCCGCTCTCCGCAGTCGGAAATCCGGCGGGTGCAGCTGAGGAAAATCAGGCAGCTCCTGCTCGAGACCGACTTTCCCTTGAAACGCATCGCGGAACTGACCGGCTTTGAGCACATGGAGTACATGTGCGTGCTCTTTAAGCGCATGACGGGCAGCTCGCCCGGCAGCTACCGCGTGAAGATGCAGGACAAGGCTGTCGTCGGGGGCCCGGAGCCGACAAATGGATCCTGACCCCTTTCCCATGCCGCTCCGAAACCGACCCCTCCTGCTGCTCATTGTTGCCGTGGCGCTCTGCCGGGCCCATCCCGTGGGAGCCAAGCCCGTTGAGTTTGAGTTCGTGGCCCCCGACAACGCCGCGGTCCAGAACCCCTACGCCCGGGAACTTTGGGCCGAGGTGGTGACCCCGGGCGGGCAGAAGCTCGCTCTGCCGGCCTATTACGCCGACGGCGGACTCTATGCGGTCCACGCCCGACCGGAGGAGGTGGGGACCTATAAGTTTGGGAGCGTCTCGGAATCCACGCTGGGCGCCAGGCGGACCGACCTGGTGGTCAGCATGGCGAGCCCGCGGGAGGTGCAGGTCGCGGCAAGGACCCGCCTTCCCTCGATCCTCATCAACCCCAAGGATCCCCGGCAGTTTTCACGCTCCGACGGGCTCCCGTTCATCCCGGTGGGTGCGAACCTCGCCTGGGCTCCCGACGAGAGCCCCGACACCGTGGCCTACTACGAGAACGCCTTCCCGGCCTTCTCCAAGGCGAACCTTAACTGGATGCGGATCTGGACGGCCCACTGGGACGGGCTGAACCTGGACTGGCTGCCCCCCCGGATGGGCCCGTCCCCGAAGCCCGGCATGCTCTCGGAGGAGGTTGCGCGGCGCTGGGACCGGATCTTCGAGCTCGCCGAGGAGAACGGGGTCTACGTGCAGATGGTGCTCCAGTACCACGGGCAGTACACGACCTATAACGACTCGAACTGGTCCAAGAACCCCTGGAACGCCGCGAACCCTGGCGGGTTCCTGAAGTCGCCGGAGGATTTCTTCACGGATGCCAATGCGCAGCTCATGACGGTGCTCAAGTACCGCTACATCATCGCACGGTGGGGCTGGTCCCCGGCCATCATCGCCTGGGAGCTGTTCAACGAGGTCCACTGGACCAACTCGTTCCGGAACGGGCATGAGGCCGATGTCGCCCGCTGGCACTCGGCCATGGCGACCGCGATCCGCCAGCTCGACACCTACGGGCACCTGGTCACGACCTCCACCGAGAACCTCCGGAGTCCGATCTACGAGAAGCTCGATTACTACCAACCGCACCTCTACGCATCGGACTCGATCACGGCGGCCCGCACGTTTGCTCTGCCCTATTCCACGCTGGACCGCCCTGCGTTCTACGGGGAGGAGGGAGACGATCACGAGGCCCTTTCTGAGCAGGTGAAGAAGTCAGGGGTGAGCCTGGTGCCTCCGATATGGGCCAGCGCGATGGGGCAGGGAAGCCTGGTCGCCGAGCCCTGGGACGGATGGCAGATTCTCGCCCAGAATCGACTCGGGGAACTGGGCGCGGTGTTCCGATTCCTGGCAATCAACCGCGTGGCGATGCAGCAGGGGCTGGTTGCCTTCTCGGATCCGGTGGACTGCGCGGACAAGGTGGCCCTGCGGATGACGGCCGGGGAGGCCTGGCAGCGGATGGACCCCGCCACGGTCGACTATCCCCTGGACGGCTCAATTCCCCTTGAGGCGGCCAACCTACCGGCCACGCTCGTGGGGAGCGATGCGAGCCGTGCCGACGGGTTCCCGGACCGGGTCACCTACCGTCTGGATCTACCGAAGGAAACCTCGGCAAAGGTCATCGTCGGATCCATGGCCGCGGGCGGCGGTGGCATCGACGTGAGGGTTGATGGGAACCTTGTCGCTTCCCATCGCTGGGCCGGGGGCACCGGCGCGCCGGATCCTGGAATCCTCGAGTTCTTGATTCCGGCCGGCCCGCATTCCGTGCTCCTCCAGAATCCGGGCCCCGACTGGATCGGCGTGTCCGCCGTCGAATTGGCCACTCCCGTTCCGGTCCTGGCCATGATCGGCAGGCGAAACGACCACTTCATCGAGGGCTGGGTGTGGCACCGCCAGAATATTTATGCCGAGGCGCCGAGCACCCCTTCCTCCGGCGTCGTCCTCCTGCGCGACGTGCCGGCAGGCTCGTGGAAGGTCACCTGGTGGAACACGGAGAAGGGCGTGCCTTTGGCTCCAAGCACCGTTGCCCATCCCGGCGGAACATTGAAGCTCCAGGCCCCGCAGATCCTCCGCCACGCCGCGTTTGTCCTCACGCGCGGTCCCTAGCGTAGTCCCGCCTCGGGGACCGGCCGCATGTCCCGCTACCGGGTTCCGAAGATCTGCATCGCCAGAAGCTGGTCGCCCGGGGCCTGGGCGCTCGAGTCCTCCAGGAATTGGAGCAGGGTGGACGCCACCTGCTTCGAGTTCTGGGAATGGGCGAGGAGGGCTAGCGACTCCACGGACGGCGGATCCCCGGCCGTGAAGGGCCTCACGAAGAATCCCGGGCCTGGCGACGCCCCGGCCCCAAAGTAACTGCTGCTGGACGCGTCGTAGAACCTCGAGTCGAGCTGCTGCAGGAACTTGCCTGAAAGCTCCATGGCCTTGTCGTCCTTTGCAGCCCGCGCCAGCCCGCGGCACCCGAGGGCGAGCGCCGCATAGTCGTCGGCGTAGGCGGGGGTCTCCGAACCCTTAAATCGACGCAGCGCCCCGTCCGGGGAGACGACGAAGTCGCGGGTGACGGCGTCGAGGATCCGGTGGGCCGCTTCGAGGTAGCGGGGCTCGTTGAGCTGGAGGCCAGCCCGGGCCAGCGCGTTGATCATGAGCCCATGGGCGCCTGCGGTGGCGCGATCGTCCCGGGGCAATGAACCGCGCTGGTCCCGCACCGCGAGCAGGCGGGCCGCCGCGGCCCGGAGCGCCGGACTCGTCTCAGCCGTGGAACGCAGGAGATTTTTCTGGGCGAAAATGGACGAGGGATCGTCACCGGCCGGCACGTTGCCCGCAGCCTCGACCCCGTGGGCGGACTTGAAGGCCGCAGCGTCCGGGCCGAGGGCCGCATCGATCTCGGCTGCACTCCAGGCGTAATACCGGGCGAACTCGTCGCCGGTTGCGTCCTCTGAGGAGGCCAGCGTCCCGTCGGGGTGGGAAAGCCGGGTGAGGGCGTAGTCGAGCGCTCCCCGGGCGCACTCGCCAAAGGAGGCGGCATCTGGTCCCTCGGCGCCTGCGAGGAACGCGAGGGCGACCCGGGCCTGGTCCGTCACGGTCTTTTGCTGGTAGGGAATATGCCAGGCCCCGTCGGAGGCATGGCGGAAAAAGCCCCCGTCCAGGGGATCCCGAACGGCGCTTGCCGCGATCGCCCTGAGCGTCTTCTGGGCGGCAACCTTGTCGTCGGCCGACTGGAGCAGCATGAAGCGGACGAGCTCGGGCTCCAGTCCCCTCGGCACGTCGCCGAATCCGCCCTGCACCGGGTCAAAGGTTGCCCTCCACGCAGCCGCGTCGGTGGCCAGGCGGCTTCGCAGCTTATCAGGATTCCACGGGCCGGCTGGGGAGGACGGAATGGGCGCCATCTGGGCGATGGAGTCGGTGGCGCGCTTGCGGCAACTCGCGGGGTTCGTCTTCCAGGCGCTCAGCGCCTCGTTGGCGAGCTTCAGGAATCCCGGAGCCCCCCAATCCTCGGAAGGGGAGAGGTACGTTGCCCCCTCGTAGGGCTGGAAATCAGGCGTCAGCCAAACGTTGAGCGGCCATCCCGTCATCTGCTTGAGGCTGCCGACGAACCCCTCATACTGGGCCGCCACGTCGGGACGCTCATCGCGGTCCACGATGACGCAGACGAAGTTCTTGTTGAGCCAATCGGAGCTCTTTGCGTTGGCGAAGGTCTGGCGCCGCATGGCGCCGGCCAACTCGCTGGTGAACGAACCGACGAACACAAACACGGGCTTCTGCTCGGCCTTTGCGCGGGCGATTGCGGCCTCGCCCCACGGCATCCAGTTGACGGGGCTCGACGCAAAGGACTTCAGGAACGCGGAGGGTTCGGAACCCAGTTGGTTGGTGGCGCGGGCCTCGGCGCCGATCGCCGCAATGCACGGCAGGAGTAGCAGGAAGCGAAGCGATTTAGTCATGGGGCTTAGGGACCCGTGCCCACCCGGGTCCGGGCGGGCGCAGACCTTCATAGAGTAGGTCAATATTTGGGCGCCTGCGTCAACCTCGCACGCCTGCCCTCCCGCGCTCGGGGTGGCCCGCGCACGCCATTTGCGGCAACGCGCGAGCCATGCTATGAGTTCGGGCGATGAAAATCCATGAGGGTCAACCAGTACTCAGAGGCGGCGCCCCCGTGGCAACGGCTAAGGTCGCCCTCGTCCTCATCCACGGCAGGGGAGCCTCTGCCGAGGATATCTACTCCCTGGGGGAGGAAGTTGCGACAGGTGTACCGGGGGTTGCCCTGCTCGCGCCCCAGGCGGCCGGCAACGTATGGTATCCCCAGCGGTTCTTGGCGCCGCTCGATCAAAATGAGCCGTATCTGAGTTCCGCTCTCGGAGTGATCGGCGGCCTGGTGAAGGGCCTCGTCGACGGCGGTGTTCCCCATGAGCGAATCGTACTCATCGGGTTCTCGCAGGGAGCCTGCCTCTCCCTGGAATTTGCTTCCAGGAATCCCCGTCGGTACGGGGGGGTGATGGGCTTGAGCGGCGCCCTGATCGGCCCACCGGGAAGCCCCCGGTCCGTGAGCGTGGGCCTTGGGGGCACACCGGTCTACCTGGGCTGCAGCGACCGCGACGCGCACATTCCGCTCCAAAGCGTCGAGGAAAGCGCTTCCGCGCTCGCCCTTCAGGGGGCCACCGTGACCAAGTCTATCTTTGTCGGCATGGGGCACACCGTGAATGGAGAGGAGCTCGCCTTCGTTCAGAAGCTGGTCGTCAAACTCTCCGGCTGCCTCTGAACTTGCCGCGGGAGCATGCCCCGCTACAGTGAACCCTCGCCCCGATGCTCAACCAAGGGGGCGCTCTACCCCAGACCCCAGACCATGCCCCCGTCCGCCGATATGATGCTTTCATCCTCCCTCCCCCTGGTGCCCGCCTTCCTCTTCGCCGTCGCCGTTGGCGCCATCAGTTCCTCCAAGGCCTCCGATGAGCCGGCTTCTGTCGGCGTCTTTGACCAGCACGGCGACGTCGGCGCCGTGGGGACGCCCGGCAGCGCAGCCTACGACCGCGACTCCCAGGAATATCTCCTGTCGGCCTCGGGGACCAATATGTGGGGCGATCACGACGAGTTTCAGTTCGTCTGGAAGAAGGTGAAGGGCGACTTTATCGTCCAGGCCTCCGCCGAGTTCCTGGGCACCGGCACGGGCCCGCACCGCAAGATGGGCATCATCGTCCGGGCGAGCCTTGACCCCAAGTCCGCGCATGTGAACGCGGCGTTCCACGGAAACAGCCTCTGCGACCTGCAGTACCGGAAGGTTTTCGGCGGCCAAACCGAAGAGGTCAGAGTGGGCCCCGCCGGGGCCAACGTCCTGCAGCTCGAGCGCTCCGGAAAGAGGTTCACGATGGGCGCCGCCAGGTTCGGCGACACGTACTCGACCCAGGACTTTGAGGCTATCGACCTTCCCGACGAGGTGTACGTCGGCGTCTACATCTGCGCCCACAACAACGCCGCAGTCGAGAAGGGCGTGTTTCGCAACGTCCGCCTGATCCGCCCGGCCAAGCCAACCTTTGTTCCGTATCGCGACTACATCGGCAGCCAGATCGAGCTGATGGACGTCAACACGGGTGTCAGGCGAACCGTCTTCGGGGCGCCCGACTCGCTGCAGGCCCCGAATTGGACGCCCGACGGCAAGCGCCTAGTCTACAATCACAACGGCCGGATGTTCAGCCTCGAGCTCTCAAGCCTCAGGGTCTCGCCAATCGACACCGGGGCCCAGGTCCACTGCAACAACGACCATGCCCTTTCCTTTGATGGGAAAAAACTTGGGATCAGCAGCGGATCCCCCTCGATCGTCTACACGCTTCCCATCGAGGGCGGGACACCCCGCCAGATCACGCCCATCGGTCCTTCCTACTTTCATGGGTGGTCGCCCGATGGGAAGTCGCTCCTCTTCACGGGTTCGCGCAACGGCGAATTCGACATCTACCGGGTTCCCGCCGAAGGCGGCGATGAGGTCCGCCTGACCACGGCAAAGGGCTTGGACGACGGGTCCGAGTACACCCCTGACGGCAAGACCATCTACTTCAACTCGGAGAGGACGGGAAAGATGCAGGTCTGGAAGATGAACGCGGACGGCTCCGAGCAGACCCAGGTGACGAACGACGAGTACAATAACTGGTTTCCGCACGTCTCCCCCGACGGGAAGAGGGTGCTCTTCATCAGCTTCCCCCCGGAAATTCCCTCGGGCGACCATCCCTTCTACAAGCGCGTCTACCTTCGGTGGATCCCCATCGAGGGAGGCAAGCCGACGGTCGCCGCTTACCTCTACGGCGGACAGGGCTCGATCAATGTGAACTCATGGGCTCCTGACAGCACATCGATCGCGTTTGTCAGCAACTCCGACTCGTTCTAGGCCTCCTGTAGAGGGCACAAAAAAAGCCGCCCGGCGTGAGCCAGGCGGCCTTTTTTCTAGGAGGGGATGGATCCTGGACTAGAACTTATACTTGACCGTGCCCTCGATCTCGATCGCGGGCAGGGGGACAATACCCTCGAGAGCATAGGTCGCCACGGAGGGCTCCCAGTTGTGCTGGTTGGTGATGTTGGAGCCCGTAAGGCGGTACTCCCACTGCTTGGTCTTGTAGGAGATCGTGGCATCCAGCGTGTACTGGACGGGAATCACGATGTAGCCCTGGTAGTCATTGTTCATCTTGCTCGTGATGAGCACGTTGGCCTCAACCCCGAAGCCATTGGTAAACGAGTAGGACGCCAGGCCGTTGAAGGTCTCGAGCGGCTGTCCGGGCTGACGCAGCCGCCCGGACTTCTGCGGCGTGCTCGTGAACGGGTTCGGCGGGCCACCGGGAAGCTGGTTGGTGGAGTAGGCCTGGAACGGCAGTGCCGAGGCAGGCAGGCTCCCGTTGATGAAGGAAAAACCCGCAGTCGCGAAGAACTGCTTGTTCGGCTGGAAGTTCAGAGCCGTCTCGAATCCGTAGTACTGCTGCGTGTAGACCGGCGAGCCCTGCGGCTTGGCCTGCCTGGACTGCGTGAAGACGTCCGCGGTCACGAATAGCTTGTCGTTATCGAGGGTGAACTTGGTGCCGTACTCCCAGAGCTGGCTCACCTCGGCGAAGAGGCTGCGGGGGAGCGTCGGATGGCCATTGGCGTCTGCGTGGAGCGCGAAGCCGCCGCCGTCCGCGAGTTCACCCGTGTAGTTCTGGCTGTAGTTGTAAGTGAGGTAGGTCGAGACCGTGGGCGTGACCTTGTAGACCAAGCTCAAGTTGCCATTGGGTTCACCCACCTCGATCGAGGCGGCCGCCTGCGGCTGGAGGGAGTCGCGCGACTGGACATGCATGATGTCCATGCGCGCACCCGAGACGATGTTAAACTTGTCGGTCACATTCCAGGTGGTCTGGATGTACGGGGCGACCGACTCCATCGACGAGTCGTTGGAGTCGTTGTTCAGGTCGAAGTAGAATTTGCCGTTGAACGTCCCGACGGCCGGCGTCGAGTAGCGGTCCTGGAATCCCGGCGTCTTCATTCCCAGGAACCCGGCGTACCCTCCCTTGGCGAGGTAGGTGTTGATCGTGGAGCGGAGCGAGGCGGACGAGAGGTCCCATACGTTCACCGGCTCGAAGAAGAAGTCGTCGTAGGCGCGGACGGTCTGGTACTTCTCCTCGACGCCCGTGTTCAGCGTAAGGCCGCCCTTCTTCAGGATGTACTCGGTTCGGTTGTCGAAGGTGACCGAGGGGTCGACGATCTCGCTGTAGCCGTCGGAGTTGAAGGTGTCGCGCTTCGTGTAGCTGGCCATCGTGTTGTTCACGATCTTGGCGTCGGTTGAGAGGATGAGGGTCTGGATGACCTGGGCGTTGTACTCCATTCCGTGGGCGTGGCTGGCGGGGCCCTGCGCCGTCTCGCGGTAGTCGACCTTGACCGGGGCGCCGAAGACGATCGTGTTGCTCCCGAGGACGTTTGCCGCGTTTTGCGGGTCGGCGGCCGTGGCGGCCGTCCCGTTGTTGATGTTGGTGCCCGGCAGGTAGAGTCCGTCGGAGACTAGGGCCTGGGTCACGCGGTTGATGCCGAAGTTCTCGCGGTAGTCGGCCCAGAAGGCCTTCACGTCCGCGGCAACCTCGTAGCTCGTCGTGGGGCGCCAGGTGAGCGCGCCGTACACCGAGGTCGTCTGCTTGATCCAGTTGTAGTAGTAGCCCTTGCTGTCCTCGCCCGAGTAGCTGAAGCGGTAGGCGAGTTTCGGCGTGATCGGGCCGCCGGCGTCAACGGTCCAGCGGTTCGTGTTGTACGAGCCGGCGGTGTAGCTCACGAAGCCCTTTGAGCCGTCGAAGAACGGCTGCTTGGAGATCAGGTCGATGAAACCGCCGACGTAGGCGGAGGCGCCCTGGACCGCCGTCGCGGGACCGGGGATGATGTTCACCGACTCGACCTGGTTGAAGTCGACCGGCATGCCGTCGCCGGACTCGCCGATGAACATGCGCATGCCGTTCATGAAGACGTCGGCCGATTGTCCGCGGATGTTCGGGTTGGCGGGCGAGCCGAAGTTGGAGGTCGTGAACGAGCTCGCGGTGAGCTTGCTGAACTGGGTCACGTCCTGGATGTCGATCACGTCCATCTGGGCGCGCGAGATGATCGTGACGTTCCTGGGGACGTCCAAGATGTTCTCGTCGGTCCCGAACACCGAGGCAAAGGGGCGCGAGGTCGGCAGGATCTGCTGCTCGATCGGCACGTCGCTCACGTTAAATTTCTCCATCTGGACTGCGGCGCCCGTGGAAGCCGTATCCGTCGAACCTGCCGTCTGGGCATGTCCAACTGTTGCAAGGGTCGCCAGGGTCAGTCCGGCGAGTCTTCCCATTAGTTTTGTGTAGTTCATTCGGGATTTCCCATTTGGATTCATATTTCGAGTGATCAGTGGAATCGACTGGGGTAAGCGTATATGATTCTGGCCGGTCCTCGGTCGAAATTCAAGTTTTCGATGAGCTTGAGTACCTCC
>CAITBM010000008.1 GCA_903890485.1 uncultured Opitutaceae bacterium | reverse complement strand
CTGCACGACGACCCAACCTAAAGGATTGGATCTTCGCTCGCATATGGGGAGAGCCATGGTCTCCAGTCTGAGTTAAAAGGAGGAGCGGCGCTTGGACAGTCTTCTGTGTGCTCTATATTTTGACGTTTTCTAACGGATGGCCAGTTTCTGCCGGGCCTTCCGTTTGGTCTAAGCGGAATGTGGGCTTTGTAGGTACGGGAAACCAAATGCGCCGCATTACCAATCGCACTGGCGAGGCCGTAAATGGAATTGGCGTCTTGATCAGAGTTCGATGTGCAGGCACAATGGACTCTCCGAAATGTCGCGTAATCAGGGCATTGTCACCAGCGAACACTCGGCGGCCGAACAGCCGCTCATTGCGTGGCGGGAGACGATCGTTAGCTGGTCGCTATACGTCGCAGGCGGGGCCGGGTTTCTCTGGTTAGTGGCGACAGCATTTGTCGCGCGGGAGCTTGGCCCGAACACATTTACGGTCACGTGCCTGGCGCTTCTTGCTGCTGTTTGGATCGCTGCGTTGCTTCCCCAATTCAAAGAAAAGGCGCGACTCATCGTGTTGTTGGGATTCGGATACGGCTTTGTCCTGACGGGACTCTGTTATGTGGGCGCTGCCCCAGCGGTCGTTCTGCTCTGCATATTTGTCGTGTTTCTCGCTACAGTTCAGTGGCGACTGAGGGGCGGACTGTGGGCTGTCAGTCTACTAGCCGTCACCTGGATTGTTGTAGGCTTGTATTGGACGCATGGGCTGCTGCCACTAACAGACATCGGAATCACGCTTGATCCCCATGCTGGCCGAAGCTGGGTCCGACAGGGAATCGTAATCATATTAAGCGCCGTGCTGGTTGCTGCGGTTGTGAACTCGGCAATACAGTCGTTTCTCGATCACGCAGCGGTCATTGCGGCAGCTTCGGCCGCGCAGGGTGTCAGCGAGGCACGCTATCAAGAGATTTTTCGTAACTCCCAGCTCGGGATCTATCGAACAACCCCGGACGGGAATATTGTAACCGTAAACCCCTCCTTGCTTGCCATGCTCGGGTTCGAATCGCTGGAAGAGCTGGCAAGCCGCAATCTAGACGCCAAAGGCTACGCACCCGAGTATTCTCGGAGTGAATTCAAAGAGAAAATGGAGCGCGAAGGCGGAGTCACCGGTCTCGAGTCAAAATGGATTAAACGCGACGGCACTGAGATCATTGTTCGGGAAAACGCCCGCTCAGTTCGGAACAAGGCGGGGCGTGTCATTTTCTATGATGGCACGGTGGAGGACGTGACGGAGCGAATACGGGCGAAGGAGGCGTTGCAGGCTAGCGAGGAGCGATTCCGCGCTCTTGCTGCGCTGTCACCGGACATTATCAGCACGTTCGACCGAGGAGGCAGAATCATGTATAGTTCCGAGGCCGCCACGCGGATTCATGGGTACCGGCCTGAGGAAATGGTTGGACTTGCCACATTTGACCTGATTCACCCCGAAGACAGGGCGGAGGTCCATGCCGCATTTGCCTCCATTCTTGAAGAGTCCGCGAC
Organism: uncultured Opitutaceae bacterium; assembly: GCA_903890485.1. Classification (GTDB taxonomy): domain Bacteria; phylum Verrucomicrobiota; class Verrucomicrobiia; order Opitutales; family Opitutaceae; genus Palsa-1447. Next base: position 80,263 of record CAITBM010000008.1, on the reverse strand, counting down.
CCCACTTTCGGTACGGTACCGTTACCGTAATGCAGACGGCTCATATAGGTGGATGGAGGCTGTCGCATTGAATCATCTCGAAAATCCACACATTCGGGGGGTGCTCGCTATTTCGCGCGACATCAGTGAACGCATCCGGGCTGAACAGAGTTTGCTAGAGGACGAGCGGCGTTACCGCATGCTTTTCGCGGCAAACCCGCACCCGATGCTGATATTCGCGCGCCAGGAGTTGACGATTCTTGAGGTAAACGCGGTAGCGATCGAACTATACGGATATTCGCTCACCGAATTTCGCGGATTGGCGGTGCCGGACCTTCTACTGCCCGGCGACCTTCCTCGGTTTGAACCGATCCTTAAAAGTCTGGATTCGACTTCACTGGGCGGAAAGGTTCCTGGGGTTTGGCGGCATCGTTTGAAGTCCGGCCAGACAATCGATGTCGAGATTTTCACAAGTCAGATCGAGTGGTCGGGGATCCCGTCGTATCTCGTGTTGGTGAACAACGTAACGGAGCGCACCCAGTTTGAAATTAAGCTTCAGCAGACCCAGAAGCTCGAAAGTCTGGGCCTATTGGCTGGGGGCATCGCTCATGATTTCAACAATCTGCTCACGGCGATTCTGGGACACGCGTCTATCTCCAGTGAGGACGTGCCGAAGGGGTCGCAACTCCATATGAGCTTAAGCCAGATCCAGGAGGCGGCACAAAGGGCCGCCGGGTTGTGCCGACAGATGCTCGCCTATTCTGGACGTGGCCGCTTCTCGGTAGAAAGCGTCGATCTGAGCGAATTCGTCCGTAGCAACTCTCAGCTGCTGCGGGTTTCAATTGGGTGCGACTGCGACATGCATCTCGACCTGCGACCAGAGCTGCCGGCTATTCAAGTGGACACGACTCAACTGCAACAAGTGGTGATGAATCTCGTGATCAACGCTGCCGAGGCCGTTGGGAAGACGGAGGGTGCAATTCGTCTGGCCACCTATTCTTTGCATGCGGACCGAGAATATCTCGCGAAAATGTACCTGTCGCCGGACCTCCCTGAGAGAACTTATGTCGCATTCGAGGTTTCGGACAATGGATGCGGTATGTCCGCTGATACGCAGGCCCGGATTTTCGATCCTTTCTTTACAACCAAATTTACCGGCCGAGGCCTTGGGCTGGCTGCCGTGCTTGGAATAGTACGTGGACATGGCGGTGCAATCCGTGTCGAAAGCAATCTCGGAAGGGGCTCGAAGTTCACGATTCTATTTCCAGCCGACGAGGACGTGCGCCTGGCACCCTCTAAAAACCGGAATCCGCATGTCGCGATGCAGTCGCCCATTCATGGCGTGTTGGTGGTTGACGACGAACCGAGCGTTCGGGCTACAACGCGAACCTTGCTTGAACGGCGAGGGTACCGGGTTCTTCTCGCGTGCGATGGTCTGGAGGGTTTGGCGAAATTCCGCGAGAACGCTCGTGAGATCAGTATTGTTTTGCTCGATCTGACGATGCCGCGGCTGGGCGGCGAAGCAACGTTCCGGGAGTTGCGCGCGATTGAACCCAATATCAGGGTTTTTATGATGAGCGGCTATGATGAGGGCACAGAAGCTGAGCGCTTGGCCGGGCTGGGCATTTCGGGCTTCTTGCAGAAACCGTTCACCGCTCAGGCTCTTTTTTCCGTTGTGGATGATGAACGGGCGGAATCGGCTTCCCGGCCAAAATGAAGAAAGTGGGGTTTAGGGCTCTTTTGCCCCGCACTCTCTGGAGTGGCACGGGCTGCAAGGGCATCGTGGCAACGAGTGGGCTGAAGCTTGTTGGTTCGTCCCTTGTCTGAACGCTCGCAATCGACCCAATAGCCCTTCCTAAGGCCGGAGGCATTTATCGTGGGGGAGAATCTTTGCCGTTGTCGCCCCTTGATTTTTGTGCCGGTATCAATGTCGATGCGTTCATATCGCCATATGACTTTCCTTTGCCTCGGGATGACCTTTTCCGCTCGGTGCGTTCACGGCCATCAGGGAAAGTCCGCCGACGAGAAAAGTGCAGCGCGTTTATCGAACTAGTTCATTTTAGCCCCTCATTCCTATGAACCCTGTCCTCAAGCTGCTCATCGAAGGCGAACACCTCACAACGGCGCAAATGGCGCAGGTTGCGGGCATGCCCGAGTCTGAGATCAACCGGCACCTGGAACAGCTGAGGAAGGACCGGATCTTCCTGGGATGGCGCCCGGTTCTGGACCTTTCGCGGGAATCCGTCGCAGCCGTGAGGGCCGTTATCGAGGTCAAGATCACTCCCGAGCGCGGGGGTGGGTTCAATCGCCTGGCCGAGCGCCTGAGCCGCTTTGACGAGGTCGAGTCGTGCTACCTGATGTCGGGAGCCTACGATCTCCTTATCTTTGTGAACGGGCCTAGCTTGCAGAAGGTGGCCGGCTTTGTCTCAGAGAAGCTCTCGACGCTTGAAGGCGTCCTCTCGACCAGCACCCATTTCATGCTCCGCTCCTACAAGGAGGGTGGCTTCCTCATCGAGCATGCCGCGCAAGAAGCCGAGCGCCTCAAGGTGTCCCCATGAAGCGATTTATCGCACGGCATGTGGGCACCCTGCCCAAGTCGGGTATCCGCGACTTCTTTGAGATTGTGTCCAAGATGAAGGACGTGATCTCGCTTGGCATCGGCGAGCCCGACTTCGACACGCCCTGGCACATCCGGGAGGCGGCGATCTACGCCCTGGAGAAGGGCAAGACGCACTACACCTCGAACCTGGGGCTCGTGGAGCTGCGCCGCGCGATTTCGACGTATGTGGAGGCCCACTACTCGGTCGCCTACCGCCCCGACGACGAGATCATCGTGACCGTGGGCGTATCCGAGGCGATCGACTTGGCCCTACGTGCGCTCCTAAACCCCGGGGATAAGGTGCTTTATCACCAGCCCTGCTACGTCTCCTACAACCCGAGCGTGGCGCTGGCGCACGGCGTCGCGATCCCGGTCCCGACCCGGGCCGACGACGGGTTTGCGCTCAACGTCGCCGACATCGAGAGGGCCTGGCAGCCGGGATGCAAGGTCCTGATGATCAATCTGCCGTGCAACCCCACAGGGGGCACCTGCGACAGGGAAAGACTCGAGAAGATTGCCCGCTTCGCTGTCGAGAAGGACCTCATTGTCCTCAGCGACGAAATCTACTCGGAACTCGTTTACGACAACGTCCACACCAGCATCTCGGTGTTTCCCGGGATGAAGGAGAGGACGATCTTCCTGCACGGTTTCTCGAAGGCCTTCGCGATGACCGGATTCCGGATCGGGTATGCCTGCGGTCCGGCCGAGCTGATCGACGCGATGATGAAGATCCACCAGTATTCGATGCTTTGCGCCCCCATCCTTGCCCAGGAGGCCGCGATCGAGGCGCTCACCCGCGGCGAGGACAGCGTGAAAAAGATGAGGGAACAGTATCACCGCAGGAGGGACCTCGTCGTGCGCAGGCTCAACGAGAGCGGCCTGAAGTGCCACGCCCCGGGCGGCGCGTTCTACGTGTTCCCGAGCGTGGCATCAACGGGCTTAAGCGAGAGGGATTTTGCCTACGGGCTCCTGAGTGCCCAAAGCGTCGCCGTCGTCCCGGGCACCGCCTTTGGCGAGAACGGAAAAGGATTTGTTCGCGCAAGTTTTGCAACCGGCTATGACCAACTTGTGGAGGCTTGCGATCGGATTGAACGGTTCGTGAACGCCACGACACCATGTTCCGCTCCGTCGTCATCGTAGGCCGCCCCAACGTGGGCAAGAGCCGGCTTTTCAACCGGCTTGCCCGCAAGCGCATCTCCATTGTCCACGACCAGCCGGGCGTGACAAGGGACGTGATTTCCGCGGACGTCGAGGACGGCTACACGCTCATGGATACGGGCGGCCTTGGGCTGAAGGCAGGAGAGAAGTCTTCTGCCGCGATCATCGCCGCCTCGGAGCGCCAGGTCGGGTTCGCCGTCGACACGGCGGCCCTCATCCTCTTCGTGATCGACGGGCTGGACGGCATCACTGCCCTTGACGACCGGATCGCGAAGAACCTGCGCCGGAGCGCAAAGCCCGTCATCGTGGTCGTGAACAAGGCCGATTTCGGGGACGAGAAGGCGGACCACGAGGGCATCATGCGCCTCGGCCTGGGCCAGCCCATCTTTGTCTCCGCGGAGCATGGTCGCGGAGAGGGCGAGCTGCGCGACGCGATCCTGCAAAAGATAGGCCTTCCTCCCGTAGATCCCAATGCGGAGCGCGTACGGGTAAAGCTCGAGAACGGGCGGGTCCCCGGGCCGATCTGCATCTGCTTCATCGGGAAGCCCAATGTCGGCAAGTCCTCGCTCGCGAACCGGCTTCTGCGCAGCGACAGGCTGATCGTCAACGAGCTCGCGGGAACGACCCGTGATTCGATCGAGCTCCCCTTCGAATTCAAGGGTCGCGACAAGAAGATGCACCCTTTTCGGCTGATCGACACGGCCGGGATCAAGTCGGCGACGAAGCTGGCCTCGTCTGTCGAGTATTTCTCCCGCCTGCGTTCGCTGGAGGCGATGCAGAGGTCCGACGTCGTGTTTCTTGTCGTCGATGCAATCGAGGGGGTGACCCACCAGGACAAGGCCATCGCGGGCGAGGCGGTCAAGGACCGCAAGCCGATCGCCGTCATCGTCAACAAGTGGGACCTGGTGCTTGCGGCATTCAAGAAACCCGGCGGCATTGCAGGCTCGAAGAATGAGCGCGAATACCGGGAGAAATACGAGAAGGCGCTCTTTGAAAGGCTCTTCTTCACTCCCGGGGCCCCGCTCATATTTGTTTCCGCAATGAGTGGTTTTGAGGTCGACCGCATGCTCAACGCGGCCGTCAAACTGCACAAGACGCTCGACAAGAAGCTGCCCACCGCGCGCCTCAATGCCTGCTTGTCGTTCCTAACGGAAAGGACACCCCCTCCCGCGATCGGCGCTCGGCGGTTCAAGATCTTCTACGCGACGCAGACCGGCAACCGGCCGTTCCGCATTAAGATCTTCTGTAACCGCGAGGAACAGCTCTCCGAGAGCTACCGCCGCTACCTGGAGGCCGGGCTCGTGAAGGAGTTCGACCTGTCGGGCTGCCCCATCGAGTTCGACCTGGTCGGCAAACCCCGAGGGGACGCGGTCGATCGCAGCGGCTGGAAATAAGGGCATGGGGGATCTTATGAGGCTCGTTTTCATGGGCTCAGATCCGCTGGCGCTGCCGCTCCTGGATTGGCTGGCGGGCGAGGGGCGCTCGGTTGCCGAGCTTGTCGGCGTGGTGACGGGCCTGGACCGGCCCTCGGGTCGCGGGCAGGTCGTGCGACCGAACGCCGTGAAGGCGTGGACGGAGGGCAGGGGCGTCCCGGTGCTTCAGCCGGCAAAGCTCGACGGGGAGGCCTACCAGGCGGTTTCGGCGCTTCGCCCGGACGTAAACCTGGTCGTCGCGTACGGCCGCATCCTGAAGGACGACTTCATCGCCATCCCGCGCTTGGGAACCCTGAACCTTCACGCGTCGCTTCTTCCCCTCTACCGGGGGGCGTCGCCCATCCAGACGGCGGTTGCCAGCGGCGACTCCGAGACCGGCTTGTCCCTGATGCGCATCGTGCGGGAACTCGATGCCGGCCCCGTCGCCGATGTGGAGCGGGTGCCGATCGGGCTCCTGGACACCGCGGCGGACGTCGAAGACAAACTAGCACAGGCGGCGATCCCCCTTCTTGCGCGCGCTTTGCCTCTTGTCGGGACGGCGGAACTTTCCTTTCGCCCGCAGGATGCCTCGCGCGCGACGTTTTGCCGCCGGCACGAGAAGGCGGACGGGGCGCTCGACTTTTCGGCTCCTGCCGCCGAATTGGCGGCGCGCATCAACGGGCTTCATCCGTGGCCGTCGGCTTCGCTCGACGTGGCGGGCTCACCGGTGAAGCTGGGCCTGGCCGATTCGATGGGCGCAGACCCGGGGGCGCCCGCGGGTACGGTCCTCGGAGCGGACGCACTTGGACTCCTAGTGGCCAGCGGCGCCGGAACGCTTCGGATCCGAAGACTCCAGCGCCCGGGGGGGCGCATGCTCGAAGCCCCGGAATTTTTGCGCGGGTTTCCTGTGGCCCAGGGAACCGTGCTCGAGTCGCGGCCGATGCCAAAGCTTGTCGGCACGACCCCGTTCCCCTACCGGCCCCAACGCGGGGCTGCCTAGGCTCGAGCGGGTTTTCCGGCCGTCCTTTGCTCCTTGATCAGGGCAACGTGGGCGTGGCCTCGTTTCCTGCCCAGTTCCTTGCGCCAGCCAAAGCTGAAGGCCTGCCCGAGCGCGGCGGTGAAGGGGATGGGCTCATAACCTCCGAAGATGGGGTGTATGCCCATCGGAATCGGCACGGTGTAGGATGCCCTGTATCCGCTCATAATGCCCGACTGATCGGACCGAATGGCATCCTGTTTAGGCGAAAAGCCGGTGCTGGCCCCGTTCCTCCCCTACATGCCGCTTGTTTTCGCGGGTCCTTGTGGCAACATCCCGAGTCGATGCCTGGCAGGTTTACCATCCCGCGCGCGTTGACCCTCTGCGCAGCCTTATTGTCGCCCTTTGGGATGCCTGCGGTGCGGGCGCAGGCGGAGGTCGCGGACTTGAAGGAAGACGTCCGGGGTCTCTCCCAGCGCTTGAATGAGCTCACGCTTCGGGTTGAGCAGCTCGAGCACGAGAACACGGAATTGCGGGCAAAGTTGGCCCGAGCTGCGGAGGCCAGGGACGTGGTCACGGCCGCCCAGTTGAACGGGGCGGTGGCGGACCTGAACGGCGCCATCTCGGCTGCTGTGGCCGCATCTCGCTCCGAGATCCTCCAGCAGGTCGCCAGCCAGATGGAGGTCCTTGCCAAGCAGACAAACGCTGCGATCGATTCGGTCGCCAGGACCGGCCCCGCCCCGCAGGTCCGAACTGCGGCGACTCCGCCAACGCCGAAGCCAGCCTTCGGCGAATCCTATCCCAAGGAGGGAATAAGCTACACGGTGGCCAAGGGTGACACCGTGGGCCTGATCGCCAAGAAGACAGGGGCGAAGGCCCAGGACATCATCGACGCAAACAAGCTGCTCGACCCCTCGAGGATCCAGGCGGGCCAGGTCTTGTTCGTCCCGGGGGGCAAGTAGTCCGCCGGACCCACCGCTTTAAACATGGCAACCCCACAAAAATCTAGGTTGGGCCGCGGACTAGGCGGCTTGATATCAGCGGCCAAGCCGCCCGTTACCGCCGCCCCGGCCCCTGTGCCCCATGCGCCCCTCTCCCCGGGATACCTTGAAATCCAGGTCGGGCAGGTGGAGCCGAGCCCCTACCAGGCAAGGCGGGAGATTGCGCCCGAGCAGCTGACCGAACTGGCTGAGAGCATCCGGAGCGAGGGCCTGCTTCAGCCGATCGTCGTCCGCCGCCACGGGGACAAATACCAGCTGATTGCCGGTGAGCGACGCTGGAGGGCCTTCCAGCAGCTCAAGATCAAGGCGATTCCCGCCCGAATCGTCGAGGCGAGCGACGCCTCGGCTGCGTCCATCGGGTTGATCGAGAACCTCCAACGCGAGGGTCTAAACGCAATCGAGGAAGCGCAGGGCTTCGCAAGCCTGGTGCGGGATTTCGACCTGACGCAGGAAACGGCTGCCGAGCGGGTAGGGAAGAGCCGCGCGGCCGTGGCAAACTCGCTCAGACTCCTTTCCCTCGACGCTGAGATCCAGGGCTACATCGCCAAGAATCTCCTGAGTGTCGGGCATGCCAAGGTGCTCCTTGGGGTCGAGGATCCGGCCGGAAGGGCCGTGCTGGCCAGGCGCGTGATCGAGGAGGGACTGAGCGTCCGCACCACGGAAAAGCTCGGCAAGTCGGCCAAGGGGGTGCAGGGCACGAAGGCGCCGGCGCGGGGCAGGGCCCTCGCCGCACGGGACGCGGCCGCGGTGGAAAGCATCCAGAGAAAGCTCACGTCCTACCTGGGGGCCCGGGTTGCCGTCATCCACACGCCCAAGAAGGGTCGGATCGTGATTGAATACCGCGGCAATGAGGACCTTCAGCGGCTCCTTGAAAAAATGGGCGCGGAACGGGCTGAACCGGCCTGATTGCCAAGGGCCGGGCTCAGGGGAGCGAGACCCGCCGTGCGGCGGGGTCGGGGTTCTGCCGGAAGAAGAGGGCGGTGTGCCCCACAGCCCCCACACAGGCGCACGGGGCCTCGGCGGCGATCTTTGCGCACCACTGCGGCCGCTCGTCGCGATCCGCCCCGAGAAACCGAATCTTCACAAGTTCATGGGATATGAGAGCCTTACGAAGCTCGACAAAGAGGGCTGGAGTGAGACCCCCCTTGCCCACCTTCAGGATCGGGGCGAGCAGCTGGCCTTGGCCCCTGAGGAAGGTCTTTTGCGCGCCGGTGAGCGGGTGGTCGGTCATGGTACTGCGAGGACTACAAGGGCGAAGCGCCTTTGGGAAACCCCAATTTTGCCAAATGTCCCCCAATCCCGCGCCGGACGGGGCGCGAAGGAGGCCACCGGCACGGCGTTGACAAGGAGTGCCTGGGTCTGCTTGGCTCAACCTTCCTCGACATGAGCATCATCCTCGGCATCTGCACGTTCGTACTCATCCTGACCTCGGTCATCCTTATCCTGTTGGTGCTCGCCCAGAAGGCGAAGTCCGACGGCGGAATGGGTGCCGCGATGGGAGGGGGTGTTGCTGAAGCGACCTTCGGAGCCGACACCGGCAACGTGCTCAGTAAGGCGACCATCAACGCCTCAATTGTCTTTTTTGTCCTGAGCTTTGCGCTCTACCTTGGGCGCATCTACGAGGGCAAGCACGCCTCCGCCTCAGGTGGTGCACTCCCGTCGATCTCCGTTCCGGTCTCCGCAACGAAATCCCAGACGGGCCCAGCCGCGCCGATCAAGGTCGACCCGACCCCGGCGCCGGCGGCGAAGCCCTGATCGGCAGTTGAAGCCCGCGAACGAGGTGTCCCGGACTCGGGCATGGGTGCGCACCCCGGGTCTCTTGGCGGTCGTTCTGGTTGCGGTTTTTTCCCTGCCAAGCGGGACCAAGGGGGCCCCGGCCTTGCCCGATGCGCCCACGGCTGCCGCCATTCTGGAGCAGTTTCGGCAGATGGTCTGGTCCGAGCCGATCTATGCGGAATTTGAACTGCGGCAGATGCCCCGTCGCGGCGCCGAGCATGGGTTCCACGGTCGGTTTTGGGGCGGGCGAAACGGGCGCGGCCCGGTCACGCGGCTGGAAATCGACGTCGGAAAAGGGGGGTACACCCACCGATTCCTGATCCAGGGGGGCGCCGAAGGCGGGCTCTGGACATCGGATATGGGTGCCGTGGGAGTGCGGAACGAGGCAGCCCTGCTATCCCCGCTTGTCCCGGGTGTCGAAATGACCCCGCTCGACGTGCTCCCGATGCCCTATCTTTACTGGCTTGATGCCAACCTGGCGGGGATCTCCAGAATCCGGGGACGCACATCCTACGCCTTCGATTTTACCCCCTCGGCGGACTTCTCCGCCCAAAACCCAGAGGTCAGGTCGGTGCGGGCGTACTTGGACACCCAGTACGACGCGCTCGTCCAATCGGAGGTCATGGGAACCGACGGCCGCATTTCCAAAACCCTCTCACTCTTAGAGCTAAAGAAGGTAGGCGAGAGGTGGATACCCAAGGATCTGGACGTCCGGAACGAGGCAACCCGGGACAAAACCCGGCTCACCTTGACCGGGGTCGCGATCGGCATTTCCCAGGATCCCGGGCTGTTTGATCCCGTGCAGCTGGGTGCGGTGGTTGTAACGCCGGCGTCAAAGAGTGTCATCAGGCTCAGCCCTTGAGGGCGAACTGAAGAATTTCGTTGCCGCAGGCGCCCGACGCGTGCCTGCTCGAATTCCGTCTAGGTTCAACCAACGCTATGGCCACACGCTCTGCATCGGCTCCGCTCACGTTTGATTTGCCGGTCTCCCTGATCGCGAAAATCGAGAGCAGCAGGCGCAAATACGGACTGAAAACGGCCAGCGAGGTCGTGAGGCTGGCGATCGACGAGTTCGACTTTGAGAATTGCAAGCCGGCGCGTGACCCCCACCGCCAGGTCTCGGTCCGCCTGGGTGCGGTCCAGCGCGCCATGCTCAAGCGCTTTGCCAAGAAAAAGGATGCGAGCGTCGGCGAGTTGCTTCGGTTTGCCCTTGAGGGGCTGCCGGCAAAAAAGCCCAAGTCGCGGTAAGGGCCGGCTCCGCCCTCCCCGGCGGGGCTGAAAAATTGGGGCTCTCCCATCTTGCGTATCGGGCCCCAGAGTCCTTTTAGTGGACTCCTTTGCTCCCAATGTCATCCGCACCCTTAAGACCCCTGTCCAGCTGGGCCCAGAATATCTCGCCGTCGCCGACCCTCGCCGTTGATGCGAAAGCGAAGGCGCTGATGGCCGCGGGCGAAGACGTCTGCAGCTTTGCCGCGGGGGAGCCCGACTTCGACACGCCCCAGCATATCAAGGACGCCTGCGCCGCCGCGCTCCAGGCCGGGAAGACCAAGTATGTGGCCACCCCGGGGATCGAGGACCTGCGCAAGGCGATCGCCGAGTCCTACCTCTCAAGCTACGGCCTTAAGGTCGCGCCGTCCCAGGTCGTCGTTAGCCCGGGCGGGAAGTTCTCGTGCTTCCTTGCGATCATGGCCGTCTGCTCGCCCGGCGACGAGGTGATCATTCCGGCCCCGTACTGGGTCAGCTACCCCGAGATGGTGAAGCTTGCCGGCGCCGTGCCGAAGGCGGTGCTCGCCACCGACAAGACCGGGTTCAAGCTCAGGCCCGAGCAAATCGAAGCTGCGGTCACCAGCCGCACGAAGCTCCTAATCATCAACTCGCCGTCAAACCCGACCGGGGTGGTGTATACTCGGGCTGAGCTCGAGGCCGTTATGGCGGTGGCCGCGAAGCACAACCTCTACGTGCTCTCGGACGAGATCTACGAGAACCTTATCTACGGAGGGGTGGCCCCCACGTGCCTGGCAACGTTGAACCCCGACGCTCTCTCTCGCACGATCGTGGCCTCCGGTTTCTCTAAGACCTATTCGATGACGGGGTGGCGCTTGGGCACGCTCGTGGCCCCCGGACCGATCGCGAAGGCGGTTTCGGAGCTCCAGAGCCAGATGTCCTCCAATGCGACGACGTTTGCGCAGTACGGGGCCCTTGCGGCCCTCCGCGAGCAGGAAAAGACGAAGGCTTCCCTCGTGAAGATGCTGGAGGCCTTCGACCGCCGCAGGCTCCTGCTTCACTCGGGCCTGACGTCCATCCCCGGCATCACCTGCGTCCTCTCCCAGGGAGCGTTCTACCTCTTCCCCAACATTTCCAGCTTCGGCATGAGCTCCATGGAGTTCTGCGAGAAGCTCCTGGAGAAGGAAAAGGTGGCCGCCGTCCCCGGATCGGCCTTCGGGGCCGAGGGCTACCTTCGCCTGAGCTACGCCACGAGCGACCAAATCATCACCAAGGGAATCGCGAGGCTCGCGAATTTCTGCAAGAGCCTCAAGGCTTGAGGACTCGATCAACAACGTAACCACCCTTTATCCATGGCCTACAAAGACGTCACACCCCCACAGGGCGAAAAGATAACGATCACTGCCGGTCGCCTCAGCGTACCGAATAACCCCGTGATCCCTTTCATACGCGGTGACGGCACCGGGCCGGACATCTGGGCGGCCTCGGTCCGCGTCCTGGATGCGGCGGTCGAAAAGGCCTACGGCGGCAAGCGCAAGATCTCGTGGTTTGAGGTGTTTGCCGGGGAGGAGAGCTTCAAACGGTTCAACAACTGGCTGCCCGACGACACGGTCGAGGCCTTCAAAGAGTACACCGTCGGCATCAAGGGCCCGTTGACGACTCCGGTTGGTGGCGGCATCCGTTCGCTCAATGTCGCGCTGCGTCAGATGCTCGATCTTTACGTGTGCCTGAGGCCCGTGCAGTGGTTCCTCGGGGTGCCGTCCCCGGTCAAGCGCCCCGACCTGGTGAACATGGTCATCTTCAGGGAGAACACCGAGGACATCTACGCGGGCATCGAGTTCGCGTCGGGTTCCCCGGAGTCCCAGAAGGTGCTCGACTTCATCGCCAAGGAATTCCCAAAGAGCTTCGAGAAGATCCGCTTCGGCACCAAACCCAAGGCGGAGTCCTTCTGGAAGGCCGTAGGGGCAAAGGACTTCCCCTGCGACGTGCAGGTCGGCGTGGGAATCAAACCCATCAGCTATTCCGGCAGCGTCCGCCTCATCCACAGCGCCATCTCCTACGCGATCACCAACAAGAGGAAGAGCGTCACGATTGTCCACAAGGGCAACATCATGAAGTTCACCGAGGGTGCATTCCGCGACTGGGGCTACAAGGTGGCCAAGGAATTCTTCGGGGCCGTTGAGGTCGACGGGGGACCGTGGTGCAAGATACCCGAGGGCAAGCCCGGAGCCGGAATCGTGATCAAGGATTCGATAGCTGACATCACGCTCCAGCAGGTGCTGACGCGCCCCACCGACTTCGACGTCATCGCGACATTGAACCTGAACGGCGACTACCTCTCGGACGCCCTGGCTGCCCAGGTCGGCGGCATCGGCATCGCCCCCGGTGGCAACATCAACTACATCACCGGGCACGCCATCTTTGAGGCGACCCACGGCACTGCTCCGAAGTATGCCAACAAAGACGTCGTCAATCCCGGGTCCGTCGTTCTTTCCGGTGAGATGATGCTGCGCTACATGGGTTGGGCCGAGGCTGCGGATTCCGTGCTCAAGGGCCTGAACGGGGCCATTGGCGCCAAGCGCGTGACCTATGACTTTGCGCGGCAGATGGAGGGTGCCACCGAGATCAAGTGCTCGGCCTTTGGCGACGCCGTGATCGCCCATATGTGATGCAAGTGGGGAGCGCCCGGCCCTTTCGGGCGGGGCGCCGCTTCATTTCTTGATGAAGCCGAGGAGCCAGGTGAAGACGAGCGCCCCGATGACGGCGAAGATCAGCCGTCCGACGAACCCGTAGGCAACAATTCCCAGGAGTCTGAAGCAGAAACCCCCGACGATCGCTCCGACGATCCCGACGATCACGTTTCCGGCGAACCCGAATCCGCTTCCCTTGGTGATCACGCCGGCGAGCCAGCCGGCGATGCCGCCGATAAGCAGGAAGAGGATCACGTCGGTGAAGGTCATGGGATGGAGGCCGGGCGGGGGTCTATTTCGCTGGGGTGGCGGGTGAGGGGAACTGCATCTTCTTCACGATTCCCAGCAGCCGGGTCCGGAGGATCTGGTCCTCTTCCTGGACGGTCTTCTTGTAGCTTGAGCCCTCGGTCACCCGCTCGGAGAGCTCGGAGCTGATGACAAAGGTGAACCCGTTCTTCACGAAGAGCAGGTTCCCGCGCTTGGCGACTGGGGGGGCCGAGGGACGGGAAAACGAGTCCTGCAATTCAAACATGGAGCCGCCGGGCATGAGGATGTAGGCGAGGACGGAGCCGTCCACGACATCGGGAAGAAAGGCCGCGCTCTCGACGGAAGTCTTGGGGCAGGCGCTCCGAAAGTCGGGCAGCACGAACGTGCCCAGGAAGTAGACGAGGTAGTCCTTGGTCCCTCGGGTTGAAAGCTCCCATTTCTGCGTGGCATCATGGGCAAACGCGGCGACGCTGACCTGCAGGCCGAAGTTGTCCTGGAATGTGGCGACATTCGGGGTGTCGCTCACGACCCCGCCCAGTGAGGCCAGCACCGGTATTTCAATCGAATAGGCGCCAGTCGGTGAGGTGTAGACGCCCGCTTTCACCGAGCCGGAGAGGCCCCTTGGGCGTGGATCCTGGCCCGAAAGCGGGAGGGTGAGGGTGGCGGCCAGAAAGATGAGGGATGAGACGCGGAACATTGTCTAGGGCAACACTATGATCAACTAAGGCATGCCTTTCAAGCCGGGCCTCGGTGCAGGCGTCCCAGCTTGATCCATGTGGCGACGGGGATGGCCTCGGCCCTCACGGACGGTGGGAAGCCTTCTGCGGCCAAAAGTTCCCGCCAAAGGGCGCTTCCCTCGGGGAGGATTTCCCGGAGCACGGCTCCCACCTGTTTTCGCCTTTGCTGGAAGCATCGCCGGACGAGCGCCTTGGTATCCTGGGCGAAGACAAAGGGATCGGGCCTGCGGACGAGGTTCAGGAGGAAGGAGTCGACCTCTGGCCGAGGATGGAAACAGCTGGCGCTCACGCGGTGCCCGGGCGCCGGCTCATAGGCCGCCTGCAGGAAGATCGAGATGGCTCCGAAGTTGCGGGTGCCGGATCCGGCCACATAGCGGTCAGCGGCCTCGCGCTGGAGCATGAGGACCATCCGGGCGGGCAGGGGACCGGAGAGGACCGCGTCCATCCACGGGGTGGAGATAGCGTAGGGCAGGTTGGCCACGACCTTGGCCCGGCTGGCCTCGCCCGCCGGCAGGCCTGCCAGCGGGACGTCCACGGCATCGCCTTCAAGCAGGTGGAGAGTTCCGGGATAACGGGCAAGGAGGGTCTCCTCCAGGTGTGCGTGGAGTGTCCGGTCCATCTCCACCGCCCACACCTCTGCCCCGGTTTCCAAAAGGGCTCCCGTTAGCGTGCCAAGGCCTGGACCCACCTCGACAACGGCGTCGCCTGAAGTCACCTGGGCCAGCTCGATCGACTTGCGGACGATGTTGCCATCGACCAGGAAGTTCTGTCCCAAGAACTTCTTGGGTGCGTGGCCGAGGCGCGCGAGGAGCTCGCGGGTTTCGGTGGGGGTGAAGGCCATTGGGCTCCGGCTAGGCGGACCGGAACGAAGCGAGGAGGCCAGCCGGGTCCGGCGACCTCATGAGCGCCTCGCCCACGAGGACGGCGTGGGCGCCGGCCCGGCGTACCCGTCCCGCATCGGGGGCCGTGGATATCCCGCTCTCACTGATCGCCGTCGTGCCCTTCGGGAAGAGCGCCATCAGGCGCTCGCTCAGGCCAAGGTCGGTCTTGAAGATCGCCAGGTCGCGGTTGTTGACGCCTATCAGGGTGGCCCCGTGCGCCGCCGCGCGCCCGATCTCGGCCTCGGCATGCACCTCAAACAGGGCGTCCAGGCCCGCGAGTCGGGCCGCCCCGTGGAGAATCTCAATCTCGGTGTCGTCCAGGGCCCGGACGATGATCAGGATCGCGCTGGCGCCAGACTGCCGGGCCTCGAGCACCTGGAGGGGATGCACCATGAAATCCTTCCGCAGGCAGGGTAGGCGTGGCGGCGAGGCCTTCAGGTGGGTGGTCACCTGCACCAAATCCCTCAGGGTTCCCCCGAAGTATTTTTCGTCGGTGAGGACGGACAGGGCATCGGCCCCGGCGGCCTGGTAGACCCGGGCCTGCTCCACGGCCGATGCACCTAGGGCGATGGCGCCGGCGGACGGGGACCTGCGCTTGATTTCGGCGATCACGGCCAGCTTCCCGTCGGCCCGCCGCAAGGCGCCTGCGAACGAGGGCGGCCTGGGCAGGGATTTATCGAGACTTGAGAGCTCCTCGTCCGAGACGCGCCGAAGCCGCGGGGCAATCTCCCGCCGCTTCCATTCCATGATCTCGCTTAGCTTGTCCTTCACGCCCCCAACGAAACAGCACCCGGAGCGCGAAAACCAGACCAGAATCCTTGTGTAGGGCGGGCAAAGCGGCCCATCCTTCGGCCGATGAGCGCAATCGAAGATCTGCGTCAGACCATAGCCCGGCTAAGGGGCCCCGGCGGGTGCCCCTGGGACCAGGAACAGACCCACCAGAGCCTGACCCGGTGCCTGATCGACGAGTGCGCCGAGCTTCTGGATACGATCGACCGCATGGACATGCCCCACATGCGCGAGGAACTGGGCGACGTCCTGATCCAGGTGATCTTCCACGCCCAACTTGCCGAGGAGTCCGGGCACTTCGACCTGGAGGAGGTTGCCCGGGAGGTGAACGAGAAGCTCGTCCGGCGCCACCCCCACGTCTTCGGAACCGGCAAGCTGGAGACCTCCGAGCAGGTCCTCACCCAGTGGGAGCAGATCAAGGCGGTTGAGCGCAGGGAAAAGGGGAAGGACCGCCCCGCACTCTTCAAGGAACTGCCACCGCGCCTGCCGTCGACGATGTACGCGGAGTCGGTTTGGAAACAGCTGGGCAAGAAGCAGCTCGTCTCCGAGTCCGGGGTCGACCAGGGCCGTGTCAAGGGCCTCGCCGAAGGGCTCGACGATGCCGCCCTCGGGCGGATGCTCTTTGAGCTCGTTGCCGCCGCGCAGTCTAGGGAGCTCGACCCTGAGGGAGCGCTCAGGAGGCACGCCGACGGCATCATGCGCCATGTCGAAGGACGAACCCCCAAGCCCACCAGCGGTACCTGAGGACGTCCTGGCCTCCTGGTGGACGCCGTTTGGCGAGCACCTGGCCCTTGAGATGCGCTATTCCGCGTACACGGTCCGCAATTACCGGACCGCGTTCGAGGACTTTTACCGCTGGCTGGCCTCCTCGGGTCTCTTGGCCAAGGGGATCGACGCCCTCGGGCCCCGGGAGATCCGCGACTTTGTTATCGAGGCCCAGCGCCGGTATGGCAGGAGAACCCTCCACAACCATGTCTCGGGCCTGAGGACGCTGTGCCGGTATTGGCTGCGCAAGGGGCGCCTTTCCCGAAATCCGTTCACGGGGGCCCCGCTCCCGAAGCTCGAGAAGCGGCTGCCGCAGTTCCTCACCGAGGACCAGGTGAGAACCCTGCTCTCGAGCCCGAAAAGGCTCCTTGAGAACGAGGGCTGCGACGCTTTCACCGCATGCCGGGACCTGCTGGCAATGGAGCTGCTTTACGGGGCGGGTCTCCGCGTGAGCGAACTGGTGGGGCTAAACCACCGGGACGTCGAGCTCTCCGAAGGGGTGGCCCGAGTCATGGGAAAGGGGCGCAAGGAGCGGGTCTGCCCCCTGGGAAAGGTCGCGTGCACGGTGTTGGTGCGCTTCAGGGACCAGTTCAGTCCGAGCTCGGCGCCCATGTCCCCCCTTTTGTGCAACAAGGACGGGAGCCGGATGACTCCCCGGTCGGTGCAGCTCATGCTCAAGCGGCACCTCTCGCTTGCGGGACTGCCCCTTGACCTCACGCCGCACAAGCTCAGGCATTCCTATGCGACCCACCTGCTCAATGCCGGCGCCGATCTCCGCATTGTCCAGGAGCTGCTCGGGCACGCGCAGCTGGTCACGACCCAGGTCTACACCCATGTGAGCATCGCACGCCTGAAGGATGTGTACAAGAAGGCCCATCCGAGGGCCTAGTCGCCGGGGCTAGAGCCCAAGCCGGCGGGTCGCCCCGTTGCCGGCGGCGTCGTAGAGGGTGACCTCCACGGACGTGGCGCCTGCGACCCGCGAAAGGGGCAGCTCCAGCACAAAGGTCTCCTCCTTGCCGTCGAGGATCCCGTCGGCGGGTTGCTCCACGGTCTCATGGACACCGTTGTTGAACGTGAACTCGGCGCCGCTCAGCAGCGAGAGCTGGTCGCGGCCGCGCACCGTAACCGTGAGCCTGCCGCGGTCACTGTGCACGGCGGCCTCCTCGATCACGGGCGGGGTGTGGTCGACTACGAGGTCGTCGGTCTCAAAGGTCACGGAAAGGCGCTCCTGCTCGGGCCGCGGCGAGGTCTCCTTGGCGACCAGTCGCGTGAACCAGGTTCCCTCATCGAGGTGAAGCGTATCGAACTGGACGAAGGATTCGGGGCTGTCGACCGCGAGGTCCGTCCACGCGGCCTCCCCGTCCTTTCGGATCGAGAACGTGTACAGGAGGTTGTCCCCGTCCGGGTCCGAAACGGTCCAGAACACGACCCGGGTTCCGGGCGAGGCGACAACCTGGCTGCCGAGGAAGCCCGCCTTGCGGCGCTCCCCTTCGCGGTCGCCGGACTGCAGCAGCTGGCCGACGGTAGTGACGACGGGCGGGGGCAATTCCGGAGGAACGACCACTGCGAAATTCGGGGAAAGCAGCCTGAAATCCTGCAGGAGCGGCCTGTGGTTCTGCCCGAGGGAGTAGATCGAGGCCTTGTCGAGTTCGGCTGTCGGCGCCGTTGACTGCGGGAGCGAGAGCTTGAGTTCGACGAAGCGCCCCACCGGCGCCGTGGCCCTCCACCCGTCGCGGTCAGCCATTGGGGCCCAAGCGCTCCAGCCGTCGGTCTCACTGGATCCGTTCGACGTCCTGACCGACAACGAGATCTGTGTCGGGTCCAGGTCCCTTGTGCGGTTGAACCTGAGGGCTCCCAGCCGGGCCGGCGAGCCGAGGTCCACGCGCTTGGTGGTTGCCGACCGGGGCGCCTGCGCGTTGAAATCGAGGACCGAGAATCCGGGAGCGTTGTTGCGGATCGCGAAGAACCGGCCCGGGGAACCGGGAACGGGCTCGAGCGCGTTCACCTGTGACGAGGCGCTTCCCCCAAAGGTCAGGGCGAGCCGGTTCTTGGTGTCGTAGCCCGACATCTCCCCCAACTCCCCGCCGCTCACCACGACCAGGTCGCCCAGGGTGGCCATCCTGTAGAAGGCCACGCCCTGGCGCGAGGCAAGGGTCTCGACGAATCCCTCCGGGGAGAACCACTTCAGGGCGCTCCGTCCCGTGAAGCGCTCGAGCTGCGCGGGCGGGCCCACGATCTCGATTGTATTGTCTTTGGCCTTCGGCCCCTGGGGCGTCGGGGTCGGGGTGGGGGCTGGGCCGGGGGCCGGTGCCGGGCCCGAAGGCGTAACGACCTGGGCCGAGTTGTCGGGCGGCGCGCTGATCTGGATGCTCGACTGGACCGGGTGGATTTCCCCGCCGGAATAGACGATGGTCGCATAGTAGCCTCCCGTGGCGACCGGCAGCAGGTCCGTCACCTCGGCGTCGTGGTTCTCTTCCGCGATATAGGCACTCCCTCCCTCGGGCCCGAAGACAAAGACCGTGCCCCTGGGGGCGGATCCCGCGACGATCCTGCCGTCGGCCAGCCTTGCGATCCGGCGGAGGTTGCGATCGGTAACCTCGCCAAAAAGCGTCACGCCCCGCCCACCCAGCGTTTTCAGGTCGGACACGCGGTCGGCTGAGACCCCCGCGGAGGCAAAGGAGGCGAGGTCCACGCGGTAAATGCGCGCCGGGTTGCCGGTCGCCACGAGCGCCGCCTTACCGGCGTCAAGGAGCAGGACGTCGAAGATCGAATCCACGGGCAGGCCGGTCCTCGCGAGGACCTTCGCCCCGCGCACGAGGTAAAGCCCTCCGCTCGGGGAGGTCCCCGCCAGGACATCCCCGTTGGGCAGCGCCCTGATGGCGTACACCTGGACGTCGCCGATCCTCGCAAGGTCGCTCGATGAAAAGGTCCCGGCGGCGTAGTCGGCGGTTACGGCGAGGATTCGCCCGCCGGGTCCTCCCCCGACCAGCCACTTGCCGCCCGGAAGGGCGTCCAGGCACCACAGGAGGTCGCTTGGGGACTGCCCTTTAAGGTCGGTCATGACCGGGCCCGAGACTAGGCGGCCGTCAGAACGGGTGGCCAATCCGTGGAGGTCGCGGCTGGGAACATCGCGGTAAAAATCGACCTCGGTCTTCCTGGAGAGCGGGTCTGCAGAGGCGGCGAGGGCGGACGCGAAGAGGAGGGCAAGGTGCGAGGCGCCGCGCAGGGTGCGAATGGGGGGCATGGAGATTATTTGGTTGGCGCGTTTCTCTACTCGACCACGCGGACGGTGCGGTGGAGGTCCGTGAAGGACACCTTTCCGTCCAGGACATGGGCCTCCCAGAGCGGGATCAAGGCTTCGTGCCGCTGGTAACGGGCAGAGTCGGAGGCCCCCGCAATGCGCTCAATCGAGGCGGGAGCCTCGGGCGTGGAGGCAGCCTGGTCGAAGAACAGGGATGACTTCTCGACGACCGCGATGCACAGGCCGTCGTCGGGTCTCGTGAGCTTCATGGCGTCCAGGTAGGCGCCGAAGCTCCGCAGCTGGCCGGGACGAAACATCCGGCCATGTCCCGTAAGCTCATCGAGCACGCGACCCGGCATGACAATGACCTCCAGGGTCTTGCCGGCCCAGGACGGGTCGACCGGGACGGAAAGGGTGCTCGTCGCCTCCGAGCCCTGGTAATTGCGCCACCCAAGGGTGATATCGAACGAGTCGCCGGCCCGCACCGTGGACCGAGAGACGTCGAGTCGCTCGATGCTTACCGAGGGATTTGCGTCAAGGGGCTCGACGCGGAACACGACCGAGGTGGGCATGGCCTTCTCGAACGGGTTCTCGATCTCCCCGGAGAGATTGCCGAGGAAATCCACCAGGCCCTGGACGAAACCCTGCTGGCCGGTGTAGACGGACTCGCGCGTGATCTGCTGCGACGGAGAGAAGTTGACGGTGCTCAGAATCCGGAATCCCTCGCTCGACTCGGCGTCGTTGGAGCCGAACACGGCCTCGACGACGCCCGTGAGCATGATCATGGGGGCGATGTGCTTCTCCTTGATCACCTGGAAATGCAGGGTGCGCAGCGGCGTCCCCTGCTTGCCGGACACCACCTCCACGTCGGTCATTTCGGGGCCCGGACCCAGCAGGCCCGATACCGCAGACAGCCGATCCTGGCTGATGCAGCCGATTACCGGCCCTATATTGGCCACCTTGAAGGATTCCATGGTGGAGGGCAGGATCGCGACCACTTCGGCCGAGCACATCGGCAACTGCACGTCCCCGAGCCCGAGCATGGGGTGACCGAATGCAACCACGCGGCTTCCGTCCACCCGGGACACCGTGCCGGTCCCGGCGAGCGTGATGTCTCCGGTTGTGAGGGCCACCGACACCGCGTCCCCCGGGATGAGCGTCGGGGTTGCCGCGCCCGGGGCGGCTGCGGAGCCCGGGCTGCTCCCCGCCAGAGGGACAATGCCGAGCCCCAGGCTCTCGAATCGAGGGGCCATGATCGATGCGGTGAGCGGGGAGACCCCGCCCAGGGCGAACACAGGCTTCATCGCCCGGAACGACGTGTCCGTGGAATCTGCGACGCCGGCCGGTGCGGGCTCTTGCGCCTGGGCGGTGGGTGCCTGGCGGTTGGACACTACCCGGTCAGCGACTTCCCCCATGTCCATGGCAGGGGTGAATCCCGCGTAGCGCACCGTCTCAAAGCGCTGCATCTGGTAGCTCAGTGCGCCGGCAAATTTGCCGTCGATATAGAGGGGGCTTCCGCTCATCCCCGCCACGGCTCCCATCTGCTGGACGCGCGGGTCCGTGAGCTTGCACAAGATGATCGATTTTCCCGGGCCCAGAGCGTTGAGGACGACCCCGGTCACCTCGACCGCGAACGGCTCGGGCTTGGTCCCCTGAAACACGGTCCAAACCTGGCCCACCTGGCCCGGCCTAACCTCGGCAAGGGTCATGATGCCCGGGCTCACGGGCTGCGCCCGGGAACCCAGCGCGGTGCAGGCGGCAGCGAGGAGGATCAGGAGAATTCGGCCCATCAGTAGGGAATGGAGCCTACGCATTGCGCTGCGTCTTGCGAGGCCTCAAAGGCCCCTGATCACCGAATCCATTACCTCGCAGGCGCGGTCGATCGCGGCGCCTTCGTGGGCCGTGCTGATGAAGGCGGTCTCATAGGCGCTCGGGGGCAGGTACACCCCCCGCTCAAGACAGCCATGGAAGAACCGTCCGAACATCTTCGCGTCCCCGGTCAGGGCGTCCTCGTAGTTGTGGACCTCCCTGTCCGTGAAAAAGATGCTGAACATCGATCCCGTCTGGGGAACCTGGGCTGCAAGTCCCTTCGACTTGCAGGCGGCCCTCAGGGCGTCGCGCACCTTCCTGCCGAGCGCGTCCAGCGCAGGGTAGGGGTTGTTCCGGTCGAGAAGCTCGAGAGCCGCGATGCCGGCTGCCATGGCGAGCGGATTGCCACTCAGCGTGCCCGCCTGGTACACGGGACCTACCGGTGCAAGCTGGTCCATGACTTCGGCCCGTCCACCAAAGGCGCCCACGGGGAGTCCGCCGCCGATGATCTTCCCGAGCGCGGTGAGGTCCGGGACGATCCCCTCGATCTCCTGGACGCCACCCCGCGCCAGGCGGAAGCCCGTCATCACCTCGTCGAAAATCAGGAGGGCTCCGTTGGCCGAACAGGCCTTCCTCAAATGGGCAAGGTAGCCGGACAAAGGCAGGATCAGGCCCACGTTCGCCGGGTAGGGCTCCACGATCACCGCCGCGATCGCCCCCGGGTTTGCGGCGAAGGCCCTGTCGATGGCCCCCGGGTCGTTGTACGGAAGGACCACGGTCTCCCTCGCGAAAGACGCGGGGATCCCGGCGCTATCCGGGTTTCCGTGGGTGAGCGCCCCGGAGCCCGCCTTCACAAGGAGCGAGTCCGAGTGCCCGTGGTAGCAGCCGGCAAACTTGATGATCTTGTCGCGCCGGGTGAACCCTCGGGCCAGACGGATGGCCGACATCGTTGCCTCGGTGCCGCTGTTGCACATGCGCACCTTCTTGATCGAGGGAACGAGCGCGTGGATCAGCTCCGCCATCCTCACCTCGTAGGGATTGGGCGTTCCGAAGCTCGTGCCCTCCTCCAGGGCGGCGGCGATCGCCGCCTTGATCACGGGGGGGTTGTGGCCGTGGATCGCCGGCCCCCACGTGCAGACAAAATCGATCAGCTCTCGGTCGTCGGCCGTGACGAGCGTGGCCCCGTGCGCCGACTTGACGAAGAACGGGGATCCGCCGACCGACCTGAAGGCCCGCACGGGCGAGTTCACGCCGCCGGGGATCAGTTTGAGCGCGCGGGCGAAGAGTTCGTTGGAGAGGTCCATCAATTCACGTATTTCTGCACGATTGGTATCCTCCGGCCAACGCCGAAGGCTAGGGGGGTGATTTTGAGTCCCGGCGCCGCCTGCTTACGCTTGTACTCGTTCAAGTCCACCTTGCGGACGATGTCGTTGACAACCGACTCCGAGAAACCCTGCGCGACCAGGTCGCGGCGCGAGAGGCCCTCCTCGACGTAGCCTTTCAGGATCGCGTCCAGGAGGTCATAGGGCGGAAGGCTGTCCTGGTCCGTCTGGTTGGGCCGGAGCTCGGCGCTTGGAAGCTTGTCGATGCTCGACTGCGGGATCGGCGGGGTCCGGCCGGACCGCCTTGCGTCGGCGTTGATCCAGTTGGAGAGGGCGTAGACCTGCGTCTTGAAGACGTCGGAGATCACCGCCAGCCCTCCGCACATGTCGCCGTAGAGGGTACAGTAGCCCACGGCCATCTCGCTCTTGTTGCCGGTCGTGAGCAGCAGGGCCCCGAACTTGTTGGAGAGCGCCATCATGATGACCCCGCGCACGCGGGCCTGGATGTTCTCCTCGGTGACATCGCGGGCCCTGCCCTTGAACACGGGCGCGAGCGCGGCCTCGGTCCGGGCGACGACGTCGGCGATCCCGATCGTCTCGATCCGGATGCCCAGGTTTTTCGCGAGGAGGAAGGCATCGTCGCGCGAGTGCTGGGAGGATATCTCCGAGGGAAGGGAGACGCCGATCACATTCTCCCGTCCGAAGGCGGCCACGGCGATCGCGCCCACCACGGCGGAGTCGATGCCCCCGGAAAGCGCGACCAGGGCGGTCTTGAATCCCACCTTGTGGGCGTAGTCCCTGAGGCCGAGGGTGAGCGCCGCATGGATATCCGCCATGTCGGGCTGCTCAAACGAGGGCGAGAGCACGGCGCCCAGCGGCCCCGCGTTGGTCTCCGCGATCCCCAGGTCCTCGGCGAACGCCGCCAGACCCGCCACAACGCTCCCGGAAGGGTCGCTCACCAGGGAGCGGCCGTCAAAGATCAGCTCGTCGTTCCCGCCCACGGCGTTCACGTAAGCCACCGGGCAGCCGAGCGCGCGGGCCGCGTCGGTGACGAGCGTCTGGCGAACGCCCGACTTGCCGTGGTTCCAGGGGCTCGCCGAGAGGTTGACCATCAGGTCGCACTTCTGGGTGGCGAGCTGCTTGAGCGGCTCGAGGCCATTGTAGAGCCGGCGCGTGCTGATCATCGGGTGCGTCCAGATGTCCTCGCAAATGGTCACCCCGATGCGGATCCCCTGGTGAACGATCACGGTGGTCTGCGCCGCTGGTTCGAAATAGCGGTCCTCGTCGAAGACGTCGTAGGTGGGCAGCAGGCACTTGCGGGCCACCGACTGGATCGTTCCACCGAGGCAGAACACGGCGCTGTTGAAAAACGGCCGCCCGGTCCCCGACGTGTTGGTCTCCACGGTTCCCACGAGCGCGGGAACGTCGCCGATCCCGGAGGCGATCTCCCTCATCGATGCCTCGACATCCGCAACAAAGTGGCGCTTGAAAAGCAAGTCCCTTGGGGGATAGCCGCAGGTCACGAGCTCGGGGAAGACCACCAGCTCAGCCCCGCGGGCCACGAGCGCCGAATAGGCGTCTAGGATGCGCCTGCGGTTGCCCGCCAGGTCGCCCACGGTGGTATTGATTTGTGCCAGCCCAAGGCGCATGCGTTTAAATGTAAGGGGTCAAGATGGACTCTAATCGGTTTTCTTTCAACATATTCGGCTGACGGCCATCAACTAATTCACGGATGCCCACACCGCACCGCCTGATCCTCGCTTCAGCCTCACCCCGCCGCCGGGAGCTTCTCGCCCAGCTGGGCATGGACTTTGACGTCGTGGTCGCCGATGTCGTGGAGCACGAGGACCCTGCAACGGACCCCCGGGTGATGGTGGCCCACAACGCAGCCCTGAAGGCCGATTGGGTCGCAGGGCGCCATCCCGATTGCGTGGTCCTGGGAGCTGACACCACGGTCTTTTTGGACGGCGAAGCGATCAACAAGCCCAGAGACCTAAACGAGGCCCGGGCGATCCTCCGCCGGTTGTCGGGGCGGGAGCACACGGTCTTCACCGGTGTGGCGGTGCGGCACGCCGCCCGGGGGCTGAAAATCGACACCGGGGTCTCGAGCCTGGTTGAGTTTAAACCCTTCGGGGATGCTGTGATAGAGGATTATATCACCCGGGTGAACACGCTAGATAAAGCCGGGGCCTACTCGATCCAAGAGCAGACCGACCTGATCATCGCGGGCTTCAAAGGCTCGTTTTCAAATATTATGGGTCTGCCCATGGAAGCCACGAAACAAATTTTGACCCAGGACGTCCTACAGGGCTAACTCTGGTCCCTTTCCCTAGCCGCTAGATGACCCACACGCTCACCGCCACAACCCCCGCCGCCGCCCTGAGGCGATTTGTGGCCCGCGTGCGCGAGGATCCCGAGTCGAGGTCCGTGGGCATCGGCCTGATGGCGGTGCTGATCGTCCATCTCCTGCTGTTCCTAATTGCGCCGTACCTGCTTCGAAGCGACGTGATCCGCCCGGTCGCCCGCAAGCAGGCGATCCCACGCCAGTTCAACATTGAGATCGCCCCGGACGAGTTCGTGAACCCGGCGCTCAAGCCGCCGGTTCCCAACAAGTACATCGAGGCCAATCCCGACGCCCCGGACAAGGTTCCCGACAACACCAACAATTTCAGCTCCAAGAACCAGGTGCTCGCGCAGGAGAAACCCCAGCTCGACCAGCACAACGACAAGCCGAAGCTCGACGGGAAAAAGGATATCGAGTCGAACCAGACCGTGAACGGCCGGTTGACCAAGCCCGAGGAGTCCCTTCCCGCGGCCCCCACGGTGACCACAACGGCGAAGACCGAGATGGCGCCCAAGCAGGCCCAGGACCCGCTCGCCGGTTTCGACAAGATGAAGGACGGCAACGATGGCTTTGGCAGCAACCTGGGGAAGGTGCCCGATGTGTCGAAACCGATGCCCAACAAGGTCGAGGGGGCCAAGGACGCCCCGCTGGTCGAAGGGGCGCAGACCCTGGTGCCCGCGATCGACCCGAGGAAGCCGAGGGCCCGCCCCGTGCTCGAGAACACCCACACGCGGCCGGCGGTCTTCGAGGACAATCAGTTTGGGACCAGCAACATCGGTCCGGTCGCGTACAGCGCGAAATGGAGCAACTACGGGGCCTATCTTCACAAGATGATGGAGGCGATCCAGATACAATGGGATCGAATCTTGATCGAGAGCCGGACCTATCCCCCGTCGGGGAGCTATGTGACGGTCAAATTCACCATGGACCTCCATGGTAAGATCACCGAGATCCTCGACGTCGAAAGCACGTCGAGCGAGCAGGGCAAGCAGAGCAGCATTTCGGCCATCACCTTGACGGCGCCCTACGGCGAGTGGACCGACGACATGATCGCCGTTCTGGGCAACTCCCAGGAACTCACGTTTAGGTTTTACTACGAGTGAATCCGGGCGACGAAGCCTTCTGGGCGAACGTTCCGTTTGGCGCCGGGGTCAAGAGGGTGGCTTTGGACCCGAACGGGCTCGTCGCTTTGGACAAGCCCGAGGGCGTCCTCTCCCATCCTAACGAACCCAAGGACGAGTCCCGGTCCTTGCTCCGCGCCGCTTACGACAAGGATGCCGAGTGCTTCGAGTGGCAGGCGCCGGGCGTGGGAACTCATAGGTTGTGGCTGATCAACCGCCTGGATTCCGCTACCTCGGGCCTGATCCTGGCCGCGACGGACGGGGCCCTCGCCCGGGAGGTCCGGTCCCAGTTCCAGCGCAGGCAGGTCCGGAAGGCCTATGAGGCCCTCGTCTTTGGCGTGCCCCGGAAGCCTAAGGACACGTGGAAGGATGTGCTCAGGGTTCAGAAGTCCGGCGGGTTCATCCGGACGGCCGCGGGCGGCGGCGATCTCCCGGCGGAGAGCCGGATGACGCTCCTTAGGCCGGGAGCGGGGCCCCTGCGCGTGTCGCTCGTGAAGCTCGAGCCGCAGACTGGCCGCAGCCACCAGCTTCGCGTACAGTGCGCCAAGAGGGGGCTCCCGATCGTCGGGGACCGAACCTACGGGAATTTTTCCGCGAACCGAGAGTTTGCAAAGGCGTCCGGACTTAAGCGGATGTTCCTTCACTCCCTGTCCCTCTCCTTCGACTACGCCTTCGCAGGCGCAACGCACGCATTCTCGGCAGAGGCCCCGCTTCCCCAGGAATTTGAGCAGCTCGGGTGAGTTCGGAATGGACGGTCGGGGTGGGATTTGGCACGATGTCCGTTCCTCTCCACGCACCCTTTTGACCCATGATCCTGCCCAAGTCTAACCGGCTGAATCCCGAACAAGTCGCCGAGATCACCGAGATTGTCCGCGAGTTCGGGTGCTCCATCCAACCGATTGTTGGAGCGGTGCGCACGATCTACGCGATCGTGGGCGACGAGCGGGATGAGTTGATGATCAACCGCTTGGAGGGGCTTACCTACGTTGAGCGGATCGACCGGATCCAGTCGCCCTTCAAGCTGATGGACCGCCGGAGCGACCTGGCCACCCACCGGATCAAGCTGGGAGGGATCACCCTCGGGGAGGAACTACTGATCATTGCCGGGCAATGCACGATCGACCCTAAGAACCCCAACTATTTTCTCGAGACGGCGCAGGCGGTGAAAGAGGCCGGGGCCCACGTCCTCAGGGGCGGCGTGTGGAAGCCGAGAACCAATCCCTACACGTTCCAGGGCGACAGCAAGTCGATCGAGATCCTGATGGAGGCGTCCCGCAGGACGGGCCTCCCGGTGGACGCCGAGGTGATGGACGAGGAGCAGCTGCGCACGGCGCTCGATGCCGGCGTTCACATGCTCCAGGTCGGCGCCCGCAATGCGCTCAACTACTCCCTGCTCCGCTCCATCGGCAGGGCGGTCGCCAAGCGCGACACGGTGGTCCTCCTCAAACGCAGCATCCACATGGGGACGCTGAGCGAGTTCATTTCGGCGGCCGAGTACATCGCGGCGTTTGGCAACCCCAACGTCCTGCTTTGCCCGCGCGGCACGTCGCCGACCCTTGACGGCTACCGAAACCACCCCGACGAGAGCATCACCCCGCTCCTCAAGGAGAAAACCTGGGCTCCTGTCGTCGTCGATCCTTCGCACTCGGTTGGGAAGGCCTCCTATGTTCCGGCGTGCGCCCTCGCCGCCGTCGCCTACGGCGCCGATGGCCTCTGTATCGAGGCCCACGTCGACCCCAGCCACGGAATCGGGGACGACCCGAAGCAGGCGCTCACTCCCCAGGTTCTCGCGGAAACGATCAGCCAGGCCCGCCAGGTGTGGTCGCTCAGGCACGCGCCCGTCGCCGGCTAGATCCCGCTAGACGGCGTCCGAGAAGGGCTGGCCCGCCTGGAGGGCGGCAAGCGCCAGGTTGTATTGGGGGGCAAACTCCGCCGAGGAACTGACGCTCATTCCTAGGTTGCGGATGTAACCGTCCTTCAGGGCATAGACCCAACTGTGCACGGTCAGCTTCTGGCCCCGCCCCCAGGCGTCGCGCACGATCGTCGTCTGGCAGACGTTGGACACCTGCTCGAGCACGTTCAACTCACACAGGCGGTTGGTGCGGGGTTGGTCCCCGGCAATGGCGTGCACGCAGGCATGGTGCTTCTCGGAAACATCCTGCACATGGCGGAGCCAGTTATCAGCAAGCCCGATGCGGTCGCAGCGCAGCGCCGCGCGGACGCCGCTGCACCCGTAGTGCCCGCAGACGATGATGTGCTTCACCTTGAGCACATCGACGGCGAACTGCATCACTGAGAGGCAATTCAGGTCCGTATGGACCACGACGTTCGCAATGTTGCGGTGGACGAAGAGTTTGCCCGGCAGGAGGTCAACGATCTCATTGGCCGGGACGCGGCTGTCGGAGCACCCAATCCACAGGTAGTCGGGGGACTGCTGACGGGAGAGGGTCGTGAAAAATTCCGGGTCCCGCCTGCGGATCGAGTCTGCCCATTCGCGATTCCGGGCAAAAAGATGATCAAGTTGTCCCATGCGCAGGTCTATGCTCCCCCGCTGCGGGCAATTGTCCACTCCTAACCTGATTCCCTGTTAATCGATTGACTATCGACGTATTACAACAAGTCCATCTGCCCCTCATCGGCCTTCACAATGGTGATCTTTTTCTTGGGCCGCGCCTGCGGGCCCGGAAGGGTGACGCTGGAGTCATCGCCCTCCAGCCTCGAGAGGATCGCCTTGGCTCGGTCGATCACGCTCGGGGGCAGGCCGGCCAGGCGCGCAACCTGGATCCCGTAGCTTCGGTCGGCTGGCCCGGCGATCACGCGGCGCACAAACACGATGTCGTCGTTCCACTCCTTTACCGCCACTGAGAAATTGCGGAGCCGTGGCAGGTGCTTGTCGAGTTGCGTGAGCTCCTGGTAGTGCGTGGCGAAAAGTGTCCTGGGCCCCTTCGCCCCGTCCCGGTGAAGGTGCTCGACCACCGCCCAGGCGATGCTCAGCCCGTCGTAGGTGGAGGTCCCCCTCCCGATCTCGTCCAGGATGATGAGCGAACGATCCGAGGCGTTATTCAGGATGTTCGCGGTCTCGTTCATCTCCACCATGAAGGTCGAGTTTCCCCTGGCTAGGTCGTCGCTGGCCCCGACGCGCGAGAAAATGCGGTCGACGACCCCGAATCTGCAGCTCTTGGCCGGGACCCACGATCCGACCTGGGCCATCAATACAATGAGCGCAACCTGCCGGATGTACGTCGACTTGCCGGCCATGTTGGGTCCGGTAAGGAGGGCTATTTGGGCGTCGTCGCAGGAAAGGATCGTGTCATTGGGCACGAAGGCCTGGGCGGTTGAGATGCCCTGTCCCGAGCGGAAGCCCTGCTCGACCACCGGGTGGCGCCCGTCGAGGATTTCCAGGACGTCGCTTTCCTCGATCTGGGGCAGGCAATATCCCCAGTCGCGCGCGAGCGCCGCCCAACCGGCCACGACATCGATCTCGGCCAGGGCGTCCGCCGTCGCCGCCAGGGCTTGGGATTCGGCGAGAACGGCCGTGATCAGGGACTCGAGGATCTCCTTCTCGCGCAGGAGCGCGTTGTCCTCGGCGTGGAGGATCTCTCGCTCCTTTTGGCGGAGCGCGTCGGTCACGTACCGCTCGCCGCCCACCGTGGTCTGGCGCCTCACGTAGTCGGAGGGGACCAGGTGGAGATTGGCCTTTGTGACCTCGATGTAGTATCCGAAGTTATTCGTGTACCTGACCTTAAGGCTCCTGATTCCCGTGCGCTCCTGTTCGCCCCGCTCAAGGTCCGCGAGCCATGCCTTGTTCCCGCTCATGAGTGACCGCAGGCGGTCGAGCTCGACGTCGTAGCCCTCCCGGACGAAGTTTCCCTCGGAGACGTCCGTCGGGGGCTCCTCGACGAGCGCGGCGGCCAGGAGGTCCCTGAGGGCGGGCAGCTCGCTCAGCCGCGAGCGCATCTGGGTGGCGCGCGGCCCCAGGGGCCCGAGAAGGGTTCCGAGGGTGGGAAGTCCCCGAAGTGTGTCGCGCACGCCGCAGAGTTCACGCGGGTTCCGAAGGCGGTTCTGGAGCCGGCCGAGGATGCGGGGTAGGTCGCGTATCGTCCCCAGCGCGACCGTGATCTCGGCCAGCGTCGAGGGCTGGGCCATGAATTCGCCGACCAGCGCGTGGCGCCTTCGTGCCTCGTCGAGGTCGAGCGTGGGCGTGGAGAGCCAGCGCTCGAGGAGCCGGGCGCCCGCTGAGGTCGAGGTTCGGTCCATCGCCGACAGGAGCGTTCCCTGGCGCCCGCCGCGAACCGAGGTGAAGATTTCCAGGTTGCGCAGGGTGGCGGGATCGAGGAGCAGGGTCCGGCTGCTTCGGTACTCCTGGAGCCCCCTCAAGTTCTCGGGCTTTGCCCGCAGGTTATCCGTGGCGTAGGTCACGAGGGCGCCGGCCGGCCCGAGGCCCGCGTGGTCGCTCTCGATCCCGAAGCCCTGGAGGCCGAGCACCCCGATCGCCTCGGCCACGCTTTTGGCCCCCTTTGCGGTCTCAAAGTGGTAGGTCTGGAGCTCCGTCTGGGTCCGGCCGCTGACGAAGGCGTGAAGGGAGTGGAGTGGAGCCTGATCGTGCGGCGCGTTTTTCCATCGCTCGCTTTCCCCCTCGGGCAGGAGGAGCTCGGCGGGGTCGAGGGAGACCAGGACGGGCAGCAGGTCGTCGATCCGCGCCGAGGTCGCCACCCTGAACTCGCCTGTCGAGAGCTCGATCCAGGCGGCGTGGAGGCCCCGCTTGTCGAGGGAGAGTGCACAGAGGTAGCGGTTGCGCGACGCCTCGAGCTGGTTGGCGGCCAGCGTCGTGCCGGAACTCAGGATCCGGGTCAGTTTCCTGCGGACAAGTTTCCCGGCCTGGGCGGGTTCGTCCTGGTCGCAGATAGCCACCTTCTTGCCCGCTGCGAGAAGCTTGCTCACGTAGTTGTCGACCGCGTGGTGGGGAAGGCCCGCCATCGGGTGCTCCTGGCGCTTGGTGAGAGTTAGGCCGAGGAGGCGCGACGCCACAACGGCGTCCTCAAAGAAGAGCTCGAAGAAATCGCCCAGCCGGAAAAGGAGGAGCGTGTCCTTGGGAAGTCCGCGCTTCACCTCGAAGTACTGCTGCATCATCGGGGTGAGTTTCTCGGGTTCGGACATCGGGATTCATTCGAACCTCTAGATTTGCAGAATTCAATGTTGGACCGCTGGGGACCTTTGCCACGATGGCCCCGCCAACCATGCTCCCCCCGCCCGAAATCCAGCCCGTCGCCCTCTTCCACCGGGAGCTTGGCGGGAGCCTTCTGCCTGCGGTGGTCATTCTTCACGGCATGCTAGGCTCCTCCCGCAACTGGCAGACGGCGGGGCGCCACCTTGCCGAGCACCGGAGGGTCTTCGCCCTGGACCTAAGGAATCACGGCCTGTCCCCCCACGCCGGCACCATGACCTACAAGGCGATGGTCGCGGACGTCCTGGCCTGGATGGACGGGCAGGGCCTCTCGAGGATCGAGTTGGTCGGCCACAGCATGGGGGGCAAGGTTGCCATGCTCCTGGCCTGCAGGCACCCGGAGCGCGTCTCCGGGCTCGTGGTCGTGGACATCTCCCCGAAGGACTACCAGGGGCAGGCGCACCGGGACGAATTCGCCGCGATGAACGAGCTCGAGCTTGGGGGCCTGAAGTCACGGGCTGAGGCCGAGACCCGCATGGAGGGCCGTGTGCCGAGCTGGGCCATGAGAAAGTTTCTCGCGACCAACCTGGAGCGGAGCCCCGACGGCACCTTCCGTTGGCTGGTGAACCTGTCGGCGATGACGGCGGCCCAGTCGGCGCTCGAGCGCAATTCCCTGTCCTCGGGCGACCGATTTGAGGGCCCGGTGCTTTTCGTCATCGGGGGCAAATCGGGCTACGTCTCTAGCGAGGACCGGGAGCAGACCCGGCGCCATTTTCCCCGCGCCGAGTTCCTCGTCCTCGAGGGTTCCGGTCACAACCCCCATATTGATGCGCGGGAGGCCCTTGTCGCGGCCATCGCCGCTTCGTTGTCGTCCCCGGAGGGGAGCTAGGCGCCCGCCTCGACCCGCTCGGCGCTCAGGTGGCGCCACCTGTCGAGCACCCGCCGGTGCATGTGCTCGGCCGAGAGTCCGTGGGCTGCCCGGAGGATCTCGACGTTCGAGCCGTGCTCCACAAATCGGTCGGGCCACCCAATACGCTCGACCGCCGCCGGGCAGTTGGCCTCCTGGAGCGCCTCGAGAACGGCGGTCCCGAACCCCCCCGCCAGCACGTTGTCCTCCAGCGTCACGATGAGCGGCACCACGGCTGCCTGGCTGAGCAGCAGGGTTCGGTCCAGGGGGCGGACGAAGCGCGCGTTCACGACACCGACCGAGAGGTTTTCCTCATCCCTGAGCCTGTCGGCGATCGCGATCGCGTCGCTCACCATCGGGCCCAATGCCCAGAGAACGATGTTCGATCCCTCGCGCAGCACCTCGGCATGGCCGATCTCGAGCTTCTCGGGCTTATCCTTGATTTTAAGCCCCAGGCCCGGGCCCCTGGGGTAGCGGATGAACGCCGGAGTGCCGAGCTCGATGCCCGTGTGGAGCATGTCGACCAGCTCGTCCTCGTCCTTGGGCTGCATCACGGTCAGGTTGGGCACGCACCTGAGGTAGGAAAGGTCGAAGAGTCCGTGGTGGGTAGGCCCGTCGTTGGGGGAGAGGCCCGCGCGGTCGAGGCAGAAGGTGACCGGCAGGTTCTGCAGGGCGACGTCGTGGATGATCTGGTCGTAGGCGCGCTGCAGGAACGTCGAGTAGATGGCGCACACGGGCCTCATTCCCTTCGTGGCCATCCCGGCCGCAAAGAGGACCGCGTGCTCCTCGGCGATGCCGACATCGAAGAACTGCCGGGGAACCTCCGCGGCGAGCCTCGAGAGCCCCGTTCCGCTCGGCATTGCCGCGGTGATGCCGACGACGCGCGGATCGGCCTTCGCAAAGCGCACCATCGCGCTGCCGAACTGGTCCTGGTAGGCAGGCGGTGTGCCGGGCTTGGGCTTCAGACTGTCGCCCGTCGACGGGTCGAACCCTCCGACGCCGTGGAATTTCTCGGGGGAATTGAGCGCAGCGTCGAGGCCCTTGCCCTTCACCGTCATCACGTGGAGCAGGACCGGGACGTCGCAGCTCCTGGCGAACTCGAGGTTCTTCTGGAGCTCTTCCAGGTTGTGGCCGTCGATGGGGCCGATGTAGCGCAGGCCAAACTTCTCGAAGAGGCTCGAATTGACGAAGAAGTCCTTCGTCTCCCGCTTCCACTTCATCCAGAGCTGGTTCATCTCGTGGCCGTGGGGAAGTCCGGTGAAGAACTTTTCCAAGTCGTGGTGGATGCGGTTGTAGGTCGTGCTCGTGCTCAGGCGATTCAGGTACTTCGCCATTGCGCCCACGTTCCGGGCGATGGACCACTGGTTGTCGTTCAGGACGACGACCAACCTCTTGGTGGAGCTCACCACATTGTTGAGCGCCTCCAGCGTGATGCCGCAGGTGAACGCAGCGTCGCCGCACACCGCGACGACATGTTCGGACGTCCCCTTCAGGTCCCGGGCGGTCGCCATGCCGAGCGCCGCGCTGAGCGCCGTCCCGGCGTGGCCCGCGCCGAAGGAATCGTGGGCGCTCTCGGGGCGGTACAGGAAGCCGCTCGCCCCGTCGGTTTGCCTCAGCCTGCTGAAAAAGTCTCCACCCCTGCCGGTCAGGAGCTTGTGCACGTACCCCTGGTGGGCGACGTCGAAGACCAAAGAGTCGGTCGGCGTGTCGAAAACCCGGTGCAGCGCGAGGGTCAGCTCGACGACGCCCAGGTTGGGTCCGACGTGGCCGCCGCGGTTTGCCGTGACGGCGATGATCTCCTCGCGGATTTCCTGGGCGAGCTGCGGAAGGGCTGCCGCTGGCAAGGCCTTCACGTCGGCCGGGCCCTGGATTTTGTAGAGCAGGCGGATCTTTGCCTCGCTCATCCGCCTTCTCGCTCCGTTTCGAACTTGGAGAACGAGACCCCGTCACGCTCCTTCTTAAGTTGCTCGATCTTGAGCTCGGCTTCCTTCAGTCGGGCCTCACAGAACTTTAGTAACTTATTGCCTTCCTCAAACTTAGCCAAGAGCTCGGCCAGGGGTACTTCCCCTGACTCCATCGACTCGACGATGGTCTCCAGGTTGGTGAGCGCCGTCTCAAATGACAGCTTCGGGTCCTTTTTGTCCACAGGTCGCAAGATTGCCGCGACCTCGCGGCTTTTCAAACAATCTTTGGGCGTGGGGCCGGGGGGCGGGCGGGCTAGCGGCCCGGCGCAACCGCGACGGGGACGGAGACCTCGCCGCTCCCGTAGCCCTTCAGGAAGAGGCTTCCGGACCCGGGCTTTCCACCCTGGATCGTGACGGTGGCGGAGGTCTGACCCTCGGGAACGACCACCTCGGGCATGATCACGCTTTCCGGCACATCGGTGGTGACGTCCAGGAGGAGGCCCCCGGCGGGGGCCGGGTGCCCGATTGAGAAGGTGACATTCTGCTTCTTGCCAGGGGCAAGGTTGACCGACGCGGGCTCAAC
Source organism: uncultured Opitutaceae bacterium (assembly GCA_903890485.1). Lineage (GTDB taxonomy): Bacteria > Verrucomicrobiota > Verrucomicrobiia > Opitutales > Opitutaceae > Palsa-1447. The sequence goes on along the minus strand of CAITBM010000008.1, from coordinate 45,614 downwards.
GGTCACCTCGCTCGAATCGATGCGGAAGCTCCCGACCACGGAATTGCCCGCGGCGCTGGAGATCGTGACCTTGTAGGACCGGCCGGGGGCGAGCGCCGGGACAAAGAAGCCGAGTGAAGTCGGGGACTCATAGACGGTCCGGACGGGCGTCCCGTCGAAGCCGACAAGGTCCTGCGGGGTGAAGCCGCGGCCTAGGACGCCGATGCGGGCCCCGACGGGCCCGCGATTCACCTCGAGGGAGAGTACGTAGCGGTTCACCACGGCCGCGTGGTAGACCTCGGTGTAGGCCTCGCGGTTGTCCAGGGCCCCGTTGCCCTCAACCTGGTAGTTCACCAAATAGTAGTAGCCGATCGAGCTCTGGCCGGTGGGCAGCTTGTAGTCGAATTCGTAGATTCCCGGGATCGCGTCGCTGCGCTTCATCTCGTGGCTCTGCTCGCCGACCACGACGTGCGGGGCGATGGTCTGCTGGACGACGTTCACCGACTTTGGCATCGCCCTCAGGGTAAAGGTGTAGATCCCGGATGGATTCTCGGGGAGCGACGAAGGGGTTAGGTTCGTCAGGCTCATTGTGGCGCAGCCCGACAGGAGGGCCATCGCAACGGCAGCGCCGGTCGCGGGGAGGATTTGTCTCGCGAAGGAAAATCGTTTGAGGTCCATTTCGATGATATTAATGAGGGGTGTCGCCATAGGGGAGCAAGCCAAAGGTGAGGACCCGGGCCCGCTGGGCCTTTACGTCCACGTGCCCTTCTGTGCCAGTACTTGCGACTTCTGTGCGTTTTACCAAGTCAGTCCGACCGCCAAATCGGTTCAGGGTTTCATCAAATCCCTCGGCGACGAGGCCCGGCTCGTCACCTGGGACCGGCCGATCAAGACCGTGTTCTTCGGCGGTGGCACACCGGGGCTCCTGTCGCCGGCTGACCTCGGTCGGGTCGCGGAGGTCGTCCACGGGCTTCTGGGAGGGGAGTCGCCGCAGGAGTGGAGCGTGGAGTTGGCACCGGCGTCGGTAACCCGCGAGAGGCTCTCGGCTCTGCGCTCGGCCGGCGTCACCCGGGTGTCGATGGGGGTACAAAGTTTCAGGCCCGCCCTTCTCGACGCGCTCGGCCGGGCCCACACCCGCGAGCAGGTCTACCGCGCTTATGACCGGCTGAGGGAAGCCGGGTTTCCAAGCGTGAACATCGACCTTATGTTCGCCCTGCCGGGGCAGACTGCCGAGGAGTGGGAGAGCGACATCGACGAGGCCCTGGCTTTAAGGCCCGACCACATCTCGACCTACTGCCTCACCTTCGAGGAGGACACGGCACTCTGGGTGAAACTCTCCCAGGGCCGCGTCAGGCTTGATCCCGAAAACGAGGCCCGGATGTACGAGCGAACCTGGGACCGCCTTGGCGCGGCTGGCTACGACCAGTACGAGGTCTCCAACTTCGCGCGCCCCGGCCACCAATGCCTCCACAATGTGAACACCTGGAGGATGGCCCAGTGGGTGGGCCTGGGACCCTCCGGCGCCTCGCAGCACGGCGGTTGGAGATCCTCGAACATCGCAAACCTCGAGGAATGGACGGCCCAGGTCGAGCGGGGTGAGAGGTCGACCGAGGACCGCACCCTCCTGACGCCGTCCCTATTGGTCGAGGATTCGTTGGTCTTCGGGCTGAGGATGAATGAGGGCGTCGACCTGGAAAAGCTCCGCGAAAGGTGCCCGTTGGCCCCCTGGCAACGGGTATCGGCCCTTGTGGAGCGGCTCGTTTCGGAGGGTCTCGCCACCCGCTACGGGTCGCGAGTGCGGCTGGAACGACGGGGCCGGCTCCTGGCCGACTCGGTCGGCATGGAGGTCATGTCCGCGTTTCGGGCCCCCGAGGCTGCGGCGACGGCCTAGGCCGCGACCTGCTTCCTCAGGAACGCCGCGAAGAAGGCGTCCCTCCTTGCCTGGGCGGTCGCCAGGTCCTTGGTTCCCAGGGAACGTCGGATGCGTTCCTTGGTGAACGGGGTGGGGTGGATCGTGTAGTGCAGGAACCAGGTTCCGTGGTTGTTCCACAGGTGGTGGTTCGGGTTGTCGGCCGTGATGCGGATACCGGGCTGTTCTTCTAGGTTTGTCATGGTGCGTGATGATCTTTGTGGATTTAATCGCGCAACAGGGCTGAAAACAAAAAGCCGACCTGGGCATCAGGTCGGCTGTCGCTTTCGGGAGCGTTTCGGTTCGGGGCCTTTTGAGCTCCGCACATCCGGGCTTTCGCCCGATCCACCGTGGCCGCTCCCGGCCCGGTTGGCAGAACCAGCTTTTTAGGGCCGATTCGTTCCTGATGCGTCGCGAATCATGAAATTTCGGGGGCATCCGTCCAGAGTTTTTTTCGCAATAGAGCTTGGTTTATTGCAACTCGTTGGTTATCAGAAGCAAATTATACTCGCTAGCCCATTCGAATAGATGCCCCTCCTGCGGATCACGGTCGCCGTCATCACTTTCAATCGTTCCCGGTTCCTGCGCGAGACCCTGGCGGGGCTCGTGCGCCAGACCTACCCGCACGAGCTTTGGGAACTCCTGGTGATCGACAACAACTCGAAGGACGACACGCGCGACGTGGTCTCCTCCTTCATGGCCTCATCGCCTGCGCCCCGGCACGTGCTTGAGATGCGCCAGGGCCTGGATCACGGGCGCAACCGGGCAATCGAGGAGTCGCAGGGTGATATCGTGGTTCTGGTGGACGACGACATCCTGATGGAGCCCACCTGGCTTGAGCAGATGGTCGCCCCATTCTCTTCGGACCGGGCGCACTCGATCGGTGTGGTCGGCGGGGAGGTCGTGCCGGTCTTTCCGGACGGCATCCCGCGGTGGCTTGAGGGATCCCACAGGCCGCTCGGCTTCCGGATGGATCCCGGTCCCCTTCCCCCGGACCAGGTCCCGATGGGCGCCAACTTTGCCTTCCCAAAGTGGGTTTTTGCCCGCTTTGGATCCTTTGACACGAGCCTCGACAGGAAGGGTGGGAAGCTCTTCGGGGGCGGGGACAGTGAGATGATCCGCAGGATCCGGGCGGTCGGGCTCGATGCCTGGTTTGTCCCCGGGGCCAAGGTGCTCCACCAGATCCCGGCAAGCCGCCTCACCATGGGCTATGCGCTCCGCCACGCATTCGACTCCGCGCGCTCCAGGGTTGTGGACCGGGTCCGCACGCTCCGCGCCTCAAACCAGTCCCCTTACGGGTACCTTTCGTCGCGGGCCTTTGGCGCGATGCTCAAGCTCGCGGGCTTCTCCCTCACCACCGTCGCATGCTTGCTCACGCTCCAGGGTGACAACGCCAAGCGGGCCTTCGTCAGGACGTGGCGGTCCTGCGGCTACCTCTATCAAATCGCTCGCTCTGTGGTGGGATTGGTCTGAGATTCGATCCCAAGCCCGCCATGGCGTCCAAACCACCGGTTTCCGTATTCATCCTCTCCCGGAACGAGGAAAAAAAGATCGGCCCGGCGCTGGAGAGCGTCACATGGGCCGCGGAGGTCGTGCTCATCGACTCGAACAGCACCGACGGCACGCTCGAGATCGCAAGGAGCCACGGCGCCAGGGTGGTGCAGGTCGAATTCAGCAAGTTTGGCGAGCTGCGCCAAAGCGGCATCCTGAACACGACTCAGCCCTGGATCTTCAGCCTGGATTCCGACGAACGCTGCACGCCCGAGGCTCGCGACGAGATCCTGCGCATCGTGTCCGATCCGGGATCGGCCGACGCCTATCTTGTTCCCCGCCGCAATTTTCTCCTCGGGCGGGCTATCAGGCACAGCGGCTGGTATCCCGACTACCGGCAGCCCCAGCTCTTCCGTCGCGGCAAGATGACCTACGTCTCCGAGGACGACGTCCACGAGGGATGGGTCCTTGACGGCAGGCTCGGCCGGATGACTTCTCCGATCAACCAGATACCCTACGCGACCCTAGACGAGGCGATCGGCAAGATGAACCGGTATACGGCGCTCGGCGTGCACAAGCAGGTCCGCCAGGGTGCCAAGGGCGGATACGTGAAGGCCTTTTCGCGGGCCTGCTGGTCCTTTTTCAAGGCCTACGTGCTTCAACTCGGGTTTCTGGACGGCGGTCCGGGCCTGGTGATCGCGGTCCTGCGCTTCGAGAATTCCTTCTACAAGCACGCGAAGCTGGTCGCGCACCAGCTTCCCTCGCGGGAATCGGACTAGGAGAGGGTGACGCCCCGCGCCTTGGCCGCCCGGATGAGGGCGGCGGCCATATCCGACGGCGTGACCGCGACCTCGATGCCGCACTCGGCAAAGACCGCGATCTTGGCTGCAGCGGTGTCCTCGGCTCCCCCGACAATGGCGCCGGCGTGTCCCATGCGGCGCCCCGCCGGTGCGGTGGCCCCGGCGATGAACCCGGCTACGGGTTTCCTGCAGTTGGCCTTGATCCAGCGCGCCGCCTCGACCTCGGCGTTTCCGCCGATCTCCCCGATCATCACGATGCCGACGGTCTCAGGGTCGTCATTGAACATCTTGATCACGTCGAGGTGGGAGGTCCCGTTGACCGGGTCCCCGCCGATCCCGACACAGGTGCTCTGGCCAATGCCGAGGACGGTAAGCTGGTAGACCGCCTCGTAGGTGAGCGTCCCGGAGCGGGACACCACCCCGACGTGTCCCTTCTTGTGGATGTATCCCGGCGCGATCCCGATCCGGCAGCCGCCATAGGATTTTTCGCCGGATCCCGGAGTCACGACCCCGGGGCAGTTGGGGCCGATTAGCCGCATCTTCTTCTCCGCGATGGCTCGCTTGACGCGGACCATGTCGCGGACCGGGATGCCCTCGGTGATCGCCACGGCCAGATCCAGGCCGGCGTCGGCGCACTCGAGAATGGCGTCGGCGGCGAATGGCGGCGGCACGAAGATCGCGGAGACCGTGGCTCCCGTTTCCCGGGCCGCGGAGGCGACAGAGTTGAAGATCGGGACGCGGTGGGTCCCGTGCTCGAAGAATTGGCCCCCCTTGCCCGGTGTGACGCCCGCCACGACTTTCGTGCCGTAGTCGAGCGAGAGCTTTGCGTGCCGGCCACCAAAGTCGCCGGTGATGCCCTGGACAAGGATCCGGGTCTCAGGAGTTACGAGTATCGCCATGGGAAAATCACGCTTTGCGCTGGTGGAACATGATGCCGTGCCCGTCGGGGGTGTTGATGCCGAACATCCTGCACGGGGGAAAATCCTGAGGCTCGATCGTGAGGGGTATCTTCGCCCCGCGAACCACCGCCAGGCAGTCGTCCAGGCTCTCCACCTCGAGCGCCAGGTTGGCCCCGGGTGACCCCAGGGGCCCGCCCATGTTGGAGATCGCGAGCGCAGCGCCGGCCACGTCGTATTCGATCCACCAGACGCCCGGCTGGATCTCGAGCTGCAGGAGGACCTTTAGTCCCAGCAGTGTCCCGTAGAAGGCCCGGGCCCGATCGATGTCGGAAACCGGATGGAAGACGAATGCGATCTCCTTGATGCGTATTTTGGCGGACATGGGGTGGGGCTCCTTTTGGTGTGCGCCGCGTCTAGGCCGCGGCTGCCACGAGCTTGACGATCTTCTGCGCGGCATCCGCCATCGAATCGCCCGAAACGATGGTGAGGCCCGAGGAGGCGAGGGTGGCCTTGCCCGCCTCCACGTTGTTTCCCTCGAGTCGCACAACAAGCGGCAGCTTCAGGCCGACTTCGCGCACGGCCTCGACAATGCCGGTGGCGATCACGTTGCAGTCCATGATGCCGCCGAAGATGTTGACGAAAATTCCCTGCACGTTGGGGTCGCCGAGGATGATCTTGAAGGCCGCGACAACCTGGGAGCGGGTCGCCCCGCCGCCGACGTCCAGGAAGTTCGCGGGGCTGCCCCCGAAATGCTTGATGATGTCCATCGTGCTCATGGCCAGGCCCGCACCGTTCACCAGGCATGCAATGTTCCCATCAAGAGCGATATAGTTAAGCGAGTGCTTGGAGGCCTCGACTTCCTTCGGATCCTCCTCGTTCAGGTCGCGCAGGGTGACGATCTCCGGATGCCTGAAGAGGGAGTTGTCGTCGAAGGAGACCTTGGCATCGAGCGCCAGGACTTCGCCCGAGGGGGTGCTGATGAGCGGGTTCACCTCCACCATGGCGGCGTCGGTCTCCCAGTACATCGCGTACAGGCAGCGGATGAGCTTCGAAGCGTTCTTGGCCTCGTTGCCGGCGAAGCCGAGCCTGGTGACGAGTTCCCGCACCTGGAAGTCGGCGAGCCCGTAGGCCGGGTCGACCACGACCTTGAAGATCTTCTCCGGGGTTTCGTGCGCAACCTTCTCGATTTCCACGCCACCCTCGGTCGAGGCGACGATGACGGGCCGCGATGCGACGCGGTCCAGGAGGATTGCCAGGTAGTACTCCTTCTTGATGTCGCTCGCCACCGTGAAATAGATCGTCTGCACCTTGCGTCCGGCGGGTCCGGTCTGCGCTGTCACCAGGGTGTTGCCGAGCATGCGCGCCGCGACTTCCTTGGCGTCGGCCTTGGATTTGCAGAACTTAACGCCCCCCTTGTAGCCGTCCGTGAACGTGCCTTTGCCGCGCCCGCCGGCGTGGATCTGCGACTTCACCATCGTCGGTCCCTCGGGCAGCTCCGTGAGCGCGTTGATGAACTCCTCCGGGGTCTTTGCCGCTGCGCCCTTGGGGATAGGAACGCCGAATTTCTCTAGGAGGGCCTTGGCCTGGTACTCGTGTATGTTCATTTACGACCGCTTGATGTGTGGCACATTTTGGGGTTGGGGGGCACGCTAATAAAGCTCAACCCGCGATTCTCCAGAAGGGAAACGGGGCCCCTGCGATGCCTTTGAGCGTGGAGGCATCCTTGATCGCTGAAATGGTTGTGGATGAATTGTTTAAGATCTTACCCACTTCGGGGTCGGCCGCGACTTGCTCGGAAAGGATGATGTCCGAGCCCGTGGACAGTGAGCACAGCCGCGACCCGATGTTGACGGTCGTGCCGAAGTAATCGAGCCGATCGTTCTGGTTTATCGCCAGGCAAGGACCCTGGTGGATGCTGCATTTGAGGGCGAACGGCGAGCGCGCGGTCTCCGGCGAGGAGAGGCTCTGCTGGGCACGCCTCATGGCCCTGAATGCGGCGTCCGGGTGGACAAACGCCGCCATCACCGCGTCGCCCATGGTCTTGATGATCGCGCCGCCCTCGGCAGCCACCGAGTCCTTGATCACGTCAAAGTGGCCGAGAACCCTGCCGAACGCCGGTGCATCGCCGATATCGCGGTAGAGCTGCGTCGAGTTCTTCAGGTCGGTGAAGACAATCGTGATGGTGCCGACCGAGATGCGCTCGCCCGGCCGGAGTATCTCCCTGGAGAACAGGTCGCGGAAGATCTGGCGGGAGGTCACGGCGGCCGCCGTGACCGATTGGTCGCTCCAGGCCACCCGCTCGACAAAGGCCATGTGCACGCTCGCGTCGGTGTTCTCGATGTTCAGGATGCCGTCGGGCGCCACGATGGGCTCATCCATGGGCCTGGGGTCGGGACCCACGTCTATCCGCACCCTTGCGGCTCCCCCGCGCTCGATCCGGAACGCCTGCATGACGGCAACGCCCCTCACCCTCACCCGGTACCGCCCTTCGGGATAGGCCATGGCGACGTAGAGGCTCTCCCGGGGGGCGAGGGACTTCTGGGCGACCACATGGGGGGTGATCTGGGGTCCCCCCAGGCAGTACTGCGTGCGGGTGACCTTCCTGATCCCGGGATCGAGCACAAAGTTCAATTCGACGCTCTGGTCGAAATTGACCTCGAAATCCACGCCGCACGAATCGCATCGGGCTTCGCTCGTCACCCCGGATAGGTCTGACTTTCCGCCGGTCGAGCCCCTGCAGTGGGGGCACAGGACGTCCCAGCTAAAGTCGAGCATTCCTTCGCGGGTAGCGTGTAGGAAAAGGTCGAGCGTCTCGCCCCTCTCCGTGCCCCAGGAGTCGGCGATCGCGTAGGGACGCATCTTCGCGAGCGAGGGGTCGTCCCCCGACTCGACAAGGTGGGTGAGGCGACGGACCAGCGCCTCAGGCTGCCCGGCGTTGCCGACCAGCTTCTGGGCGATGCGGGCAAGCCGGGAGTCTGCCGGCTTCGTCGCAGCGGAGAGGACGGCCGCGTCCCCTTGCTTTGTCTGCGCTCCGGCCAGGCGGTCGTAGTGTCGGAAAACTCGCTCGACGGCCCTCCTCATCCGAACGCCGACCGCCAGGGGCACCACGATTGCCCCGAGTAGGTTCACGGGAGTGACCCTCATCTCATAGACTACCGTTGTTCCTGCGCCGTCCCGTGCCGTGAGTTCGCAGGACTGGATCATCCGCGAAATGGGGCCCTTGGAGAAGCGGCGGTCGACAATGAAGCGCGCCGGCCTGATCCACTCAAATTCCCGCTCCTCCCATTCCCCGACCATTCCGAGGTAGACCGACCGTAGCCTTCTTACACCCGGCTCCGCGGCCGGCTCGCCCTTCCTCGGGGGGCGGACCTCGAATGGCGGGAATCCGCAGTCGCGGTTCGTGCGGTCCGTGTCCGAGACCAGGGGCCAGAGCGCGTCAGGCGACGACTTCAGCTGCCATGTCCAGCGGTAGTGTCTCTCCGAGAGATCCACGGCCTCACTTTGAGAGCAGACTTCTGGCGAGAAAGGCGGCCTGGAGAGCCGAGATTTCCTTGAGGCCGACCTGGGCGAGGGCGAGGAGCTGGTCGAGTTGCTCCTGGCTGAAGGTGGACTCCTCGCCCGTGCCCTGGACCTCCACAAACCTTCCCTGGCCCGTCATGACAACGTTGAAGTCGACCTGGGCATCCTTGTCCTCGACATAGGCGAGGTCCAGGAGGGCGCCGTCGTTGAAGAGTCCCACGCTGACGGCCGCAACGGAGTCGATCAGGGGGTTCTCCTTGAGCTTTCCGGCATCCAGGAGTTTCTGCACGGCAAGCCTGGCGGCGACGTACGCCCCCGTGATGGCCGCGGTGCGCGTGCCGCCGTCGGCCTGGAGGACATCACAGTCGAGCCAGAGCGTGTTCTGGCCGAGCTTGTCCAGGTCGAGGGTCGCCCTGAGTGATCGGCCGATCAGGCGCTGGATCTCGACCGTGCGCCCATCGAGCCGTCCCTTGTTGATGTCGCGACCCTTGCGCTCGTGGGTCGAGTAAGGGAGCATCGAGTACTCGGCGGTGAGCCATCCGCCCTTCACCCCCTGCTGCTTCATCCAGGTCGGGACACCGCTCTCTATTGTAGCGGCGCAGATGACCTGCGTGGACCCATAGCGAATGAGAACCGATCCGGTCGCATGGGGCGCAAAATTGGCCTCGAACGTGACCGGGCGGATTTGGTGGGGTTTGCGCCCGTCGGCGCGTTCGGTGATGGGCATGGGCTATTCTTGTCTGAGGCGTCCCGGTGCGCGTTCCTCGCGCTCTATGGGCTTAAATTTCATCCGCTTCGCCGGGCTGTCCTCGGACATGAACGCGATCAGCCGGTCGTTGAAGTCTTTCGCCGGGTCGTGGCCCATCCGCTTGAGCGCCTGGGTAAGCGAGGCAACCTCGACAAGGCGCGCCATGTCCCGTCCCGGGCGGACGTACAGCTCGATATGGGGAACCTTCATGCCGAGGATCTCGTAGTTGTTCTCCTCGAGCCCGGTGCGCTCCTCGATCACCTCGGGGGTCCACTCGTGCAGTGACACCACCAGGTCGATCCGCTTCTCCAGCCGGATCGACTTCACGCCGAACATCTCGGCTATGTTGATGATCCCGATTCCGCGGCACTCCATGTAGCCGCGATTGAGCGCCCGGCTTGAAGCCATCAGCTCCCGCTCGTCGAGGAGCTTGATGATCGTGAGATCGTCGGCCACCAGGGAATGCCCGCGCTCGATCAGGGCCAGGGCGCACTCGCTCTTTCCAACCCCCGAGTCGCCCCGGAGCATCACGCCCACCCCCTTAACATCGAGCGTCGTCGCGTGCTCAATGCCGCTCGGCGCAAATTCATTGTCGATGCACAGCGTCGCCAAGTTCACCAGGTTCATGGTGATCAGCGGGGTCCTAAACACCGGAAGGTTCATCTCCGAGGCAACGGTCAGCATCGCGGTTGTCGGATTATAATTACGGGTGAGGATCACGCACGGAACGCTCCGCTTGGCCATTTCGCGGAAGATCAACGTCTGGTCGAGCTGGCTGCGCGTCTTCAGGTAGGTCATTTCCGCCGCACCGATGACCTGTATGCGCTTGTTGGCAAAGTACTTGAAAAACCCGGTCAGGGCGAGCGCGGGGCGGTTGATGCTGCCCTCGCGGATCAGACGATGGAGGCCCGCGTCTCCCGTCACCAGCTCCAGCCTGAGCTTTTCACGGTAGGTATCGTAAAAGTGGGCGACCGTGATGCCGTGGATGGCCTTCTGCATGGGCGGATATCAGCACAATCGTGCCGGGGAACGCACGGAAAAACGGGTTCCGGGCACCCGGTGCGGCTAGAGGTTAAAGTCCTCGCCGAGGTAGAACCTGCGGGCGTTCTCGTCCTTGATCAGGAAATCGCCCGTGCCCTCGGCCAGCACGCGCCCCTTGTGGATCAAGTAGGCGCGGTCGACGATCCTGAGGGTTTCACGCACGTTGTGGTCGGTCACCACGATGCCTATTCCCCGGCCCTTGAGCTGAAGGATGATCTTCTGGACCTCGGCCACGGAGATCGGGTCGATGGCGGCGAACGGCTCGTCCATGAGGAGGAAATGGGGCTTCGTCACGAGCGCCCTTGCGATTTCCAGGCGGCGGCGCTCGCCGCCGGAGAGCGTGTAGGCCTTTTGCTTGGCGACGTGCCCCAGCGAGAGCTCCTCTATGTGCTCGGCCACGCGCCCCTTTCGCTCCCTCCTCGGCACGTGGATCGCCTCGAGGATCGCGAGGATGTTCTCCTCCACGGTGAGCTTCCGGAAAACCGACGCCTCCTGGGGAAGGTAGCCAATGCCCCGGCGCGCCCTCTGGTGCATCTTGAGCCCGGTGATGTCCTCCCCGTTCAGGAGCACCCGCCCCCGGGTCGCCGGAATGAGCCCGACCACCATGTAGAATGTGGTCGTCTTTCCGGCCCCGTTCGGGCCCAGGAGTCCGACCACCTCGCCCCCCTTTAGCTTCAGGTCCACACCGTCGACGACGGCACGGCTGCCGTAGGTCTTCGCCAGGCCGTCGGTAACGATCGAGGAGGTTTCCATCTTACTTGGCGGGAGTCTCCGAGGGGAAGCCCAGGTCCTTGATCGCCGGCAGTGAGATGTGCGTGCGATCCTGAGGGCTGCCCTCGATCACGGCGCGGCGCTGTCCGCGGTAGAGCACCATCCTTGGGCCCCGTGCCTCGTAATGCTCGGCCTCGATCTTCACGACCGGGTTCTCCGTGAGAACGATCCGGTCCTCCCCGGGGAACACCTCGGCCCGACCGCAGGTCGCCACCCGGTCACCCTGGACGATGCGCACGTGCCCGGTCGCAAGGAGGTACCTGAACTTGCCGTACTTGCCGAGCGTCGCCGACTTGTCGCCGATGCGTGTCGCAATCACCTTCAGGTAGTCGCAGGAAAGGGTCAGGTCGTTTCCGGCCGCCACGACCTGGTCACGAAACGTGGTCGTGGTCTCGCTGTCCGTGCTCACGGACTCCGCGGAGATGGCATCGATCGTCGTGGGGGTCGGCTCGGCGGCATTGGCCGCTCGCAGGAGGACCAGTGACGCCACGGTCGCGAGGAGGGTGAGGGGTCTCATTTCAATATGTCCGGCAGCGCCGAGTGGAACACTACATGGGCATGCTTGGAAATGAGAACTTTTTTCTCATTGTAGCTGTAGGTCCACACCTCACCGGTGACGTCGATGTCGTCGCGGATCAACCGCACGGTCTTTTGGCCGCTGGCCACCTTCTCGTTGATCAGGAAGCTTGCCTCGGGGCTGAGCAGGACGGAGTCGATCCGGCCGTCGGCCTTTCCCGAGAAGACGGTCACGTTCATCCCGATGATGTCGATCCGGTCCGATGTCATCGGCCGCACCTCGTCTCCGCGGAGCGTCATCTGGCGGAACCCCTCCCGGGTGAACAAGGGGAGCGTCCAATTCCTGGCAGGGGGAGCGACGGCAATGTCCTGGGACCGGACCGAGGGGCAAAGGCCGACCAGGATCAGCGCCCAGACCAACTTTCGTAGCGGGTTCACCATGCCTATGTACTCCGCCGCGTCCCGCGGTTCCCGGCCTTCGGGGCCCGCGCGGCGAGGATCAGGTCGCAAACCTCGCGGACGGCGCCGTAACCGGCGTTGCTGCGGGTAACGTAGTCGGCAGCCTCTGTCGCCGCCGGAAGTGCCGTGGGAACGGTTATCCCGATCCCGGCGGCCCGGATGGCGGGGGCGTCGATGAAGTCGTCTCCCATGTACGCGCATTCGCCCAGGGCGATCCCGAGAGAGGAGGCGAGCTCCTTAAGGGCCTCCAGCTTGTCCTTCCTGCCCTGGACCAGGTGCGGAATCTTGAGCTCGGTGGCGCGGAGCGTTGTCGCCGCCGAGGGCCTCCCCGAGACCCAGGCGAGATCAACGCCGGCTTCGCGGACAAGCAGGAGCCCGAGTCCGTCAATGATGCAGAAACGCTTGGTCTCGGTCCCGTCCGAGGAAATGAACACCCCGCCGTCGGTCAGGACCCCGTCGACGTCCATCGCGAAGAGCCTGATCTTCCGCCACTGGGCCTTGGAGATCGGGCGCTTCCTCATGACATCCACCCCGTGATGATCTGGATCACCTTGTCCTTGGTCGGACGGAATGCGGCCTCAAGCTCCGGGGCAAAGGGGACTGGAAGGTCCATCGAGGCGATGCGCAGGGGGCGTGCCTTGAGGGCCTTGCGGCAGCCCTCGACGATGCTCGAGACGACCTCGGCGCCAAAGCCGTGCGTGCGCCGGCCCTCGTGGAGAACGATCAGCCGCCCCGTCTTCTCGACCGACGCCGCGACATGGGAGAGGTCCAGCGGGGAAAGGCACCGCAGGTCGAACACCTCGATGTCGGACTCGTATTCGGAGGCCAGGTAGGCGCACACATCGGCAGCCAGGTGCACCATCTCGCCGTAGGTGACCAGGGTCGCGTAGTGTCCCTCGCGCACCTTCCTCGGCTTCCAGACTGCCCGGTAGTCGGGGTCCCATGCCACTGCGTGTTTTCCGCGCCGATAGAGGCCCTTGTGCTCAAAGAGGATCACCGGGTTGTTCTCCTCGCAGGCCGAGAGCATGGCGTTGAAGGCGTCCTGGGGGCTGCTTGGGTAGAGGGCCTTGATCCCGGGCATCGAGAGGAAGAACGACTCGAGTTCCTGGGAGTGGAAGGAGCCGAAAGTGAGGCCCCCGCCGCAGGGCATCCTCAGGACCAGGGGGCAGGCGGCACCCGAGCGGAAGTGCATCGTCGCTGCGTTGAGCGTGATCTGGGTCGTCGCGTCCGTCGCAAAGTCGGCAAACTGGAATTCCTCGATCGGCCTGTGGCCGTTTACGGCAAGACCGATCGCATACCCGGTGCAGGTGCTCTCGGCCAAGGGAAGGTTCATGACCCGCGACCGCCCAAACTCCTTGAACAGGTTCTCGGTCACCTTGAATGCGCCGCCGTAGGTGGCGATGTCCTGGCCGAGGACGATGGACTCGGGCCGCTCGAGGAGCACCTTTCGGAGCGCCTTGTTGAGCGCCTGGGCCATGGTGAGGCTCTCGGGCGCCTTGGGCTCCGCCTTCCATGCGAAGGGTGCGGGCGGCGGGGCGAAAAGATCCCCCTCCATTCCCTCGGGTTCGGGCCGCCTCACGGCAAGCGTCTGGGCGATCGAGTCCTCGACGTATTTGGAGATCTCGGCGTCCACGGACTCGATGCGCGGAGCCCCCACCAGCCCGACCATCCTCTCGCGAAACTTGGGCAGCGGATCGGCGGCAAAGAAACCGTCGGACTCGCCGGGCTTGAGGTAGTCGCAGGTGTCGTAGGCGGCATGCCCCCTGAGCCTTAGTGTCTTCATCTCGACCAATATGGGGCGCGAGGTCTCGCGGACCCGGTCGATCACGGCGGCCAGGCTCCGGACGGTCGCATCGGGGTGACCGCGCTCGATCACGATGCCCTCCATCCCATAGCCCGCCGCGCGCCTCCAGAGCTCGGTGCCCTTTGAGAACTGCTCGTCGGCCGGGGTCGAATAGGCGTAGCCGTTGTTCTCGATCACGAATACGATCGGAAACGACATGAGGGAGGCGAGGTTCATCGCCTCGTGCACGTCGCCTGTGCTCGAGGATCCGTCCCCAAAGAACGCAAAGCCCACGGCCTTCCGGCCCAGGCGGCGCTGCGAATCGGTGGCGCCCAGGACCGGGCCGCACATGGCCCCCAAGTGGCTGATCATCGGCAGGGACCGGTTGGCCGGGTCGCCGTGGTGGATGTTGCCCTCGCGCGCCCGGGTCGGGCTGTCCGCGTTCGCGAAATACTGGTTCAGGTGCTCGCAGAGGTGGCCGCCCCATATCAGGTGCCCCCCGAGGTCCCGGTGGGTGAAGGACACGACGTCCGTGGCCTTGTCGGCGAGGAGCGCCAGCGGCACGATCATCCACTCGTTTCCCTGGCCGCCCGTGACCGTGCCCCGGATCAGCCCCTGGCGGAAAAGGTCAAGGATCCTGTTGTCGGCCACCCGCGCCAGCTGCATCCAGGCATAGAGGCGCACCAGGGTCTCGTTCGGGGCTGCCTCCAGGTCGGCAACACGCAGCTCATGCGAGGCTAGGATCGCGGGAACAATGGGATAAGCCATGGCCAAGGAGCGACGCTGAGCTTGCCGCGGCGGGTGGGCAAGCCTGCCTTAAGGGGCTCCTAGACGCCGTCGATTTTGCGGACCCTGGCCAGGTGCCGGCCCCCCTCAAACTCTGTTGCAAGCCAGATGCGCACGATGCTCACGGCCTCGTCGGCAGTGATGGTCCGCTGGCCCAGGGAGATGCAGTTCGCGTCGTTGTGCGAGCGGTTCCAGACGGCCACCTGCTCGGTCCAGCACACGCCGCACCGGACGCCCTTCACCCGGTTGGCGACGATCGCTTCCCCGTTGCCGGAGCCGCCAAGGACGATGCCCCGTTCAAACTCGCCCCGCGCCACGGCCTCGGCCACCGGTCGAATGAAGTCGGGATAGTCGCACGGCTGCTCGGAATCGGTTCCCAGGTCGCGGACGCTGTGGCCATCGGCCAGAAGCGCGGCTTTGAGGATCTCCTTGTACTTGAATCCGGCGTGGTCCGAACCGATGGCGATCGTGAAGGTCTTGGGCATCGAGCAGCGTGGGTTTTCTTGGGTCTTGGGCTGGGCGACCCGTGTGTCGGGCCCCCGGGCAACAACTACTACTGGCAGGGGAGCATCCCGGCTCAAGCCCTGAGAACACTCCAGAATGCCCGGGTGTCGGCCAGGTCCTCGAGCACCGCATCCGGGCCATGGCCCCTGAGCTCGGAAGACTTCGACTTGCCCGTCGCCACCGCCAGAACCCTGCCCCCGAAGGCCCGGGCGCAGGCGATGTCGTGGGGGGTGTCTCCCACGATCCACACGCTCTGCTCGGAGAACTCCGTGCCCCAGTGGCTTCGCGCGCGCTCCAGCGCGAAGGGGCCGAGATCATTGCGAACCTCGCTATCGTCTGCAAAGGCCCCTATCGGGAAGTAATCCCAAAGGCCGTGGTGCCCGAGCTTAACCTGCGCTCCCCGACGGAAATTGCCCGTAAGGAGGCCCTGGACGACCTGCGTGTGGCTTGCCGCCTCGCGGATCAGTTCCTCGGCTCCCGGGAGGATCCTTGAGTCGCTTTCTCCCAGGACACCCGGGAGGACCCTGATGTAGCCGTCGGTGAACCGGATGATGTTCTCCTTCGACGCCTCAATCCCGTAGCGCACGAGGATCTGGCGCATGATCAGGGGATCGGTACGGCCCGCGAATTCGATGCCCTCGAAGGAGCCGGAGATCCCGAAAACCTCGCCCAGCGCCCGCTGGAGCGCCCGCATGCCGGCCCCTGTCGAATGGAGTATCGTTCCGTCTATATCCCAGAGTATCAGGGTCTTTTGCATGGGTGTTGAAACTCTGTTCTTGGGCGAACGTCTTTGCACAATGACGGTCTAACCATTCAATTTAAGCAGTGTAAGATGTCCAACCCTACCATGAAAATCTCCCAGAAATTAGGCGCGGCCCTTCTTTTCGGCTGCCTGATCCTAGTCTCCGGCTGCTCCACGCCCGAGACGCGAATCCAGAAGAGCCCTGACGTCTTTGCCCGGCTCAACCCCGACCAGCAGGCGCTCGTCAAGGCGGGGCGTGTCGCTCCCGGGTTCGACATGGACTCGGTCAGGTTGGCGCTCGGCGACCCCGACCGGATTATCCTCCATACGGACGCCTCCGGCCAGCATGAGGTGTGGCACTACGTCACCTACGAGGACGCCCAAGGGGTCATCATCTTCACCGGTTACTATCACCGCAGGTGGGGTTGGGGCGGGCCGTCCTTCTATGGCGGGGTCCCCTATTACGAGGGCTTCCGCGCGCGAATCCACGACCGGATCCTCGTGATCTTCGACCAGAACCGGCGCGTCACCGGGATCGAGGAGGAGAAGCCTTAGGGCTGGGCCCCTGCGGCCTGGGCCTCGCGCACCTTCACGTCGACCAGGAGCGACCGGGTCTTGCCGCCTCGGTAGGTCCCGCTCACTGGGCGGATGTCGGCGTAGTCTCGGCCTGAAGCGGCCTTGATGTAGCGCTCGTCCGCCGCGCGGTCGTGAGTCGGGTCGAACCCCGCCCAGCCGAACCCCGGGACAAAGGCCTCGATCCAGGCATGCGACGCCTCCTCCTCGTTATCGGATCGCTGGGACTTGATGAAATAGCCGCTCACGTAGCGCGCGGGTATCCCGGAGCACCGGCACATGCCCAGGGCAACATGGGCAAAGTCCTGGCAGACTCCTGCCCGCAGCTTGACGGCGTCCGTGGAGAGGGTCGCCACCCCGGTTGAGCGGGGCTTGTAGGAAAAGGTCGTGTAGACGTGCCTGCAGATCTTTCGGACATCGGACCAAACATCGGTCGACCCTTCGGACAGGGCGTCCTTCGACTCCTTCCAAATCTCGACCGAGAGCGGCACATAGTGGGAGTCGACCAGGAACTCCTGGTGGAGGTCGCTCTCGCTTGAGCGTTCCGTGACCGACTGGGGAACGACCGGCACCGCGGGACGGGCGGAATTTGGGGTCGTCTCGATCTCGGAGACGGCCTCGATCATCAATTTCTCATGGCCGGCCACGACATCGAAGTAGTGGACCGCGTTTCCGTAGAAATCGACATAGTCCCGGATCTGGGTTGCCGGATCCACCGTCAGGTCGAAGCTGCGGCAGATCTGGTTCGCGTCGTCAACAGGCCTCAGCCGAACCTCATTGAAACTATCTTGCGCCTTCCCGGCGTAGAGGAAAGTGGTTCTATGAAGAAGGCTGATAAGCATTTAAGTGGGAGAGAAGTCTGTGGGGCTGCTTTCACTGCTGTTGCTGGAGCTGCTGTTCCTCCTGGGTCGACTCGGCCTGGTAGAACATCGTCGTCTGGACCACGTCGTCGCTGATCTTTTCAAGCGACTCCCCGATTTCAACCAGGAACTCGTGGAGCCCCTCCTTGAGGACCTCGTCGATGGAGAGGGACTGGAGGTCCGCCAAAAGCCGGCGGGACGCGCGGGCGGCCTCGGACTTCGGCCTGGTCCCGGACTCGCCCAGGATGCGCCTCAGGAACTCGTCGACCTGGGCCACGCAGAAGTGGACGGAGCGGGGGAACGAGTCCGAAAAGATCAGGAATTCCGCGACCTTCCACGGGAGGATCTCCCTCACGTAGAACCGGCGGTAGGCCTCCAGCGCGCTCGCGGACCGCAGGACCGCCTGCCACTGCGCGGTGTCAAGCGCCCCCCCGACGTCCCCGGCGCTCGGCAGAAGGATATGGTACTTCACATCCAGGATCCTCGTCGTCTTGTGCGCCCTTTCGACAAACTTCCCGAACTGGATGAATTCCCACCCCTCGCTGCGGGAGTAGGTGGCGTCGGTCAGCCCCTGGAAGAGGTGGGAGTTCCTCTTGATGTCCTGGAAGAATTCGTAGGGCCCAGCGGCCCAGACGTCGGCCGTGCTCCGCGACTTGAGAAAGAGATAGAGCTCGTTGATCGTTTCCCACATCTCCACGGAGATCTGGTCGCGGATCATCCGGGCATTCTCGCGGGCCGCGAAGACGCACGAGAGGATCGAGTTGGTGTTCCTCAGGTCGAAGGCGAAGAACTCCGTGACCGAGCGGGAATCCGCAGTCTCGTAGTGCTTCTCGAAGAGCTCGGCGTCGCCGGAGCTGGCGAGGATCGAGCCCCAGTGTTCCCGAAGGTGGGCGTCATCGTAGCTCCTAAAGTCGATGATGAACTGAAGGTTAACCTCGAGCAACCGGGCGACGTTCTCGGCCCGCTCGATGTAGCGGCTCATCCAGTAGAGGGAGTGCGCGACCCGGGACAGCATCACATTTGCCTGCGGGCGGGGCTGGGGGGCTTTGGAGGCGGGAGGCATGGCGTTTTGCGAGATGGGTTCCCGGGTCAGTCCTCTGCCAACACCCACGTGTCCTTTGAGCCTCCGCCCTGCGACGAGTTGACGACAAGCGAGCCCTTGCGGAGCGCCACGCGCGTGAGCCCGCCCGGGGTCACCACGGTCTTCTCCCCGCAGAGGACATAGGGCCGAAGGTCGATGTGGCGGCCCTCCAGGCCCTTCTCGCACCACGTCGGGGAGCGGGAGAGCATGATCGGCTGCTGGGCGATGAAATTGCGCGGGTTGGCCGCCACCTTCGCCCTGAAGTCCGCCACCTCCTCCTTGGTCGCCGCGGGCCCAATCAGCATGCCGTAGCCCCCGGCTTCGTTGGCCGACTTGACCACTAATTTCTCCGTGTTCTCGAGGATGTACTTCCGGTCGTCCGGTTCTGAGGCCAGGTAAGTCGGCACGTTCGGCAGGATCGGCTCCTGGTCGAGGTAGTACTTAATCATCTTTGGCACGTAGGCGTAGACCACCTTGTCGTCGGCCACTCCCGTCCCGACCGAGTTGGCCAGGGCGACGTTGCCCGCCCTGTAGGCTGCGATCAGGCCCGGCACGCCGAGCATCGAGTCGGGGCGGAAGACGGAGGGGTCGAGGAAGTCGTCGTCGATCCTGCGGTAGATCACGTCGACCGGCAGGAGGCCCGCGGTCGTGCGCATGAAGACGCGCGTGTCCTGCACCAGGAGGTCGCGGCCCTCGACGATGGGGATGCCCATCTGCCGGGCGAGGAAGCAGTGCTCGAAATAGGCGCTGTTGTAGACTCCCGGGGTCAGGAGCACGACGTTCGGCTTTTCGTTCCGGTTCGGCGCAATGTGGAGGAGCGACTTAAGGAGGAGTTCCGAATAGCCCTCCACGGGCCGCACACCGTAGCTCTGGAACAGGTTCGGGAACGCCCTCCTCATCGCCGAGCGGTTCTCGATCATGTAGGAGACGCCCGACGGGCAGCGCAGGTTGTCCTCGAGGACCAGGTAGGTGCCGTCGCGGTCGCGGATCAGGTCGGTGCCGCAGATGTGAACGTAAATGCCGTGCGGCACCGAGAAGTTCATGAACTCGCGCCGGAAGTGCTTGGCGCTGAGGATCTGGGCGGCGGGAATCACCTTATCCTTAAGGATCTTCTGCTCGTGGTAGATATCGTGGAGGAAGAGGTTGAGCGCGGTGATGCGCTGGATCAGCCCCGCCTCAAGCCTCGACCATTCGCGGGCCGGGATGATCCGGGGAATCAGGTCGAACGGGAAGATGCGCTCGGTGCCCTCGGAGTCGTTGTAGACCGTGAACGTCACGCCGCGGCGCAGGAACGCGAGGTCCACTGCGGCCCGCCTGCGCTCGAATTCGGGCAAGGCAAGGTTGCTGAGGCGTTCGACGAGGCTGCGGTAGTGAGGCCGCACCTCGCCCCCGGCTGCGTACATCTCGTCAAAGAAGTCGCCGGGATCGTAGGGGTTACTTAGGAGCGACACGTGTTATTTTGGATTAGGCCACGATCCCGGGTCAGCAAGTTCCTTGCCACCTATCGAAGCCGATTCGGCAGGCTCCATTGTTACTGGGCGCCCGCAGGGAACTTAAAGGGCACCTCGATCCGGGCCTGGACGACTCGGTCGTCGGGCGCGGTCGCGGGGCGGAATCTCCATTTTTCGACGGCCGACTTGCAGCGGCGGGCGATGTCGTCGTCGGTGGTGCTCTCCACCTCGACGCCCGTCACCGTCCCGTCCCGGCGGACGACAAGAGACAGCACGATCTCGGCGCCGAGCTTCTTCTGGGCGGCGCTGAGTACTGGGGCGGGCGAGTCGAGCGGCACCGGCGCCGTCTTCACCTCGCTAGACTTGAAGACGCGGTCCTTCCTGAGGAGCTGGGCCGAATACTTCAGGGTGTCGCCTTCGGGAATCTGGCAGGAAATGGGAGTCGGATCGTATCCGGGCAGGGTGAGGTCGAACGACGCGAGCTTGGGCGTCAGGTCGTGGAGCGTGAGGGGAGTTGTCCCGAGGAAGCTTCCGTCCTTGCTAACATTGGCACCGCTCGGGTCGCTCGTCAGCTCGAGGGATCCGTCCACATACTTGGTGTCGACGGCAGACTTCGTCGCCTTCTCGATGGCGACGGGCGAGGTGTGGTCCTTGCACCCGGGACGGGAGAACGTCACAATGTAGCTGCCGTGCGGGATGTCATCGAACGATGCTGGGGTGCGCCCGGTGCGGACGGGCTTGCCCGCCGGGTCGTCTGCCAGGCGCAGGGCAAATTCCAGCTTGTCCGGGGTGCTGGTGAGCTCGAGCGAGCCGTAGACCGAAGGGAGCGCGAGCGATCCCATGTCCGTGGTCTTCGATCCCCGGATCTCGACGCTCGTGTCGACCGATTCGTGGCCGGCGAGGGTGATCTGCACGCGGTGGCTCCCGGGTGTTAGGCCCTCGACCCTGGCCGGAGTCTTCACCGGTGCGGCCCCATCGATTGAAAGCGAGGCGCCGGCGGGTGAGGTGGCGACGGTCAGGATGCCCGGAAGCTTTGAAAGACGGTCGGCCTCGACCTCTGCAAGCACCCGCCGGCGGGTTTCCTCCTCCGCCTGTTTCTTCGCCTGCTCTAACTCGGCCTCCTTTTCCTTCTGCTGCTGGATTTCCCGCTCCTGGTTTGCCTTCTGCTCCTCTTTGAGGCGCTGCTCGGCTACCTGGCGAAGGAGGGCCTGCTGCTGCTCCAGGTCGTTTGCCTTGATCTTCTCGAGCCTGGCCTCAACGACGACGGCGATGGCGGCGAAGACCAGGGCCGCCGCGACACCGATACCGATGTAGAAGCCCATCTTGCTCTTCGGCGGCGTCTTCACTGGGAGGACGGTTCCCGGGGGAACAGGCTTGAGCTTCACGGCCTCGAAGGGCAGCGCGGTTACGGTGTGCGCGGGCGGGGATCCCGCAGCCGACTCCGGGCTCTTCGGGATTGCGATGGTTGCCTTCGGCTGGGCGGAGGCCGGGGGTGGCGGGGGCGCTCCCTCGGGCATCGGAAATCCCGGATTGGAGAACGATCCCGAGCGTCCTGCCGCCGGGGGCTCGGGC
Organism: uncultured Opitutaceae bacterium; assembly: GCA_903890485.1. Taxonomy (GTDB): domain Bacteria; phylum Verrucomicrobiota; class Verrucomicrobiia; order Opitutales; family Opitutaceae; genus Palsa-1447. The sequence continues at coordinate 24,130 of CAITBM010000008.1, read as the reverse complement.
ATCGGAAACCCGGGGTTGGAGAAGGAGGGCGGCCTGCCGGCGGGCGGCGGGGCCTGATAGGATGGGGCTGCGGGCGCCGGAAACGGCGAGCCTGCCGGTGACGGAAATGAAGGTGCGGCCGACGGGGGCAGGGGAGCCGAGGAGGTGCTTAAGCGCACCGGCGCGGCCACGGGGATCGGCGGCCGGGTCGCCCCAGATGGGGGCGCCATTGAGGGTGCCGGCGGGGTCGCGACCGACCTTGGGGGCACCGCAGGCCGCGCAGGCTTGGTGGAGAAGGTAACCTGGGGTCCGGCGGATCCCTCGGTCGTCAAGGAGGGCTTCGCCCTCATGGGAGGGGTTGTGAGCTTCGGGGCCGGAGCCGGAGCCGGCTCAGGCTCCTCGACGGGCTCGGGGGCGGGGGCTTCCTCCACTGGAGCCGGTTCCGCTTCGATCCATTCGGGCAGCCATTCGGAGGCGCCCTTGATCGAGGTCGACGCCAGTCCGAACAGGCCGGCCGAGGCGGCGGAAAATTGGGCCTTAACCTCCTCGCCCGAGAACGACAGGCCGATTTTGGCCACGAGTGACGCGAGATCGGGTGCCCAAGGGGAGAGCCCGGCCGCCGCAGCCGATTCGCGCACGAACCAGGATTGCTTCGTGGTTAGCCCGAGGCAGGTGAGGGCCGGTGGGCTCAGGGGCGTCGGCAGCTTCTCGATGGCTTCCTTCAGGCGCGCGGCAATGGCAGCGCCCACCTTCGGGACCGCCTCCGTGAAATCGTAGGCTTCGTTGAAGAAGAGGCGCTCACCGGCCCCGCGGAACTTGAGCTTAAGGGCCATCTGGACCGCCTCAAAAATGGACTCCATCCCGATTGCGCAGGGGCTGGCTGCCTCGACGCCTTGCGCCGTCACCAGGATAAGGTTCGAGCGCTTTGCCCCGATATCCCAAAGGATGACCGCCCCGTCGGCGCTCTCGCCCTTCAGGGCTGCCGTTATCGTGCCCAGTGAGGCAAATGCCGCGGGCGAGGCGCCGTCGGCATCTGCGTCGAGGTCCTTCATGACCGAGCCGACCTTCATCTGCGCGGCCTGGGGCGAGTGGGCCAACACCCACTTGTCGAGGCCGTCAGGGAGAACCTTGCCCCCGTCGGTGGCGTTGCAGGCCGCGTAGAGCAGGGGGTCCTTCTGATCGGCGGAGGCGATGGCGCGGAGCGCGTCGCCGGTGCGGTCGAGCATCGCCTCGGTGTCCGTCGACACGTGCCAGTCGGCTTGGTTGGGCCAGACCCCTACGGTGACTTTCAGCCCGGAGGTCTTCCTGGCCGGCTCAACGGCATCAAGAAGCGCCTGGACCGCCGCCTTGTTCTCAAGGAGGCACTCGCCGCCAGCCTCGACCGTCCCCTTTGCGACGCGCATGGCGTGCAGGGAGTACTCGGAGATCTCCAGAAATACCTTGGGGTCGTCGGCCATTGGGCGTTTGGCGTTGGGTCGGTTCGAAATTCGACGCTAGGCCTTTGCGAAATTCTTCAGTCGCTCCTGGAGCTGGCGGCTGCGCTCCTCGAACATGACCTCCTTGGCGGCAAGCGAGGCGATCTGCGCCTCGAGCTTGGCGCGGTCCTCGGATTGCTGCGCCTCCGCCCTCATGAGCGCGTCGGCATTCTCCTGGAGCTTGGCCCGCTCGGCTTCGATGGCCGCCTCCTTCTTGCGGACCTCGGCCTCGCGCAACTTCACGTTTCCTTCGATTTCGCTCCGGATCAAGACCAGGCGCGCCCTGAGCTCGGCCAGCGCCTGGGTCTCAGTCTTGTTCTTTGCCTGGATGGCCGAGGAATCCTTCTCAAAGGCCGCACGCTCGGCGTCCAGGGCGGATCGGTCGATCGCGAGCTGTGCCTTTGCCGCGGCAATCTCGGCCTTGTCCTTGGTGATCTCCTCCTCGCTGCGCGAGAGCACCGGGACGACCGGGGTCGCCTTCGCGACGTCCGACTTGAGCCGTGCCAGCTTGGCCTCCCACTGCACGCACTCGGCCTCCAGATTCTTGGCCTTCTTGGCGGCGTCGGCCTGCAGGGCCTTCGTGATTGCGGAGGCGGCCTTGGATGCTGCCGCTGAAGCCGATATCTCCGACTCGAGCGCCTGGCGGTCCTTTTCCAGCTTCGCCATCAGGAGCGCGGCGTTGGCCTCGCGGCGTTGAAGGGCTTCTTCGCGTTCTGCAGGGGTCATGGACGCAGTAAATGGGCCCGGCCGAACCGGCCTCCTGGCGCGCGGTCCCCTAGGGTCTTGCGCGGGTGTTGGGTTGTGGGATTGTTGGCACGCACGATCAGGATCCCGGCACTCTGTCCGGGACTTCGTGCCAAGATTTCAGATTCCCTATCCCCGTGTCAAATCGCATGGATCGCCGACTTGGAGACGGCGAGACCGGCTTCCTTGACCGCCTCGCTGAAGGTCGGATGGGCATGGATCGTCCGGCCGAGGTCCTCTGCGCTGCCGCCGTACTCCATGTGGGTGACGACCTCGGAGATGAGCTCCCCGGCACCCTTGCCAATGATTTGCGCTCCTAGGATCCGGTCGGTCTTTGCATCGGCGATCACCTTGACGAACCCGTCGGTGGCATCGCTGGCGATTGCGCGACCATTGGCCGCAAAATTGAAGCGCCCGACGTTGACCGAAAGGCCCTTCGCCTTTGCGGCGTCCTCCCCGATGCCGAACGAGGCTACCTCGGGATCGGTGTAGACGATCGCCGGAACAAGGTCCCAGTTCACGTGGCCGGCCTTCCCGGCAATCCACTCGGCAACCGCAACCCCGTCCTCCTCGGCCTTGTGGGCGAGCATTGGGCCGGCGACCACGTCGCCGATGGCCCATATTCCCGGCGACGAGGTCCGGAGCCTTGCGTCGACTTTTACCCGACGCTTCTCGTCCAGGACAACCCCTGCCTTGTCGAGGCCCAGGCCGTCGGTGAACGGCCTGCGACCCACGGCCACGAGTATTTTCTCCCCGGGAAACTCCAGCCCCTTGCCGTCCTTTTCGGCCAGGAGCACGCTCTTTCCGCCGTCCGTCTTTAGGCCGGTCACCTTGGTGCCCGTCTCGATCCTTAGTCCCTGTTTCTGGAGCACCCGGGTGAAGGTGCGCACAATGTCGTCGTCGTAGCTCGCGGCGATCTTTGGGAGGAACTCGACGACCGTGACGGCGCTTCCCAGGCGCGACCACACCGACCCGAGCTCGAGCCCGATCGCGCCGCCGCCGACCACCACCAGTGAAGTGGGAACCGAAGCGAATGCGATCGCGTCGTCGCTCGAGACGACTGTCTTCCCGTCGAACTTCATGAAGGGCAGCTCGACCGGTGCCGACCCGGTCGCGATCACGAAGTTTTTCGCCCCGATGACCGTCTGGCCTGCCGCGCCCGTGACAGTGAGGGACGTGGCTGAAGTGAAGGATGCCGAACCCGTGATGACCGTCACCTTGCGCGCCTTGGCAAGCGCCGCGACGCCGCCAACCAACTTGGTCACGACCGCGTCCTTTCGCCGCATGAGCCCCGCGATGTCCGCGGTCACCGGCCCCGTCTTTATCCCGTGGTCGGCCGCATGGTCCCGGGTGAACACCAGCTGCTCCGATGAATGGAGCAGGGCCTTGCTGGGGATGCACCCCACATTGAGGCAGGTGCCGCCCAGGGTGGGCCGCTTCTCGATCAGGGCCACCTTCAGCCCAAGCTGCGCCGCGCGGAACGCGCACACGTAGCCGCCCGGTCCTGCGCCCACCACCGCCACGTCATAGGTGTCCATGGCGATACGGTCAGAGGCCCAGCAGCAGCCGCGCCGGGTCCTCGATCTCCTGTTTCACCTTGACCAGGAAGGTCACCGCTTCGCGGCCGTCCACGAGGCGGTGGTCGTAGGTGAGGGCGATGTACATCATCGGACGGATGACGACCTGGCCGGCAACCGCGACCGGACGGTCGTTGATGGCGTGCATGCCGAGGATCGCGCTCTGGGGCGGATTGATGATTGGGGTCGAGAGCAGGGAGCCGAAGGTGCCTCCGTTGGTGATCGTGAACACGCCGCCCTCGAGGTCGGCGAGGGTGATCTTTCCCTCCCGGGCGCGTCCAGCGGCGTCCGTTATGGCGCGCTCGATCGCCGGCATTGCCAGCGTGTCGCAGTTGCGGAGCACCGGGACCATGAGTCCCTTCTCTGTTGAGACGGCGACCCCGATGTCGTAGTAGTGGTTTTGGACCAGGGTATCCCCCTCGATCAATGAGTTGATCGCCGGCACTTCCCTGAGGGCGTGCACGACGGCTTTCACAAAGAAGGACATGAAGCCGAGCTTGAACCCGTACTTCTTGACGAACTCCTCCTGGTGCTTGGCGCGGAGCGCCATGACGGCTGACATGTCCACCTCGTTGAACGTGGTGAGGAGCGCCGCCTGGTGCTGGGCGGAGACCAGCCGCTCGGCGATCTTTTGGCGGAGCGGCGTGAGCTTGCGCCGGGTCTGCCGGTCCCCGGCCTTTGGGGCAATGATTGGTGCCGGGGGCGTCGGCGACGGGGCTGTGGGGGTGGGGGCCGCGGGCGCCGGCTTCTCTGCCGCGGCCAGCATGTCGCCCTTGGTGACGCGCCCGGCCTTGCCCGAGCCCGCGACCTCGGCCGGGTTGACCCCGGTCTCCGAGGCGAGCCTGCGGACGGCAGGCGACACGGGGGCCGCGGCTGCCAGCGGAGCCGCCTCGGCGGGTGCCGCCGCGGGCTTTTCCGTAGAGACGGTGCCCGTGGTGGATTCGATCGTCGCCACCACCTGCCCAATCTTCACCTCGGCGCCGGCCTCGACCTTCAGCGTGATGACGCCCGAAGCCTCGGCGGCTCCCTCGGAGGTGATCTTGTCGGTCTCAAGCTCGAAGAGCGGCTGCTCCGGCTTGACGGTGTCTCCGTTCTTAACGTGCCACTTGGCCAAGATTCCGGAGCTAATGGACTCGCCCATGGGCGGGATTTTGACGTCGAAGGACATGTTAGTGGTTATAAGGTGTAGGCGTCTTCAAGGAGACCGGCCAGCTCGAGCTTGTGCAGGGCGAGGGAGCCGACTGCGGGGGATGCGGAAGCGCCCCTGCCGGCATAGAGGGGGATTTTCCTGAATATGTCGGTCAGTTGGGGGCAGATCCATGACCACGCACCCATGTTGAGCGACTCCTCCTGGCACCATACGATGCGGGCGCCCTCGTACTTGGCGGCGATCTCGCTGAGGCGGTCGGTGTGCAGCGGGTAAAGCTGCTCGATCCGCACGATCGCGGTGTCCTTGACCCCGTTCTTCTCCCGGTAGTCGATCAAGTCGTAATAGACCTTGCCCGAGCAGAGGATGACGCGGGACGCCGTCGCTTGCTGCGCGGGGTCGTCGAGGATTTCCTGGAAGGATCCGTCCGTCAGCTCGGCAATCCTGGATACGGCGGAGGGATGCCTCAGGAGCGACTTCGGCGACATGATGACCAGGGGCTTCCTGAACTCCCGCATCACTTGGCGGCGCAGCAGGTGGAAGTACTGCGCGGGCGTGGTGACATTCGCCACCTGGATGTTGTCCTCGGCGCACGACTGGAGGAAACGCTCGAGCCGCGCCGACGAGTGCTCGGGGCCCTGGCCCTCGTAGCCGTGCGGCAGGAGCAGCACGATGCCGCACGTGCGCTGCCACTTGGACTCGCCGCTCACGATGAACTGGTCGATCACGACCTGGGCGCCGTTGGCAAAGTCCCCGAACTGGGCCTCCCAGAGGCAGAGCAAGTCGGGATAGTCCATCGAGTACCCGTAGTCGAAGCCAAGCACCGCCGCCTCGGAAAGGAGCGAATTGTACACGCAGAATCGAGCCTGCTTGGGGTCCAGGTTCTTTAGCGGCGTGTACTTCTGGCCGGTGTCAATGTCCGTGAGGACGGCGTGGCGGTGGCTGAAGGTTCCGCGCTCGCAATCCTGGCCGGAAAGGCGAACCGGCCGCCCCTCGATGAGGATCGAGCCGAACGCAAGGGCCTCGCCGAAGCCCCAGTCCACCGGGCCGCCCTCGCGGAAAGCCGCTAGCCTCGCATCGAGGAGCCGCTTGATCTTCGGGTTGACCTTGAAGGTTTCGGGAACCGTGGTGAGGCCCTTGACGATCGTCTCAAGCTGGGCCGCCGCGACGCCCGTCTTCACCCGGCTGTGGTGGTAGGCCGGCTGGAACTGTGCCGTCGATCCCTTGAATGGGTCCCTCGGCCTGGCGCGCCTGGCGGCTTTCGCGGCCTCACGCTCCTTGGCCTTGGCGAGGTTCTCCTCGAGCGCGGCGGAATACTCGGCCTTGATGGCGTCGCGCTGGGCCGTGGAGATCGAGCCCTCTGCGACCAGCTTTTCGGTGTAGAGCGCGGAGACCAGCGGATGGACCGCGATCTTCTTGTAGAGCATCGGCTGCGTGAAGGACGGCTCGTCGGTCTCGTTGTGGCCGTGGCGCCTGAAGCAGTACATGTCGATGAACACGTCGCGCTTCCACCGCACCCGGAAGTCGAGCGCGAGCTGCGCCACCATGCAAACGGCCTCGGGGTCATCCCCGTTCACGTGGAAGATGGGAGCCTCGATCATCTTGGCGACATCCGTGCAGTAGCGTGTCGAGCGGGCGTCCTGCGGGTCGGTCGTGAACCCGATCTGGTTGTTGATGACGAAGTGCACGGTGCCCCCGGTCCGGTATCCGGGCAGCTGGGAGAAGTTAAGGGTTTCGGCGACGATTCCCTGGCCGGCGACAGCGGCGTCGCCGTGGATGAGGAGCGCCATGACCCGCCTGCGTTCCTCGGAATCCCCGCGGATCCTCTGGCGGGCCCTCGCCTTGCCCTCGACCACGGGGTCCACGATTTCCAGGTGGGAGGGATTGGCCGCGAGGCGCACTTCAACCTTCTCGCCCGAGGTGGTCGTGAGGATCGACTCGTACCCCAGGTGGTACTTCACGTCTCCGTCGCCGCCGACCGTATCGGGGATGTAGTTCTCCGAGAACTGCTCGAAGAGCTGGTCAAAGGACTTTCGCATGACGCTCGTTAGCACGTTCAGCCGTCCGCGGTGGGCCATGCCCAACACGATCTCCTCGACGCCCGCTCCGGGGCAGTGGTCGATGACGGCGTCCAGGGCGGCGATGATCGTTTCCCCGCCCTCGAGCGAGAAGCGCTTCTGGCCCACATATTTCGTGTGCAGGAATTTCTCGAAGAGCTCGGCCTTGTGCACCCTCCTGAGGATCCTGACCTTCTGGGCGCGGGTGAACGAAGGCTGGAGCATCGAGGACTCTATCCGCTCCTGCAGCCAGAGGCGGCAATCCTTGTCCTGGATGTGGGCGTATTCGACACCGACGTGCCCGCAGTAGGTCTTTTCCAGCGACGCCACGACGTCGCGCAGCTTCATTTGCCCGCCGCCGCGGTAGGCAACCAGGTTGAACGAGGTATCGAGGTCCTCTTCCCCGAGGTCAAACTCGCTCAGGGCGAGTTTTGCCAGCTTCGCGGGAGGCGGGCTGAGCGGATCCACATGGGCCTGGAGGTGGCCGATCGCGCGATAGGCGAAGACCAGGTTCCTGACCTGCGACTGCTTGCTGCTGTCGATGATCGGCGCCTGATTGGGCTGCCCGGCAAAGAGATCCGTGATTGGGGCTCCGTTGGTGCCGAGGGAGAATCCCTGGAAAAACGCACGCCAGGTCGGGTCAACCCCGTCGGGGTTGTCGAGCCATTGGCGGTACATCGGCTCGATGACGTCGATGTTGGCGCGGGTGGGAAGAGAGGAGGAATTCATCAGTGGTGCCGGGGCGTTTCCACCCCGGCGCTTGTAAAGGAGGGTTTGGGTCCACAGTACACGGCAACCCGGCCAACTCAAGCCCCGCGGAAAACGGGCAGGGAGGTTGCAATCGCGCTTCACAAGGGGAGAGGTTGTATTAGGTTGGGTTCTCTCCCCCGTTGGCCATGGAAGACCGCATTAAAGCATCCCTTATCTCGCTCCTGGACGGCATAAAGCGCGCTGATGGCGCCTGCATCGCCTCGGGCATGGCCCAACTGGACGAGCTCCTGGAGGAGGGCCGCCCGAGCCTTCATCCCCAGCTGGTCCATTTCCTTGAGCGCAGGAGCTATCCCAAGGCGCTCCAGTTCTTGGGCGGTGAATCGGCCATTCCCGCGGGATCCTGTGGCGGGAGGCCCTAAAGGTGGCGGACAAGATCCCAGTGGAGGGCGGCAACCGCCTGGGGCAGAACCCCTTCGCAAAGCTCGAATTGGAGGGACTACCTGCCTTTTCGGGTCCGCCAAAGGCGACACCAGCGGCGAAGCCGGAGCCCGCCCGAAACCGGGGCAGGGTGGACATCACCCGGGAAAAGGGCGGCAGGGGCGGGAAGACGGTGACCGTCGTGGACGGGTTCACCGGCATCGGGCTTCCAGAAAAGGAGCAGCTCGCAAAGAAGATGAGGGCCGCCTGCGGATGCGGCGGGACCGTCAAGGAGGGCAGGATCGAGATCCAGGGCGACCAGCGCGAGGCGGTTGCGAAGATTCTCTCCGAGGCCGGCTTTAGGCCGGTGTTTGCCGGTGGCTAGGCTGCGAGTCCGGCGGCCAGGGTGAGGGCGCTCTTGGCTCGGTTCAGGATGTAGAGGTGGTAGCCGGGGGCGCCGTTCTCGATCAGTCCCCGTATTTGCTGGAGCGCCCAGTCGATGCCGATCGCCTCGACGATCTCTGGCGCGTCCCCCGCTGCCTCAAGGCGGCGGACAAGGGCAGATGGAAGCGCCGTCCCGCACATCGCAGTGAAGCGCTGGATCTGCTTAAGCGAGAGCACCGGCATGATGCCAGGGATGATCGGGACACTGATCCCGGCCTTCCGGCAACGCTCGACGAAGCCGTAGTACGTCGCGTTGTCGAAAAAGAGCTGGGTGGTCACGAAAGCCGCACCGGCGTCGACTTTTCGCTTGAGCGCCTCCAGATCCGACTCCGGGCTCGGTGCCTCGGGGTGCTTCTCGGGGTAGCCTCCCACGCCGAGGCAGAAATCCGGGTGTCGGGCCTTCAGGAGCGCCACGAGCTCGTTGGCATACCGCAGGCCGTCGTCCGGAGCCGTGAATTCCGATGTACCCTTGGGCGGGTCGCCACGGAGAGCCATGATGTTGCGGAATCCGTCTCCGTGGATGCGGTCGGCCACCTCGTTGAGCTCCGTCCGGGAGTGCCCGACGCAGGTGAGGTGGGGCATCACGGTGAAGCCGAACTCGGCTTTCAGGATGGCGCTGACCTGGGCGGTGCGCTCGCGGGTGCTGCCGCCCGCCCCGTAGGTGACCGAGACAAAGTCCGGGGACATGGACTTCAGTGCCGAAGCCGTCTTTCGGAGAGCCTCGACCCCTGCGTCGTCCTTGGGAGGAAAAAACTCGATCGAGCGCAGCGGGCGGCGCTGCGCGAAGAGCTCGGAGAGGGGACGATCGGTCAGGGACACATATCAACGCATCGCGAAATGTTGATATGTGTAAAGGAAAATCCGAGGCGCCCGGCATGAATGCCGGTTCCCTTACTTGGCCTTTTCCGGCTCAAGAAGCTCGTCCAGCTTCTGGGGGAGCGCGGTGAAGCTGTAGTCGTCGACCTTGAACGCCCGCTTGGCCATGAGGGCGTTGATCGTCGCCTTTGCCTCCGAACTGGCCACCGATACGAATACCGGCCCGGCAGGCACGGTCTCGAACTCGGGCGTGATTGGCGTGGTCTCGGGCTTTGCAGTGGCATCCTTGGGCGTGAGCAGGGGTTGGTTCGGGTCGACCGCCGGGGCCTTTAATTTCTTCTCCTCGGGCTTTCGCCCAAGGGCGACCTTGAGCGTGGTCCCGCTGAACGTGGTGAGGGTAAAGGCCCGCGGGTGCCTTGCGGCCTCCAGTGCCGCGGCGTCGCCCGTGTCCGTCGTGTCCGTGAACCGCAGCGAGGTGAGGGTCCCGACCAGCGAGGAGATTTTTTCCTCAATCAGCTTCTTTCCCACAGGGGCCTGGGGAGCGGACCACGCGGAGTCCTTCTTGGCCCGCGACACCACGAGGGAGGCGCCGTCCTCAAAGGAAACCTCAACCTTCGCAATGTCTTCGCTCTTCACCGCCACCAGGCGCGTGTCGGCCCAGCTCTTCGGGTCGGTGTCGAGCCAGGCATGGAGGCCGCTCAGGAAGGCTTTCGGTTCCTGGCCGAAGCGCACGAAGCGCCCGTTGCCCGAATCGGGAGTCTTCCCGAGGGTTATGGCCCAGATTTCCTTGCCCGCTGAGTCCCTCAGGGTCACGGCGGAGTCCTTGAACTCGAGCCTCGCGATCCTTTCGGGACTCGCGGTCACGAAACGGTCCACCTTCGCCTCGTTCAGGTCCTGCACGAAGCGTGCAATCTTCTCGAAGTCCGCAGGCATGTCGAAGTAGCCGGGAACCCGCCAGGCGCCCTCCGGGGACCTCACGAGTTCCACCTTCTTTCCCTGGTCGGAGATGGCGAGCCCAGCAGCCCGGGCCGCCGTGTCTGAATCCAGGAGAGGCTTTCCGACGCGCGGGTCGTCGGAGGCCGCAGGTGCGGGCCGGTTGCCCAGGTAGGCCAACGCCGAGAGGACGGCGAGAATGGCGACGGTGATGACGAGGTTTCGAAGTTTCATCGCGAGTCGTTATTTGCCGGGAGGAGGGGAAGGCGGCCTAGGCCCTGCGGCGCGAGCGGTACCAAAGGCCGAACGCGCAAACGAGGAGCGGGGTGCCGAGGAGATTCAGGACGAGGAGCTTGTTCTCGAGGGCATCGACCCCCTCCCGGAGGCTCCGGCGGATGGCGCGGCGCTCGCCCCTGAGCGCCGAGGACTGCTTCTGGAAGTCCTCCACGGCGCGGGTCACGTCGGGAGAGGCGATCAGCTTACCTCCCTCGTTTTTCTTGCCCTGGAGCTCGGCCAGCTTGCCCTGGACCTCGGTGATCCTCGCCTCGAGGGCGGTCAGCTTCTCCTTGTACTTCTGCGCGGCGTCGGCCTCCATGCGCTTGACGACCGTGAAGGGGCGCACCGAGTTGCCCTTGCCGCGAATGGAGATCAGGTCCCTGGAGCCCGCCATGAAGTCGAGCGAGTTGGCGGCGAGCGCCAGGTTGTCGTTGAACGGCTCCGCCGCGGACTGGCCCATGAAGCTGAACTTGCGGACGCTGTAGTCGTCGAAGAGCCAATCCGTGTCGGCCACGACGATGAGGATGCTCGTGGTCTTCGACTCCTTCAGGGACTCAGCGGGGGCATCCTTTGCGGGCTTCGAGTCCTTCTTATCAGCGGATGGGGGGTCCTTTGGCGCCCCGTCGGGGAACGCCGTCTTGAAGCGTCCCGAGACCAGCGCCGCGATCGTCCGCTTGCCGGAGGCCGTGACCTGGCGGGCGACCTCCTCGGGCTGCGCGAACTGAAGGGCCGCTACGGGCACCTCGCCCGACTTTGCCGAGGTCTCCACAAGGGGCGTGAACGTGAGCGTATTGCCGGGCTTAAGCGCCACGCTTCCGGCCTCGATGAAGAGCGCGGAAGCCAGCTGGGCGGTCGGAAGCGCCTTCGGGTTGAAGCCCTCCTGGGCAAGGTTGATCCACACGGGATAGCGCAGGTGGCTCTGGTCGCGCAGCTCCACCTCCTCGGCGTTCTCCGGGTCGCCGACCACCTTCTGCGAGTCGTAGGCGATGCCCCAGCCGTTCAGGAGCACGGGCAGGTCGCTCGAGACGTTGGGCTGAGGGCCGCCGAACATGGCCTCCTGCCCTCCCTGCCGCCTGAAGTAGGCGCTCGAGGGATCGACAGCAAGGAACACGGGTGTTCCCGCGAGCAGGAACTGGTCGATGGCGTACTGCAGCTTGGGCGAGAGGTTCTCGGGGTGGACGATCGCCAGGACGTCGAGGTCGGGCGGCAGCTCGGTGGCCTGGCCCTGGACGGGGACGATCTTGTAGGTCTGTTCCCATTCGCTCACGACAAACTGGGGCTCGGCTCCCTGCTGGCCCATCATGGGCATGCCGGGGGAGCCCTGGAGCGGAAGGCTCGTGATGAGCCCGAGCTTCTTCTTCTCGGTCTGGCTGACCCCGTAGACCAGTTCCGAGACGTCGTACTCGAGGAATTGCTCGCGCTGGGGCGTCAGGGCCGGAATAGCCTTCTGCTGGTCGGCCTGGGTCGCGACGAGCCCGAAGTAGAACTGGCTGCCCCCGGGAAGGGTCTGGGGCTCGATCCCGGCCGCCGTCGCCTTCTCCTCCTCGGGGGTGTCCGGCTCCGGGTCGATCACGTTCAGGCGGATCCGGCCGCCCGAGGCCCGCTCGTACTGGCGGAGCATCTCGTGGACCCGCTCCGCGTAGTTCTTGTACTCGACGTACTGGCCGGCGGCGTTGTGCGAGAAGTAGAGGTCAAGCGAGGTCGTCTCGCCGATCTTCGAGAGCAGGGCTCGGGTGCCGGGGGACAGCGTGTAGATTTTTTCCGACGTGGCATCGTAGCGCAGCGGCACCGATGTCGCCAGGTAGTTCGCCAGGACGAGCCCGACGAGGAGAAAGAGGAGGGTGAGGGTCTTGCTTCCGATTTTCATGGCGGTGCCAGGGTTCAGCGCTCCAGTGCGACCACGTTGAGGAAGAGGGTGAATCCGATCAGCGAGAGGAAGAACACCACGTCTTTGAGGTCCACGATTCCGCGGACCATGGGGTTAAAGTGGGTGATGAAGCTAAAGTTGGAGACGGCGTCGGAGACGCCCACCGGCAGGAAGCCCTCGAGGAAGCTCGTGAAGCCGCTGTAGCCGAGGAAGACGAGGACCGCGCAGAGGCAGAGGCTCACGACAAAGCTCACGACCTGGTTCTTGGTGAGGGCGGACGTGAGTGAGCACACCCCGAGGAAGCCGCCGGCCATCAGGATCGCCCCCAGGTAGCTCGTGCAGACGATGCCCCAGTCGGGGTTTCCCAGGTACCCGATCGTGATTGCCATCGGGAAACTCAGCAGGACGGCAAGAGCGAGGAAGGCCCATCCGGCCAGGAACTTCCCGATCACGGCCTCGAGGGTCGTCACGGGCAGCGTGAACAGAAGCTCCGAGGTGCCGGAGCGCTTCTCCTCCGACCAGAGGCGCATCCCGGCCGCCGGGACGATGAAGAGGAATAGCCAGGGATAGAAGCCGAAGTAGGTGTCCAGGCTCGCGATGCCGGCCTTGAAGAATCCCCCGAAGCGGGAGAAGGCGAGCGCCACGCTCATCACCAGGAAGGCCACCAGGAAGACATAGGCCACCGGCGTCCTGAAGTAGCCGGCGAACTCCCGTTTGAAGATAGGTTTTACCTGTTTCATACGTCGGTGTGGGTCAGGCTTCTGAAGATTTCATCCATCCGGGCGCCGGGTTTGCGTGCCAGGAGCTGGGCTGGGGTCTCGTCGGCGACCAGCTTTCCGCGGGAGATCACGATCACCCGCGTGCAGATGGCCTCGACCTCCTCAAGGATGTGGGTCGAGAGGATGACCGCCTTCTCGACGGCCATGTTCTTGATCAGGGTCCGCACCTCGTTTTTCTGGTTGGGGTCGAGGCCGTCCGTGGGCTCGTCCAGGATGAGGACCGGGGGATCGTGAAGGAGGGCCTGGGCGAATCCGACCCGCTGCTTGTAGCCCTTGGACAGGGTCTCGATGGTCTGGCCCCGGACCGAGGAGAGGTGGGTCAGGCCGATTGCGCGCTCGACCTGGGCGGCGCGAGCCCGGGGGTCGCTGTAGCCGCGCACCTCGGCGATGAACGCGAGGAACTCCTGGACGGTCATCTCGGGGTAGGCCGGGGCGTTCTCGGGAAGGTAGCCGAGTTTCCGCTTTACGGCGACGGGGTCCAAAAGGACGTCGACATTGTCGACCAGAGCCGTGCCGGAGTCGGGCCGGACGAAACCGGTTATCATCTTCATTGTCGTGGACTTACCCGCGCCGTTGGGCCCCAGGAAACCCAGGATTTCGCCGCGCTTCACGGTGAAGCTCACGCCATCTACCGCGCGTTTTAAGCCATACGATTTAACGAGGCCTTTGACTTCGATCATGGTGTGAAGAGGAGGAGGAACAGGGCCATGTGGCCCCTATGAACCGGATATGTAGCCATTAGTTCCCTCGCCCTTTCAAGATGAAATTTACTAATGGGACGGCGTCGCCTCGCGCTCCCGCTCGGTCTTCAACCTGAGCTGCCCGCAGGCCGCGGCGATGTCGTGGCCCTTCTCCCGGCGCAGGGTCACCGACACCCCAGAGCGGTCGAGGACCTCGGCAAAGGCGATCTGACGGGAAAGCTCGGGGCGCTCCCAGGGAAGCCCCTCCACCGTGTTGTAAGGGATGAGGTTCACATGCGCATGCAGGTCGAGAGCTATGTCCCTTAGCCTGCGCGCCTGGTCGGGTGTGTCGTTCACCTCGGCGATCAGGATGAACTCCAGCGTGACCATCCGCCCGTGCCGCTCCGTGAACGTCTTCACGGCGGGAAGGAGTTTCGCCAGGGGATAGGCCTTGTTGACAGGCATGATCTGGGAGCGGACCTCGTCGGTTGCCCCGTGAAGCGAGATCGCAAGCCGGAAGCCGATCGGCTCGTCGGCGAGCTTGATGATCTTGGGCACGAGCCCGCTGGTGGAAACCGTGATGCGCCGCGCACCGAACCCAAGTCCCCACTCGGCATTCACGATGGTGAGGGCGCGGATCAGGGCGTCGTAGTTGGCGAGGGGCTCGCCCATGCCCATCACGACGATGTTGTCGAAGGATGCCAGCTCCGCTCGCGCCCGCGGCGTGCGAAGGTCCTCGGCATAGCAGACCTGGAGCAGCTGCGCCACGATCTCGCCGGCGCTCATGTTCCGCTTCAGGCCCGCCAGGCCGCTTGCGCAGAAAACGCAGCCCATGGCGCACCCCACCTGCGTCGAGATGCAGATGGTCTTGCGCGAGTGGTCGAGCCCGACGCCGTCCTGCGGGGCCCGGATGATGACCGTCTCGATGAGCGACTTGTCCTCAAGCTCAAGGAGAAGCTTGTCGGTCACGTCGGCCGAGTGGCGGTTGAGGACAAGCGACGCGGGCATGAGCGTGAACTCCCCCTCGAGCCAGGCCCGCAGGGCCTTCGGCAGGTTGGTCATGTCCTCCCAACTCCGCGCCCGCTTCTTGTAGACCCAGTCGAGAATCTGCGCCGCGCGAAACGGCTTCTCGCCCGCGGCCGTGAGGGACGCGGTCAGGGACTCAAGCGTCTCGCCCGTCAGGGGCCGCTTGGCGGGCTCGAACTTCATTTCGCCGGCTTGATCGCCCGGTTGAGGGCGCTGACGATCGCCTTGATCGAGGCGAGCTCGATGTTGGTATCGATCCCGGCGCCGAAATACGCGGAGCCCCGCTCGAGCTTCACCTGGATGTAGCTCACCGCCTTGGCCTCGGCACCTGCCCCGAGCGAGTGCTCGGAGTAGTTCAGGACGTCGAATTTCGGAAGATCGGTGGTGGCGAGCGCCCGCACGAACGCGTCGATCGGCCCGTTGCCGGTGCCGGTGAGCGCATGGACCTTGCCGTCAACGGTGATTCGCGCCTCGCACTTCACGGTCGAGTCGCGCTCGGTTGTCTTGAAGTGCTCGAGGGAGACCGGCTGCGTGCGCTCGAGGTACTCGCGCTGGAAGGCCTCCCTGATCTCGTCCGCCGTGAGCTCGGTCCCCTTCGAGTCGGCCAGGTCGTTTACGACTTTCCCGATTTCCTTGTGCATGAGCTTGGGCAGCTGGTAGCCGAAAGCTTGCTCGAGCACGTAGGCCACGCCGCCTTTGCCCGACTGCGAATTGATCCTGATGATTGCCCGGTAGCTGCGGCCGATGTCGGCCGGGTCGATCGGGATGTAGATGACGTCCCAGGGCTTTCCGGGCTTCTGGTGGGGAAGGGATTTCTTGATGGCGTCCTGGTGGCTTCCGCTGAACGCCGTGAACACAAGCTCCCCGGCATAGGGCTGGCGCGGGGGCACCTCCAGGCGCGTGCACCGCTCGTAGACGTCGCGCACCGCGTTCAGGTCGCTCAGGTCGAGGCCGGGGTGGATCCCGTGGGTGTAGAGGTTCAGGGCGACCGTGACGATATCCAGGTTGCCGGTCCGCTCGCCGTTGCCGAAGAGCGTGCCCTCGACCCGATCTGCCCCGGCCAGGAGCGCCAGCTCCGTGGCGGCCACTCCGGTGCCCCGGTCGTTGTGCGTGTGGAGCGAGACGATGGTCGAGTCGCGCCGCGTCAGGTGGGTGCACATCCACTCGATCTGGTCCGCATGGACGTTGGGGGTCGCATACTCCACGGTGGCCGGGAGGTTCAGGATGATCTTGTTGTCGGGGGTCGGTCCCCAGACGTCCGAAACGGCCTCGCAGATCTCGAGGGCGAACTCGAGCTCGGTGCTCGTGAAGCTCTCGGGGGAGTATTCCAGGCGCAGGCGGGTTCCGGCGGCAATGAGGGCGGCCCCGTCCCGCTTGAGCTGGCCGATTGCCCGCACGGGGATCTGCACAATCTCCTCCTTTGGGAGGTTGAAAACGTACTCGCGCTGCTTCGGCGAGGTCGAGTTGTAGAGGTGGAAGATGACGTTCTTGGCGCCCCGGACGGCCTCCAGCGAGCGGGTGATCAGGTCCTCGCGGCACTGGCAGAGGATCTGGATCGCGACATCATCGGGGATCCGCTTCTCGTCGATGAGGCGGCGCGTGAAGTCGAACTCGATCTGCGAGGCGGAGGGGAACCCCACCTCGATCTCCTTGAAACCAATCCGAACAAGCATGTCGAAGAACTCGATCTTTTCCTCGACGCTCATCGGCTGCGCGAGGGCCTGGTTGCCGTCCCGCAGGTCGACACTGCACCAGATGGGCGCGTGCTTGATCGTGCGGTTCGGCCACTGTCGGTTGGGCAGGTCTACGGGAGGGAAGGGGGCGTATTTGGAAATGGGGGCGGGCTGCATGGAATCGGAAGATTGAGATTGGCGGTTTTCTGACGGGAGTACAACGCCTGCGCGGTCTCATGCGACCGGGGCGGAAAAGGGTCAAAAGGCCTACGCACGACCCGCCGCTAGGCGGCGTCCTCTACAGGTCGTGCGCGAAAGTAAGTCGAAGGGCCTGGAAGGCAGGAACCATCTTTGAGCTACTACATCGGCCCGGACGGGGGAAAGTCAAGCGACCGGGATGGGTTAGGGCCGCCCCCAGGCTCCTGGGGCGCCCTTGGACCGAAGGACCGGACCGGGGAAAGTACCCGGTAACCGGCCGGGTCCCATCGGCGTCTTGCAGTATGTGTACGATGTTGCCTCCATTAACTTATGCCTGACGACCAGTCGTTTGATCTGGCTGGCTGTCTTGGTCGCGTTCGCCAGCGCGATCAGACTGCTGCGCGAGAGCTCGTGGAACACCTCCACCCGTTGGTCATCCGCATTGTCCGGGCCCATCTCCCCCGCAGGGTTCCTGAAGAAGACCTTGCCCAGGAAGTTTTTATGAAAATGTTCACCCGGATAGACCAGTATCAGGGTGCCGTGCCTTTCCCCCACTGGGTGTCCCGCATCGCCGTGACGACGTGCATCGACCACCTGAGGGCGCAGAAGCGCCGGCCCGAGCTCAGGTGGGCGGACCTTTCTGAGAAGGAGACCCAGGTCCTGGATTCGGTCATCACGAACGAGCACGACGTGGCCCCGGACGAGGCGGCCTCGGCCAAGGAACTCGTCCACAAGCTGCTCGACCAGCTCAAGCCCGAGGACCGGCTCGTGATCCAGTACCTTGACCTCGAGCAGCGCTCGATTGCCGAGATCAGCCAATTGACCGGATGGAACCAGACCTTGGTGAAGGTGCGGGCCTTTAGGGCCAGACGGAAGTTGCAACGTTTTTACCGTGAACTTATCGAAAAGGAGCGCGTATGAATAATCCCGAGCAGTCTCTGGAAAAGCTGCTGGCCGCCGCACGCAAGGCGCCGGCAGCGGCTCGCGACGAGTCGGCCCCGTTCGGGTTTTCGACCCGCGTGGCCGCGCTCGCGTTTGAGCAGCGCGAGCCGCGTGCTTCGGCGTTCGCCCGGCTTTCCCTTCGCGCAGCCTTGGTTGCCTGCGCTTTCGCCGTAGCCGCGGTTGCGATCAACTTCTCGGCGATCACCTCGGCGTTCGACGCCGACACCACCGCCTCGGTCGATGATCCGATCGCCGAAGTCGTCAACCTGGGGACCTGACCATGGCAAAAACCTGGCAAGTAGTCCTGGCAACGATCGCCATCTTTGTCGCCGGTCTGGTGACGGGCGGGGCAACCGCGCTCGGGATCATCAAGTGGGCAGCGGGCAGGCCGCGGGCAAACACCGCCATTCTTTCGCAGCTCGGCATCCGGCCGGCGCAGGGCCCCATGGGATTTGGCCCCCAGCTCATGCGCAGCTTCGCCGAGAAGCTCGACCTCACGGAGGAGCAAAGGGCAAAGATCGAGCCCATCGTGAAGCGGACGGCAGCCCGGCTTGGTCGGGAGCGCCGCGAGGTGCAGCTCACCACCGCCCTGACAATCGAGAAGATGCAGGACCAGATCGCCGATATCCTCACGACCGAGCAGCGCGTCAAGTTTGAGGAGCTTATCTCCCAGCAGCGCGAGCGCTTGCAGCAATTCCGCCAGGGACAGCAGAAATTTTTCCAGGGCGAACCCAAGGCGCCGCCGCCGGAGCCGGTTAAATAGGTGTTGCGGCCCCGGCGCGGGGGCGCATGTTCCGCCTCGGCCAGGCGCCATGCATGGGCAGACGCGCGAACCCCGCCAGGGCCGGAAGGCAGCAACGGTACCGACGTTCTACCAGTGCCGTGGAGTGCCTGGCCACTTCATCTTTCCCTCCTAGAGTCCCCTCCTTGTCCGCCTCAGCCTACCAGGTCATCGCGCGCAAATGGCGGCCCCAGACGTTCGGCGACGTCGTCGGCCAGGACCATGTCGTGCGCACCCTCCGAAACGCGATTGCCCGCGGGCGGATTGCCCATGCCTACCTCCTTGTTGGGCCGAGGGGCACCGGTAAGACCTCGATTGCCAGGATCTTCGCCAAGGCGCTCAATTGCACCGGGGGGCCCAAGGCGGATTTCGACCTGGCCGACCCCGCGGTCGTGGCCATCGCCGAGGGCAGCCACCTCGATGTCATCGAGATCGATGGCGCGTCCAACAACAGCGTCGAGCAGGTCCGCGATTTGAGGGAGACCTCCCGCTACACGCCGGCGCAGGGCAAGTTCAAGATCTACATCATCGACGAGGTGCACATGCTCTCGACGGCCGCGTTCAACGCGCTGCTTAAGACCCTGGAGGAGCCTCCACCCCACGTTAAGTTCGTCTTTGCTACAACGGAGGTCCAGAAGGTGCTCCCGACGATCCTCTCGCGTTGCCAGCGCTTTGACCTGAAGCCCATCTCCGCAGACCTGATCTCAGCCCGGCTCAAGTCCATCGCGGACGCCGAAAAGGTGAAGGTGGATGCGGCCGCCCTGTCCTGTATCGCTCGACTTGCCGACGGGGGCATGAGGGACGCGCAGTCGATCCTGGACCAGATGATCGCCTTCTGCGGCGGGGAGATTGCCGAGGCCGACGTCCTTGACGTGTACGGCCTTGTCTCCGAATCCAAGGTTTCCGAGCTCGCGGCGGCGCTTGCGGCGGGGGACCAACGCCGGATCGTGGCGATCGTCGATGAGTGCGACTCGGCGGGAAGGGACCTGGTGCGGCTCCTCACCGACCTCCAGACGATGGTGAGGACGGCTCTCCTGGATTCGATTTCCTCCGGGGGCCGCAGCACGCGCCTGGGCAATGTCATGACAACCGAGCAGCTCACGCGCCTGCTGGACGCCCTTCGGGAGGGAGAGGGGAGCGTTAAGCTTGGCCTCGCCGAAAAGATCAATTTTGAGGTGACCCTCCTGAAGGCCGTCGACGCGAGCCGTGCACGCGCCATCGACAGCCTGATCAAGGAATTGGCGGCCCTGGCGGCCGAGTCC
Organism: uncultured Opitutaceae bacterium; assembly: GCA_903890485.1. Taxonomy (GTDB): domain Bacteria; phylum Verrucomicrobiota; class Verrucomicrobiia; order Opitutales; family Opitutaceae; genus Palsa-1447. The sequence goes on along the minus strand of CAITBM010000008.1, from coordinate 4,346 downwards.
CCCGGAAGCAGCGAGGGCGGCGAAAAAAAAAAGGACTGATTGAGAGGCTGGAGTCCCGGCTTGCTGGGCTTGGCTCCGTCGAGCCTCCCGCTTCGGCCACTGAGGAGGTGGGCGAATGGCCCGACGAGGCCGACGAGTCATCCTTCCTGGCCGAGGCGGCCGCGCGGGGCGATACCCCTGCGCCCAAGGTGGAGCCTGATGCGCTTCCCTTGGTGGGCGACAAGCTCCCCCCGCTCGACGCCGTCGTGGCCAAGGTCCCGGCCCCGGTGATGGCGCTTCTCGATGACCTCTTCAGGGCGAAATTCACGAGCGTAAGGCGGTACAGTGCCGTCGGGGCGCCGTCCGATCCGACCAAAGGCTCAGGGGGCAAGAACTAGTTCGGAAGGGGGCCCCTTCTCGGCTCTAGCTGCTCCACGTCTCCCCGACTCGCGCCCGGTCCCTCACACTCATCAGGTAGAAGTAGGCCTCGACCCGCTTCCCGTCAAAGGGCGCGAGGAGAGGGACGGCAGCCCTGCCGTAGAGACCCTCGGCCGTGCCCTCAAGGACGTCTAGCCCGGCAAGGCAGGCGTCGTCCACGGACCAAACCTCGCCACTCACGCCCTCGGTGTCGTCCGGATGGGCGACCAGGCCCGGGTATCCGCCCAGATCGAAGAGGGTGTAGCCCGGCAGCGTGTGCCCCGAGGACAGAAAGGTCTGGCCGACCATGAAGTGGTGGTTGTGGCCCCCGTGCTTCAGGGTGCCGTAGACGAAGATCAGGTTCACGTTAGGATTGGGCCGGCCGGGGCCGGCTCGGGTTGCGGGGTTCGGGGTATCTCTACAATGAGGGCGGTGGTGTTGTCGCGACCGGAATTGCTGACGGCATCGTTCACGAGGCGCTGCGCGACGGTCGGTTCCCCGGGCGCCCTCCTTTGGGTCCGGATGATCTCCTCAATCTGGCGGTCCCAGAGTCCGTCGACCAGCCCGTCCGAGCAGATGAGGAACCGGTCCCCGGGCCGGTAGCCGACTGCGCCGATGTGGGGCTCGATGAACTGCGTCCCGGCCCCGAGAGACTGCTGGAGCGCGTTGCGCCGGGGATGGGTGCGGGCCTCGCGCTCGTTGAGCTCCCCCTTGCGGCGCATCCACCCGACATGGGTGTGGTCGTGGGTGAGCTGCGTGAGGCCGCCCTCGGCCGGCAGGTAATAGATCCGGCTGTCCCCAATGTGGGCGAAATACATCCAGTCCGGGCGGAACCAGCAGAGGCTGAGTGTCGCGCCCATGCCTGCGCACTCCTGGTAGGAGTAGCCGAGCTGGAGCATGTCGGCGTGGATGGCCGAGTAGAGTTCCAAGAGGATGTCGGTGAATCCCCCCGCGATGCCGGCTGCGTTCAGTCGGAAGCTCCGGGGGAGCAGCTTCGTGATGCGGTCGACGGCGACCCGGCTTGCGAATTCCCCGGACCGGGCACCGCCCATGCCGTCGCTCACCGCAAACACGTAGTCGGCCCCCTCCATGGAGTCTTCCCCGGTCTTTCCCAGGTAGCTCACCTCGTGGCCGTTGAACTTCATCGCGAGGAAGGAGTCCTCGTTGTTCGGGCGGAACCGCCCGATGTCGGTGACGCCCGACCAGTGCAGGGCGGGTACGGAGCCCCTGGGGTCGGTCTCGCCGGAGGTCGGGGTGTCTGAACTCATTGTGCGGCCGAGGGCTTCAGGGAGACGACGTTGGCACCCCCGTCGAGGATCGTCGCGAACTCAAAGTCGATGATGCAGAACCGCCCGTCCGAGGTCCGGTACGTGATGTTGCGAAGCTCCCGGTCCTCATGGCGTACGCCGAATGGCTCAAGCTCGGCAAAGAGCTCCTTCAGGCGCTCGGAATTGACCTGGTCGACGCGGGTTCCGCAGTTGGTGGTGACGATCTTCAGCTGCTCGGGGTCCGACTCGAGCAGCCGGGGGACGAAGGGGCAGCCCTTCTCCTCGAGGTGCTTGAGGACCCTCACCTCGTTTTCAAATCGCTCCTTGGCCATGTGGCCTCGGAAGGTCTTGTGGACACGCCCGTCAAAGCTGATCCGCACCAGCGCCCGGGCAGTATCTTTCATCTCGTGCATTTAGGAGGGTGGGGTAGGGTTCCTCGGGGGCCAGATTGTTGCAAGCGCCGGGTCTAAGTAGGTCACCTGCCGAGGGATGAATATTCCCATTAAAAAATAATAAAGGGAAGCCATCTTCTGGTTGCCTCTGGCACGCTTGGTGCTGAATCTGGACCCGAGTTTCTCGTTTGCAGAATGCGGGTGGAATTCGCTATTCACCCCGCCTTCGGTATCCGGGGTGCTCGACCAAACCCCCCATAGATCACTTCTCTCACCATGCCCAAATACAAACTCGAATACATCTGGCTGGACGGCTACACGCCCCTCGCCAGCCTGCGCAGCAAGACCCAGATCAAAGAGTTCGCCAGCTTCCCCAAGCTCGAACAGCTCCCCCTGTGGGGCTTTGACGGGAGCTCGACCCAGCAGGCCGAAGGCAAAAGCTCCGACTGCGTCCTCAAGCCGGTGGCGGTCTACCCCGACATCACCCGCAAGGACGGAGTCCTCGTCATGTGCGAGGTCCTGATGCCGGACCAAAAGACGCCGCACCCGTCGAATTCGCGCGCGACGATCCCGGATGACCCGGATACCTGGTTTGGATTCGAGCAGGAATATTTCTTCTACAAGGATGGCGCCCCCCTCGGGTTTCCGAAGGGCGGCTTCCCGGGGCCCCAGGGCCCGTATTACACCGGTGTCGGCTACAAGAATGTGGGCTCCGTCGCCCGCAAGATCGTCGAGGAACACATCGACATCTGCTTGGCCGCGGGGATCAACCTTGAGGGCATCAACGCCGAGGTCGCCAAGGGCCAGTGGGAGTTCCAGATCTTCGGCAAGGGATCCAAGAACGCTGCCGACCAGATGTGGGTCGCCCGCTACATCCTCGCCCGCCTGGGCGAGGCCTACGAGATCGACATCGAGTGGCGCTGCAAGCCGATCCTGGCTCCGTTCAACCAGCCCCTCGACTGGAACGGCTCGGGAATGCACTCGAATTTCTCAACCAAGTACCTGCGCGAGGTGGGCGGCAAGGCCTACTTCGAAAAGCTTATGGAGGCGTTCAACAAGCACCGCGACGAGCATATCGCCGTGTACGGCCCGGAGAACCACCTGCGTCTCACCGGCCTGCACGAGACCCAGTCGATCGACAAGTTCAGCTATGGACTTGCCGACCGCGGCGCCTCGGTTCGCATCCCGCACAGCTTTGTCAACAATGGCTACAAGGGCTACCTCGAGGATCGTCGTCCGAATTCCGCCGCCGATCCGTACCTGGTTGCCGGCCGCATCGTGAAGACAATCCAGTCGGTGCCGACATCCTGAGGTCCGTATAACATACGGTTCAGGTCGGTACTGAAAGCTCCTTAGTCCTTGGTCCGCCAAGGACTAAAGGAATACGAATCGAGGACTTCCCGTCCTCGATTTTGTATTTTCTACGGTCGCCGGGGTCGCTGGACTTGACCAGAAGGTCCTCCACGAACGGTTGCTTGAAAAGGATCTCCAGTTGGACCTGAGTCGGCGCAGTCTTGGTTACCCGGATGGTGTCTACCACTCCCTTGAGGAAGTCCTTCCGCTTCTCGCCCGTCAGCTGCCTCAATTCCGTGATCTTGGTGCCGAACTCCGCCATCCAGTCCGTCCACCGAGAGACGTTTTCAAGGTCCTTGATCCGCTTCTCCATCGCGACGCGTTCTCCCTGAAGGTCGTCGACCTCCTTTTTAAGCGTCTGGATCACTCCTTGGAAGCGGTTCTCGCTATCGGGAGCGATCAGGTTGCCAGCCTCGACTGTTCCGAGCATGGTCTCGATCCGACGGCGCTCCGCGCCGATCGCCTTCAATCGCTTCGTCAGCATCGCTATTTCTTGCTTCCGGTCCCGTTGTGGACCCTTAGCATTGATGGTGAGCAGCTTGATCTCCTCCTTGTAGCGATGGGACGTTGAGAGCACGTCTACTACCGTATTCCAGACGAGGTCGTCAGTCTCCTCGATCCGAAGGTAAGCGTTCTGTTCGCAATGCTTGAGGTTCTTGGAGTAGGGGTCGTCCCGTAGGCGTTCGTGGCGGGGGCAGTAATAGACCGCTCGGTACTGCTTGCGATACAGGCGACCGCTGAAGTACGAATCGCAATGCGCGCAGACCAAGAAGTCCCTGAGAAGGTAGAACTGCTTAAGCCCGACCTCGACAGACCGAGGATCCGGCATCCTGCCCGCCCGGAGCACACCCCATCTTTGACGGCCGCTTGCACGACCTCCTTCTTGTGCGCCGGGCTCACAATTTTTTTTCGAGAGCGTACTCCAGGACCTTTTTGG
>CAITBM010000007.1 GCA_903890485.1 uncultured Opitutaceae bacterium | reverse complement strand
CGAAGCTCCCCCAAAACCCATGAAAAAATACCTCGTCGAGTTCATCGGCACCTTCTTCCTCGTCTTCACGATCGGCAGCACGGTCATCAGCCCGGGGGCCGGAGCCCTGGCCCCGCTGGCGATCGGCGCCTCCCTGATGGTCATGATCTTCGCCGGGGGACACGTGTCCGGAGGGCACTTCAACCCCGCCGTCACCCTCGCCGTCTGGATCCGGGGGAAGTGCGACACGAAGGACGTCCTTCCCTACTGGGTCGCCCAGGTCGCCGCCGCCCTGTTGGCCGCCTGCGCCGTCGGGCTGATCAAGATGCCCGGCGCAGCCCAGCCCCTGGCGCTCGCCAGCTGGAAGCCCGCTTTCTTCGTCGAGTTCCTCTTCACCTTCGCGCTGTGCTGGGTCGTCCTGAACGTGGCGACCGCCAAGGGAACGTCGGGCAACTCCTTCTACGGGCTAGCGATCGGCATGACGGTCATGACCGGCGCCTTTGCCGTGGGCGGCGTCTCGGGCGGGGCCTTCAACCCGGCCGTGGCCGTCGGCATCTCGAGCATGGGCCTTTCCTTCTGGAGCAACCTCTGGGTGCTCCTGGGTGGCGAGATCCTGGGCGCTGTCGTGGCCGGCCTGGCCTACAAGGTCGTCAACGGGAGCGAATAGGCGCAAAAAAAGGGGGCCGTTAGGGGCCCCCTCAAAGGTCCGGGCTACTTGCGGTAGCCTCGGTGCAGGCGGCCCGCCGCCTTCGGCACCGCCTCCTCGATGATCTTCTGGTCGAAGAGGGCCGAGTAGATGTAGGGGAAGTCCTCGATCTTCTTGCGCTCGATCGTGGCCCCGATGAACCGCTCGATGCTGCGGGCGTCGCGGACGTCGTCCTCGGTCACCAGCGTGAAGGCGTCGCCCGTGTTCTGGGCGCGGCCGGTGCGCCCGATCCGGTGCACGTAGTCCTCGGCGTTCTCGGGGACGTCGTAGTTGATCACGTGGGAGACGCCCGCGATGTCCAGGCCGCGAGCGGCGATGTCGGTGGCGACCAGGACCTCGTTCTTGCCGCTCTTGAACCCGTCCAGGGCCTCGACGCGCTCGCGCTGGCTGCGGTCGGAGTGCATGACGCCGACCCGGTGGCCCTTCTGGACCAGGCGGGCCGCGATGCGGTCGGCGCCCATGCGGGTGCGGCAGAAGATGAGGACGCTCTTGAACTCGGTGCGCTCCAGGAGGACCTGCAGGAGCTCGAACTTCTGCGAGGCCACGACGGGATAGAAGCAGTGGGCGATCGTGTCCGCGGCGGAGTGCGTGCGGCCGATCTCGACCTTGGCGGGATCGCGCAGGGCCCAGCCGGCGAGCTGCTCGATCTCCGGCGGCAGGGTCGCCGTGAAGAAGAGGGTCTGGCGGTTGGTGGAGCACTTCTGGACGATCCGCTTGACGTCCGGCAGGAAGCCCATGTCGAGCATCCGGTCGACCTCGTCCAAGACCAGGATGTCGATCTTCTCAAGGGAGCAGTTGCCCTGCTCCAGGTGGTCCAGGAGGCGACCCGGCGTCGCCGCGAGGATGTCCACGCCGCGCTTCAGGTCATCGGTCTGCTTCCCGTAGCCGACGCCCCCGTAGACGATCGTCACCCGCAGGTCCGTGAACTTGGAGTACTTGTGGAAGGCTTCCTCGACCTGGAGCGCGAGCTCGCGGGTGGGCTCGAGGATCAGGCAGCGCATCGCGCCGTGGGGTGCCGAGCCGCTGGATGATCGGGAGCGCAAAGGCGGCGGTCTTGCCGGTGCCGGTCTGGGCGGACCCGATCACGTCCCGGCCCGCAAGGATCAGCGGGATCGCCTGGGTCT
>CAITBM010000006.1 GCA_903890485.1 uncultured Opitutaceae bacterium | reverse complement strand
CTATAATGCGCCCCAGATAACTGCGATAAACCTGACGTCGTCAAACCCGGTCACGGCAGGTGGAACGGTAAGCTACTCTTACTCGATAACAAAGGGTTCGGGGAGCGGCATAAGCGCGATTTATCTCCAATTGACCGACCCGCTGGGCAGGAACTTCACCCTTTCTGACAGTTCGGGTGCCACCTCGGGGACGTTGTCGATGGCGTCGACGGGCACCTGGATCAACGGAGCCTACACAGTCTCCGTCGTCTACGTCGTCGATACGAATAGTTACCAAAGCTATTACTAACCCGATGGCTCGGTGAACTACAACAACGGAGCGACTGGACCGACGCCCCCGAATACGCTCGGATTGTCATCTAAAGGATTCAATTTCCTGGGCGGAATAGATGCGGCACCTGAGGCTTGGCCGGGTTCGCAGGACAGTATTTTGGCAGCTTTGCAAATGGTCAGGGGACCTGGGCGTTGAACATCAACCCGGATGGAACGGGAACGTTTATCGCGTATCTCAAGGGCTCGAATAACGCGATCGTCCTCCACGTCACGATCAACACTAACGGGTTCTTCACCGTTTCGGGCGCCAAGGGGCAATCGGCCGACCAACCGACCCACGTTGAAACCCGCGTCGTGACCGATACCGTGTCGGGAACGATCGCCTCCGGTCAGGTCACCGGACTAGCCGACGGATTGACGCTATCCGGCATTTTGGATCCCGTCGGTGGGCCCGACACCTCGGTTGCAGGCTATTATACCGCGACGGCACTCTACTCGGGCACCAGTACCACCTATACAATCGTGGGACCGAGCGGTGAGACGGTGGCGGTGATCGTCGCGCCTACCTCATCGGACAGCGCAACCGGAACGACCAGCGCCTCGGGTCAGTTCACGGCGACCACAGCTGCGGGTTCAACGCTGGCGCTTTCCGTCGATGGCCAGACATTGACCGAATCGCTCACGCTGCCCGGTTCGTCGACGCCGATTGCGGGTTCCGGTCTCAGTGCCAACATCGCCCGGACATCGAGGCTCATCAACCTCTCGGTCCGCGGGAATGTCGGCACGGGCCCCAATATCCTGATTGCCGGGTTCGTCACCGGGGGCACGGGCTCCAAGTCCATCCTCGTTCGGGGCATTGGCCCGACCCTGTCGTCCTTTGGGGTGACGGGAACGTTGGCAGCGCCCCAGCTCACGCTTTTCGATTCGAGCGGAGCCAGCATCCTTTCGAATTCAGGGTGGGGTGGGTCGACAACGCTGAGCCAGACCTTCAGCCAGCTTGGAGCCTTCGCGCTTCCTGCGACCTCGGCGGACAGCGCGATCCTTCAGACGCTGGGTGCCGGTTCCTATACAGCCCAGCTCTCGGGATCAGGAGGCACCTCAGGGATCGGCCTAACCGAGCTCTACGATGCCGACACGGGTTTCCCGTCCGCGCGGCTCATCAACATTTCCGCGCGGGGCCAGGTGGGCACGGGAGGGAACATCCTCATAGCGGGCTTTGTGATTTCCGGCAATTCGACGGAAACCGTGCTCTTGCGCGGCGTGGGCCCAACGCTCTCGCAGTTCAACCTGTCCGGAGCCCTGGCTGCGCCGCAGCTGACGCTTTTCGACAGCACGGGAAAGAAGATTGATAGCTCCACTACCTGGGGAGGGAGCTCGGCCCTGTCCTCGGTCTTCACGCAGGTGGGTGCATTCTCGCTCCCCTCGACGTCCGCGGACTCTGTACTCCTGGAGAACCTGCCGCCCGGCTCCTACACGGTCCAGCTGAGCGGCGTCTCCGGGGCAACGGGCACAGCGCTGATCGAGGTTTACGAGGTTCCCTAGCCGCCCTTCTTGGGCGGCGGCGCGGGTTGGGACACGGCCTTCGCGAGGAGGTCGTGCCACCCGCCGGTGTCGATCTGCTCCAGTGTCCCGCCGAGCTTCACGTGCTCCTTGAGCGGGGCAAACCCGGCGGCGTCCTTTTTTTGGGAAAGGAGTCCCGCCTTGGAGAGAAGTTCTGCCGGATGACCCTTCACGCTGAGTTCCAGGTCGAGGGAGAGGGGACGCTTGGAGAAGGGGACGGCTGCCGCAGGGGCGATCTCACCCGAGCCGCGGAGCCGCTCCTCCGGGCAATCCATCTCGATGCCGTTCAGATGGAGCGCGCCATCGGTGCAGCCCGTTAACGTTGCCGCGAAACGGTCGAAGCCGATCTCGGCAATGTCATAGGTAAAGGTGATGACCGCGTCGGCGGCGGGAGAGACTGGGTTTCGGTCGACGCGGTCGATGCCGTGGTGGATCCCAAAGACGGAGCCGACGGCAGATCCCACCGTGCCCAACGCGTCGGTCACGGGTGTCGCCGGGGTGGGTACGGAGCTTGTGACGTCGGCCTTGAGGATGCGGAATACCCCAGATGCGCCCGTGACGTGGATTTCCTCTCGCACGCCCCGGACCAGTTGCTCGATACCTGCGCCGCTACCGGCAATCGTCCCATTGACTGAAAAATGCCCCTCGACGGGTGCGGGTTGTCCGGCTGACGAAGCACCGAAGAACGCGGGCGCATCGACGGTGTCCACACTGCCCGATCCTTTCAGCGCATAGGGGACGGCCGCGGCCGGGTCGAAGGAAAGGGTCCCTTCAAATTTTCCCAAGTTGTGTCCGAGGACCCACGTCCTGCCGTTCTCTAGGCGCACCTGATCGCGAGCCAGTTTGAGTTCGGCTCCCACGTCGTCGTAGGACGCCTGATCCGCCAGGTGAAGGCGTTTGAAGGAGAGCGAGACCGCCCCCGACCATGCGCCCCAGAAGGGGATTCCCGTCCCTGCGGCGTTGTCGCCGGGGGAAAGCGAGCCCCCGGCAGCCGATGCGATGGGTCCCGTGACCAAGAGGATCTCAGGGACTGAAATTTCTTCACTCGAGAGGTGCAGGTCGATCTCGGGTCCCTTCCGCCCAGGCGAGACGGATCCCTCCAGGGAGAGCACGCGCCCCTTGGGCCCGGATCCGAGATGGACGGGTGCCGTGAAGGAAATGTTGCCGTCAAAATCCACATCCGCGTGCACCGCCGCGCGCGCGGGTCCCGACGGGTCGCTTCCGCCCCAAGTTAGGCTGCAGTCGACCGAGGCCGTGTCGTTCACCTTCGCGGTCAGCTCTCCCGAGCTCGGTCCGCCTGCCGCGCTGGTGGCGGCTGTCCAATTTCCCGCGATCGAGATGGGCTGGTCCGCCCCGGCGAGCCGAGAGGCCTTTGCGGAGAACTGCGCAAGGGAGCGACCTTGGGAGCGGACGGAGGCGGGACCTGCCGTGACCTGCCACCCCTTTGGGGTCATTTCTCCCTCGAGCGGCACCGAGAGATCGAGCGGTGACCCAACCGGGCTGTCGGGCGTCGCAACGCGCGCGCCCGTGGCCTCGAGTGGCCCGAGGAGCCGCAGAGCAAATCCGTCGTCATGGGGGCGCACCACGAACTGGCAGGCCAATTCGCCACCGGAGAAACGCAGGCGGCTTGAGGGGCTTGGGATGCATTCCAGGGGAACGCCTGCCAAGGACCCGGACAGGAAGTCCTCATTGGGCCGGGCGACCGTCAGCCGGTGCGTTTGGCCGCTGAAGTCGAAAGCCTGGAGGCAGGTCACGGAAACCGCCGCGCGCGATCCGGAGAACGAAAGCTTCAGGTGATCGATGTGCAGCGAATTGCCCTCGCGTGACACGGCGAACTCGGTGTCGAGGGTTCCCATTCCGATCGGCGTGAGCGACGGCGCGAGGAAGCCCAGGCTCCCCACGGTCGAGTGCAGGCGGCCAGAGGCGCGGCCCCGTGAGAGCCCCGGCTCGAGCGTGAAGGTGCCTTCACCGACGGCGGCAATTGGGGGCAGGGAGGCGAACGGGGAGAACGGTGCCATGTCCGCCTCGCTCACATCAGCAGTCCATGTTCCCTTAAGCCCCCCGCCGGCCTGGGCGGGTGCGGCCTTGAGCGTTGCGATGGGTCGGCTGCCGCGGTTCAGGCTGAGCGAATAGGTTTGGCCGCCGGGCCCACGGGAGGCCGAGGCCACAACCGAGGCGGCGAGGCTCTTCTGCGCGGCGTCTCCCACCAGGGTCACCTCCGCGGACACCGACAGAGCGTCAAAGGTCCTTGGGCCACCCATGGTGATTCGAAGCGTCCCCCTGGCGAAGGCGGAGCTCACCGGCGAGCCGGTTCCCTCGGCTGACGCCTCAAAGGAGAATTCGCCGTCGTGCCCGGCGGCAAGTCCGCCCCCCGACACGACCAGGTGGATCTTCGAGGGAACCTCTTCACTGGGTCCAGGCAGGAGGACGTCTCCTTCCAGGTCGACCCCGCTCAGTGAGGCGTCTACCGGAAGGTGAAGGGAATTGATCGCGCCCAAGACAAACAGCGCGGACTCGCCCGGGCTCACCCGACCGTTGGTAAGAACTCCCGCATGGCTCAGGTCGAGCGTCCAGCCCTTGGCCAAAACGCCCTCGACGGACACCGTGTGCTGAAGGACGGCGCGCGTCAGGGGGACCTGCGCCTGAAGCAGGGGCACCGACAGGACGGCGCCTCCCGATTCGATGCGGGCCTTCTCGATATCGATTCGGCCAAATCCGGCCGAGAGAGACCCGATCGAAGCCCGGACGCCCGGGGTTCGGTTGAGAGCCCTCTCTGCTGCCCACGTCTGCAGGGGTGGCGAGACCGCGGTCAGCACAACGAGGGCAAGCAGCACGCCGACAAGGCCGAGCCACAGAACGATGAGACGAAGGGTTTTCAAAAAGGGGACCTGCCGCTTAGACTGGCACCTCTGGGGAATGTGTCGCCCGATTGGCTGGGATCAACTGCGCATCGGGGGCGTGCCAGCCGAGTCTGCCGGGGGTGAATTGATTCAACACATGCTGCTATTAATCGGCTGATAAACAACGGGATAAATAATATGAGATGAGGATCCTGTGGGCGGCTTGCCCCTGATGGAATCCCGCTTTTAAGAATCGCCCTTGCCCGCAGCGCACCCCACGCTGAGGCCGATTGCGATGATTTCTCGATTTCTGCCGCACCCGGTCCGCCGCCTGCTGGGCGTAAAGACACAACACCCTCGAATTTCGGGGTTTACGCTCATAGATCAGCCGGGACAGATCCAGCCTCTCCTCGAGGCCATCGACGGTTCGAGCGAGGTCATCATGGATACCGAGGCGGACAACATGTACCGGTTCCGCGTCCGGGTCTGCTTGCTTCAATTTTACGTGAACGGGGAGGTCTATCTCCTCGATGCCTTGGCGCCCATTGACCTTGATCCGCTCTGGAGGCGCCTGGCCAAGAAACACCTCGTCATGCACGGGAGCGACTTTGACCTGAGGCTCCTCAATGATTTCTGCGGCTTCCGCGCAAAGAGCCTTTTCGACACGATGCTTGCGGCGCAGCTCCTCGGCCGGGGCCGGATCGGCCTTGCCTCGCTGATCGAGGATAACTTCGGGGTGAAACTCGACAAGGACGGGCAGAAGGCCAACTGGTCCAAGCGGCCGATCACGCAGAAGCTCCTCGATTACGCGGCCCTCGACGTCTGGTACCTGCCGGCGCTCCGGGACATCCTCGCGCGCGAGCTCAAGCGCCTCGGGAGAACCGACTGGATGGAGCAGCAGTGCCAGGCCCAGATTGAGTCGGGCACCACGGGTTTTGCGCCCCAGGACGTGAACGACTGGAGGATCGGAAAGTCCGAGCGCCTGAGGGCGACAGGGCAGGCGGTGCTCCACTCGGTCTGGCACTGGCGCCAGGAACAGGCGCAGAAACTCGACACGCCCCCGTTCAAGGTGTGTTCCAACGATTTCCTCGTGCGGCTGTCGACGATGGCCGACGAGGGGGGCACCGAGCAGTCCATCCTTTCCGACGTGAACCTGGGCAAGCGCCACGGGCGGCTGATTGGTTCGCTTGCGGCCGCGGTTCGGGCGGGCCTTTCCATGGATCCGCGGATGCTCCCCAAGAGGCCGGGCCGCGACCCGAACCACTCGCCACTGACCCAGGCCGAGATCGCCCTCCTGGACCTGATCAAGGAGGAGAGGGACAAGATCGCGGCCAAGATCTCGATCGAGCCCACGCTGATCGCCAACCGCTCGCAGCTTTCCCAGATCGCGCGCACGCCCCGCAAGCTGGGCGAGATTCTTCTGCCCTGGCAGGCCGCCCTCCTGGCAGAGGCGCCCTCGCTCAAAGCGTGAACGCAAACATTGCCCGGCATCTGGAAAGGATGGCCGCCGCGCAACCGGGGGCGACGGCGCTCAAAGTCCCTCGGGGAAGAACCGCTTCCGGAGACATCGATTATCTTTCGCTCAGTTTCTCCGAGCTTCTTGCCGAAGCGGACGCCTGGAGCGCCCGGCTCCTTGGAAACGGAATCGCACGGGGCGACCGGGTGCTCGTGATGGTGAAACCGGGACTCCCGCTGATTGCGGTGGTCTTCGCCCTTTTCAAGACGGGCGCCGTGCCGGTCGTCATCGACCCGGGGATGGGCCTGAAGAGCTTTCTCTCCTGCGTCCGGCGCTCGCGGCCCAGGGCCCTGGTCGGGATTCCCTTGGCCCAGTTCCTCTCCCGCGTGTGCTTCACCGCGTTTTCAAGCGTCAAGGTCCGCATCCCGGTGAGCGGGTCGCTCACCTGGCGGATCGCGGAAAACGGCGCGCCCCTGGCGGAGGCGGCGACGGCCGATCCCGGCGACCTGGCGGCCATCCTTTTCACCTCGGGCTCCACGGGGGCGCCGAAGGGGGTCTGCTACGAGCACGGGATGTTCGAGGCGCAGGTGAGGATCATCAAGGAGACCTACGGGATCCTTCCCGGCGAGGTCGACCTGCCGCTCCTCCCGATCTTCGCCCTCTTTAACCCCGCGCTCGGCATGACCAGCGTGATCCCGGAGATGGATCCCCGGCATCCGGCGCGCACGGATCCCGCGAAAATCGTCCAAGCCATCCGGCAGGAAAAGGTGACGAACTCCTTCGGCTCGCCGACGCTCTGGAGAAAAGTCGCGCGGCACTGTGCTGAAACGGGGACCGAGCTTCCGAGCCTGCGCCGCGTGCTCTGCGCTGGAGCCCCGGTTCCGGCGGATCTCTGGGCTGCCTCCGGATCGTTTCTCAAGTCGGGGATCCTCCACAGCCCCTATGGGGCGACGGAGGCTTTGCCCGTGAGCACCATCAAGGCCGGCGAAATCAATCCGGAGGAAGTCAAGGGAGCCTGTGTCGGCAGTCCGGTGGCGGGGGTGTCCGTTCGGATCATCCCGATAGTCGACGGGCCGATCGGCCGCCTCACCGAGACCCGACTGCTTTCCCCGGGGGAAGTCGGCGAGATCATCGTGTGTGGTCCTGTCGTCACCAAGGCCTACGACGGCCTTCCGGAGGCCACGCGCGAGGCCAAGATCCAGGGCGAGGCGGGGACGTTGTGGCACCGGATGGGCGACTGCGGCCTGCTCGACGGGCAGGGGCGCCTGTGGTTTCTCGGCCGTAAGGCGGAGCGCGTGGTGACGGCCTCGGGGACCCACTTTACGGAGCCCTGCGAACAAGTCTTCAGGTCCCACCCCCGCGCTCGCCGCTGTGCGCTCGTCGCGGCGAGAGGCGAGCCTGCGATCGTGGTGGAGACCCGGATCGCGGGTGCCGCGGAGGGGGAGCAACTGGCCGACGAGCTTCGGGCTCTTGGGCTCAAGCACCCGCATACCTCCCTGATCCGAACGTTCTTTTTCCGTGAGCATTTTCCCGTGGATGTCCGGCACAACGCGAAGATCCACCGGCTCGCGCTCTCGCGCTGGGCCGAGCACGCGAGGCCGTTTAGGGTCGCCTGAACGGCGTGGTCCCGTGCTAGGCTTCCCGCCCCGTGGACACCCTTGAAGCCCATCCCTCCTGCCGCGGCCCCGCGCTCGTCACGGGCGGCACTGGGTTTTTGGGTAGGCGGATTGTCGACCGGCTTCTGGCCCAGGGACGCCAGGTCTCGGTGGTGGCCCGGCGTCCGGCACCCGACCTGGAGACCCGCGGAGTGCGTTTTATCGGCTGCAGCCTTGAGGACTCCGCGGCGATCAGGGACGCCTGCAGCGGGATGCAGGCCGTCTTTCATGTCGCGGCAAAGGTGGGCGTCTGGGGACCCCGGGGCGACTATTTCCGCGCGAACGTGCTCGGCACGCGCGCCGTCATCGATGGCTGCAAGGCCCACGGGGTCCAGAGGCTTGTGCACACGAGCACGCCAAGCGTGGTGTACAACGGCAAGAGCATCGCCGGGGCCGACGAATCCCTGCCGCTTGCGACGCACTGCCCGAGCGCGTATCCCCTCACCAAGGCGATGGCCGAGGCCGAGGTCTCCAAGGCCCACGGCGCTCTTCTTAAGACCGTTGCCTTGAGGCCCCACCTCATCTGGGGCCCGGGCGACCCGCACCTGGTGCCTCGCTTACTCAAACGAGCGGAATCCCGAAGGCTGCGCATCGTGGGAGACGGCGCGAACCGCGTCGACATGGTGCACGTGGAAAACGCCGCCGACGCGCACATCGCGGCCGAAGTGGCGCTCGCCCGGGATGCCAATCGGGTGGGGGGGCGCGCCTACTTCATCACGAACGGGGAACCCGTCGTCCTGTGGGGCTGGATCAACGGCCTCCTGGCCGCACTCGGGCGCCCGACCGTGACACGCCGGATTCCCCTCTGGGGGGCGGCCGCAATCGGGGGCGTGATGGAGGCGCTGTGGACCGTGCTCCCCCTCTCGGGCGAACCCCCGATGACCCGCTTTGTCGCCGCCGAGCTTGCGAAGGACCATTGGTTCGACATCTCCGCCGCCCGCCGGGACCTGGGTTACCAGCCCAGGATAGGAATGGAGGCCGGCACCGCGGAACTGGTTTCATCTCTTATGTCCCCAAAATGATGACGCGCCTTGCCGCGGGACTCGACTGGATCGCCGCCACGCGGTCGCGCTGGCTTGTCATCGGGGTCGTCCTCTGCGCGCTCCTCCCGCCGATCTTCTCGTGGCCTGAGCTTCCGCCGATGCCGCGGCCCGCGCAGGCGGCGTGGACCCAGTACTGGCACGATATCCTAAGGCTCAAGGTCGATGACCCCGCGTTCGACTACACCCGCTATTTTCCGCCGGAATCAAACCAGGCAAAAAGGAACTTCCGGATCACGGTCCCGCTTCTCGCGCATGCGACAGGCTTCGGGATGGCCTCCGTCCCGTTCATCCGCTTCGGCCTCCAGGGCGTGCTCCTCCTGTGCCTGCTTCTGGCCGCCGAGCGCGCGTGCGGCGACCGCCTTGCGGCCCTGGGAGCCGCGCTCGCCGTCGCCGGCACCTATGTCGGGAGCAGCGTGTGGATGGACGAGTGGGGATGGTTCGACAACTGCGCCCAGGCTTTCCTGCTCGTGGCCCTCGTCCCCCGCAGGCCGGTCCCGGTGGCCGCGGCCGTGCTCGCCGCGGCGTTCACCGACGAGCGGTCGCTGATCGCGGTGCCGCTCGCCTGCCTTTTTCACTGGTGGACGGGATCGAGTCGGGATGCAAGGTGGGCCCCGGCAGTGGCGATTCCAGCCTACATCGCGGCACGGATTGCGCTCGGCCTGGCGCTCGGACTCCACAACGCCTCAGCGGGAATAGGGACCGCCGACATGGTCAGGCTGAACCTCCGCGTCTTTCCGCTGGGCGCATGGTCGGCGTTTGAGGGAGGATGGCTGCTCGTGGTCGGGGCGTGCGTGGCGTCGTCGCGTCGCGGCAAGCCCAGGGAGGCCTTGCTGCTCGCGATGGCCGCCGTTTTCCCGGTCCTGGCGGCCGTCGCGGTCACGGATTTCTCGAGGAGCGCATCGTACGCCTTCCCCGGCGTTTTCGCAGCCCTGGCCCTCTGGGCCTCGCTAGCTCATCCTGGTGTTGGCCCTGGGGGCACGGTGCAGCTGAGGCGCTGGGCTGCTGCGGCCGCCGCGCTGTCCCTTATCATGCCCAACCTCTTCATCATGGGCCAAACCTTCGTCCAGTCGAACGCACTCGTCCACTTCCTCAGCGGGGCCTTTCAAGGGCACCCCTGATGGACGGTGCGGCTAGCGGCCCAGGCCGCGCTGGCGCACGGCCTCAAAGAGCGTGATCAGGGCCGCCATCGCGACATTGAGCGAGTCCGCCTGGCCCGCCATGGGGATCCGGACGGGAAGATCGGAATTCTTGAGCCAGAACTCGCTGAGTCCGTACTGCTCGCTGCCCATGATGATCGCCAGGGGTCCGGTGAGCGGCGCCTGGGTGTAAAGCTCCTTCGCGGCGGGCGTCGTTGCGACCGTCCGGATGCCGCGGGCCCTGAGCCACTCGAGCACCCTCGAACTCTCCTCGACCACGCAGGGGACGGAAAAGAGGACCCCGGTGGAGGCGCGGACCACGTTCGGGTTGAAGAGGTCGGTCACCGGGTCGCACACCACGACGGCGTCGCAACCGGCAGCGTCCGCGCTCCTGAGGATCGTGCCCAGGTTCCCGGGCTTCTCGATGGCCTCGACCACGAGAATGAAGGGGTCCTTCGGAAGCAGAATATCGGAAAGCGACCGCTGCCACTGCGGGGCCACGCCGAGGAGGCCGTCGGGGCGCTCGCGGTAAGCGACCTTGGCGAAGGCGTCCT
The DNA here is from genome assembly GCA_903890485.1 of uncultured Opitutaceae bacterium. Lineage (GTDB taxonomy): Bacteria > Verrucomicrobiota > Verrucomicrobiia > Opitutales > Opitutaceae > Palsa-1447. The sequence goes on along the minus strand of CAITBM010000006.1, from coordinate 215,375 downwards.
TGGTGAGCTCGAAGAGCTTGGCTCCGGCGGCCTCCGCCTCGGCGATCAGGGAGGGCTCGTTTGAGCCCAGGAACCAGTCCTTCGAGAAATAAAGCTCGTCAATCTGCACCTTTTTCTCGAGGGCGCGGCGGATTTCCCGGTAACCCTCGACAAGGAAGGCGCGCTCCTCGTCCCTCGACCGGCGGTCCCGGAGCCGGACGAGCCGCTTCAGGCGCGGGTTCTGGAGGCTGGTGATTATCTCGACGGGCATCACCCTATTTGAATTGTAGAGGGCACCCGTGTCGAAAAAGAAAAGATTCAACGACAAGCCGTTCGGCTATCACCAGGAGATCGAGCTCTCCGTTTCCACCCTGACCAACCTGGGCCAGGGCCTCGGCCGGGTGGCGCTGGAGGGGGAAGGGTCCGAGCGCAAATGGGTGGTCATGGTGGCCTTTGCCCTTCCGGGCGAGCGGGTGCGCGCCCGCGTCTATCGCAACCATGCCAATTTCTCCGAGGCGGACCTGGTCGAGGTGCTGGAGGCTTCGCCCCACCGGATCACACCCCGGTGCCCCCTCTTCGGCCAGTGCGGAGGATGCCAATACCAGAACCTCCGGTACGAGGAGCAGCTTGAATGGAAGCGCCGGCAGGTCGGGGAACTCGTCCTGCACATGGCGGGCCTCGAGGTTGAGGTGGCGCCGGTGATCCCGTCGCCGAAACCCTTCGGTTACCGCTCCAAGATCACCCCGCACTTCAACGCCCCGAAGGAGGGGCGCGACCTGGCGATCGGCTTCCTCAGGCAGGGCAACCGCTTCGACATCGTGGACGTGCCGCGCTGCGAGATCGCGACGGACGCGATCAACGCGCGCCTCCAGGACGTGCGAGCCGACATCCTCAAGAAGGCCGCGGATGCTGGATACGAGCGGGGTGCGACGCTCCTCTTCCGCGACGCGGGGGGCGCCGTGACGGGCGACTATGAGCAGAGGGTGACCGAGCTTGTCCCGCTGGGGCCGGAGGCGACCCTGAAGCTCAGCTTCCTGGCCCGGGATTTCTTCCAGAACAACCCCTTCATCCTTCCCCGGTTCGCGACCTACGTGCGGGACCAGGGGCGCGGCACCGGGGCGCGGTTCCTCGTGGACGCCTACTGCGGCAGCGGGCTCTTCGCCCTGGCCGCGGCCCCGGCCTTCGAGCGCGTCGCGGGAGTCGAGGTGAGCGAGTCCTCGGTCGCCTTTGCCCGCGAGAACGCCCTGGCCAACGCGATCACGAACGCAACCTTCATGGCCGGCGACGCCTCGAGGATCTTCTCGGGCCTAGATTTTCCGCCGGCCGAGACCGCGGTCGTGATCGATCCGCCCCGCAAGGGCTGCGACCCGCAGTTCCTTGGCCAGCTCTTTGCCTTCCGCCCGAGGTCCGTCGTCTACGTGAGCTGCGACCCGGCGACCCAGATGAGGGACCTGAAGGAGTTCCTGGCCTCAGGGTACCGGGTCACGGCCGTCCAGCCGTTCGATCTCTTCCCCCAGACGCGGCACCTGGAGTGCGTCATCACCCTGGAACTCGCCTAGGGCGCGGCTTTGGCGGGGCCCGAGGGTTCGAGGCCCCACACGGTCACGTCGTCGATCGTCCCCACCTTGGTCCACTCCCCCTTGATGCGCTTGAGGGCCTCGATCTCGAAAGGCCAGAGGACGGCGTAGAGCGACCGGCCCGTCGCCTTTGCGGAGGCTCGCACGCGCTCCGAGATTTCAGGGGTCATCTCGTCGTGCCTTAAGATCGTGAAGTCCGTGTAGTAGAAGAGGGCGCCGCTCGACTGGGAGGCCACGATCACGGCGTCCTTCGGCAGGTGGGAGGTGAGCCAGGTCGCGACGCGCCCGTACTTCATCTCCCCGTGGCCGACCCACCGGGTTTCCCGCAGGGGGCCCCTCTGGCTCGCCTCGACCGCGACGGCCGCGAAGAGGACCAGGGCCGGAAGGATCCCGGACCAGGGGACGGTGTAGCGCTCCTTTAGCCCCTCGAGCCAGAGGCTCACGGCAAGAAGGCCGCCGACGATCATCGCGGGAGCCGCGGGCAGGACGAAGCGCAGGAACCACCACTGCTCATGGGTCCAGCGGTAGGGGCAGTAAAAGGCGAGGAAAGCCAGGGGCCAGAGCGCCAGAAGCGCCACGATGCGGGGCCGCGCCCGGGCAAACGCGAGGACGGCGGGGGAGATGAGGATGACGGGGCTCAGCAGCAGCGGCAGCCACCGGGCGTAGTAATGGAGCGTCGGCCAGACCAGGGCCTTGTGGAATTCGACTCCGATCTCACCGTAGCCGCTCTCCAGGGGAAGGCCGTAGGCGATCGTGTTGACGGCCATCCAGGCTGCGACCCCGGGTAAGGATCCGAGCGCCAGGAGCCCGAGCCTGACCGGGGAAATGCCGACCGCCACGAGGACCGGCAGGGCCACCAGGGCATTGCTCGGCCGCACCAGGAAGCCGACGGCAAAGCACAGGCCGGAGACGAGGGCCCACACGGGCTTCTCCCGGCTCCGCAGCGCCGCGACGACGGACGCCGTCGCCCAGACGGTCGCGGGCACGTCGCTCAAGGCCTGGAGCGAGTTAAACAGGTAGAGCGGGCTTGCCGCCAGGATCATGGCCCCCACGAGCGACCAGATCCCGGACAGCCGAACCGACCGGCCGAGCGCGTAGGCGAGCGCGATGCCGGCAAGCGAATGGAGGATGAGCACCAGGTCGCCCGCGTGCTCCCAGCCGATAGCCCGAGCCGCCGGGACCATGAGGAGGGGAAGGCCCGGGGGATAGGTCGGGACGAGGACGCCGTCGCGCCCCCGCGCGGGCTTCATGCCGAGCGGCGTGTAGAGGTAGGGCATCTCCCGGGCGGGGACCGCACCGAGCGTGCGCATCGGCGCGTGGATCGTCCCGTGGGAGAGGAGCCGGGCCTCATTGAAGTACCCGGAGTTGTCGGACCCCCCGGGCACGGCCCCGATCAGGATGATCAGGATCACCGCATAGGCGGCGAGGACGCCGCAGAGCCCAATCCGGGCTCCCAGGGTCGAGGGTTCTGGCGCGGAAGGATTCACGGCTCCCTAGTAGGTGTCGGCCAGCGAGCGAAGGCGGATCGCCTTGCGAAGCATGTCCGAGGTTGTCCGGGCGGCGAAGTCCACGAGGACCTCCTTTTTCTCGTCGGGGTAGAGGTCGAAGAAGTTGTCGCTCGAGGTGAAGCTCTGTCCCACGAAATCGAACTCAAACTGGTGCTGGAACACGGGCGAGGTGAACGAGACCGCGGCCAGGCGCGGGGACTTCATCCGCACGGAGACCTTGGTCCTCGCCTTCGGCATCGGCATGAACCGCGGGAGGGTGAGGAGGGCCGTCGACTCGCTCACCCTGCGGCGCCCGACGTCGAGCGCCACCCGGAGGTAGAGCTGCTCGCGGCCGTGCCTCGCGATGGGTCCCGCCAGGTCGAGCGTCCGCTGGAGGACGCTCTGCATGGGCTTCAGGCGGACACGCTTCTTGCCGCTCAGGACGACGAAGCCGTCCAGGTGGAAGAGGTCCCACCGGACGACGCCGGACACAGGACGCGCCCCGTCGTAGGCCGTGTGGATGTGCGCCTTGCGGACGGTCGACTTGCGGTAGTTGTTGGTCCCGAAGACCTCGTCCCCGGGAATATGCACGCTAACGAGCGCCGGCGCAAAGAAGCGGCGCGCCGCATGGTGGAGTGCCCTCCAGCGCCCCGTGAACTCGATCGAGCTCCAGGAGGCCACCGGCCAGCAGTCGTTCAACTGCCAATAGAGGGCGCCCATGCAGCGGGGCATGTTGCGCCGGTAGTGCCCGACGCCCGTCTCCACGCAGTGGACCTGGTTCAGCTGCGAGAGGTAGATCAGCGACTCCTGGTTCTTCGGGAAGCGGTACCTGCGGGAGACGTAGTCCAGGATCACTTGGTTGCCCCCGCGGTTCTTCTGGTGGTCCTCCATCACGTTTCCGAAGATGTTGGGGTCGGTCGGGGGGCAGAACGTGGCCTGGGTCTGGACCGAGTTGTAGCTCTGCATTCCGAACTCGGAGGCGAACCGGAAGCTCCACTTCTCGTAGTCCTTTACCGGATTGCGCCCGTGCCAGACATCCCAGTAATGGGTGTCCCCGCGCGCCTCGCCCGCCGGGTGGCTCGTGTCGGGGTCACCCCTCCACGGCGACGACGGCCAGTAGGGTGTCGGCCCTCCGTGGGCCTTCACGACCGCCGGCAGCGCCTTGTGGAAGAGCCGCTCATAATCTTCCCTCAGGCCCTTCTTCTTGGGATCGATGAGCTCATGGGCGTTGATCCCCCAGACCTCGTTGTTGCCGCACCAGAGCGCCAGGCAGGCCCGGTGCCTGAGGCGCTTCACCTGGTACTCGGCCTCCTGCCGCGAGGTCTCGATGAACTCGGGATCGCCGGGGTAAAGCGTGCAGGCGAACATGAAATCCTGCCACACCAGGAGGCCCAGCTCGTCGCACAGGTCGTAGAAATCCTCCGACTCGTAGATCCCGCCGCCCCACACCCGCACCATGTTCATGTTGGCCGCGACGGCGGCCTCCAGGTCGCGGGCGTAGGCGCTCCGGGGCAGCCCGGCCACAAAGCAGTGCGCCGGGATCCAGTTGGCCCCCTTGGCGAAGATGGGCCTCTGGTTCACCGCGAACTGGAAGGAGGTTCCCCACTTGTCCGGGTTCTGCTCAAGGGTGACCGTGCGCAGGCCGATCCTGCGGGACCAGGTTCCTATCTCCTGTCCCGATGCGGACTGGACCAGCACCTCCAGGGTGTATAGGGGCTGCTCGCCCTGGCCGCTCGGCCACCAGAGCCTCGGCTCCCTGACAATAATCTCAGTTCCCGTGCCGGAGTCGATCGCCCGGGCGCCGAGCCTCAGGCGCCAGGCGCAGGTCGCCCGCGGGTCCCGCTTGGCGAGCTGGGGGGTCAGGCCAAGGATGACGGACCCGTTCTTCCGGTGGTCCTGGGTCACCACGACGTCCACAAGCCGGTTCGTGCTCCAGGCCTCGAGCCGAATGTCGCGCCAGATCCCGGCTGTCACGAAGCGCGGTCCCCAGTCCCATCCAAACTGGCACTGCTCCTTGCGGATCGCCGTGCACCCGCCCACCGGGTCGTTGATCTCGCGGGGGCGGTGCCCCGTGCGGTGGGTGCGGATGTACTCGGTCGCACTGGCGAAGCGCACGGAGAGGGTGTTCGGTCCCGGCTTCAGTAGCGCCCTGATGTCCCACCGGAAGCCGATGAACATGTTCTCGGTCCGCGTGACCAGGCGTCCGTTCACGCGGACCGTGGCCAGCGTGTCGAGCCCGTCGGCAACCAGGTCGACCCTTTCCTCTCCAAGAAGCGAGCCATCCGCCTCAAAGCTGGTCTCGTATTCCCACTCGCGCTCGTCGATCCACTGCAGTCCGGCCTCGTTGGTCCCCCAGAAGGGGTCCGGGATCCTGCCGGTCCGCTGGAGGTCGGTATGAACGCAGCCGGGGACGGTGGCGGGGAGCCAATCCGAACCCGAGCAGTCGCGGAAACGCCACGAGAGGGCGGCAAGCGCAGTGACTCTCATTTAGGGATCCGGTCCTACTTGATCCCGAGGAAGGCCGTGACCCAGCCGCCGATCGCATCGGCCTGCTCCGGGGTGTACTGGTGCCCCAGCTCGAGCGTGAGCCCGAGCGTCTTCGGCGCCGTGATCAGGTTGTACACGGCGTAGGCCGCGGTCGGCGGGCACACCTCGTCGTTGTAACCCCAGTTGTAGTAGCCCGGGACCTTCAGGCGCCGCGCGAAATTCGCCGTGTCGTAGTAGGCGGCCGTTGTGATCTTCGCGGGCGTCGCCTGGAGGGAGGGGCTGCCGTCCGGCTGGGGCATGAAGGGGTGGGGCCAGCCGCCGGCGCGGCCGTGGAGCGGACCGGACACGTCGCAGAAGGCGGGATGCGTCGCCGAGAGCCCGGTGACCCTCGGGTCCAGGCCCGCGGTCACGATCGAAAGCTGGCCCCCCTGGCTTGCCCCCATGACGAGCAGGCGCTTGCCGTCCCATTCGGGCAGCGAGGTCAGGTAGTCGTTCGCCCTTACGCAGCCGAGGTAGACGCGGCGGTAGTAATAATGCTCGCGGTCGTCAAAATTGAAGAGCCAGTAGCCGTCCAGGGCGCCTGCGTAGACCTGGTCATAGACCTCCTTGGCCATGTTGACCGGGATCCCGTGGATCCCGATCTCCAGGACGATCGCGCCCTTGGCGGCCAACTCCGCGTCCCCAGCGTAGGGGCGCACGCCCGCGCCGGGCACCTTCAGGATCGCCGGATAATGGCCCGGAGCGCGCGGCTGGCAGAGGATTCCGTAGATGCGCGCCTGGTTGCCGCCCCCCTTGCCGATCGTGCGGAAGCTCACCTGGTACGCGTCGACCGTGGACGTGCAGCTCTCGGGCAGGAGGGTCCGCTTGGCGTCCATGGGGATCTTCGCGAGCTCCGCCTTGCTGGCGTCCCAGAACGCGTCGAAGTCTGCGGGCTCGACCTGCGTGGCCTTGATCGCCTCCGGGGCGAAGGCGACCGAGGCGAGGCCCCGGTAGGTGCGCCCGGCCACGCGGGTCGTGACGATGCACCTGAGGAACCCGGGCGTGGTCATCGTGCCGCCGTCGATTGAAATCCCGGAGAGGGGCAGGGCCACGGTCTTCTTCTCGCCAGGGAACATGTCGGGGCCGACGCTCGTGGTGACCGTGATGTTGTCCACCGGCTCGCTGTCGGCCGTCACCGACACGGCAAAATGGACGGGCTCACCCAGCTTGTAGGTCCAGTCCCGGTGGTCGGGGGCGACCACGACCTTGACCGTGGCCGCTCTCAGGGTGGCCCCGGGCGGCAGCGGCGCGATCGCGACGCCGGGGTCGGCGGCGGGCGTGTCCGCCCGGGCCGCCAGGGCGCCCGAGGCAATCAGGAGGCAAAGGAGCCAGGGGTGACGCTTTGTATTCATGGGAATGGTTTTTGGGCGGGGCACGCTTCCCTCCGAGGGAGGGCAGAACCGGAGTCCCCGAGGTTGCCCTCGCCCCCCATTCCTTAGCAAGAATTACCCTGTCCCCTAGGGGGCGCGGTCCGGGGGCACGTGGCGCAGCAGGAATGCGGTCACCGTCCGGTAAAAATCGAGCCGCGACTTCTGGTCCTGGAGCCCGTGCACGCTTGCGACATCGCTCACGAGCTCGACTGACTTGTGGGCCTCAAGGAGGGCGCCCCGCATCAGGTCCGACTGGATGATGTCGACGGTGTGGTCGGCGCTTCCGTGGAGCAGGAGGACGGGCGCCCTGACCCGGTCGGCAAGGTGCACGGGGGAGACGTCCCGGTACTGCTGGGCGTGCGAGGCAAGGTCAGGGAAGAAACGGTCCATCCACTGGTAGATCCCGGTGTGCCGTCCCGAGGAATCGTGGATATGCTGCTCATAGTCGTAAATCCCTGCAAAGCCGACCGCGGCGGCGACCCGGTCGGGATAACGGGTGGCAAGGCCGAGCGAGATGTAGGCCCCGTAGCTGCCGCCCATGGCGACCACCCGCTTGCGGTCCCCGTACCCCTGGGCGATGGCCCAGCCGATTCCGTCGGCGACATCGTCCACGGAAGACCGGCAGACCTGGAAAATGTCGGCGAGCCGGTGGGCGGAGCCCAGGCCCGCCGATCCCCGGTAGTTCACCTGGAGGACTGCGTAGCCCAGGGCGGCGAAGTACTGGACCTCGCAGTCGAACCCCCACGTGTCGCGCGCCATAGGGCCCCCGTGGCTGAGCGCGATCAGGGGCACGCGCTGGCCGTCCCTGCGGCCCACCGGCAGCGTCAGGTACCCGTGGAGCGGGTAGCCGTCCCGCGCGGGGAACGAGACCTCCCTCATGGGCGCCCAGGCCCGGCCCCGGGCGTCCGGCCTCGACGGCAGGTACAACCCGATTTCGCCGGTCTTGCCATTGAGCAGGTAGCAGCTGAGCGGACGGACGTCCGAGTACGCCGTGAAGAGCACGTTGCCGTCAAAGGTCGTGCCCTTGGGCTGGATCACGCATCCGGGGAACGAGGGCTCAAGCACCGCCATCAGGCGCTCGTAGTTCGGGTCCATCCATTCCACCCGCGGCCGGCCGGTGTGGTAGGCCAGCGCGATCGGAATGAAGGTCTTCGGGTCGCGCCAGACCTCCGGGGCGATGTCGTACACCGGGTCGGCGGTCTCGGGGCCGACCAGCTGGCGGCTTCCCAGGTCGAACGCGCGGACCTTGGACAATCCGTCCTTGCCCTCGAACTGGAGGAGGACGCGCTTGCCGCCCTGGTCGAAGGCCAGCGGCTTTGCCCTGGGGGGAAGGGGGAGGTTCTGCCACGGGAGGTCGTCGCCCTCTCGGTAGAGGGGAAGGTAGGCGTCCTCGGTCGGCGCCTGGATCGCGAACCTCAGGGTCCCGTCGTTGTCGGCGAACCACTGGATCACATTGCCGGGGTTTTTCTCGAGGCGGTCCAGGTCGCCCGTCTGGGAATTGATCCGGTAGAGGTCGGGGAAGAGGCTGCCCAAGCGCTCGCGGTCGACCAGCAGGACGTGGGAAGGGCACACCTCGTGGATCTCGAGCACGCCGTCGCCTGGCCCGAGCCTTCGCCTTTCCCCCAGTCGCGCGTCGGTCATCCAGATCCCGCCGTAGTAGTTCCTTTCCCGGCTCAGCTTGTAGACGAGGGTCTGAGGCGCACACCAGTGGTACTCCACGACGTCCTCCCCCGGGCCAAGGCTTGTCGCGTACTTCTCGCGGGACTCGAGGTCTATGGTCGCCAGCACCTTGCGTCCTGTGTCCTCCCTCAGGAAGGCCAGGTACCTGCCTGAAGGGGAGAGTGAGCAGACTTCGACCTCGGGTCGTTTGAAGAGGATCTGGATCAGCTTCTCGGCCTCCGCCGGGATCGGCCGGGTGCCCGCGCGATTGGCCAGTGGAACCATGGCCAGTGCGACCAGGATCAGGAGCTGGGCAAGAGGCCTCCGCCGGCAAAGGGGGTATCCGGAGCGCGCCATGAGCAAGGCTAGCCGCCCACAGCCAATAGGACATCCCAAAAGGGATGCCCCTGCCGACCCCGGAGCGCCTACTCCGCGGACTCGCCGGTCACCACGGTCCCGCCCGTGACGCTCGCCTTCTCGACGATCGCCTTCGTGATCTTCTCGGCAAGCTCGGGCTTCTCGCGGATCGTCTGCTTGGCGGCGTCGCGGCCCTGGCCGACGAGCTCTCCCAGGTAGGTGATCCACGCGCCCTTCTTCTCCAGAATCTTGTGCTCAAGGCCCAGGTCCAGGAGGGAGCCCGAGGCGGAGATGCCCTCGTTGTACATGATGTCGAACTCCACCTCGGTGAACGGCGGGGCGACCTTGTTCTTCACCACCTTGATCTTCGTGCGGTTGCCGATGACCTTGCCCTCGGGCGTCTTGATCTGGTCCTTGCGACGGATGTCGATGCGGATCGAGGAGAAGAACTTGAGCGCCCGCCCGCCCGAGGTCGTCTCGGGGTTGCCGAACATGACGCCGATCTTCTCGCGGATCTGGTTGGTGAAGATGCAGACACACTGGGTCTTGCTGACGACGCTCGTGAGGCGGCGCATCGCCTGCGACATCAGGCGGGCCTGGCTGCCCATGGTCATGTCGCCCATCTGGCCGTCCAGCTCCGCCTTGGTGATCAGGGCGGCCACCGAATCCAGGACGATGATGTCGATCGAGTTGGACCGGATGAGGGTCTCCATGATGTTCAGGGCGTCCTCACCGCTGTCCGGCTGCGAAACCAGGAGGTCGTCCAGGTTCACGCCGACGACGCGCGCGTACTTCGGGTCGAGCGCGTGCTCGACGTCGATGAAGGCCGCCAGGCCGCCCTTCTTCTGGGCCTCGGCGATCACGCTCAGGCAGAACGTCGTCTTGCCCGAGGACTCCGGCCCGTAGATCTCGACGATGCGGCCCTTGGGGAGGCCGCCGACGCCAAGCGCCAGGTCGATGGCGAGGGAACCGGTGGAGAGCGTCTCCACCTTCATCTTCTGGTTGCTCCCCAGGCGCATGATCGAGCCCTCGCCGAATTCCTTGGTGATCGATGAGAGCGCGAGCTCGATGTTCTTCTCGCGGACGTGGGCGGCTGGGGCTGCGGGGGCTTTGGCGGGAGTGGCTTTTGACATGGCTTAAAAGGGGGCCCTTGTTGACGCATTCATTTCGGGCCGGAGCGAATCAAAAATCCCTGATTCCGGGAGTTTTTTTCCCGGTCCCCAAGGCGGGAGATGACCTTGAGGGCCAGGCAGGAGCCTGGGCCGAGGCGACCGAGTACCCGGACCGGCTTTCCGGCTCCGCCCGGCACGCGCTCAAAGACGACGTTTTGGCCCCCTTTCGGGCTTCGGGAGCCGTTCACGATCGTGTCGCAGACCATCCGGTCAGCGTCGCGCCGTCCGGATTCCCGGCATTGCCGCAGGACCTGCTCGGTGAAGCGGATGACGCAAATGGGGGCGGGGAGGGCAGGGGCGGGGGGCACGGAGCGTCCTTCTCTACGGGCGCGAGAGAGCGGGGAAGGGGTCGCCGTGTCAAGACAGTTATTAGACAAGTCCAACATGATCGGTCCCAGGCTCCGTTGGCTGCGGCCGAAATCCCGGTAATGCACGGCTGGGTTGCGATTTGTGAAAATGTGGGACAGGGTTTCTCGATGTCCTTTGCTGAATGGCAGCAACTCGGTCCCGAGGCCGCCGCCCGCGAGGTCGTCAGGCGGGCCGGGGCCAATCTGGCTCCCCAGCAGCGCACTGCGTCGATTGCGGCGCTCCTGGACCAGGGGGCGCTCGAGGCGGCGTTTGCATCGGCCTCACCCGGGCCCCTGAAGGGGGTCCCCTACCTCTTGAAGGACCTGTTCGATGCGCACGGCATGGCGACCCTCGGGGGATCGGCCTTTCTCGCCGACGTGCGCCCGGTGCCCACCAAGGACTCCCGGATCGTGAGGGACCTCGCGGTCGCCGGGTCGGTCCTTGCGGGCAAGACCCACCTCTTCGAGTTCGCCTGGGGCCTAACCGGGCAGAACGCGCACTATGGCGACTGCGAGCATCCGCACTTCCCCGGACGGACCTCGGGAGGCTCGAGCAGCGGGTCCGCCGTCGCCGTGGCGGCGGATATCGTGCCGTTTGCCATCGGGACCGACACGGGCGGATCCGTCCGTGTCCCGGCATCGTTCTGCGGGCTCTACGGGTACCGGGGCGTCCCGGGCGACGCCTGGATCTCCGATGCGGTCGCCCTGGCTCCAACTTTTGACACGGCCGGCTGGTTCACCCGGACCGGGGAGGACATGCGGGCGGCGATCCTCGCGCTCCTGGGCCCCGGCACAATGGACAGCGCGCCACGCGGGGCTTACCTCGAGATGCCGGGCCTTGATCCGGAAGTGGCCTCGGCCTGCCGCTCGGCGGCCTTTGGCTTCACCGAGCCGGCGGAGCCGGCCGCTCGCGACGAACTTCTCCATGCCTTCAGCCCGGCTGCCGAGGTCTATGGCGTCGTCGCGGGGGTGGAGAGCTGGAAGCTCCACCGCAGGTGGGCCGAGAAGTACCGCTCGCGGTACGGTCCCCTCCTCGTGGAGCGCCTGGAGCGGGCGCGGGCCATTTCGCCGGCCCAGGTGGCGGCGGTCGAGCCCAGCAGGCAGCGGATCCACCAGGCCTGGGAGAAGTATTTCCGGGAAAACGATTTCCTGGTGCTGGCCGCCACCCCGTGCGCGGCGCTCCCGACAACCGAGCTCACCCATGCCAACCGGCTGCGCCTGATGGGCCTCACGGCTCCGGCGAGCCTTCACGGCCTGCCGGCGCTCACGCTGCCCGTCTCGCTGCCCTCGGGGCTAACCAGCGGGCTCCAGGTCGTCTTCAGCACGGCCCGGAGCGCAGCGCTCGGCTGGGTTCTGGAGGCGTTTGGTCAGTCGTCGGCCTGATTCAGGAAGATCAGGGAGAGGCCCATGAAGACGAACATGCGGACCGCCGCGTCCTGGCCGTTCCATATCTTCGACTGCCACATGAGGAACCACTCGCCACCAACCGTCATGAAGAAGAAGTACCACTGGATAAGCCCCAGAGTGAGCCCGAGCGACGCGGTGCCCTTGGCCTTCTTCCATTCCGCGAGCGGCGCCTTGCGCGCCTTCCAGAGCTTGAGCGTGCCGAGGCCGATCAGGGCGCAGCAGAGGGCTTCCCAGCCGATGATCGTCGCAAAGAAGACCTTGTGAAGGATCGGGGTCGTGATGGCCCTGTACATGAGGGTGTTGCCGGGGAAGGTCGTGTCCATGCTGAGCACATGGCGCACGAACTGGTAGTTCGAGTTGGGGTCGGTCACGTTGCCAAACACGACGACCAGCAGGAATGTGAACGAGAGGCAGGTGACGATGATCTTGCTGAGTCTGAGTTGCATAGGATGGGGGGTTGGATGGAGGGATCGATCTTGGGAAAGGGGCCCTGGCGACGCTAGCTGAGATCCTCGAACCCGGGGGGCCTCGCGTCGCGGATGTTCTCGCCGTCGACCAGTTTCCTGCGGGAACCGGGGCGGCTCAGGAATTCACTGAAGGACTTGGCGGGAAAGACCACGAGCTGGGCCGCCGCGCCCGCGGCCACGCGGCCGGCCTCCGGCAGGCCAATGATCTCTGCCGCCGTGGTGGTCACGACCGGAACGGCCTCGGGCAGGCGGGAGTCCAGGTGGGCGAGGCGCAGGCTCTGGATCAGCACCTCCGCCGCATCGTAGTCGCCGAAGCCGTAAAAAGCGTCGCGGACGTTGTCGCTCGCGCACGCCACCTTTATCCCCAGGTCCATCATCTCGTGGATGAGGGTGATGCCCCGCCACCTCGGGGTCCTCGGGAATCCCGTCGTGCGGCGGTCCTGGAGGTAGAGGTTGCACAGGGGCAGGGAGATGACGCGGACATGGGCCTCCTTCAGGAGGGCCAGGGTCGAGTGCTGGCGCTCGGCTTCCTGGACGGCGAGGCTGCAGCAGTGCCCGCACACGACCGGGTTGGTGAAGCCGTTTCGGATCACGGCCTCCGCGGTCGCCCGCAGCACCTCCTCGCTCGGGTTAGCGTTCTCGTCGACGTGCAGGTCGATCCCGACGCCCCGGTCGCGAGCGATCGCGATCAGCCGGTCAAGCTGTGCCGGAAGGTCCGCGTTCATGAGAGTCCAGCCGCCCAGGGCCGAGGCGCCGTACTTGAGCGAAAGGTCCGCGATCTGGTCGCCTTGGGAACCGCCGTAGTGGGCCACGCTCGTGAGCGGGACGGTCTGCAGCGTGATCCGCCCCTTCCAGGCCTCCCTGAGCTCCTGCATGGCGGCGTGGTTCACCTCGCCGAAGGGTAGCCAGGTGTCGACGTGGGTGCGGATCGCGCGGGTGCCGTGCTCCCACGCGCAGTGGAGCGCGAATCCCGCGCGGCGCAGGATGTCCGGACGCGTCCAGTTGACCGTGTCCTTGTGGAGCGTCTCCAGGGCGTCCGTGAACGTCCCGGTCCGGTTGGGCGCGCGGTCCCAGGTGTGGGTCTTGTCCAGGTGGACGTGGGCGTCGACAAACCCCGGGAAGACCAGGGCCCCGTCCAGGTCCACGGTCTGGGTCCCCGCGGGGGCGCTTCCCCCCGAGCGGCCCACCGATGTGATCCGCGAGCCCGCGATCTCGATGTCGCAAAGCACGGACGGCTCAATCGGGTCCGGCGGCGGCAGGGCGACCGACGGGGGGAGGACTGCGGCGGGCACGCGGGCCCTCTTGAGTAAAAGCATGCCTTGGGGGAAAGCTGCGGGAAGCACGCTATGTGCCACACCCGAATTTGGGCAAGACTTCCATCCCCAGGTCGTCAGTTAATCCAAACGACGGCTTGCGGCGGAGACTTTGATGGCAACATTCTTGCTTCAGTCCCACGATGGAATCCCAAACCGAAGCCCTAAAGTCCCAGCTTCGCTCGATCGTCGGTGCCGCCGACCTGATCGACGCGGGCGAGTCGCTCGAGACCCTTTCAAAGGACTACTACTGGTACTCGCCGGTCTTGAAGAAGCAGCTTGAGGAGAAGCGCGCGGACATGGCGGTTCGCCCGGGGACTATCGACGAACTGAGGAAGGTGGTCTCCGCCTGCTGTGCGGCAAGGGTCCCCATCGTCCCGAGGGGGGCGGGCACGGGCAACTACGGCCAGTGCGTGCCGCTCTACGGCGGCGTGGTGGTCGATTTCTCCAGGCTGGACAAGATCATCTCCCTCGAGGGCGGTGTGGCCCACGTCCAGGCGGGCGCCCGCCTGGGAACCATCGAGACGGAGGCACGCAAGGTCGGCTGGGAGCTGCGCTGCATGCCCTCGACCTGGATGAAGTCCACGATGGGCGGGTTCTTCTGCGGGGGCTCCGGGGGGATCGGGTCGATCACCTGGGGCGGAATCAACGCCCCGGGCAATGTGAAATCGGTGACCATGATGACGTGCGAGGAGTCCCCGCGCCTGGTGCGCCTGGAGGAGGCGGAATCCCTGAAGGCGCTTCACACCTACGGGACGACCGGGTTCATGGTTGAGATCGAGATGCGCCTCGCCCGGAAGATCGACTACGACCAGCTGATCCTGAGCGCCCCCGACTGGGACAGGCTCCTCGACTGGACGGACGAGGCCTCGCGCCGGCTGGAGTGGCGCAAGCGGCTGGTGACTCAGTTCGAGTGGCCGATCCCCTCCTACTTCAAGCCCCTGGCCAAGCACTTAAGGGACGGCGACTCCATCTCCTTTCTTCTGATCGACAAGGCCCAGACCGCGGAGGTCATTGCGCACGCCAAGGCTGCAGGGATCGACTGCGTCTTCAACAAGCCCCTCACCGACCCGCCGAGGCCCCCGTTCATCACCGACTACACCTGGAACCACACGACACTCTGGGCGATCAAGGCGGATCCCACGATCACCTACCTGCAGTCCGGTTTCGGCCCGAACTTCCGCCAGCAGTTCGCCGAGCTCCGCAGGCTTTTCCCCGGGGAAATCCTCTTCCACCTGGAATGGACGGCCGGCAACGCGAAGATGATGAAGGGCAACGAGGTCATCAACCGCTCGAACGAGGTCGTGGTGGGCGGCATCCCGATCGTCTTCTACAAGGGCGAGGAGCGGCTGAACGAGATCCTGGCCGCCTGCGAGCGGATCGGAGTCTTCATCGCGAACCCGCACACGGTACTCCTGGAGGACGGCGGCCGCCACCCGAACATTGCCGACAAGAGGGCGTTCAAGGCCGAGGTGGACCCGTTCTCGCTCCTCAATCCCGGCAAGATGAAGACCTACCCGATCAACCCCTTCGCGCCGGAGCCCGCCGTCTTGTGACCGAGGACTCCCCACTGCCGATCGTCGAGCTCCGGGACGTCGACAAGCGCTACGGAGAGGGACCGCTGATCCTCGACAAGATCAGCTTCTCTGCCAAGCGCGGGGACTTCATCACGCTGATCGGGCCGAGCGGGTGCGGAAAGTCGACCATACTTAAGCTGATCTCCGGGCTCAACCCGATCTCGGGTGGGCGGATCGTGGTTGACGGTCTCGAGCCGGCGAACGCCGTCGAGAAGCTCGCGTTCGTGTTCCAGGAGCCGACGCTCCTGCCCTGGCGCACGGTGGCCCAGAACGTCGAGGTCCCGATGCGGCTCCACGGCTCGGACGCTAAGCTGCGCGCCGAGGTGGTCAGGAAGTCGCTCTCCCTTGTGGGACTTGCCGACCGGATGGACTACTATCCCCGCCAGCTCTCGGGAGGGCAGAAGATGAGGGTCTCGATCGCCCGGGCGCTCAGCGTGTCGCCCCGCATCCTGCTTCTTGACGAGCCCTTCGGCGCCCTGGACGAGATGACGCGCGACCACCTGAACGAGGAGCTCCTCGCCATCCGCCAGCAGCTCGCCTGGACCGCGTTCTTCGTCACGCATTCGGTCTCGGAGGCCGTGTTCCTCTCGAACCGGATCATTGTCCTGTCGGCCAACCCCGGGCGGGTCCACAGCGAGGTGAGGGTGGACTTTCCCTACCCGAGGACCGAGGAGACCCGCGAGTCGGCGGCGTTCGGGAAGATGGTGGCCGAGGTCTCGAAGATCCTGCGCTCGGTCGAGCGCCTCCACTAGCATGGGCACGACGAGGAAAAAGACCCCGCTCTCGGTGATCGCCCGCAAGCTCCTGCCGTTCGCGACCGGGGTGGCCATGATCTTCGTCTGGTACGGCATCTGCATGAGCCTGAGCGCCGACCAGCGCTTCCTCCTGCCGACCCCGCACGAGGTGGCCCGCGCTTTCGTGGACAAGGGGCCGGCCCTCTGGGGCGCGGCGCTCAACACGGGCGGCGGGGCCCTGATCGGGTTCGCGCTCGCCGTGGGCCTGAGCTTCCTCTTCGCGCTGGTCCTCTCGCTCTCGCCACTCGTCCGGGCGAGCTTCTACCCGTACCTGATGATCCTGCAGATGACCCCGATCATCGTGATCGCCCCGATCCTGATCCTCTGGGTCGGCCCGGGACTGAAGAGCGTCGTCATCATCACGTTCCTCATCTGCTTCTTCCCGATGGTCGTGAACACGACCCAGGGGCTCATCTCGACCGACTCCAACCTGGTCGCCTTCTTCAAGATGTGCAAGGCGACCAAGGTGCAGACGATCCTCTTCCTCCGGGTTCCGGCGGCCCTTCCCTACTTCTTCACGGGGCTGCGGATCGCCGCCACCCTGGCCCCCATCGGGGCCATTGTCGGCGACTACATCGCGGGCAACAGCGCGGGCGGGCAGGGAGGCCTGGGATTCCTGACGATCATCTACAGCTCGCAGTTCCAGATGGGGGCCCTCTTCGCGACGGCGGCCGTCGGGTGCCTCCTGGGCTTCATCTTCGTGATGGGGGTGATCGCGCTCAGTTGGCTCGCCCTCCACAAGTGGCACGATTCTTTCAGTCACGGTGACTCCTGATGCGACCCTCACCCCGCCTTAAGCGCCTCCTTTTTCTCCTGTCGGCGTCGGCTGCAGTCCTTGCAGGGTGCTCCAAGCCGGCCCCCGCAAACCTTCCCGAGGACGCCGCGGCCCGGGCCCCCAAGATCCGCTTCAAGACCGACTGGTATCCGCAGGCCGAGCATGGGGGCTTCTACCAGGCCGAGGCCAAGGGCTACTACAAGGAGGCGGGAATCGACGTGGACATCATTGCCGGGGGCCCGGGGGTCCTCGTGCCTCAGGTGATGCTTGCCGGGGAGGTGGACATCGCGGTCGGCCGGAGCGACGACATCGCCGTCTATGCGTCCAAGGGCCTGCCGTTTGTCATCGTTGGCGTCTACATGGAGAAGGACCCACAGGCCATCCTTGTCCACGAGGAAAGCTCCGTGAGGAGCTTCGCCGACCTGAACGACAAGAGCATCATGGGCGTGCCGGGATCCAACTGGATCGATTATATCAAGGTCCACTACCACATCGACTTCCGCCTGATCCCCTCGAACTTTGGCATCGCGCAGTTCATGGCGGACAAGGATTTCATCCAGCAGTGCTTCGTGACGAACGAGCCGTACTACGTGATGAAGAACGGGGGGCATCCCAGGACGCTCCTGATGTCCGACTCCGGCTTCCGGCCGTATCGGATCCTCTTTACGACCCAGGGCTACCTGAAGGGGCACGAGGCCCAGGTCCGGGCCTTTATCGCCGCGTCGGTCCGAGGCTGGGCGGATTTCATGGGCGGGGACCCGGCTCCGGGCAAGGCGCTGATCGCCAAGAGCAACCCCAACATTTCGGACGAGTTCATGAATTACTCGATCAAGGCCATGCACGACGCCCACATCGTCGAGGGCAAGCCCGAGGACGGGGAGCGCAACGGGCTCATGACCCGCAAGCGCCTCGAGGAACAGGTGAACGACTTGGTGCAGTTGAAGATCGTTCAGCAACCGATCCCGATCGAGAAATTCGCCCGGTTCGACCTGCTGCCCGCCGATCTTCAGCAGGGAGCCCAGTAGCGTGAGTTAAGTCGTTGGGGGTAACTGTTTGTCGTCGGTCTGATATCAGACTGGCATTTTGCGCCATTAGATGCAGAAATTGCATTCGCCAGGTAACATTAAGGAAAAACATTCATGCACCACTCGACCAAGAAGCTCCTCGCCAAGGGCCCCGCATTGCTGGGCATCGTTGCCGCGTTTGCGGCATCGCTCGGCGCCCAGTCCTCAACGCCTCCGCCGACCGATTCGGGAAATTCCTCCGCTTCGTCCTCCGCTAACGGCGCCATCACCAAGCTTGAGAAATACACGGTGAGCGACGTCCCGATCACCGAGCAGATCCTGCCGACGGTGAGACCGATCAGCAGCGTCTATGGGGATGATCGCAGCATCATCGACATCCCGCGCTCGGTCTCGAGCGTCAACAAGGCCTGGATGGACGACCGGCAGGTCAAGAACGCCATGGACTTCGGACAGTTTGCCCCGGGCGTCTACGCGGCTGCCGACTACGGCATCCCGGGCGTCCCGCAGATCCGCGGCGATTACGCGCAGATCTACGTGAACGGCCAGCAGATCCCCTATTCCCGCAACAGCGTTCCGCTCTCCTTCAACGGCGTCGAGGCCATGGACATCGTCAAGGGCCCCGGCTCCGCGGTCTACGGTCCCCAGGGCAACGGCCCGGGCGGCTACGTGAACTTCGTCTCGAAGCAGCCCTATTTTGACCACGAGCACGACGACATCTCCGTCACGATGGGCTACTGGACGAGCGGCCACTCCAATTCCAACCCTGAGTACACGATCGATTTCGGCGGCCCGATCTCCGACAAGCTGGCCTACCGCGTGAGCTACCTGGCCCGCTACGGCGACTCCTACTACATCAACGTGAAGGACGAGACGCAGGACGTCTACGCGGCCCTGACCTACCGGCCGAGCAACAACCTCAAGTTCGAATGGTGGGGCCAGGTCTACGCCGACCGCACGAACGAGATCAACGGGGCGAACCGGGTCACCCAGGACTACATCAACAACGGCAACTATATCGCGGGCCCGGCGATCCCCTCCATCTCCCAGTACGGATTCCCGTTCGGCGTGGATATCTTCGCCAACGCCAACGACCCGTACCCCACGATTGCGGACGGGACCTATTCGATCGTCGACCCCACAAAGGCGCACACGGTCAAGCTGCCCGCTTACAAGACCCTCGTGGGACCCATCGATTCCGCCAGGGGCAAGCTGTTCCACACCCAGCTGAAGACGACCCTGGACCTCTCGGCCAACTCGAGCGTCACGAACCTCACCTACTACGGGCTTGAGAGCTCGAGGAAGTTCGAGACCTACGGCTACGACGAGTGGTACCCCCACACGGAGTCGTTCCAAAACCGGACCGAGTACCACACGAGCTTCGACCTGGGGAAGGTCTCCAACAGCGTGATCACGGGCGTCGACTTCCGGTACACGAACATCACGGCCTACGATGACTACCAGTCCGAGCCGTTCCCCTACTACGACCTGTCGCTGCCGCTCACGCTGAACAATATCTCCTATCCGGGGTACTACTACGAGGGAAAGACCTTCGGCGGCGGTGCGCAGGTGCCCGGGGCCCCGGGCTACGCCTCGGTCGAGCAGCAGCAGACCACGATCTACGACCTGGGCCTCTTCGCCCAGGATGACGTCAAGTTCACGGACCGGATCTCCATGATCCTCGGCTTCCGCGAGGACTACATCAGCGCCAGCACCGAGAACCCCCCGCTGACCCAGGTCGGCTACTACGACTCATACTTTGATTACATCCCGACGTCACCGATGTACTTCGGTAAGGGGCAGCTCTACCACTACAGCGCCGCGAAGTGGGACCCCTCGTACTTCACGAGCCTGATCTTCAAGATCACCGATACCCAGTCGGTCTACGCGACCTATGACCGCGTCGACGCCATCCACGGCGCGGCGAACGTCGGCGGCGTCGAGAGCGGGACCAGCTTCCCGTTCAGCGGACCAGGCGTGTTTGGGACGGGCAGCAATGCGAACGTCGACAAGTCGATCTCCGTCGGAAGCACCCTCTACGAGGTCGGCTACAAGGGCAGCTTCCTGCACAACACCCTGTTTGCGGGCGTGTCCCTGTTCCAGCAGATCAAGATCGAGTCGCAGATCAAGGGACCTCCGTTCACGATCAAGGACAATGGTGTCGAGTTCGACCTGGTCTACCAGCCCACCAAGGCGCTTTCGGTGAACTTCAACCTCACGTTCCAGAACGCCACGGCTTTCGGGGACTATTTCTTCCAGGAGACGGGGAATTACCTCGATGCGTACGCCACCACGACGAAGGTCGACGGGACTTTCGGCACCGGCATCGGCGCCACGAACTTCACTGGCTGGTCCCCTCCGGGTGGGCGCATGCGGGCCCCGGGCGTGCCTGCCCTCGTTTCCAACCTCTTCGTCACGTATAAGCTGCGCAACGGCCTCGGTTTTGGAATCGGCCCGAACTTCATCGGCAGGCAGTATGCCAATGACAACGACACGCTCCAGATCCCGAACGAGTACCAGCTCGATGGCTACATCATCTACGTTCCCAGCAAGAAGTGGGATGTGCGCCTCAATATCTCGAACATCACGAACCAGCGGGTGCTGGACCCGATCGACGTGAGCTTTGCAGGTAACGATGTGATCTATCCCCGCAAGCCGATCTCATCGTCGATCACGTTCCGGCTCCATCTCTAACAGGGGTCGGGACAGGAGAATTGAACCCAAGGGGCCCGCAAGGGCCCCTTTTTTTGTCCCCCGGGGAGCAAAAAAAGACGCCATGACCCGTGTTTATTCGGTCGTGGAGCACGACTTATGGCATGGGGGTTGCTAGGGTTAGCCCCAAACCGAAACCTATAAACAGCCTACACCACATGCACCTATTGAATAAGAAGATGCTCCGGGCGCGCGCGACCCTCCTCGGGTTGGCCTGCGTGCTGGGCACCGGCCTCCAAGCCCAGTCCTCGACGCCCCCGCCGTCCTCGAGCTCGGACAGCTCCTCGGCCTCGAACGCTGAGAAGCAGAAGGTGACGAAGCTTGAGAAGTACACGGTCAGCGACGTTCCGATCGAGAGCCAGATCCTGCCGACGGTGCGCCCGATCGACAGCGTCTACGGTGACGACCGCAGCATCATCGACATCCCGCGCTCGGTCTCGAGCGTCAACAAGGCCTGGATGGACGACCGCCAGGTCAAGAACGCCATGGACTTCGGCCAGTTCTCGCCCGGCGTGTACGCCGCGGCCGACTACGGCATCCCCGGCGTCCCCCAGATCCGCGGCGACGAGGCGCAGGTCTACGTGAACGGCCAGCAGATCCCCTATTCCCGCAACAGCGTTCCGCTCTCCTTCAACGGCGTCGAGGCCATGGACATCGTCAAGGGCCCCGGCACGGCGGTCTACGGCCCCCAGGGCAACGGCCCCGGCGGCTACGTGAACTTCGTCTCGAAGCAGCCCTATTTCGACCACGAGCACTACGACTTCTCCACGACCCTCGGTTCCTGGACGAGCGGGCACTCGTACGGCAATCCCTCCTACACGCTGGATTTCGGCGGCCCGCTCTCCGACAAGCTCGCCTATCGGGTGAGCTACCTCGGCCGCTACGGCAAGGAGTACTACATCAACGGCCACGATGAGACACAGGACCTCTATGTCGCGCTCACCTACCTGATGACCAAGAACCTGAAGTTCGAGTTCTGGGCGCAGGGATTCGCGACCAAGACGAACGAGGACACCGGCGCCAACCGCGTCACCCAGAACTTCATCTGGAATGGCGGCTATGTCGCGGGCCCGACCATCCCGGTCGAGTCCGGACCACTCGCCTTCTACGCTTATGACATCTACCTGAAGAGCGACGGTGACCCGGCCACCAACTACGCGAGCGGCACGGACGGCGCCTTCCAGGTCGTTGACCCGGCAAAGGCCCACGTCGTCAAGCTCCCGGCCTACGACTCGCTGATCGGACCCAACGACACCGCCCGCTCGAAGCTCTTCCAGGGCCAGCTTAAGACCACGTTCACGCTCACAACGGACTCGAGCATCATTAACACCGCCTACTACGGCCTCGAGCACTCGAACAAGTTCGAGACCTACGGCTATGACGAGTGGGTTCCGAGGAACCTGAACCTCCAGGACAGGACCGAGTACCGCACCAAGTTCACGACGGGCCCCATCGAGCACAACCTGAACACCGGCATCGACCTGCGCTACCAGTACGTTCGCTCAGGCGACGACTATACGTCGGAGCCCTTCTCGTACTACGACCTGAGCCTGCCGCTCACGAGCATCTACTATCCCGGCTTCGCGCTTGAGAACAACACCTGGGGCTCGGGCCTGCAGGTCGCCGGCCACCCGGGCTACAGCTACCAGGAGATGCAGGACACGACGATCAAGGACTACGCGGCGTTCATCCAGGACGACGTGAAGTTCACCGACAAGCTCTCGGCGATCCTGGGCTTCCGCGAGGACGCCATCAACGCGAACACCGCGAATCCGCCCTACGTCCAGGCGGGCGTGAACATCGCCGACAATCCCTCCGCGCTCTACGGCACGCTCCCGATCGTCAACTACTACGGGTACTACTCGCTGCCGACGCCGGTCTACTACAACACCGGTGCGCTCTACCACTACTCGGCCTCGAAGAACGACCCGTCGTACTTCGCGAGCTTCGTGTACAAGCTGACCGACACCCAGTCGGTGTACATCACGTACGACCGCGTCGACGCGATCAAGGGCCAGACGAACTTTGGCGGCATCGGCAGCGGCTACCAGGGACAGGCCAAGGTCCAGACGGAGATCGAGAACGTCTCAACGCTCTACGAGGCGGGCTACAAGGGAAGCTACCTGAACAACACGCTCTTCCTGGGCGCCGCGGTCTACCAGCAGATCAAGAACTCGCCCTCCCAGCCGCCCCCGCACGGCCAGCCGCCCCTGCCCAACACGATCATCAAGAGCAACGGCATCGAGCTTGATGCGGTCTTCCAGCCCACCAAGCGGCTCTCGATCAACGCCAACTTCACCTACCAGAGCGTCACCGACTTCGGCGGATTCTTTGAGGAGACGGGCAACTACCTCGATGCCTACGCGACCACAACGAAGGTTGACGGCCAGTTCGGCACCGGCGTCGGCGCCGTCAACTACGGCGCCTACCAGGGCTACGCGTACACGCCGCCGAACAGGCGCATCCGCGCGGCGGGCGTACCCTCGGTCCTGGCCAACCTGTTTGTCGACTACAAGCTCGGCAGTGGTTTCGACATCGGCGGTGGACCGAACTTCATCGGCCGCCAGAACCAGGATGACGAGGGGCTGATCCACATCCCGAGCGAGTACGAGTTCGACGGGTACATCGCGTACGCGCCCACCAAGAAGTGGGACATTCGCCTCAACATCACGAACCTCACCAACCAGCGCGTCCTGGATCCGATCGACACGAGCTTCGCCGGCAACGACGTGATCTACGTCCGCGCCCCTATCTCCGCCTCGCTCACGATCCGGGTCCACTATTGATCGACTGGCGGCCGAAGGGCCTAAACAATTCGGGGGCCCCAAAAGGGCCCCCTTTTTGTATGCCCAGCATGTTATACACCTCTGAGAATGAAAGTTTCTCTCCCAGCCTGATCAGGGCAAAGGGTAGCAAAGCGCAAGGGCACCCCCGCGAGGTGGGTGTCTGAAAGAAGCGTGGAGCAAAATCGCGGGTCGATGAACAAGAACCGGCTACTGAGGCGCAACGGGTGGAAGAGCGGACAAAAGACCGCGAAAACCATACTGATCAAAGCCCGGAAGCGTAAAGTCGGCGACCGTGCGAGGAAAGGGGTATGGCTTATATGGGGAGATCTCGGCGTGGCCCACGCGAGAGCGGGGGCTGAGGACACCGCGAGGTGGCCTGAACCGCGACGAGAAGTCAGCAGCGCGCGTAGTAGCGATGAAGGGGTGGAAACACTCTGGAGCGAAGGCGCAAACGGTGCGACTGCTTGCAGTCGCGTGAAAGGAGACGGGCAAGTACTGCCCGCGTAGCCGTGAAAGCGAAAGGACCGAAAGGGCCCGCCAGGGTGGCGCTCCATCCGGGAGGGAACGGTGAAGCCGTTCCTAGCCTGCATGGGGAAGTCCAGCCGATACGTGAGAACGCGGAAGGAGAAAGCCCACGAAAAACGGACAGACTGATGGAAGAGGTGGCCGATCCGGCCAACCTGAACGAGGCGTGGAAAAGGGTGCGAGCAAACCACGGAGCACCAGGCATCGACGGCATAACGATCGAAGCCTTCCCCGATTGGCTCGCTCCACGCAAAGATAGACTGGTCGCAGACCTAAGGGAAGGGACCTACCAGCCGCAGCCATTGCGGCGGGTTAAGATCCCCAAACCCAATGGTGGGGAACGCCTTTTAGGCATCCCCACCGTGCTGGATCGACTCGTACAACAGGCGATCCTGCAAGTACTGCAACCGATCCTCGACCCCTCGTTCAGCGAGCATAGTTATGGCTTCCGCCCGAACCGAAATGCACATCAAGCCGTGTTCCAAGCCCAAGCGTTTATCCAGCAGGGATACGATTGGGTGGTGGACATCGACTTGGAGGCGTTCTTTGACCGGGTAAACCATGACAGACTGATGAGCCGTCTGAGCCAGCGCATCGCTGACAAGCGCCTGCGCTGGATCATCCGCGGCTTCCTGAGGAGCGGGGTCATGGAAAAGGGCATAGTGGCGGCGACGACAGAAGGGACCCCGCAAGGCGGCCCCCTCTCACCATTGCTCGCTAACTATGTGCTCGATGAACTGGACAAGGAACTCGAAGAGCGAGGACTACGCTTCGTGCGCTACGCCGATGACGCCAACGTCTACGTGCGCAGTGAGCGAGCGGCCCAACGCGCCTTCGAAAACCTGACTGCGTTCATCGAAGGAAAGCTGAAGCTGAAGGTCAACCGGGCGAAGAGCGCGGTGGGCCGGCCGTGGGAGCGCAAGCTCCTTGGCTTTAGCTTCAGTCCCGGACCCGACGTAAAACGGCGGATCGCACCGAAGGCGTTGGAGAAACTAAAGGGGAACGTGCGCAAACTGACCCGCAATGGTCGGTTTAGCTTTGAGGTCATCATTAATGACCTCAAACGATACCTCGTTGGGTGGCGGTCCTATTTTGGGATCTGCCAATACATCGACGTACAACGCAAAATGGACTGCTGGATCCGGCGCCGCCTGCGGGCCCTGATCTGGCGACGTTGGAAAACATGCGCACGCCGTCGTCACGGATTGCTTCAACGTGACGTCAACCCCGATCTGGCGGGTAAGCTGTCTGGGTCCTCCCTCGGCAGCTGGCCCGTGAGCCGAATGACCGCCATGCACTACGCCTTCCCTACGAGGTGGTTTACCGCCCAAGGGTTACCTCTCCTTGAACCCGCCCGCTGATCACACTCCACCGAACCGCCGGATGCGGACCCGCATGTCCGGTGGTGTTACAGGGAAAGCTGGTAACAGCCTACCTATGTAAATTGTGACGCGATTTCTCTGCTGCCTCCTCTTGGCGGGTTCCTGTGCGGGCGCCGCCGAGCCCCTGACCTATTACCAGGACTGGTTCCCCGGGGCGCAGTTCGCCGGCCTCTACGTCGCGCTCGACCGGGGGCTGTTTCGGGACGCGGGGCTCGACCTCTCGGTCCATCCCTTCGCCTTCGGGCAGGATGCGCCCGCGATGATCGACCGGGAGCCGGCGCGGGCGGCCGTGGGCACCGTGGAGGGCTACATCCTTCTTGAGAAGCGCGCCAAGGGCGCCGACCTGGTGGCGCTCAACGCCGTCCTCGGGGAAAGCCCGGCCGGCTACATGGCGCTCCCGGGCACGAAGGCCCGCGGGGCCCAGGACTTCATTGGAAAGAGGGTGGGCGTCCATAAGTACGGCGACCCGCTCTACCGGCTCTTCCTCAGGCGCGCGGGGATGGACCCGGCGGCCGTCTCGATGGTGTTCGTGGACGACGACGTGGGCCGCCTTGTCCGCGGCGAGGTGGACTTCATGCAGGGCTACGCGATCGAGGAACTGGTGAAGCTGAGGCGGGTGGAGCCCCGTGCGCAGTTCCTCCCGTTCCGAACACTGGGCTTCGATGCCTATTCGCAGGTCGTCTTCTCCACCCGCTCCCAGCTGGGCGCCCACGAGCCCGTGATCCGGGCATTCGTGCGCGCGCTCCGGCAGGGCTGGGCCTACGCCCTCGCCCATCCCGATGTCGCCGCCGGCGCGGTGCTGGCGCGGATGCCCCCGGGGACGGATCCCTCACTCGTTCGGCAGATGGTCGAGGCCGAGGCCCCCTACGTCTCGCCCGGGGGAGCCTCGCCCCTCGGGGCCATGGACAAGGCCAAGTGGAGCGCCATGTCGGGCGCCCTGGTCGAGATGGGCCTCCTTTCCCGGGCCGAGGAGCCCGGGGCGTTTCTGGCCCCGTGACCTAGGGGGCCGGCGCGGCGCCGATCGTGATGAACGCCATCAATTGCGCCATCTGCTCGTCCGTGTAGCGCGGGTGGGCCTCCATCTTCGCGCTGGCGACCAGGGACTTTGGGTCGCGCACATACTTCATGAAGAAGGGGCTGTCATAGGCGGCGTAGGCCGCGATGACCGGGAGCGGTCGCTCGGACTTGGTGCCGCCAAAGATCCCGCTCGGCCCCGGGTGGCAGCTGGCGCAGGAGTTCAGCCAGATATCCCGGCCGGCCACGGCCGCCGGGCCCGGGTCCGCCCACTTGCCCGAGTAGATCCCCCTGAAGCTCTCCCCAAAGCTGGCGATCTCGATCTTCTGCACGCCCCAGGGCTTCTTGTGCTCGATGTCGAGGAACTTGGAGGCGTCCGGCGCGAGGGCCTTCGACACCGTGATCACGTAGGGAGCGGGATTGAACGTGAGGCCGGGCGGCGGCCAGTCCCCGGGCCCCTTCCCGTTGATCTCCAGCACCAGGAAGGGGCGGTAGTGCGAGATGAAGGCGGAGGTGTAGATTCCGGCGTACCCGTCGCCGCAGGTCGCAAAGAGCGCATCCGCTCCCGGGGCCACGGAGAGCGCTGCCCAGAGGTCCGACAGGAAGACGACAGTCAGCTCCTGGGATCCCTTCACGAACTCGCCGTCGAGCATGAGCCGGGTCGTCGGGAGGGCCCGGATTTCCGACCAGGAAACGTAGCGGGTCTCGCCCGGGGCCACGCCGGCCAGCTTGCCGGTCAGGGCGAGGTCGAAGGGCGACGTCCGGCTCGCCTTCAGTTCCAGGGCGCGGACTTGGGGGGCGGTTGCCAGCAGGGACAGCGCGGCCGCCGCGAGGAGCAGTTTCATTGGGGTTTTGCCTAGCATGAAGGGTGCCCGAAATGCGAGCATTGTGCAGTTGCGGGAGTGCGCATGCTTCGTAAGGTATGCGCTCGAATGAGGCACACGACACCCAGAGCCCTTGCGTTTGCCGCCGCCGTTGTTCTGGGACTGGTCGGGTGCAGCCGGCAGCCCTCCGCCCCGGCCTCCTCGGCCGGCCCCGCCGGGCTCTTCCGGATCAATGTCCAGCTCGACTGGGTCGCGGAGCCCGAGCACGGAGGCTTTTACCAGGCCCTGGCAAAGGGATACTTCAGGGATGCGGGCCTGGACGTGAACATCATGCAGGGCGGCCCGAACGGCTTCGTTCTCCAGAAGGTGGCGACCGACCAGGCGGACATCGGGCAGTCGGACAGCACGAACACGATCCTCGCCTCAAACCAGGGGCTGCCGGTCGTGCAGATCGGCGCCGTCTTCCAGAACGACCCGTCGGTGCTCATGCTCCATGCCGACAACCCGGTCACCAAGTTCGAGGAATTGGACGGCAAGACGATCATGGCCCGCCTGGAGTGGGCCTTCCTGCCGTACCTGAAGAACAAGTACCACATCGACTTCAAGATCATCCCCCAGAATTTCGCGGTCGGGAACTTCATCGCCGACCGCAACTTCATCCAGCAGGGATTCTACACGGCCGAGCCCTACTTCATCGTGAAGGGCGGGGCGAAGTACCCGAAGTTCCTCTACGCGTGGGACGCCGGCTTTGACGCCTACACCTGCATCTTCGCCAACCGCGCGTGGGCCGAGAGGAATGCGGACAAGGTGCGCGCGTTCATGGCGGCCTACATCCACGGCTGGAAGGACTATGTCGAGGGGGACCCGGCTCCCGCCCACCAGCTTATGAAGAAGGTGAACCCCAACGTGACCGATGGCTTCCTCGATTTCTCCCACAAGATGATCGTGGACGAGAAGCTCGTGATCGGCCGGCACGCGACCGACGATTCCCAGGTCGGGCGGATATCCAAGGAGCGGTTCGCCGTTCAGATCGCCCAGCTCGAGGAGCTCGGCATCCTGCCCAAGGGAAAACTCACCCCGGACAAAGTGATGACAACGGAGTACCTGCCATGAGAAAAACCTGCGCATTCCTTCTCGTTGCCGCATTCGCGGCCTTTGGCTGCGGGCACCTCGAGCTCTCGAGCGAGGGCAACCCGCTCAGGGTCCTCACCGGCCAGGTCGATCTCGGGGACTCGGCGCCCCTGCCCCAGGATGCCTCCGTCACGGTGCGGGTGATCGACGCGTCGGCCACGGGCATGCCGCCCGAGGTGCTGGGATCCCAGACGATCCAGAACCCCGGCGCGACTCCCGTCGCGTTCCGTGTCGAGTACCGAGCGGAGGACGAGGTCCTTCGCCGGGGCCTCAACATCGAGGCCCGCGTGTCCTTCGGGGGGAAGGTGCAGTACTACAACCTGAACCGTTACGTCGTGACGCTGGGCAACGCCTCGGATTCGCACCGCGTGACCGTGACCCGGGCGGGCCGGTGAAGATTTGGTGCAACGGAGACTTCGGGGAGGAGGGGATGGCCCTGCTCAGGGAGGGTACCCGCGCGCATACGCTCGTCATTTCCGGCAGCAGCAACAGCTCGGTCCTGGCCGGACCCCAGCGTGACCCGTCGATCGCCGGGGCAAGCGTGGCCTTCGGGCAACCCGACCCCGAGGATTGCCTCGCCAACCCGGGCCTTAGGTGGATTGAGGTGTCAAGCGCCGGCTACACCCGCTACGACACGGTTGCCTTCCGCGAGGGCCTGCGCGCCCGGGGCAGCGTCTTCACCAACGCCTCGCAGGTCTACGCGGACGCCTGCGCGGAACACGTCCTGGCGATGATCCTCGCCCTCGGCCGGCAGCTCCTGCCCTCCTTCCAGACCCAGCGCACCGACCGCGTGTGGCCCTACCAGGAACGGCGCGATGCCTCGCGCCTGCTCAAGGGCCAGACGGTGGTTCTCCTCGGCTTCGGCGCGATAGGCCTCCGGCTGGCCGAGCTTCTCGCCCCGTTTCGGGTGAAGATCTACGCCGTCCGGCGCCGGATACGAAGCGAGCCCGGGGTCCATGTCGTCTCCGAGGAGAGCCTGACCCGGGTCCTTGCCGAGGCCGACCACGTGGTGAACGTGCTCCCCGAGAACGACGAGACCCGCAACTACGTGAACGCCCGGAGGATCGCCTGCTTCAAGGTGGGAGCGCGTTTTTACAATGTGGGCCGGGGCCCGACCGTGGACCAGGAGGCCCTGATCCAGGGCCTCAATTCAGGGCGCATCGGGGCCGCCTACCTCGACGTGATGGTACCCGAGCCGCTGCCTCCGGAAAGCCCCCTGTGGTCGACCCCCCGTTGTTTCATAACTCCCCACACCGCAGGAGGTCGCGACAACGTGAACCCGGAGCTGGTCCGCCACTTCCTGGCCAACCTGGCAGCGTTTGAGGCGGGGGCTCCGATGACTGACCGGGTCCTGTGACAAAGGGGCGTCGGAAGGGGCGAATCCGCGATCGCGGTTGAATAAAATGCATCCGGGGGAATAATACCCCTCGTAGTTGCTGTTATACCACACCGCGGGCGCCGGCATGACGCTGGCACCCGACGGTCACTCCGAAACCCAATAAATAGAAGTCTGTTATGAACAAAACGACACGTTTCATCGTCACCGCCGCGGCCATGGCGGGGCTCTATGCTGGTTCCGTGGCCTCGCGCGCTTATGCCGATGGCGCTGCCGGCAGCGGAGATGCCTCGAAGGACGCCTCCAAGGATGCGGGCAAGCACGACTGTAAGGGCCAGAACTCCTGCAAGGGCCAGGGTGGCTGCAAGTCGAGCGACAATGGCTGCAAGGGCCAGAACTCGTGCAAGGGCAAGGGCGGCTGCAAGAGCACCAAGGTCTAAACGGTTTTCGAACGCGACGCGGCCGGCCGAAAGCCGGCCGCGTTTTTTTCACATGCCTGCCAACCGATTCAACGGGAACTGCGACTACGGGATAGGCATCGGGCTGAGGGTCCCGCACTACGCGCACATCCTCTCGAAGAAACCCACGGTCGACTGGTTTGAGATCATCTCCGAGAATTTCATGGTGGACGGGGGCAGGCCGCTCGAGCTCCTCGACCAGATCCTCGAGCAGTACCGGGTCGTCCAGCACGGCGTCTCCATGTACTTCGGGTCCGCCGACAAGCCGGACCGCACCCACCTGAGGAAGCTGAAGGCGCTCGTGAAGCGCACGAAGACTCCCTGGCTCTCCGACCACCTCTGCTGGGGCAGCGTGGACGGCACCTACACCCACGACCTCCTGCCGATGCCCTACACGTTCGCGGCCGCCCGGCGCACCGCCGAGAAGATCCGGCAGGTCCGCGACTTCCTCGAGGTCCCGATCTGCGTCGAGAACGTGAGCAGCTACACCGAGTTTCACCAGTCCGAGATGACCGAGTGGGAGTTCCTGACCGAGGTGGTCGAGCTCGCCGACTGCGGGATACTCCTGGACGTGAACAACATTTACGTGTCGTCTAAGAACCACGGCTTCAACCCCTACGACTACGTCGACAACGTGCCCCACCAGAGGGTCGGCCAGATGCACATCGCCGGGCACACAAAATTCGAGAAGTACATCCTCGACACGCACGACCACCCGGTCCTTGACCCGGTGTGGAAACTCTACGCCCACGCGACCGACCTCTGCGGGGTCTCCGCGACCCTCCTGGAGTGGGACGACAGGATCCCGTCCTTCGACGAGGTGCACAACGAGGCGCTGAAGGCCAACGCGTTCATTGACGGGGCGAAAAAGGCCGCGGTGTGAAGAGGCCCCCGAAGCACGCGCCGAAGAGGATCCAGTCGACGGCGGACCTGCGCCAGTTCCAGAGGATGATGGGGGCGGCCGTGACGCGGCCCCTGACCTCGGCCGATGGGCTCCAGTCGAAATGGATCGACGGGCGCCCGATGGACAAGGTCGCGGCGGAGTTCGTGAAGCCCAACGACCGGATGACCTCCTTCGAGCGCCTCGAGCTCTACAACAGGATGTACTGGTTCCGGCTCTTTGACGCGATCCAGGACGACTGCCCGGGCCTGCGCGCGGCGCTCGGGGAGCGCGCGTTCTGGAGACTCGCGCAGGCCTACCTGGAAGCCCGCCCGTCGCGGTCGTTCACGCTTCGAAACCTGTGCTCGCGGCTCGTGGACTTCATCGGCGACCACCCCAGGCTCACGGCCCCAAGGACCGCGCTGGCCATCGAGGTCGCGCGCTTCGAGTGGGCCCAGACCGTGGCGTTCGACGGGGAGGCCCTCCCCGTGGTTTCGGCCTCCGACTTCGGCAAGAAGCCGGCGAGCCGCATTCGCATGGGCCTGCAGCCGTACGTGACGCTCCTCGACCTGAAGCACCCGATCGACACCTTCGTGATCTCGGTGAAGCGGCGCCAGGTGATGCGCTCCGAAGCGAGCAACACGCCGGACTCAAGCGCGCCGGCGCCCAGGGCGGCGCGCAAGCTCCCCCTTCCTCGGCGCTCGCGCACCTTTGTGGCGGTGCACCGCCACAACAACAGGCTCTTCTACAAGCGCCTCGATCCCGCCGCCTACCGGATCCTCGACTCGCTCAGCCGGGGACAAAGCCTGGAGCGCGCCGTCGCGGCCGGCGGCCCGAAGGTGAAGCCGGCCCAGGTCCGCAAGTGGTTCACCACTTGGATGGCCCTCGGATGGTTCTGCTCCGCCGGGAATAAACGCCCCGCCAAAACCTCTTGATAGGATAACCCCCCGGGCCGGATGGCCCGCCAGACGACCACGCCCATGAGCCTCATCAACAAGATTTACGCCCTTCTCGCCAAGGTGGGTTCCGCGCTGCAGAGCCCCGTCCTCCTCGTGATCCGCCTCTACTGGGGCTGGCACTTCATCGGGACGGGCTGGGGGAAGCTGCACCGGCTGAAGGATGTGACGGAGTATTTCGCGAGCCTGAACATCCCTGCGCCCCACCTGAACGCCATCATGGCTTCGTCGACCGAGTGCCTGGGTGGCGCCCTCCTGATCCTCGGCCTCTTCTCCCGCTTCGCCTCGTTCGCCCTGATCTGCTGCATGAGCGTGGCCTACCTCACGGCGGAGCGCGAGGCGCTCCTCGTGGTGTTCAGCAACCCGGACAAGTTCCTAGGGGCCGACCCTTTCCTGTTCCTCTACGCCTCGGTCCTGGTCTTTGCCTTCGGGCCGGGGAGACTCTCGTTGGACGCCCTCATGGGCCGCGAGAAGAAGGCCTAGGCCTTCGGGTTGCAGAGGTCCTCGTAGGCGTAGGCGAAGGCCCCGGTTATCAGGGGAATCGCGACGAAGATCCCGACCACCAGGGCCGCGACCCCGAGCAGCATAAACGGAATGCTCAGGAGGATCAGGCCAAACACGCGCCACCACTGGCGGGTGATCACCTTGCGGCTGGTCTCCATCGACTCCCAGAACCCGAGCCCCTTGTCCACGGGCAGGATGTAGGCGAAGGCGTAGGCGATGATCAGGTAGATGCCCGGCAGGACGAGGCAGAGGAGGCCCACCGTTGAGAACACCGACACGAGGATCCCCGTGACCAGAAGCGGCAGGAACGCCTTGGTGAACCCGGCGAACAAGTCGCCGAAGGAGGCGGGCTGGCCCCGGATCTTCAGCACGAAGTAGTAGTAGAACCCGCCGCTCAGGAGGCCGCCGAGCAGGGGGGAGGCGAAGAAGAACCCGGTGTACTGGGACCACCCGAGCATGCCGTAGATGAACGCCATGACGAAGCTCACCCCGACCAGCGGCCAGAAATTCGCCTTAAGGAGGGCCCAGCTGCGCTCGTAGCAGCTGATGATGTCGAGCTTGGGGGCGATTCCGGCCATGACGGGAGCGGAAGCTCCCGGCGCGGCCGCTGCGGGACTCATGATCTCGGGACACTCGGAAACGGTCTTCCACGCGTCCGATCCGGCCGCTTTCACCCGCGTGTCCTTGTTGGCGCGGCCGCCGGCGATCCAGGACCGGATCTGTTCAGCTGTCACCGGCCCGTACTCTTTTCCGTCCCCGCCAATGATCGTGTACATGGGCGGATGACAGCACCGGCGCCGGCCTGCGTCAACCGAGAGCCGGCGCCTATTGGCCGGGGGGCACGCCCGCGGCCCTGGCCACGGCCTGCCGGGCAAGGACGCAGTCGTAGCGCGCCTGCAGGCGGCTCAACTCGGCCGACCGGAGCGCGCTCTGGGCGTCCAGCAGCTCAAAGTTCGTGATGACCCCGTTCGCATAGCGTGACTGGGCCAGGGAGAGGGCCTCCTTGGCCTCATCCACCAGGGCGTCGGCGTTCCCTAGCCGGGCGTGCGCGGCGTTCAGGTCGGAATAGGCGTCGGCGACCTCGGTGGTGATGGTCTCCCCAAGCTCCCGCTCCCGTGCCTGCGCGGACCGGACGCCCGCGCCGGCCTCAAGCCGCTCGCCCTGAACGCGCTTGCCGGTGAAAATGGGGACCTGGAGCGAGACCCCCGCCGAGACATATCCCTTGTTGTCGTAGAGATAGGGCACGACGCCGTTCTCGACTCCGCCCGAAACCTGCGCCGCAAGCGTGGGTCGGTTGCCGCGGTCGGCTGAGTCGAGCCTCAGGCGGGCGGTCTGCTCGTCGTCCCGGGCGACGTTCATTTCCGGGCGGTTCTGGAGCCCCTCGGAGATGGCCGTCGACTCGGCGATTGCCGGTGCGCTGGCGTCAAAGTCGCCGACAAGCTCCAGGGGGGATGCCTGATCCCGGCCGAGCAGCTGGCGGAGCCCGTTCTCCTGCTTCTCGAGTGAGCCGAGCGTGTTGGTGAGGTTGTTCCGGGCATTGGCCAGGCGGACCTGGGTGGTCAGGACGTCAAACTTGGTTGCGCTCCCCGCGTCGAATTTCCGCTGGGCGATGCGCAGCGCCTCCTCGAGCGCCGTGATCTCCTCGCGGGCGACATCCGCCGAGTTCCTGAGCAGCAGCACCCCGTAGAAGGACTGGACCGCCTGGTACCCGAGCTGGTGGCGGACCTGCTCCAACGCGTCCTTGGCCGCGATCTGCCCCGACCGTGCCATGTCCACCAAGGCGTCGGTGCGCCCGAAGTCCGTCAGCAGCTGCCGCGCGGTGACGCTGGCCCCGTAGGAGTCCTGGACGCTCGTGTACAGGGCGCCCGCCCTCAGGCCCGGGATCGCGATGGCGACGTAGGGCCTGAGCGAATTGTACGTGTAGCCGGCCTGGCCGGTCACCTGCGGGAGCCGCGCTGCGCCCGCCTGGGTCGTGCGTGCCTCCGCGGCGTCGACGGCTGCGCGCGCGGCGTCCATGGAGGGGTAGCGCGCGATCACGGCCTCGATCGTCTGGGTCAGGGTGAGGGGGCCGCCCGGGGATCCCTCGGCCCGTGCCGAGGAGGTGAGGGCCGCGAGGGCCAGTGCGAGGATGCCTGAGCTTTTCATGGGAGGAGAGTGGGGGTCCGTGGGGCTAGTGGGCGTCAGCGGCCGCGGCCGCCGCCTTCGGCAGCGACCCGGGCCGCCCGGCAAAGAGGATGAGGGGAACACATGCCAGCGATAGGAACCCCACAAACCGGAAGGCGTCGATATAACTCAGGAGGATCGCCTGGTGCTGGATCGTGGCGTCCAGGAGCCCGAGCGCGCGCTTGGGCGCCTCCCAGGCGGTCGCCCCCTTGGCGAGCATCGCATGCGTGAGCTGGGCCAGGCGCCCGTCGGTGGCGGGATCCCCCACAACCAACCGGGAGACCAGGCTCTGGCGGTGGGCGGCCGCCCGGTGGTCCAGGAAGGTGTTGATGAAGGCGATGCCAAAGGATCCGCCCATCTGGCGCATCATGTTGTTGAGGGCCACACCCTGGGGCATGTCGCGGGCGTGGAGCCCGGAGACCGCCAGCTGGGTGAGCGGGATCGTGACCAGGCTCAGGCCGATCGCACGCAGGATGATCGGCCAGAAGAAGTCGCTCGACTGGGAGGTGAGGTCCAGGTGCGAGAGCTGGAGCGCAAAGATTGCGACGATGGCAAAGCCCGTGATGACCATGAACTGGGGCGGAAACCCCTTCATCAGGAGCCGCCCCATGATGGGCAGGAAGAACACGGCCACCAGGGCCCCCGGGATGAAGAGCATGCCGGTCTTGAGCGCCGTGTAGCCCAGGAGACGCTGGGTGAACACCGGCACGATGAACACCGTGGCGAAGAGGGCGAACCCGAGGATGAAGGTGAGTGACGCGGCGATCGCGAGCCTGCGGCTCTTGAGCACGTGCAGGTCCACGACGGGATGGTCGGTCGTGAGCTCCCGGATGACGAAGGAGACCAGCGAGACGGCCGCGACGATGGAAAGCACCACGATGTAGCGCTTGGAGAACCAGTCCTCGGACTCGCCACGCTCCAGGACCGTCTGCAGGGAGCCCAGGCCCACGATAAGGAAGGTGATGCCGAGCCAGTCGATCGTCTCCGCGTTTCGGGCGTGCGCCGGCTCCCGCACGAAGAGCCACGAGAGGAACGCCGCCGCCAGGCCGATCGGCAGGTTGATGTAGAAGATCCAGGGCCACGAGTAGCTGTCGATGATCCAGCCGCCCACGGTTGGTCCGATGGTCGGCCCGACGAAGATGCCGACCGCGAAGAGCGAGGCCGCGAAGCCCCTCTGGGCCACCGAGAAGGTCTCAAAGAGGATCGCCTGCGAGGTCGAGAGGAGGGCGCCGCCCCCGATTCCCTGGATGAAGCGGAAGGCGACCAGCTCCCAGATGTTGTGGGCGTTGCCGCAGGCGACGGAGGCGCCCGTGAAGAGAAGGATCGAGCCGATGTAGTAGTTGCGCCGCCCAAACCTCGCCGCGAGGAAGCTGGTCATCGGGATGATGATCACGTTGGCGATCGCGTAGGACGTGATCACCCAGGCGACGTCCTCCAGGGTCGTACCCAGGTTGCCGCTCATGTCGTTGAGCGCCACGTTCACGATCGACGTGTCGATCAGCTCGATGATCGCCGCGGCGATCACCGTGATCGTGATGATCACCTTGCGCAGTCCGTGCTCGGCCATGGCAGGCGGCCTTCCTAGTCCTTGACCCGGACGGTCACGTCCACGCTCTGCCCGGGCTTAAGCGGGTGGGCCGAGTCGGGCGCCTTAAGGAGCACGATCTTCACGGGCACCCGCTGGGTCACCTTGACGAAGTTTCCCGTGGAGTTGTCCGGCGGGAGGAGCGCGAAGCGCGCCCCGGTCGCCCCGGCGATCGACTCCACCTTAGCGCGGTAGGTGGTGCCCGGGTAGCTGTCGGCCTCAAATTCCACATTCTGCCCGGGCTTCATGTAGGTGAGCTGCGTCTCCTTGAAGTTGGCGACAACCCACACGTCGGTGTCCGTGGTCACCGAAAGGAGCGTCTGTCCCGACTGGACGTACTGCCCGGGTTCGACGTTCTTCCTGGACACCACGCCGTCGATCGGCGCCGTCACGGTGCAGTACGTGCGCTCGAGCTTCGCGTAGTCGAGGTTGGAGGCCTTCTCCGCCGCCTGGGTCTGGGCGGCGGCGACCCGCGCGGTCGCGACCGCGACCAGGGACTGGGCCGACCGGGCCTCGCTCCGGACGGCTTCAAGCTGGGAAGCCGCCGTGTCGGCAGCGGCCTGCGTGTCGGTCAGCTGGCTGTCGGTGATGGCGCCTGTCTTAAAGAGCCGGGAATCGCGGGCCAGGTCACTGGCCGCCTTGCGCTGGCGCACCTGGGCCGTTTCCACGTTGGCGGCTGCGGTGGCCGCGGAGGCGTGGGCGCTCTCCAGGCTCGCCTCGGCGGTAACCTTGTCGGCAAGGGCGTTCTGGAGGGAGGCCTGCGCGGCGGCGACCTTCAGGTCGAGTTCCTTGGGGTCGATCTCAAGGAGTGCCTGGCCCGTCGAGACGTGCTGGTTGTCGGCCACGAGCACGCGGGTGACGTACCCCGACACCCGGGGAAGGACGGGGCTGATGTGGCCCTCCACCTGGGCATCGTCCGTCTCCTCATGAGCCCGGGCGAAATTCCAACGGCCGATCCCATAGACAATGCCGGCGATTAGGGCCACGGCGGCGACAACACCCACAATCACCCTGCGGGAGGACTGCGACGACTTTGGGATTTCCACGGGTACTGCGGGGACTTCGGTATCGGCTTTATTCATGGCGCAAACGGGTAATTAGGCGCCTAATCATCCAGAATTGCAAGCCCTCGACGCACATTCTGCCATTTTAAACCACCCTGGAACCCGTATCCTTGGCGCCGATCAGATTTCATCTAAAAGATTAATAGATAATTCTTTCCATAATCCTCGGGCCAGGTTTCCGAGGTCCAAACTCCCAAACCGGATGCGGTCGAGTTCCAGCACCGAGCATCCCAGGCTGGCGAACATCCGCTTCACCTGGTGATAGCGCCCCTCTATCAGGGTGACCTCGGCTTCCCGGCCGCCGAGGGGCTGCAGCACCGCGGGAAGGCAGGGGGAATCCTCGCCGTCCAAAACCAGGGTGCCGCACGCGAAGAGCTCCACCCATTGCGGGGCCGGTTCCCGGTCAAGGACCACCCGATAGACCTTGGGCACCTTGCGCCGGGGAGAGGTCAGCTGATGGACGGCGCCGCTCGCGTCGGTCAACAGGAGGAGCCCTGTCGTGTCCTTGTCGAGGCGCCCCACGCTCGTGACAGGCGGGTTGCGCCGCCTCCACCTCTCGGGAAGCAGGTCGTAGACGGAGGGACCCTCCGCGCCGTCGTGCGAGCAGACCCGGCCCGCCGGCTTGTTCAAGAGGATAAGAAGGGGGCCCGGATGGTCCGGTGGCTGGGCATCGATCAGGACCTCGGCGGGATCGACCCGGGCGCCGGGGTCGTCCGCCACGACCCCCCGGACGGTAATCCTGCCGGCCTCCACCCACTCCCGCACCTCGCGGCGGGAACCGTAGCCCAAGCTCGCAAGTAATTGGTCTAGGCGGCGCATCGAAGCCCCAATTGGGGCACTTTAATGCCTCCAGATCAACCTAGGGATGCCGCCCAATCGGCCGATTCTCCAAGAATTGACTCGGCAACCCGACCGGCTTTTGGGATGTCTTACCTTTACGACCACTTATGGCAGTATGGGAATATAAGGTAATCTCGAGCGGCAAGGGGGGCTTTGCCACGCCCGCGCTGCTTGAATCATTTTTGAATCAACTGGGGACGGACGAGTGGGAGATCGTCGAATTTCGCGGTCAGCCCGACAATCCCCTGGCGTTCTCGGGCCTTGCCCGGCGACCGACCCAGCGCGACTGGACCCTGGGCGATGCCGCCGCTGCCGCCGCCCGCGTGGAGGCGGACAAGCTTCGCGTCGAGTTCGAGGCCAAGTTCAAGAGCGCCACACTCTCGTCACCGACCTCGCCGACGGAGGCGGAGCCTGTGTCCAACGAGGCGCTTCGCGAGACGGACGGCCTGCGGCGCCTTCGCGACACCGAGCGTGATTCCGACCCGGACGCCCCGAACGAGGAGGCCCCCGAGGAGGAATGGGACAAGCTGGGGGCCGAGGACGAGATCCCGACCTTCTTCGAGGCGATGCGCCCCCATCTCCGCCGCAATCAGCGCGGACCGGGATTCTCCGTCGGTGTCGACTACCTCGCCAAGAAGTGGGACATCACCGAGCAGGAGGTCCTCGGGGCCCTCAAGGAATGCGGCTTGGAAATACC
The DNA here is from genome assembly GCA_903890485.1 of uncultured Opitutaceae bacterium. Classification (GTDB taxonomy): domain Bacteria; phylum Verrucomicrobiota; class Verrucomicrobiia; order Opitutales; family Opitutaceae; genus Palsa-1447. The sequence continues at coordinate 176,689 of CAITBM010000006.1, read as the reverse complement.
CGACGACGAGGACGCCAAGGTCACCTACGTGGACTACGACGGCGACCTCTACTGGGTGAACGTCAACCGGCGCGGCGAGCTTTGGATCAACACGAAGGAAAAGACGCGCCCCGTCTTCAGGACCGTGCAGGCGACGAAGGTCGAGCCCGCAGAGGAGGAGGCGCCCCGGCACCCGACCGAGGAGAAGATGCAGGAGAAACGCCAAGAGCGCCAGGAGCGCCAACAGGACGAGCGCAAGCAGGGCCAGCGCCGGCACGAGCAGGAGCCCGACACGGGCGCACCCGCCGTGCCCCTGCCCGAGGGTCCCGCACTCCTGGACCGGATTCGCCCGCTGATGCGGAAGAACCGCCGCGAGCCGGGCGGCTCGGGCAGCATGAGTTTCCTCTCCCGCGCCCTGAAGTGCAGCGAGGCCACCCTGATCGGTGCCTTCACCGCCATGGGCCTGAGCGCCCAGGCCGCCGCCGGCGATCCCCCGGTCTTTGTCGAGATTGGTGACGAAACCTGGTGGCTGAACACGGACAGCCGCGGCGGGGTCTGGATCAACGCCCGCGAGAAACGCGGCGATTCGGCCGCAACCCAGCCGGCAGCCCCGGCAGCCGAGAGTCCCGCTGGGTCCGAGGCGCAGGCCCCGACCCCCGCGCCCGACCCGGGCAATGTCTTTGCCGCCCTCAGGCTACTCCTGAAGGAGACGAAGACCGGTTCCGTTGCCGCGCCCGTGGACCGCCTTGCCGGGGAAATTGGGAAGAGTGTCGACGACCTGATCGCGGCGCTCACCTCCTCGGGCCTGCACGTGCCGGAGAAGGCGCGCGAGAAGCCGGTCTTCGGCGAGCACGCCGGCGAGATTTTCTGGCTCAACCGCAACGCGAAGGGCGAGCTCTGGCTGAATGCCAAGGCCTCGAAATACGCGTCCGAGGGCGACGGCAAGGGCAGGCGCCCGAAGTCGAAGAAGAAGCCGGCGGAGGAAAAGCAGGGCGACGAGCCCCCGGCGGCCGAAAACCCCTAGGCCTTCAGGCTGCGGCGCGCCTTCACGGCGCCCGCCAGCTCGGAGAGTAAGGGCACGGTGTCCTCCCAGGATAGGCAAGCGTCGGTGACGCTCTGCCCGCGCACCAGGGGAAGTGCCCCGTACTCCTGCGACCCTCCCACCAGGTTACTCTCCACCATGACGGCCGCGACCGCTAGGTCGCCCGCGGCGATCCGCCCGGCGATGTCGGAGGCCACAGCCTTCTGGCGCTCGGGCTCCCCTTTGCGGCTGTTGGCGTGGCTCAGGTCCACCATGATGCGCGTCGGCAGCCCGTGCCTGGCCAGGAGCCCCGCTGCCTTCTCGACATCGGCCGCCGAATAGTTCGGGCCTCGGGAACCCCCGCGGAGGACCAGGTGCGTATCAGTGTTTCCCGTCGTCTGCATGCACGCGGGCGTCCCGTCGTGGGCGAGCGTCGGGAACCAGTGCGGGTGGCGGGCCGACCGGATCGCGTCGACGGCGACCTGCACGTCCCCGTCCGTCCGGTTCTTGAAACCCACGGGCATCGAGAGGCCCGAGGCCAGCTCGCGGTGGATCTGGCTCTCGACCGTGCGAGCGCCGATCGCGCCCCAGCTCACGAAGTCGGCGTAGTACTGGCCGAACGTAGTCTCCAGGAATTCGGTGCCGATCGGAAGGCCCAGGGCGGTAATGTCGGCCATGAGCTTCCGGGCGGTGCGCAGCCCCTTCGAGATGTTGAAGGTCTTGTCGAGATCCGGATCGTTGATCAGTCCCTTCCAGCCCAGGACGGTGCGCGGTTTCTCAAAATAGACCCGCATCGCGACAACGATCTCCCCGGCATGGCGGGAGGCCTCCGCGTTCAGGAGCCTGGCGTAGTCGAGCGCGGCGTCCGGGTCGTGGATCGAGCAGGGGCCCACGACCACGAAGAGCCGGTCATCCCCGCCCGACATGATCGCGGAGATCTCGGTCCTGGCCTGCGAGATCCGCTGGGCGCCCGCGTCGTCGAGCGGCAGCTCCCGCTCCAATACCGACGGCGCCGGGAGCGGCCGGGTCGTGCGGATACGAAGGTCGTAGGTGGGCCTGTGCATGCCGGGCGTCCTTGTCGGGCGCCTTGGCCTAGGCGCCAATCAGGGCGCGGGCCTGGACGACCGTCGGGTGCCGGCTCAGGAGAACCTCGGAAAGGTTCGGGGCGATCCCGAGCGCGGAGGCCCTCAGCCGGAGCGAGACCCAAGCCAGCGAGGAGGCGGGCGGGCTGAAGGCGTGCGGCGCAAACGCGTCGAACACGGGCGCGAGCGGGGCGAGGAGCTCCTTGGTCTGGAGGTTTTTCTCGACGAGGAAGAGGCCGAGAAGGGCGCCGAGTGCCTCGAGCCAGACGGTCGGGGTTCCCGGGGTGGCGTAGGGAACGCCCTGGCCCTCGGGGTAGGGCGCCCACTCCATGAAGGCCTGGAGGTACTCGTGGAGCTTCTTCAGCTCCGCGTCCGCCGTGGCCGCGGTCCAGCGCACCGTGATCTGTTTCCTCTCGCGCATCTTCTTCACCTCCCAGACGCGCATGATCAGCACGTACTCAGAGCCGTCCCTCTTCAGGGAGCCGGTGAAGATGTAGTCGAGCCCGTCCGAGGTGGTGTCCGCCAGCTTCTTCAGGTTGTCGACGGTCCAGTCGGTGCCGAAGATCGCCGGACGGTTCGGGGAACCCGGCTCGTGCACGCAGCCGAGGGCGGCGACCGAGGCGTAAAGGGGCGAGAAATAGAACGTCTCGGCGAACCAGAGCGGGATCGCCCGGGAAAGGCGGCCCAGCTCGTCCTCCGGCAGGCGCGAGGCCTCGTCGGGGTCGGGATAGACGCCCGTGAGCGAGAGCTGGGCGAACGCGATCCGCCTGAGCTTTCCCTCCTTCTTGGGCAGGAGGTCGGTCACCGTCTCCAGGCCGTAGGCCCAGATGGGCTTGCTGATCGTCACCAGGGCCACCCCGGCGGGGGCGTCGGCCGCCTTCGGTTCCCCGGGCTGCGGGGTGAACGCCGGGATTCCCTGGACGTCGCCGTGGTTGATCAGCTCGGCGACGGCGTTCGAAAAGCCGTGGAGGCGCTCCTCGAGCTCGGGCCGGTTGAGCGAAAAAAGGATGTCGAGGACGTGCTGCGCGGCGTCCGCGTCGCGGACCGCGAGATAGGCCTGGATCAGGTTGATGCCGGTCGCCGGACCATGGCGCAGCGCGTCATAGCGCGGGGCGACGAGCTCGATGATCTGCGGGATGTGGCCGGTCGACCCCAAGTCCCCCGAGATGGTGACCAGGACATCGGCCCGGTCCCCGGCAGTCACGAGCACCTCCTCGTAGATCGCCATGGCTCCCTTCAAGTCCTTGGCGTCCAGCTTTTCGCGCGCCGCAAGGAGTCGGGGCGCCACCCCGGCGACGGACGGCTCGCCGGCCGCCACGGGCGTCGCCGGATGCCCGTTTGCCGGAGAGGGTGAGGCTTGTTTGCCTGCCAGACGGTCGAAGAATCCCATGCTTCCGAGCAAAGCACCCGCCGCGCCCGTGGCGAACAGAATTGGAGGGCGGGAGCCCCTCCCCGGCAATTCCTCGTTTGACCGTCCTTTCCGGCCCCCTATTAGGTAACCCCTCTCACGGGTGAACCGCGTCCACATAAAGACCTACGGGTGCCAGATGAACGAACGCGACAGCGAGGCTGTCGCGGCGATGCTTCGCGCCCGGGGCTACCGGATCGTTGAGACCGAGGACGAGTGCGATATCCTGCTCCTGAACACCTGCAGCGTCCGGGACGCCGCCGAGCAGAAGGCGATCGGGAAGGCCGGGTACAGCCTGCACAAGAAGCGGCACAACCCGGACTTTGTCCTGGGGATCCTGGGATGCATGGCCCAGAACCGGGGCGCCGAGCTCCTGGACCGGCTGCCCGACGTGGACCTGATCGTCGGCACCCAGAAGTTCCACCGGGTCCCCGACTACCTGGACAACCTGCGCGCGGCGCGCAGCGCCGGGGTGCCGGTCGGCCAGGCCATCATCGACACCGCGGAGGAGGCCGGCTCCCAGAACACGATCCGCGACCACGTGGAGTCGGCCGAGCCCCAGGTGTGCGCTTTTGTCTCGATCCAGCAGGGCTGCAACATGGACTGCTCGTTTTGCATCGTCCCGACGACGCGGGGCGACGAGCGATCGCGGCCGATGGAGGACATCGTGCGCGAGTGCGAGGAGGTCGTTGAGAAGGGCGCCCGCGAGGTGACGCTCCTTGGGCAGATCGTCACCAGCTATGGCCGGCGCGACTATCCCCACACCGGCAACGTGACCCCCTTCGTCCAGCTCCTCGAGAAGGTGAACGCGATCCCGAAGCTGGAGCGGATCCGCTTCACCTCGCCGCACCCCCGCGGCTTCCGCGAGGATCTGGCCGACGCGTTCCGGAGGCTCCCTAAGCTGGGCGAGTACGTCCACCTGCCGGTACAGTCGGGAAGCGACCGCATCCTGAAGGCGATGCGGAGGCCCTACTCGCGCGAGCGCTACCTGGAGATCGTCCGGTCGCTGCGCGCGGCGCAGCCCGGCATGGCCTTCTCGACGGACATCATCGTGGGGTTCCCGGGCGAGACCGAGGAGGACTTCCAGCAGACCGTGGACCTCTGCCGCCAGGTCGACTTCGACATGGCCTACATCTTCAAGTACTCGGTGCGGAGCGGCACCCCCGCCGCGACCCTGGAGGGGCAGGTGCCCGACCCCGTGCGCGAGGAGAGGAACAGGATCCTCCTGGAGGAGCTCGGGAAGGGCTCGCTCAGGCGGGCCCAGTCGCTCGTGGGAACCGTGCAGGAGGTTCTTGTAGAGGGCCCGGACAAGACCGGGGAGAGGTTCATGGGGCGCACACGGGGCAACCGGGCGACCGTGTTCGAGGCCGCGCCCCGCCTGGTGGGAAGCCTGGTCCAGGTCGAGATCACCCGGGCGAGCGTCAGCACCCTCTACGGCAACCTCGTGATCTCGGGCGCTGGCTTGCAATCCCCGCTGGGGGCGGCGTCACTCTGAGGCCCCTTTAGACCCATGTCGCTGTTCACCGCCTCCTTTGTCCCCGGACTGATCCTCATCTTTTTCGGGCTCCCGATGCTGCTCGACCTCTCGGCCTTCACGAGCGCGGTGAAGGGCTTCCCGAGGTCGGCTCCCGCGGGCTACGTGGTCTTCGGGGCGGCCTCGGTCTGGTTCCTCTACAATATCCTCCACCTCTCGAATGCCGACTTCGGCGAGTACCGGAACCTGCTCTTCGTGGGCTTTGCCGTCGTGGCGGCCCTGTCGTTCAAGTGCGTCCCCGACTTCCTGGGAGTCCGCGGAGCGAGCGCCCTGGTGCTGATCGGTGCCGGGCCCTTCCTCCAGGCGGCCTACATGGAGTACGCCCACCCGGCCCGCCTCTTCATGGTGTCCTTTGTGTACGCGGCCATCGCGCTGGCTATCTGGCTCGGGGCCCAGCCGTGGCGCCTGAGGGACTTCTTCGGCTGGCTCTTTGCACGGCCGGGACGGTCCCGCAGCCTCGGCGGGTTCCTCTTCGCGTACGGGCTCCTCCTCTGCGGGGTGGCGTTCACGCTCCGATGAGTGGGGGTCCCACAGAGGGCAAGGCCCGCCCGGAGCCCGTCCTCCTGGTCCTCGCCGGGCCCGCCGGATCGGGCAAGAGCACCCTGTGCGACCGGCTGGTGGACGAGGACAAGGCGTTCACGCGCGTGGTGACCAGCACGACCCGGGCCCCGAGGGACGGCGAGGTGAACGGCGTCCACTACCACTTCTTCACCCCCGAGGAGTTCGACCGGAGGGTGAAGGCCGGCGAATTCCTCGAATGGGCGTGGGTCCACGGGGACAGGCGCTACGGCACCCTGGCCTCGAGCGTCCTCGGGCCGCTCGTCCTCGGGAGGAATTTGGTCATGAGCGTTGACGTCCAGGGCGTGGAAAGCTTCCGCCGGCTGGCGGCCCAGAACCCGGTTCTTCGCCGCGCCATGGCGACCGTCTTCATCCGGGTCGACCACGAGCGGCTCCTCTCGCGGATGCGGGAGCGGGGCAAGGACAACGAGGCCGAGATCGCCCGGAGAATGGAGACGGCGGAGGCCGAGCTCCGCGAGGCCCCGAAATTCGACTTTGTGATCGAGAGCAGGACGCGAGACGAGGACTTCGGGGCCCTGCTCGCGATCCTCGCCAAGGTCCGCGCCGCTTTGGCCTAGCCGCCGATGTAGCTCATCTCGATCTTCTCGCGCGCCTTGCCGGCCGCGAGGATCTCGGCCCGCTCGTCGCTGTAGCGGTCCGCCCGGCCCGACCAAATGCCGTTCAGGTAGTCGCGGAGCTCGGTGTCGCCGGCCCCGGCCCGGACCCTCGACAGGACGTCCCAACCCGTGGATGCGAAGAGGCAGGTGAAGAACTTTCCGTCGGCAGAGAGCCTGGCCCGGTGGCAGTCCTTGCAGAAGGGCTCGGTGACGGAGCTGACTATCCCCACCTCGCCCTTCCCGTCCCGGTAGCGGTAGCGGGCGGCGACCTCGCCGCGGTAGGCGGGCGCCGCCGGCTCGAGCGGCCACCGCGCGGAGATCCGCGCCACGACCTCCTGGGCCGCGACCACCTGCGAGGTGGACCAGTGGTTGGTTTTGCCGACGTCCATGAACTCGATGAAGCGGAGCGTGTGGCCCCGGCTCCTGAAGTAGTCGCACAGGTCCAGGATTTCCCCGTCGTTCACACCCCTCTGGACCACGCAGTTCACCTTGACCGGAAGCCCCTGGGCCGCGGCAGCATCGATCCCTTCGAGGACCCGCGAGACTTTGAAGCCCAGGCCGTTCATCTTTCCCGCGGTGGCCTCGTTCAGGGAATCGACGGAGACATTCAGGCGGTCGAGCCCGGCCGCGCGGAGCGATGCAGCCTGCTTTGCCAGGAACCAGCCGTTCGTCGTGAGGGACACGTCCTTCACCCCCAGGGCCTTGATGGCCCCGACCAGGTCGGGAAGGTCGCTCCGGAGCAGGGGCTCCCCCCCGGTGAGCCTCACCTTCTCGACCCCGAGCGCCACAAAGGCGGCCACGATCCGCACGAGCTCGACGTGGTTCATCAGCCTGGACTCGGCGAGGAAGGGATGGTCGGGCCCGAAGGCCTCCCTGGGCATGCAGTACGGGCACCGGAAATTGCACCGGTCGGTCACGGAAACCCGCAGATCCCTCAGGGGTCGGCCAAGTGTGTCGTGGGGTCCGGGCATGTAATAATTGAAAAAAGCACCAAATCGTTATTTTCGCGAGGCGGTATTTGTGTGCTAGCGTACGGGAGTGCTCACACCCGAAGGCGCCGAGAGGCTGATTCTGGAGGCGATCCCCCTTTTCCACAGGGAGGACTGCGCGATATCCGAGGCGCATGGCCGGGTGCTTCGGTCGGACCTGAAGGCCGACCGGGACCTTCCCCCGTTTGACCGGGTGACCATGGACGGCTTTGCGCTGCGCTCGGCGTCTCGAGCCCAGGGTGTCAGCCGGTTCCGGGTCGAGGCGACGCAGGCCGCGGGCATGCGCCCGTTCACGCTGGGTCCCGGACCCGAGGCCTGCATCGAGGTCATGACGGGATCGGTGCTCCCCGAGGGCGCGGACTGCGTCGTGGCGTACGAGGACACGACGCGGGAGGGGGATTGGATGGAGGTCTCCCCGGGCGCCGAGCCCTCGCCGGCGGGCCGCCACGTCCACCGGCGCGGATCGGACCACCCCAAGGGGGACGTGGTCGTCCGCGCGGGCGTGAGACTCACGGGCCGCGAGATCGCGGTGGCCGCATCGTGCGGCCACCCTGCGCTCACGGTGACCCACTCCCCGAAGGTAGCCGTGATCTCGACCGGCGACGAATTGGTCGAGGTGGACTCGCTCGTGGCGCCGCACCAGGTCCGAAGGAGCAACGACCACGCGCTGCGGGCCGCGCTGATCCGGGCGGGCTTCCCCAGGTCCGACCGCTTTCACCTGCGGGACATCCGGCACGAGATTGAGCACATGCTCTGGCACATCCTCGCCGAGTACGAGGTGATCCTGATCACCGGCGGCGTGTCCAAGGGCAAGTTCGACTTCCTCCCCTCGGAGCTTGGCCGCCAGGGCGTCCGCAAAATCTTCCAGGGGGTCGCCCAGCGCCCGGGCAAGCCGTTCTGGTTTGGCCTGAGCGGTCGGATGACCCCGGTGTTTGCGCTGCCCGGAAACCCCGTCTCCGCCTACACTTGCCTGCACCGCTACGTGCTGCCCGCCCTCGACCACGCGAGCGGGCTCACCCTGCGGCCTCCTTTTCACGCCGCGCTTTCCGAGCGGGTGGTCTTCAAGCCCAAGCTCGCCTGCCTGCTCCCGGTCCGCCTTTCGAGCGGCCCGCGGGCGGAGCTCATCGCCTCGCCCTGCGCCACGAATTCCTCGGGCGACTTCGCCGGTCTCGTGGGAACGGACGGGTTTGTGGAGCTTCCCGCCGGCCCCGAGGAGTTTCCGGCCGGGTACCTCGCGCCCTACCGGCCCTGGGTCTAGGCGACCTGCACCCGAGGCTTGCGGTGGCGAACCCCGGCCCCACAGGCTTGCTGTCTCCCATGGCAAAGAAGAGCCCGCTCTCGCACCTGGACGCCCGCGACCGCCCCCAGATGGTGGATGTCGGCGCAAAGGCCGTCACCTCGCGGGTTGCCGTTGCCGAGGCCATTGTCGTTTTCCCGAAGGCCCTGGCCGCCCTGATCCAGGGCGGGGAAATCAACTCCAAGAAGGGGCCCGTGTTCCAGGCGGCGATTCTTGCAGGGATCATGGGGGCCAAGAAGACCGCGGACCTCATCCCGCTCTGCCACCCCCTTTCACTCGACGACTGCAAGGTTAAGATCGAGGCCAAGGCTCCCGGGAAGGATGGTTCCGCCTTGGTCCACGTGCGCTGCACGGCGAAGACAAACGCGCGCACGGGGGTCGAGATGGAGGCCCTCACGGGGGCCACGGTCGCAGCGCTGACACTCTACGACATGGGCAAGGCCGTGACCCACGGGATCTTGATCCGGGACGTGCGGCTCCTTTCGAAGACCGGCGGCAAGAGCGATTACCGGGCCCCATGAAGAAATCCGTCCGCGTCAGCTATTTTGCGATCCTTCGCGAGCAGCGGGGCCTCGGCACCGAGCAGGTCGCCACTGAGGCCTCGACGGCCGCGGAACTCTACGAGGAGCTAAAGACGCGCCACGGGTTCACGCTTCCCGGCACCCGGATCCGCGTCGCCGTGAACGACGACTTCCAGCCGTGGTCTGCTGAGGTGCGCGAAGGCGACAGCCTCGCGTTCCTTCCCCCGGTGGCCGGAGGCTAGGCCCATGGAATTCCGCATCACAGACCGGGACATCGATCCGGCCGCGCTGCTCCGGAGCCTAGGCGACACGCGCGCGGGCGCGTGCGTCACGTTCGAGGGCCGGGTGCGGCAGCAGAACGACGGCCGGGGAGTGAAGTCCCTCGACTACGAGGCGTTCGTGCCCCTGGCGGAAAAGGAAGGCATGAAGATCTTGGACGAGGCCCGTGAGAAGCACGCGGTCCTGGACATCCTGTGCGTCCACAGGACGGGAAGCCTGGCGCTTGGAGACCTTGCCGTTTGGATTGCCGTCACGGCCGAGCACCGGGGCGCTGCGTTCGAGGCCTGCCGGTACGTGATCGACGAGGCCAAGGCGCGGGTGCCGATCTGGAAAAAAGAGCACTATGCCGACGGGTCCACGGAGTGGATCAACTGTGCGACCCGGGGTCCGGGTGCCTCGGGTGCGGCTCCGGCCTAGCTCCCCGTCCAGGGTCCTCCTTCGGCTCGACACGCCCCGAGGCCGTTGTTACGAGAGAGGCATTCCCATGGTCTCGAATTTAACATTCCTGGCGGCAACCACGACGCTCGATAGGCTCCAGAAGATCCCGAAGGAGTTCTGGCTGAAGGCGGGCGGGGCAGTAGCGGCGGTGATTATCATCTTCATCATCATCCAGAAGGTGTTGAAGATTAATAAGTTCGTGCTGGGTGGTGTCGTCTTTGTCGGTGGCGGCCTCATGTGGTTCAACTGGGTCTATCACCGCACGGAACCGAAGTTCCTCACGCCCATTGTGGACCGGATCGCGCCCTTCTTCCCGTCGGCGGGAGCCTACGAGACGAAGCAGACCACGATGCCCGGCGATTCGACCAAGAAGAAGTAGCGCTGGCTGAGAAACAGCTTGGTTTCGGGGCAAGGGTGGGGGAGATTCGTGGCGCTATGGCTAAACCACTTTCCGACATTGGACTCGTTGGCCTTGCGGTCATGGGTCAGAACCTCGCCCTGAACATCGCCGACCACGGCTTTCAGATCTCGGTCTTCAACCGAACGACAGAAAAAACGGACGCGTTCGTAGCCGAGAATCCCGGAACCCCCGGGGGCGTCGTCGGAACAAAGACCCTCGAACAGTTCGTGGCCTCGCTCTCCCTGCCGCGAAAGATCGTGATCCTGGTCCAGGCCGGAAAGGGAACGGATGCCGTGATCGACGGGCTCGTTCCGTTGCTTGCCAAGGGCGACATCGTGATCGACGGAGGCAACTCGCTCTGGACGGATACGATCCGCAGGGAGAAGGCCCTGAGCGCAAAGGGACTTCGCTTCATCGGGAGCGGGGTTTCCGGAGGGGAGGAGGGCGCGCGCTTCGGTCCCTCTCTCATGCCCGGTGGGGAATTTGAGGCCTGGCTTGAGCTGAAGCCCATATGGGAGGCGATCGCCGCAAAGGTGGACGCGAAGACCGGCAAGCCGATCCCGGGCGCATTGCCGGGGAAACCCGTCACCGGCGGCGTTCCGTGCACCACCTACATCGGGGCCAACGGCGCCGGACACTACGTCAAGATGGTCCACAACGGCATCGAGTACGGCGACATGCAGATGATCTGCGAGGCCTACGCACTCATGCGGGGCCTGCTGGGGCTTAAGCCCGCCGAGATGGGCGCCATCTTCTCGGAATGGAACACGGGGATCCTCGACAGCTTCCTGATCGAGATCACGGCCGACATCCTCAAGCAGAAAGATCCCGTGACGAAGAAGCCGTTCGTCGACATCGTCCTCGACACGGCCGGGCAGAAGGGCACGGGCAAGTGGACCTCGACCAGCGCCCTCGACATGGGAGTCCCCGCGCCGACTATTGCCGAAGCCGTCTTTGCGCGCTGCATCTCCGCGATCAAGAACGAGCGCGTGGCCGCGTCGAAGATCCTGAAGGGACCGAGCAAGAATTACCGCGGCTCGAAAAAGGCGCTCATCACTGCGATCCACGACGCGCTCTACTGCTCGAAGATCTGCAGCTATGCCCAGGGATTCCAGCTGATGCGCACGGGCGCGCAGGAGTACGGATGGAAGCTCAATTTCGGCGAGATCGCCCAGATCTGGCGCGGCGGCTGCATCATCCGCGCCGCATTCCTGCAGAAGATCACCGAGGCCTACGCGCGCAATCCCGACCTGGCGAACCTGCTCCTCGATCCGTACTTCAACAAGACCTTCAAGGCCGCGCAGGCCAACTGGAGGAAGGTGATCGCGCTCGCCGCCGAGTGTGGCGTACCCGCCCCGACCTTCAGCGCCTCCCTTGCCTACTACGACGGCTACCGGTCGTCGCGTCTCCCGGCCAACCTGCTCCAGGCCCAGCGCGATTTCTTTGGCGCACACACCTACGAGCGCGTCGACCAGCCGCGGGGGAAGTTCTTCCACCTCGATTGGCCCGACCCGAAGCGGCCGCAACTCGCTGTGTAAGCGGTCCGCGGCGTGACCGTTTTCATCGAAACTCGCGCTTGGGCAATTCTGGGACCTGATCAAAGCCAAGACGGTAATGCCAGTAATGCCATGGAGGCGGGTCGAACACACCTGCAGGAGCCTCCTTAAGGGCCCGCCGCAGGGCGTCGTCGCCAAACATTTTGGCCACAAATATAACCTCTGTCCAAAGGCCGAAGGTCATGACCCGGCAAAGAAAATCATTTGTATTGGCTAGGGTTTCCGCCGGTGTCCTCCACCAAGCTACGCGTCTTGCGATGACCTCGAGCGTCTTCGTCGAATCTTGAAAGGCGACGGCCGCGCTTTGGCTTTGTACGGGCGTCGCCATTATCACAAACTAGCTGCCGAGTATAGGGGTGGCAAGTTGCTTCAGGCAGTCTGGGCTACGGGGAGCAATATAGACCATGCTGGGCATGGACGGGAAGAGCCGAGGACGCTGGGTGAGCCCGAGGCTGTATTTCACTTATACCACGGATTGCCGACTTTCACTTTGGATGCCTGGGAAAATCCGTGCCAACCTGCTGCCTAATCGTTCAGGTTCAGGAGCGAAGGGCTGGCGGGCATGTATTTGGCCGGTGAAGCCGGAAGTGCCACGTACTTGTTGTCCCGCCAGACGACGAACTCAAGGGGCGCGCCGGGATTGAGCTCGCGCACGAGGCGAAACATGGACGGCCTCTCGATCTTGTAGCCGTTCATGGAGACGATCACGTCGTTCCATTTGAGCCGGGTGACAATGGAGCTGTCGCTGGGATCGTACACTTTTGCTCCGTAGGTCGGCGGCTGTGCACCGAGCACAGGGGGCGCCGGGAGGAGGCCATTTGGGACGTGCTGCTTGAGGAGGTCCTCGAGGAGGGAATCTTTGCGGGCGCTGGACCCGAGCTTCTTCATCCGCATCAGGAAGCAGATCAGGGAGCGGACGTCGTTGTACCGCTCGTGGATCTCCGCGTGGATCCTGTAAGCTTGGTCAAAAAGCCCCCGGTTCTCGAGCAGGTGAGCCAGGGTCAGCATCCCGCGGTTCGACCCGGCTTTATAAGCACGCTGGGCCAGGGCGGTTGCTCCGGCTTCGTCGCCCGTGCGCTCCTTGTATTCGACCAGCCATTCCACGTTGTTGGCCACGGTCACCTCGTCCTGTTCGGTCTCCAGCCATTTGTCGAAGGTCGAAGCGGCCTCGGGGTCCCTGCCCCGGGCCGCATAGTAAAAGGCGAGGTCGAGCCTAAGGCCCGGCTCATTCGCGATCCCCTTTTGCATCCACTTCTCGTAGGCGCCGGGGATGTCGGCTGAAAGCATAGCGATCCAGGCGCAGGGCGATGAGAGGTAGTCGACCGCAGGGCCATAGGCTTCCACAACCTTGTCGGCGGGCGGGTCGTTGGCATACTTCCTGTAGAGAAGGCGGATGGTGACCTCGGAGTCGTAGGGGGCGATCGTGTGCATTCGTTCGAGCTCCTCCAGGTAGTCCCCCCGGGCGGTCAGGCTTGGCTGGTTCATCCGGGGCTCGGGATTGAAGGCGGTGCCATGCGGCGGGTTCGGCCTGTGCCATTCATTGATGAAGGCGTGCGGAGGAGGGATGTAGAGCTCCAGGCCGTTCACGTCGTAACAGACGCCGTTCCAGACGAGGGCCGGGACGATTTCCGGGCTGTGGCGCACGAGGGCCATCGATTCGTCCTGGGCCTGGTGATAGTAAGTCCGGTCGGTGGCCTGCTCGTGCCTGACGAACGGGTAGAGCCGGAGTTCCCAGAACATGTCGTCCACCTTCTTGCGGAAGGATGAGGCCTCGTCGGGCACACCCCAGGAATGCTGCAGGAAGTTAAAGTCCTGGTAGATGCCGGCACAGAGCTCGCGCTGCAGGAATGCGGCCCAGGTCCCCCATCCGATCACTCGGACCGCGACGCTGCCGTCGGCGTTCGCGCTCACGCAGCGCTGGGGCTCGGCATTGAGCGAGCCGTAGCCCGCCGTGGTGAAATTGGAGCCTGTCTCCGCCTCGTAGGCGATCTTCGCCTCACGCAGCTCGACAGGCACCCGGGCCGAGAGGAGCGTGTGGCCAAGGGGGACTGAGCGGTTCATGTTGCTTGAAATCCGCCACCAGTCGGCGAGCACGGCGTCATCCCGGGTGAGGTGCGCATCCGCCCAGGCGACGTCGGGCCCAAGATAGTTGTAGGCCCTCAGGCGCTCGAACCGCTCGATGAGGGTCGGAGACTCGGCCTCCTTGAAGATGCGGTAGTCAAACGTGGCCCGCATCCGGATGACCCTCTGCCAGGCCTTGACGTCCTTGTCCTCCGGCAAGTCCTTTGCGAGGCGCAGGGCGTCAGCCTCGTTGTTGTGGAGGACCGCTAGGAGAGCCCTTGCCACCTTGCCTTCCGTGGTGGGCGCCCCAGCCCCCCTGAGGGCGGCCGCAAATGCGAGGTGGGCCGTCGTCCGGCACAATTCGAACTTGGGCTGGTAGAAGACATCTTGTGGATCGCGGGCCTCGAATGCCGCCATGAGGAGGGCCGCGCGCTCGTGGGGGGCGGAAGACGCGAACGCACCGGCAAGCTTCACCGAGACATCGTTGTCCTCGGAGACCAGGTGCTCGACCGTCGGCTCCAGGAGCACGTGAAGCACGTCCGAAGCGTCTCCCGCCTCGTTCGGCGCGCCCTTCAGGGCGAGCTTTTCAAAGAGGGCGTCCGTCAGCGCGCGGTAGGATTCGGGGGCCCAGATTGGACCGGTGATGCGCAGGACGCAGGAGACCTGGCCGTCGTCGGCAAGGTTCGAGGTGACGGCGTAGTCGTCCTCGGTCGTGACCTGCGGGCCCTGGACCGGGACCGCCAGGGCCGCCAGCTTGTCCTTCGGAAGCGCCTTCTGGTGCTTTGCGAAATAAGCCATCTCGGTCAGGTCTGATGCGATCTCGGTGACGATGTACTGCGACTCGGTCTGCCAGGGCGTCTGGAAATTGGCTCCGGGGGGCGGCGCGGAGGTAACGGCGGGGGTCGCACTGCCGGGGACGGGCGCCGCCGCCGGCTTCTGGGGTTGCGGCTTCAAAACGGGCTTGGGCGCTATCCCGTCGGGCAGGTTGTCAATGGGTATGGTCCCGCGGCCGCCGTCCCACTTAGCCATCACGGTGGTCGAGCCGATGGCCACGATCGTCACGTTGTGGAGCACCTGCCCGTCCTTCAGCGTGAGGTCGGTGAACGTCTTGGGCTCCGCGCGGAGAACGATGGCCGTGGCAATCAACACCGTTGCCCTCCAAACCCATGCGGGGAGTGGCGATGATCTACGGAGCTTTGCCGGTCGACTCATTGCGCGGTGGCCTGGCGGAATCCTGACCGCCTCGGGCCCGGCGGAAAGGGGTTTTTGAAGGAAATCTACACAATATTACGTAATCGGAGCCGCACCGTTGGCGGAGTCGACGCGGGCCCAGCTAGCGCCCGTTAGGCTGCGCGGCTGCCGGGCCCACGGGATTTTCAAGGTGGTCGATCAGGCCGAGGAGCGCCCCCCAGTGGTAGAACCGGTCGCTCGAGGTCACGTCGTCCCCCTCTCCGGTGATCGCGTTGTAGTTCTCGTGCACGTGCCCCTTTTCAGCCCATTCCTTGTTGAATAGGGCTAGGGACTTGCTCGCGAGTTCCCGCCGGGCCTCGGGCTGGTCGTAGTTCCGAAGGCCCAGGTAGACCAGGTAGTTCATCGGGCCCCAAATCCTCCCCCTCCAGTATTCCTGGTCCTTGAAGGCGGGATCCGACCTTGCGATGGAGGGAATCATCCACTCGCCCCCGAACTCCGACGGGTTCAGAAGATGCTCCCGCACCATTCGCGCGGCCTGCTCGGGCGTGGCTGCCTTTGCGAGGAGCGGGTAAAACGACGTGGGCGCCATCCTCGGGATGAAGGCCCCGGTCTTCAGGTCCTTGTTGAGGAAGATCCCCGACTTCTCGTCCCAGAGCGTCTTCAGGCTCTCGAGGTAGCGCCCCGCGCGGAGTGAGAGCTCGCTTTCCTCCCCCCGCTTTCCGAGCTCGCCGGCGATCTGGGCCAGTGCCTGGCAATCTGCGACGTAGAGGCCCATGAGGCCGACGTCGGCCACGGCGATCTTGCCCGTCTTCGGGTCGAATGGAACGTGGTCATAGAGTGGGCTGTTATCGAGGCCTGACTCGTACTTGGCGCCCTGGAGCGTGCCGATCGCGGGGTCATCGGGGTCGGCGGGGATGTTCGAGGGGTCGCTTCCAAGGACCAGGTACCCGTCCATCTGCCGGTGCTGGTCCCACCACCGGTTCCAGCTCAGGAGGGCATCAAACGTGTCCCTTAGAAGCCAGGTGTCGTGGAACGTGCGGAAGAGACCGAGGACGGTGACCGCACCCACCGGAGGCTCGGACCTGTCGTCGCTCTTCCATCCGCCCGCACGGGCATAGTTGGGGACGAACCCCTGCGGGGTTTCCTCCCGGAGGGTCTCGATCGCATCGGCGTAGGCCAGGTCCCGGTCCCCCGTGGAGGCCAGCGAGGCCGCGAAGAACGTGTCCCAGTCGAAGAGCACGTAGCCGCCCCAGCCCTCGGACCAGAGCCGGCTGACGGGAGAAATCACCCGCGCCTTCGAGGGATCGTACAGGGTGTCCCAGCCCATCACGCTCTCGATCGCCTGGGCGACGCCGTTGCCTGCCGGCCTCATGCGCTTAAGGACGGCGCGGATCTCCTCCACCGATCGCGGGCGTCCGGTCGAGACCCCGATGGGCTCTAGGAAAAGGCCCGCATAGTGGGGCGCGGAGACGGGAAGCGCCGAGGTCGGCTCCTCTCTTCCCGTCCAATAGACCCGCAGCGTGCGCGCACCGGTCCTGAAGGCGATGTGGTCACCTTCCCGAAAGGCACCGCCTTCGCGGTTCCAAAGGACTCCGGCCGACACGACCAGCGAATCGGGGAGTGCAGCTTTCTTTGGGCCAAGGGGCGTGGCGAGCATCACCAAGTCCCCGCCGTCGTGCGCCGTCTCAAGCCGGTAGGAGTCGCCCTGCCACACCACCTGCATGTCGGTGTAGCTCCCATCCCAGGTATGCGGGCCTGGAATCACGTCCTCCTCGCCCTTGCCGCGGCGCCCAAGCTGCGCCGCGGCAAGGAACCGGTCCGCATAGAGCGCGGAATTGTGCTTCAGTCCGATCCGGACGGTGAATCCCTCGGGCAGAAGGACTTGGGCCGCCACGCTTGAGACATCCCAGGTGTTCCACCCCTGGGCGAGGCGCTCCTGGACGGCGGCGTATTCTGCGGAGCGCGGGACCTCTGCCCCGAGGGAACCCGCACCCAGGAGCAGGCACAGGAGGTGCCAAAAGGGGGTGGGTTTTGTGCGGCGCCCCGACAAGGGGGATGGGGAAAGGGGATTCATGACGATTTTTGGGGTGGGGAAAGCCGTGGGGGGCGCCCGTTGGCCAAAGAAACGGGTCGGGCGCTAATGGTATTGCGCTGACGAGCGCAGGAATCTTCGAATGCTCATGGACCCGTTTAGGCGATACCAAAAGGAGGAGTGCCACCGCCCTCCGACCCATCGGTGCCGCCGGATATCCCCCCATTAAACCCATGCCCGACCTCAGCTTCAACGCCCTCCACGCCCCGTTCGGGGCCTTTTCCAGCTTCACGTGCGGCTACGCCGTCTCGTGGGACGCGACCCCCGCGGCCAACTCCGGGGGCTTCAGCCCCTCGACACGGTTCCCCGCGCAGCAGTCTCTCTTCGTCGGATGGCGCCGAGGGGACGGTCCGTGGAACCTGCTGCCCTTTGTCCGCCAGAGGGCGGACCGCGCGGTCGAGTTCACCGCGTCGGTGCGCAAGGGAGTCACGCAGGCCCACCGGATCGTCGAGGCGCGTGAAGTGGAGCGCCACCTCGGCCTGGCCTCCGACCGGTGGGTGTCGGGCCCGCTTTCCCTCTCGATCTATTCCCCCTTTGAAAAGACGGCGGACTGGGAGTCCCTGGACGACAAGCGGCGCAAATTTCTCTGCGCCCCCGTGGTCCCCGCGAGGTGCACCGCCGACAACCGGAGCGGTGCCGGCGACCTGGAGATCATGTTTGGCTTTGGCGACACCGAGCGCGGACTGCGCTACCTGGGCGACGGCGATCCCTCGCTGATCGGCTTCGCATCCGCGACCGCCTACGGCCTGGCCACGCGGCCGCAGCCCGGCCTCAGGGTAAAGTCCGGGATGGATCTCTTCTCGAACTGGAGGGAGGACCAGCGCGGTCTTCACCTGCTCGGCTCGGAGTGCGCCCTCATCCTGAAGGTCCCTGCGGGGGAAAGCCGGAACCTCGACGTGGCCCTCGGGTTCCTCCAGCAGGGCCTGATCACCACAGGTATCGAGGCGCCGTTCTACTACTCGCGCTACTTCTCGCGTCTCGACGACGTGCTCTCGTTCGGGCTCGACCACTTCGGCGAGTACGTCGCCATCGCCGGGGCCAGAGACCGGGAGTTGGACGCCGCGAGGCTCTCCCCGGACCAGAAGTGGCATGTGGCCCATTCCGTCCACACCTACCTCGGCTCCACCCAGCTCCTGGAGCACTCGGGAAAGCCGCTCTGGGTCGTGAACGAGGGGGAGTACCGGATGATCAACACCTTCGACCTGACGGTGGACCACCTGTTCTTCGAGCTGGAGTGGTGGCCCTGGGCAGTCCGGGACACGCTCGACCTGTTCGCGAGCCGCTACGCCTACACCGATTCAATCCACTCCCCTGACGGGCGCCGTGCGGAGGGCGGGATCGCTTTCACGCACGACATGGGTGTCGACAACCAGTTCACGCCGGCCGGCCAGTCGAGCTACGAGATCCCGAACCTCACGGACTGCTTCAGCTACATGAGCTCCGAGCAGCTTGTAAACTGGGTCTGCTGCGCCGCCACCTACGCCGAGCGCATGGGCGACCAGGCATGGCTATCGGGCAAGGCCCTGATTCTAGAGCAGTGCGCCGAAAGCCTGCGCCGCCGCGATGACCCCGATCCCGCCAAGCGCAATGGGATCATCGGGTGGGACAGCGACCGCTGCGGACCGAAGGGCTCGGAGATCACCACTTACGACTCGCTCGACGTCTCGCTCGGGCAGGCGCGCAACAACATCTACCTTGCCGTGAAGACCCTTGCGGCCTGGCTCCTCCTTTCCCGGGCCTTCTCCCGTCTCGGCAAGAAGGCCGAGTCTCAGGACGCGCTCGCCCGCGCGACGTTGGTCGCTTCGAGCATCATGGCCCACCGGGAGTCCGAAACGGGGCTCTTCCCGGCGGTCTTCGAGGACGGCAACGTCAGCCGGATCATCCCGGCCATCGAGGGGCTCGCGTTTCCCCTTTATCTCGGGATGGACGCGGAGCTCGCCGCCCTGGAGAAGGCGACGGGCATCATCTCCGCCCTGGGCACCCACCTGAAGGAGGTCCTCAAGCGCGGCGTGTGCCTGGATCCGACGACCGGGGGTTGGAAGCTGAGCTCCACTTCCGACAACACCTGGCTCAGCAAGATCTACCTTTGCCAGTATGTAGCCCGAAGGGTCTTCCCCAATTCACTGGGGAAGGAATCCGCCCAGGATGCGGACGTAGCGCACAAGGCCTGGCTCCTGAGCTCCCACACCCGCCACCTGGCGTTCTGCGACCAGATCAAGTCCTCCGACGGGTTCCCCTACGGCTCGAAGCATTACCCCCGGGGCGTGACCTCCTGGCTCTGGATGGGCTGAGCTCGGTTTCCTCGGCGCCTGGATCCTCACCGCGCTCGGCGCCGCAGAAGCGGAGGCGGTGAACGCGCCGGGCCCTCCCGTCCGCATTGTTCCGCGCGCGGCCGAGCTGGCGCCAGTGGGCAACAGCTTTGAGGTGACGCTGCCCCCGCGTTCCTTCGCCAGCCTGCGGCTCGGGGTTTCGTCCTGAGGCGGGATCTCGCGCTGGGCGGGCGTTGGTCCGCGGGAGTTGCTTCGGCTGCGCATAAATTGTCGTCATTGGGACGAGATCCGCAGAGCTAAAATTCTCGCGATCGACTATTCTCGCGTTGGACCCGTCCCGGGAACGATCCCGTCCCGTGCGGATCCCATGACATGGGTATCCTTCCCCAGGCCCCGTTCCCGTCCGCCGCGTCCGGCGACGCCGTGCTATGAACACCCCGGTCGATCCCCTCAAGGATCCCGCCCCGGGAGTGTCGCGCCGGTCCGCGATCAAGATGCTCGCGGTCGGCTCGCTTGGCGCGGCCGTCGGAGTGGGTGCGACCGCCCTCGTCGCCCGACTCGACCGGTCCCAGGCACCGCGGTATTATTTTTTCACGGCGGACGAGGCGGCGCCCCTCGTGGCGCTCTGCGAACAGCTGATTCCCGCTGACGATGCCCCCGGGGCGACCGAAGCGGGCGTGATCAACTATATCGACCGGCAGCTTCTGGGCCCGCTCTCCCGCCACCAGGGCCGATACAGGTCGGGCCTCGCCTCCCTGCAGAGAACGAGCCTTAGACTCTACCAGACGGCCTTCGAGAAGCTGGGCAACGCCCAGCAGACCGTGCTGGTGACCCTGGTTGAGCAGGGGGGGTGTCCCGGGGAACTCTGGGGTGAGCCCACGCAAAAGGCCTTCTTTAACCTCGTCCTCGACCACACGCGCCAGGGTTTCTACGGGAGCCCGAGGCACGGCGGCAACCGGGACTACGCCAGTTACCGCATGATGGGCCTGGCCTACCCGAACCTGGTTGGCCAGAACCGCTACCGGGAGGCTCAGGGCTGATGCCGAGAGGGACGCCATGGCAAAACCCCGAGTAAACGCTGTAGTGGTCGGTGCCGGAGCCGGAGGTGGGATTGTTGCCAAGGAGCTCGCCGAGGCGGGACTGAGCGTGGTCTTCCTGGAACGCGGGGACTGGCCGCGCTACGACCGGCACAACGACGACGAGCTGGTCTCCCAGAGGACTCCCGTCCTCGGCAATCCATACGGGCCGGACGATGCGCGGTACCGGCGGGTCGTCGAGAATCCCGACGGGTCCCCGTCCATCGTGCTCCCGAGCGAGGGGGCCTATAGCAATAATGCGGGATGCGTGGGCGGGGGCACCGTGAGCTACGGGGCGATGGCGTGGCGCTACATGCCCCAGGACTTCCGCATGCGCTCGACCTACGGCGCGGTCGAGGGATCCACGCTCGAGGACTGGCCCGTTTCCTACGAGGACCTGGAGCCCTACTACGAAAAGGCGGAGTACGAGGTGGGCGTGGCGGGCGACTATTCCGACAATCCCTTCGGGGGCCCCCGGAAGAAGCCCTTCCCAATGCCCGCCTTCCCCTACAACAAGGAGGGCAAGCGGGTTGTGGAGGCGACCCGGCGCATGGGGCTCCATCCGTTCCCGATCCCGATGCTGCGCAATTCCGTGCCGTACAACGGGCGCCCCGCCTGCATCCACATGCGGTCGTGCGTGGGGTTTGCCTGCCCGGTTGACGCAAAGAGCGGGTCCCAGAACACCGTGATTCCGCGGGCCCTGGCGACGGGCAACTGCGAGGTGCGGACCGGATGCGTCGTCGCGGAGGTGCGGGTCGACGACCGCGGCCGTGCGCGGGGAGTGCGCTACTTTGACTCGGAGGGGCGGGGATGGGAGCAGGAGAGCGACCTGGTCATCGTATCGGCCTCCGCCACCGAGACGGCGAGGCTCCTGCTCAACTCGAAGTCGAAACTCTTCCCCAACGGTGCCGGCAACACCCACGACTGGGTCGGGCGCAACCTCCAGGGCCACGGCTATGTGGGCGCCTTCGGGATCGCGGAGGACGAAGTGTACGAGGAGGCGGGCCCGGGGGCGACGGTCGCCTTCTGCGACTTTAACCACGGCAACGCGGGGTTGGTGGGCGGGGGCCTGCTCGCTAACGAGTTCATCGCCCTGCCGTACACCTTCTGCGAGGTGAGGCCCCCGGGCGAGCCCCGGTGGGGCAAGGCCCACAAGGACTTCCAAAGGCAAAACTACAAGCGCGTGATCCGCCTTTACGGCCCCATCCAGGAGATCCCCAATTTCTCCGCGCGGGTGACGGTCGACCCCACGGTCAAGGACGCCTGGGGAATCCCGGTCTGCCGACTCTCGGGAACGCGTCACCCCTACGACCAGAAGCTCGGAGAGTTCATGTCGGGCAAGGCGGAGCGGGTACTCCAGGAGATGGGGGCGATCCGCACGTGGCGGGGACGCCTGGGCCTGGGCCTAAGCGGGGGCCAGCACCAGGCCGGGACCTGCAGGATGGGCAACGATCCCACGACCTCTGTCACGAACCGCTACGGCCAGGTCCACGACATCGACAACCTCTTCATCGCCGACGGAAGCCTCCATGTGAGCAACGGGGGCTTTAACCCGGTGCTCACGATCATGGCGATGGCCTATTGGGTCTCCGGCCACATCGTCTCGGGCTGGAAGGGGAGCGCGTTCCGATGAGCCCCGGCGGGCAAAAGAAGCTGGCGCTGGCCGGCGCCCTCTACGTCGCCGGCTTCCTCGTGTCCGCCGCAGTGGGTAGCCTGGGCTACTTCCATTTCGGCCGGCCCGACCGAACCTGCGCCTCGTGCCACGAGATGACCGGCGCCCATGCGGCGTGGTCGGGATCCGTGCACAGCACGCTTCACTGCCGGGAATGCCACGGGGGATCGCTCACGCTCGACGCCCACGCCCTGCGCGCACACGTGAACCGCGTCGTGCGCCACTTTACCCGGACCCCGGACGAGGTGATCCGCCTGAAGGAGGACGATGTGCTCCGCCTCCAGGCCTCCTGCCAGAGGTGCCACCCCCAATCCGCGGCCGACTGGAAGGCGAGCGGCCACGCGTCGACCTACGCGCGCTTCTTCCTGGACGAGACCCACAACCGCAAGGAACGCATGGCCGCCGATTGCCTGCGCTGCCACGGCATGTTCTTTGACGGGGACATCGAGGACCTGGTCTCGACGGTGTCGACGGCCGGTCCGTGGTCCCTGAAGAACCCGGCAAAGGCAGGGGAGCCGGCGATACCCTGCCTGGCGTGCCACCAAGTCCATGCACCGGCCTCCGACGGAAGGTCCGCGCTCCTGTACGTCCGGCGCGAGAAGGCGTCCTTCCCCCTTGCGGTCCTGCCGGCCGTTCCGCTCATGCATGGGAATTCCACCGTCCGGCTCTCCCCGGATCCCCGCCAGCGCCTCTGCGTGCAGTGCCACGCCCCGGAAGCCTCCCGGCAGGTGGGGACGAGCGACGACCGGACCCCGATCGGGGTCCACGAGGGCCTGAGCTGCCTGGATTGCCACCGCGGGCATTCCAACTCCGCGCGGGCCTCGTGCGCCTCCTGCCACCCGGGCAGTTCGCACTGCGGGATCGATGTCGAGAAGATGGACACGACGTTCCTCTCGGCCACCAGCCGGCACAACGTCCACCGGGTCTCGTGCGAGGACTGCCACGGGGGAGTCCGCCCTGCGAAGCGGTGACGGGCTGCGGGAGCCCCGCAAGGCTTTAGGGCGTTGCGGGAAGAAGCAGCCCGCGGTCGGCCATCCAGTCCGCCATCCTGTCCGGCCAATGCCGGACGGCTTGGAACTTCGAGCGGTCGCCCATGTTGAAGGCATGCTTGCCCTGGGCGATGAAGTGGGCCTCCACCGAGACCTTGGCGTCCCGGAGCCGCTCCAGGAACAGGAGGGCGACCTTGTCGCAGCCGTACTCGTCGTCGTTGGCGGCCACGAGAAAGGTGGGCGGCGTATCCGAAGGCACCCTGGCCGGGATGTACTGCCCGCCGCCGGGATAGACGATCATCAGGAAGTCGGGCCGCCCGCGCTGGCGCTCCACCAGGTCAGGGCTCCTTGGATCCCCGTTCGCCTTGTCAAACGCCACCATCAGCTCGAGCGCGCCGCCCGCGGAGAAGCCGAGCATCCCCACGCGTTTCGGGTCGATGCCAAATTCCGATGCCCGGCTCCGGACCAGGCGGATTGCGCGGAGGGCGTCCTGCTTGGTGTTCTCCTCGGTGTACGGCGAGCCCGGCGCGTTAAACAGGCGGTACTTCAGGGCAAACACAGTCACCCCGATGCTGTTCAGGTATTCCGCGGCCTGCTTTCCCTCGGCGTTGAAGACCAGTTCCCGGAACCCGCCGCCGGGGGCGACGACGACCGCGCAGCCGTTGGCCTTCTCCCTGGGCGGCAGGAACACCGTCACGGAGGGGTTGTTGATGTCCTTCACCCAGTAGTCCTTTGCCTGCTCCGGCTCGTCCCTGCGGGATTCGAAACCCGGGGCCCCGTTGGCCCAGAGGTGGATCACCTGCGGGGGGGTCTGCGCGAGGCCGGAAGAGGAAAGGATCAGGGACGCGAGGACGCCGAGCGTACGGCGGGGCAGGGTTTTCATAGGGGGTAAAGGGGGCCGGGAGAATCCGAGTAGAGAGACGATGCGGCCCCGGTAAGGATTCTGCCACCCCAACCCCCGGGGAGGGAATCGCAATCTGGGGTCCGAGGCCCGGGAAGTGTTGGCACCGGCCCCCGATGTGTTAGCACAATAAGCACGACCCCGAGCCCTGGCGTGCCCCACGCCCCGACTCCCCGTAACCTCCGCCAGGATCCCCATGAGACCCTTACTTGTCCTGATCGCATTGGCCGTTGCGGGTAACCTTTCCGCGCAATCGGACCCGCCGCCGGTGCGGCTGGCGATCGTTGGGCTTGCGCATGACCACGCGCGCGGGTTCATCCCGGCCCTCTCCGGCCACCGCGACGTGGAGCTCGTGGGAATCGTCGAGGCCGACCCTGGGCTCGCCGCGCGCTACGCCGAGCAGTTCCACCTGAGCAAGGCGCTCTTCTACCCGACGATCGAGGCCCTGGTCGCCTCGACCAAAGTGGAGGCCGTTGCGGCCTTCACCTCCACCCTCGACCACAGGAAGGTCGTGGAGGCCTGCGCGCCGCTCGGGATCGACGTGATGATGGAGAAGCCGATGGCCGTCAGCGCCGCCGACGCCCGTGCCATGGCGGCCGCGGCCTCAAAGGGGGGCATCCAGCTCGTGGTGAACTACGAGACCACGTGGTACCGCAGCAACCAGGCGGCCTTCGAGATGGTGCACGGGCTCAACGCCGTGGGGGCCATCCGCAAGATCGTGGTCCACGACGGGCACCAGGGTCCGGCCTCGATCGGCTGCTCGCCCGACTTCCTGAGGTGGCTCACCGATCCCGTGCAGAACGGCGGCGGGGCCTCGATGGACTTCGGATGCTACGGCGCCGACCTGGCGACCTGGCTGATGAAGGGGGCGCGCCCCACCTCCGTCATCGCGGTGTTCCAGCACCTGCAGCCGGCGGCCTACCCGAAGGTGGAGGACGAGGCGACGATCGTCGTAACCTACCCGGCCGCGCAGGCGATCCTGCAGGCCTCATGGAACTGGCCCTTCGGCCGCAAGGACATGGAGGTCTACGGGGAGAAGGCGGCCCTTTTCGTTCCCGGCCGCGACTCGCTCGTCCTCCGGAACAGCGACGGCAAGGACAGCCCCCTTGAGCTGCCCTCGCTCCCCGAGGCGGAATCCAACCCTGTCTCCTACCTCGCCGCGGTCGTCCGCGGCAGGGTGAAGCCGATAGGTCTCTCCTCGGTGGAGACAAACCTTGTCGTCTGCGAGATCCTGGACGCCGCGCGCGAATCCGCGCGAACCGGCCGGCGCGTCGACTTGGCCCCCTGATCCCCTTTATGAAACCCAACCTCCCCCGCCTCATCGCGTCCGCCTGCCTGGCCCTTGCCGGCCTTTCCCCGCTCAGCGCCCAGGAACCCTCAGGGGACTTCGTCACCCTTTCGCGGATCCATTCCGACATTCGGTCGAAGCGCGCGGGCAGCTACGACCGTACCGGGGGCAACGCGGACAATGTCTCGAACATCCCCGACGGCGCACGCGTCACGATCATGGACGTGAAGGGCTCCGGCGTCATCACCCACATCTGGATCACCATGGGCCCGGGACCGGACGCGCTCAACCGCAACGACGTCATCATCCGCATGTACTGGGACGGGAAACCCTATCCCTCGGTCGAGTCGCCGGTCGGCCCCTTCTTCGGCAACGGCTGGGGCGAGTCCTACAACTTTGTGAGCGCACCGCTGGCGGTCACCCCGGGCTGGGGCAAGTCGTACGTGAGCTACTTTGCAATGCCCTACGCGCAGGGCGCGCGGATCGAGATCGAGAACCAGAGCGGCCACAAGATTGATGCGCTCTACTTCAACATAGACTACCAGGAGATGCCGAAGCTACCGGCCGACCTCGGGCGCTTCCACGCCTGGTATAACCACGAGCTGACCCGCGCGCCGGCCGAGGGCGAGAACGAGTGGTCCCTCCTGGGCCCGCAGGGCAAGAACCTCGACGGCCGGGGCAACTACGTCTTCGCCGACATCAAGGGCCGGGGGCACCTGGTCGGCGTGAACTACTACGTCAACTCGCCGGGGACCATGTGGTACGGCGAGGGCGACGAGATGGTGTTCATCGACGGCGAGGCCCTCCCGTCGATCAACGGCACCGGCACCGAGGATTATTTCAACACGTCCTGGTCCCCGAAGGAGCTCTTCCAGCACCCGTATTTCGGCTACGCGCGGGTGAACGGCGAGACGGGCTGGCTCGGGCGGACCCACCTGTACCGCTTCCACATTGCCGACCCGATCTACTTCGACAAGGCGTGCCGCTACACGATCGAGCACGGGCACAACAACTGCCTGACGCTCGACCTGGCCTCGGTGGCCTATTGGTACCAGGACGAGGCGAGCCCGCTGCCCAAGTCGCCCACGAAAGCGGAGCGCCAGCCCATGCCCGCCATCTCCGCGGCCGACATCCACCTCTGGCGGGACGCCTGGCGCAAACAGCAGGGCGCCGGGCCGACGCTCTGGGGCAACGAGAAGAAACCCTAGCGATCCACCGGAAGAAGGCCCGGCGGGGCGTAGCGCGCGACCGTGTCGTCGAGCACGAGGACCCAGTCGGGCCCCTGGGGCGGTGACCGGAACACGTGGCCGGAGCCGCCGTCGACCTCGCCGCCAGGCGTTGCGATCCCGGTCCTCGGGTCGAACCACCATGCGGTCAGCCGTCCGGGGCGCAGGCGCGACAGGTCAATCGTCGCGTCCTGGTCGTTCCGTGGGAAATACACGAAGGCGTAGGTGCCTTCCCGGTCCCGCGTCGCCTGAAGGTGCCCGCCCCCGGGGGCCTGGCCGCCCGCGATCATCGCCTGGTCCGGGATGCGCGAGAAGAACGGGCGCGACTGGATCA
Source organism: uncultured Opitutaceae bacterium (assembly GCA_903890485.1). Taxonomy (GTDB): domain Bacteria; phylum Verrucomicrobiota; class Verrucomicrobiia; order Opitutales; family Opitutaceae; genus Palsa-1447. The sequence continues at coordinate 149,910 of CAITBM010000006.1, read as the reverse complement.
GCTGCCGGAGGTACCGCACCTGCCGTCCTCCGGGCCGCTGCAGGGCGTCGATCCAGTCCCGGTCGGCGAAGTTGATGACCCCATTGCGCGCGTTCGCGAACTGCCAGACGGCATGGTGGCCGTAGGTGACCCCGCATGCGCCCGCGAACACGGAGCGGTAAGTCTGCTTGCGGACGTCATAATCCCGGAAGTAGCCGGTTGCGGGATCCCACTTGGGCCAGGGGTTGTACGGGTGGTCCTCGTAGTTGGGCTCCAGGTCGAGGGTCGGCTTCGCCGGGGTCTGCGCGTAGTCGCGGGCGACCCAGTCCCACACGGGCTGGTCATGGCCGCCGCCGTGCCCGCTCTGCATTCCGTTGATGGAGAGCCAGGGCTCGTCGGGCATCATGACCGATGTCGTGAACTCCCCTCCCGAGGGATGATAGGCGCAGACAATCGCCCCACCCACGCCCTCCTTCAACCCCGCGGCGATTTCCCGCCAGATGGGGCGCCAATCGTACCCGCTCGGGAAACCGTTCGCCGTGGCCTGCTGTTCCGACCACGCACCGGGGCCCGAGGCCTCGGCCCTCGCGGGCCGGTCGCCGCCGAGCATCCAGACCACGTTGGTCCGGCCTCTCAGCTTCGCGCCGAGGTAGCGGGCGTAGGCTCGGGCGACGGGAAGGTTGTCGTTCCTGAAGATGCGGGGCCCGGCGCCCCAGGGGGCTGTGAGCTTGTCACCCCACGTGGGGAGGAGGGCCACGTAGAGCCCGCGCGAAGCCGCCTCGTCGACGACCTCCACAACGCGGTCGAAATAGCGCTCGTTGGGCCGCGCCGGGTCGTTATCCGCGAAAGGCCGCTCACCGAGCGCGCTCGGGCGGTTCAGGCCGTCGAACTCCGCGAGGACCACGGTCTGGACGATGGTGAAACCCTGCTCGCCGCGCGTCTTCAGGTAGTAGCTGCACTCGTCCCGTGTGGTCGCATCGATGAGCTGCCACGCCGTGTCCCCCAGCCAGAAGAACGGCTTGCCGTCGTCGGTCTGCAGGTAGTGGCCCTCGGCATTGACCGAGATGGGCCGCAGCAGCGGCGCGGCGACCTGGGGCGCCCCGGGGAGCGCGCCAGCGGCAGCGCCAAAGGCGATCAGGGCAGTGAGCCAATGCACGGAGGAAGCGGAGCGGGGGGTCATGGGGCAGGAGGGGGGTTTACCGATCGAATCCGCGCGCGGCGCGCTGTCGATAGGGAAGTGCTCGGAAAAACCCGCCGCCCTTGCGCCTTTGGAAAGTTTGACCTTCTTTAGGCGAGTTAATCCTGCCAGAGCTGCGCGTCCCCCATGAACATCGTCAGTCTATTCTGGTCGCCGGTGCACGTCTACGTCGGGCACTTCGGCACAACGCCCGCCGATGCCCCGATGCGGAAGGCCGGGAAGCTTGAGCTCGTTGCGGGACGTGGAATCGTCGGGGACCGCTATTTCGACAGGCCGCTCGGCCACAAGGGGCAGGTGACGTTTTTCGCCGAGGAGATGTGGAGGAAGCTCGGCGAGGAGCTGGGCAGGCCCGAAGTCGGCCCCGGGGTTTTCCGCCGCAATATCCTCACGCGTGACACGGACCTGCTGGCGCTCGTGGACGCTGAGTTTGAAGTGCAGGGTATTCGCTTCAAGGGAGCGGAATACTGCAAGCCGTGCTCCTGGATGGACCAGGCCTTCGGCCCTGGTGCCTACCAGAAATTGGCGGACGCCAAGGGTGGGGGACTAAGGGCCCGGATCCTCAACGACGGCATCCTGGTGCCCACATGATCGGGGACCCGCAGACCTGGCTCGGGGCCGTCCTTGCTGGCGGCCACTCAAAACGCATGGGGTCCGACAAGGCTGCGATGATGCGTGAGGGGGTCCCGCTCTGGAGCCGGCAGAGGGACGTCCTCCGGGATGCGGGGGTCGTCCGGGTCTTTCTCGTGAGGCAGCCCGGGCAGTCCGCTCCCGAGGGCGTGCCGTGCCTACGGGACTCCGTGCCGGGGATAGGCCCCCTGGGTGGTCTCCACGCGGCCCTGCGCGAGGCCGGCAATTCGCCCGTGGCCGTCCTGGCGGTCGACATGCCGGGGATCGGGCCGGATTGGTACGCCTGGTTGTCGGGGTTCTGCGCCCAGGGGGTGGGCGCGATGGCCCGGCACGGCGCCGGGTGCGAGCCCCTCGCGGCACTCTATCCCCCCGGGGCGCTCGCCTTTGCCGAGGCGGCCATCGCCAAGGGCAACTACTCCCTCCAGCGCCTAGCCCGAGACCTGGCGGATTCGGGGCAAATGAATTTTGTCAGCCTGGACGATACGGCAAAGCGCCGGGTCCAGAGCGTGAACACGCCCGAGCAGAAAAACGGGTGGGCGTCCTCCCCCGTTTCCTGAGGCGGGTTCAGCCCGAAACGCCCGCCTCAGTGAGGGCCAGGGTCCGGGCCGCGGTCTCCGACAGGCTGATGAAGGCCTGTTCGGCGCGCGTCAGGTGCCGGCCCTTCCAATAGGCCAGGCTCCAAAGCCGTCGCAGCTTCCGCCGGCCCAGGGGTAGGGAAAGCAGTTCCCCGTTCGCGAGTTCCGCGCTCGCGCTCCAAGGCGCCAGGATGCCGGCGCCGAGCCCCAGCTTGGTGATCTCCTTTATCGCCTCCACGCTCCCGAGCTCGATCACATTTCCAAGGACGACCCTCTCCTGTTTGAAATAGTGTGAGACAAGGCGGTACGTGTGGCTCGTGCGCCTGCCGACGATGACCGTGTCCCTTGCAAGCGCCTGCTCGGGAACCCGCTGCTGCTCCGCCCAGGGATGGTTTTGGGAGACAAAGAAACGGAGCTCGTCCTCGAAGAGCGGAACAAAGACCAGGTCATCTGGCTTGCCGCTGGGCGGCTCCTGCAGAAAGGCAAGGTCCACATGGCCGCTTCGGAGAAGCTCGAGCTGGCGGTCCTGGCCGCCGGGCTCGACCCTCGGGATGCAAGTGGGGTGGCTCAGCTGGAACTCCGTGATCACTCCGGGGAGCAGGTGTTGGCAGAAGGTCGTCCCGGCGCCCACCCGAAGGAGGGATTGGTCGGTATTGGCCAGGAGCTGGATTCCCGATCGCGCGGCCCCCATTTCCCTCAGGATGTTGTCCGCGTGACGCAGGAATACCCTTCCCGACGGCGTGAGCTGGACCCTCTTTCCAATGCGGTCGACGAGGCGGCTTCCCACGTCCTTCTCGAGCGCCTTTATCGCATGGCTGACGGCGGATTGCGTCACGGAGAGCTTCCGGGCGGCCAAGGTAAAGCTGCCGCACCGAGCAAGTTCCGCGAAGGCGACCAGCTGCCTGCTGTCGACGATGGGCTTCACCGAAGGAATGGGTTCATCACGCTGAGGTTCGGCATGAAAAGCACGAACCGAGCCATCCCACGAATCGGCAATAAGTTAACTCCGGCCGAACCGGATCGGGTCGGGGGATTCGAGGGCTGCCTGGGCCCGGTCCGCCCGACGCGATAGGAGACGGGAGGGACCCCGTCCGGAACCCCTCCGGTTCCAGGTGTTTTGAGATCTGGCGGTTGGCGTTGACGTAAGCTGGGCTCTGGAAAACCGTGTGCCCCTTGGCCCTTGTGCCTGGCGCTTACCAGGCACATCCGAGCACCCGAGGGACAGCCCCTCCCGGAGGCGCGCCGGGGCCACGCCGTGCTGTGCCTGTAGTATGTCCCTCATCTTCCACCCGAGCTTCTTCAAAGGCTTACCTGAGCGTATCGATGTCCCGAACGACGAGATTGTCCTCAAAGGCACTCTCGGCCGGACCGTCATCCTGGTTCACGGCCTGACGGGGACCCCGAACGAGATGCGCCACCTGGCGTTCACCTTGAACCGCCAGGGGTACAGCGTCATCTGTCCACGGTTGGCCAACCACGGGCAGCCCCTACGCATCCTCAAGCGCACCACCTGGGAGGAGTTCTACGAATCCCTGAGGGTTGTGTTCCTCAAGGCCCTGGAGACCGGGGACAGGGTCTACGTGGCCGGGCTCTCCATGAGCGCACTGTTCGTGCTCCTCCTGGCCGAGGAGTTCGGCGAGAAGCTCTCCGGGGGCGTGTGCCTGGCCCCCACGCTCTTCTTCGACGGGTGGAACGTCCCGTGGTACAACCGGCTCCTGCCGCTCGCCGCCTACACGCCGTTTGAGTACAGCATCTATTTCAAGGAGGATCCCCCCTACGGCATCAAGAACGAGCGGATGCGCGCGATGGTCCACCGCTACTTCAGCAAGGCCAAGATCGGGGACATCGACGGAATCTCCAAGTTTGGCTATGCCTTCTTTCCCATCGCCCTGTTCCGCCAGCTCCACCTCCTGGCAAAGCGGATCATCCCGATGCTGGACCGGGTCACGACCCCGATGCTCCTGATCCACCCCGAGGAGGATGACACCGCCAGCGTCAGGAACTCGGAGCTGATCTTCCAGGGGATCTCCTCGCCCGTCAAAAAGCTGGTGGTGCTGAAGGACTCCTACCACGTGATCACGGCCGACCAGCAGAGGGAGACCGTGGCCCAGGAGACCCTTGAATTCCTGAAAGCCATATGATGCCCGACCGCCTGCTTGAGGTCTACTTCGACTTCGACAACACGATCACGGACTTCGACGTGCTGGACGAGGTCATCCGGCGCTTCTCCGTGGACGAGGGCTGGAAGGTTGCCGAGGCGGCCTGGGAGTCCGGGGAAATCGGCTCCCGGGAGTGCCTCGAGCGCCAGTTTGCCGGAGTCCGGGTGTCCGACGCCGAGCTTCGCGATTACCTGGCAACGGTCCGCATCGACCCGGCCTTCCCGCGCATCGTGCGCCTCCTGGGAGAGGCGGGCATCAAGCCGGTGATCCTGAGCGACAGCTTCACCCCGTTCATCTCCGCGATCCTCGGCCAAAACGGCGTGGCCGGAATCGACATCTTCGCCAACGAGATCCGGATCGACGGCCGGGTGCCCAAGGTCTCGTTCCCCTATTTCGGGTCGATCTGCAGCACGAGCGGCAACTGCAAGACGTCGCACCTTCTCCGGCGCAACCGCCCGGCGGGAACGCGCAAGGTCTACGTCGGCGACGGCCGATCCGACATTTGCCCGGCCCAGTTCTGCGAGATCCTTTTTGCAAAGGGGACGCTCTATGACCACTATGCCAAGATCCGGGGAAACTGCTTCCCGTTTGCCGACCTGAGCTCCGTCGAGGAGCACCTTAAGACACTTCTCCCATGAATTCCACTCCCTCCACCCCCTCGGATTCCGAGTATCTCGGCGAAGATCTGCTTGAGCTCGAGGCCAAGTACTGCTCCTGGGGCGACACCGTCCACTACGCCAAGGAGCTCACGATGTTCACCCGCTCGGAGGGCAGCTACCTCTTCGACGAGAAGGGGACCCAGTACCTGGATCTCCAGATGTGGTACTCGGCCGCGAGCTTCGGCTACGGCAACCCCCGGTTGAACGCCGCCCTGAAGAACCAGGTGGACGTCCTTCCGCAGCTCGCCTGCCAGTACCTCCACAAGGAGAAGATCCTCCTCGCGGCCAAGCTGGCCCGGAAGGTCGAGGCCGTCTTCGGCGAGAAGGGCCGCATCCACTTTAACGTCGGCGGCGCGAGCGCCATCGAGGACGCCTGGAAGGTGGTGCGCAACCACACGAAGAAGAACCTGGCCTTCGCCTTCATGGGGGGCTACCACGGCCGGACCCTCGGGGCGTCGGCGATCACGTCGAGCTACCGCTACCGTGAAAAATTCGGGCACTTCGGCGACAGGGCCAACTTCATTCCCTACCCGTACTGCTTCCGGTGCCCGTACGGGATGAAGCGGGAGTCCTGCGAACTCTACTGCCTGAAGCAGTTCGAGCGGCTCTTCGAGACCGAGTACTACGGCGTCGTCAACAAAACCGGCAAGGCGGAGTTCGGCGCGTTCTTTGTCGAGGCGGTCCAGGGGACCGGCGGCTACGTCGTCCCCCCGGAGGGCTACTTCCCGGGGCTCAAGAAGATCCTGGAGCGCCACGGGATTCTCCTCGTTGACGACGAGATCCAGATGGGATTCTACCGCACGGGAAAATTCTTCGCCCTGGAGCACTTCGGCGTGAAGCCGGACGTCATCGTGTTCGGAAAGGCCCTCACCAACGGGATGAACCCGATCTCTGCGATCTGGGCTCGGGAGGAGCTCATTTCCCCGACGGTGTTCCCGCCCGGCTCGACCCACTCGACGTTCTCCTCGAACACGCAGGGAACGGCCCTCGGCCTTGAGGCGATGAGGATCATGGAGGACGAGGATTTTGAGGCCCGGGTCATGAAGGCCGGCGCCTACTTCCTTGCCCGCCTGAAGGACCTCGCGAAGCACTATCCCCAGATGGGCGACGTCGACGGCCTGGGCCTCGCGCTCCGGGTCGAGATGTGCCAGAAGGATGGCTTCACTCCCAACCGCGAACTCGTCGACGCCATGATGAACATCGGGCTGAGCGGCACCCTCACCTCGGGCGGGAAGAGCAAGGGCCTGATCCTCGACGTGGGCGGCTACTACAAGAACGTCTTCACGATCGCCCCCTCGCTCTACATCACGAACGAGGAGATCGACACCGCGATCGCGCTCTTTGAGGAGGCCCTGAAGCGGGCGCTCGCCGAGACCGCCTAGGAGGCCGGCGGGGTCCCGGCGGGCTTGTTGATCCAGCCGTCCAGGTACGCGACGATGTCCTTCACGGACCGCACGTGCTCGATGTCGCTGTCGGGAATCTTCAGCTGGAACGCCTCCTCGATCTCGAACATGAGCTCGACGGCGCCGAACGAGTCCACGCCCAAGTCCTCGGCAAGGCGGGAATCCGCCGTGATGGTGTCGAGCCCAACATTGAGCTTCTGCGCCAGGATGGTGCGTACCTTGAGGTCGATTTCCTGATTCGTCATTTCGGTTCAGTGCACCCTTGAGAATATCAGGGCTACATTACAATTACCAAATCCGAACGAGTTGGACATCACGTGTTCCATCTTTGCGGAGCGGCTTTGATGGGGGACGTAATCAAGGTCGCACGCCGGGTCGGGATTATCGAGATTGATCGTGGGGGGGATCACCTGGTCCTGGAGCGCCTTGATGCAAACCACGGCCTCGATCGCACCGGCGGCGCCGATGGTGTGTCCGATCATGGACTTGGTGGAGGAGATGGGAATCGAGGCCGCGGCGGCCCCGAACACGGTCTTGATGGCCTTGGTCTCGGCCGCGTCGTTGGCCCGGGTTGAGGTTGCATGCGCGTTGATGTAGTCGACCCGGCTCAGGCCGGCGTCTTTAAGCGACGCAGTCATGACCCGGGCCGCGTCCGATCCCTCAGGCTCGGGCATCACCATGTGGTGGGCCCCGGAGTTGCTCGCATAGCCGATGATCTCCCCGAGGATCGCCGCACCGCGAGCCAGGGCGTGCTCGCGCTCCTCCAGGACCAGCGCAGCCCCCCCCTCGCCCATGACAAAACCGTCGCGCCCGAGGTCGAACGGCCGGGAGGCCCCGGTCGGGTTGTCGTTGGCCTTCGAAAGGACCCGCAGGGCGCAATAGGCCCCGAAATTGAACCGCGAGAGGGGGGCCTCGACCCCTCCGGTGATGCACGCATCGACCTCGCCGTGCTGCACCTTGCGGAAGGCTTCGCCGATAGCGTGGGCCCCTGAGGCGCATGCCGTCGAGATGACCATGTTCGGCCCCCTCAAACCGTACCGGATCCCGACGTGGCTGGCGACGGCGTTGGGGCTTATCCTAGCGACGGAAGCTGGGTTTATGCGGTGGGCCCCCTTGTCGAATGCCGCGACCATCTGCTCCTCGTGGTAGAGCTGGCCCCCGAGACCGGATCCGATGACGACCCCGACCCGGTCAGGGTCCTCCTTCGAAAGGTCCAGCCCGCTCTCCCTCAGCGCCATGTCCGCGCAGGCGAGCCCGAAGTGGACGAAGCGGTCCACCCGCTTGGCGATGTCCTCGGGGATGAAGTCGCCGGGATTGAATCCCCTGACCTGGCCGCCGATCTTTGACGAGAGGTCGCTCACGTCGAAGGCGTCGATCGGGCTGATTCCCGACCGGCCGGAGACGTTGGCCTTCCAGAATTCCTGGACGCCAATCCCATTGCACGCAACGACACCGAGACCGGTAACGACAACCCTGCGTTTGTTCATCGCCCAGCATACAAGACGCTTGGGGCGCACTTTGGCAGACAAATATTGGCCTCTTCAGGAGCTAAACCGGGCCTCCCAATGGGGGTTCCGAACGCCTGCGGGACAGCCGCTCGGCCGCGGCCCGCAGCGGCCGAAGCGCGGCCCAATAGACCAAGGGCACCCAGAACGGCGCGACGACGGCCCACCCCAGGATGGCATGCAGGGCGGTCGTGCCGAACTGCCTGAAGAAATCACGGGGATGGTGGCTAAAGAGCGAGATCATGAGCGGGATGTCCAGGCTCGAGGGCACGGAGCCGAGGATCCGGTCGCCCAAGCGCACAAAGGCCACGATCAGCGGGAAGTAGACGAACGTGCACAGGGCGTTAACTCCCTGGATAATGGGCTGGTTCAGGCCGAGGACGACCCCGGCGATGACGCAGAGGGTCGTGGTCGTCCCGAGGATGGGGAAAAGCGCTAGGGCGCTCCCCACGGCGATGCTGAGGGCGATCTTGCTGGGGGAGACCCCTTGGGTCAGCTGCCGGGCGACGGGATCGACAAGCCAGCGCTGCCAGAATCTGCGCCGTATCACGGGTCCAGCTGTCTGCGGGTCCATGCAGGGTCGGGTAAGGGGTTGGGACGGGTGTTTCCGAAAAGGGAGCGGCGGGTCCGCGCAATAAGCCGGTAAACGGGATCGCGCAGCAATGCTGGAATCACTCGGAGCCAGGAGACGGCATGCCACCCACCCTGGAGTTCCGCGAAGCAGGCCAGGGCGCCGGAGGTCCTCAGGAGGTACGCCCCCGGTCTCGGATCATTCCAATCCGGGACAAAGACGAGGGTGTCGAACGAAGCGGTGGGCAGGCCCTGCGAGGCCAGGTAGCGCTGGGCGCTCGGACCCTGGAGCGCGCCGAACCTGATGCGGCCCTCGGGGTCGCGCCGGATCAGGAAGCGCACCACCGCTAGGCACAGCCCGCACTCTCCGTCAAAGAGGAGCACGGGTGTCCGGGTGTCGGTCATCGCTCGGAACGTAGCCCAGCATTCCCGGGCCATCAATGCCAACATGCCGAAAGGGGCCTTGTCACCTCAGGCAGCAAAAAATTCCCAGTTGACAGTATTAGGTGTATTAGTATGCATAGTACACGATGCTTCCCTTCACCATCGTTTTCAAGCCGGGAGAGCCCGTCTACGAGCAGGTGACCTATGCCGTGAAAAGGGCGATAGCGACGGGCCAGCTTCTCGCGGGCTCGCGCTTCCCGGCCGTCCGGACCCTGAGCCAGGAGCTCCGCATCAATCCCAACACGGCGCACAAGGTCGTGGCCTCGCTCACGGCGGAGGGCGTTCTCCTGGTCCACCCGGGAATTGGGACGGTCGTGGCGGAGCCCGCGAGCGGCTCGGCCGCGGACCGCGCGGCGCTCCTCAACGACGAGTTGGAACGCCTGGTTGTCGAGGCCCGCCGGCTGGGGCTCGACGAGGAGAAGGTTCTCAGCGCGGTCCGTTCCCACTGGCGGAAATTCCCAAAATCCTAATGAATGCCATCGAATGCGAAAACTTGGGCCGATCCTTCGGCCGGCTTGAGGCGGTTGACCGGCTGGACCTGGGTGTCCCGGCGGGAAGCTTCTTCGCCCTCCTCGGTCCCAACGGCGCCGGCAAGTCGACGCTCCTGAAGCTGCTCCTTAACCTTTTGAGGCCGTCGACCGGGACCTCGAGCGTCCTCGGCCGAAAGAGCACGTCGCTTCGCGCCGTGGATTTCCAGCGCATCGGCTACGTCGCCGACGGCCAGGACCTGCCCGACTGGATGACGGTCTCCGAATTCTTGGGTTTCTGCCGGCCGTTTTACCCGACCTGGGACAAGGACCTTGCGGCAAGGCTCACGGTGCAGTTTGACCTGCCGTCTGACCGGCCGCTCAGCAAGCTCTCTCGGGGCATGCGCATGAAGGCGGCCCTCCTGAGCGGTCTCGCCTACCGGCCGGAACTCATGGTCCTGGACGAGCCCTTCGGGGGCCTCGATCCCCTGGTCCGAGACGACTTCATCCAGGGTCTCCTTGAACTCCCCGGGGACGACCGGCCGAGGACCTTCATCGTCTCCTCCCACGACATCGACGAGGTGGAGCGCCTTGCCGATGACGTGGGTTTTCTGGCCGGCGGCAGGCTCCTGGTCCACGAGCCCGCCGATGCCCTGCGGGGCCGGTTTCGGCTGGTGGAGGTGGTCGGCGGGGCTCCCGTCTCGCTTCCCTCGCCGCTGCCCTCGGGCTGGCTTGAGGCCAAGCAACCCTCTGAAAACGTGGTGAGGTTCGTCTGCAGCTCCTTTGAACCGTCGGGGGGCGAGGTCCAGATCGCTAGCGTGTTTCCAGGTGCGCAAGTCTCGGTGCAGGCCATGATGCTCCAGGAGATCTTCCTCGTGCTGGCGCGGATGAACCGCGGAAAGGGGGCCCTATGAGAACCGTGCTCCTCATCCTCAAGAAGGACCTCCGCCACCTCTGGGTGCTCGCGATCCTTGGCGTCCTCTTCAGCTTCCTTTCCACTCTCGGATGGTACTGGGACCTGTGGCCGCGCTCCTCGGGAATGCTGGTCTTTGTCGTCAGCCAGATTGCACCGGTCGTGGTGCTCTTCGTCCTTTCGGTTGCGATCGTCCAGTCCGACCCCCCTGTGGGTGACCGCGCGTTCTGGCGCACCCGCCCCATTTCCCCGGGTTTGCTCCTGTCGGCGAAGCTGCTCCTGCTCTTTCTCGTATTCGCCGTCCCTTCGCTGGCGGTCAACGCCTACCTGGCGGTTTCCCTAGACACGCCCTTGCGCGTTGCGCTCGGCATGGTGATCGAATCGACGGGCATGATCGCCGTTGAGAGTCTCGTGTTCGCGATGATCGGCTCGGTGACCCGGAGCATGATGCAGGCCGTCGCGGCCACGCTGGCTGCCTTCCTTGTCGTCGTGGCCGCGACCGTGCTCGTTCCGCTTCCCCTCTTCTTCGCCCCCTGGAGGATGGACCTTCCGGACCACGCCGCGCGCATGGCGTCCATCGGCCTCTTCAGCGGCCTGGCGGCGATTGGGCTCGTGGTGCACCAGTATGCCACGAGGCGACTGGCCCGCACCCTTGTGCTCGGAGCGGTGCTTATTCCGGCCGTGCTCGCGTGCGCCAGCCACTGGCCGCTCTCGATCCCGATGCCCCAGGCCGCATCCGAACTCCAGGCGAAACCCGGAACCTCCGACTCGGTCCAGGTGATGCTGATCCCCCCAGTCGTTACCTGGAGCGTCGGCTATATGAACGATCCGGCGACGGGCAGGTCCGTTCGTTCACACACCATGGCGCTCAATGCCGCCCTGCGCAGCATCCCGGAGGGACGCATCATCCAGATTGAGTCCATCTCTTCGGCCATGCGCTTTGGGGATGCCCAGCCGCTGCCCCTCGAGCAAATCGGTAGGGAGTTCTGGCCGTATTGGTCCAGCGTCGCCCAGGCGACGGCCGTCTGCCGCCAGCTGGGACTGCAGCCCCCTGCGCTCCCGGCCGATGCCGTCAAACAACCCAGGCTCAGGCTGTTCAACGTTCCCGATGAGACGGCGGTCGCCCACAAGGGTGAAAAGGGCACGCTCACGGCCACCCTCAAGCTCTACGAGCTGCAGTTCCGCGACCTCGCGCGGATGCCCGCCCTGAGCGGCTCCCGTTGGACCCATGACGGCCAGATGTGGAGGATTCGGAGGATGGCCATCGAACAGGGCAAGGTGGTCGCCACGCTTCAGCACCTGCGCGCCACCAGTGTCCTGATCACCGAGGGCGCGGCCCGGCCCGACTCCCGCCCCGACCAATACCGGTTTGCCCTCGCGTTGATCAACCGCTCCCGGGGCGAGTTTGCCTTGGGCTACCATTCGTGGAGCTCGATGGACGCTCCCCAGTGGACAATCGACATCAACACGCGAAACGCAGAGTTCACGGAATTCTGGAAGATGGGGGGCTCGCCGATTGCCGTCCCGACGGACGGCTCGTGGCTTGAGGGCGCCGAACTGGTTATCCTCGCGGCCGAGCCGGTCGGGTATTTCGACAAGCAGGTCGTCCTCCGGGATTTTGAGATTCCCCAGGTTGCCGACAGGCCCGAGGCGGACGCACCTCCATACTGGCAATAGTCGGGGGATTCGGCGAGGGTTGCCGCCGAATCCGGATGAAGCACCTGCGCCTTATCGCTGACGACCTCACAGGGGCTCTCGACACGGCGGCCCAGTTTGCGGGCGCGGGCCGGTCGATCCCTGTCTACCTGAACGGAACGATGCCCGGGCCTGAGGCCGGGGACCTGGCGGTGGACGCGGCGACCCGGGACACGTCGGCCAAGGCGGCAACGGAGGCTGCCGCGCGATTGGCGCCCTTTCTCGCGCCGGACCGCGCGACGCTTGCCTACAAGAAGGTCGACAGCCGACTTCGGGGACATCCGGGCCTGGAGCTGGCCACCGTGATCCGCGAGGGGAAGTTCCCCTACTGCATCATCGCCGCCGCGTTTCCCGTCCATGGCCGGGTGACGCGCGGCGGCCGGCAGGTGCTTCTCTCCGAGAACGCGGCTCTGCCGGTGGGCGAGGACATTGCCGGCGTGCTCCGAAGCCAAGGCTTGGCGGTCTCCCTGAAACGGCCCGGGGAATCCGTGCCCGAGGGGATCTCGGTCTGGGACGCGGAGAGCGACCTGGAGCTTGCGCTGATCGCAAAGGCGGGGGTTGCGCTCGAGAAGCCGGTCCTGTGGTGCGGGAGCGGAGGGCTCGCGGCGGCGCTGGCCGGCCCGAGGGACCGTGGGCGGTTTCTCCTGGAGAGGCCGATCCTTGGGATCCTGGGCTCCGACCACCCGGTCACCGTGGCGCAGCTCGCCGCCTGCGGGCAAGGGGTCCTCATGACCCGCGACGGCTTCTCGGACGCGCCGCGCGTGGCGACCCGGCTATTGGGCGAGGGCGCATGCCTGGTGGGCTTTGACATTCCGAAGGCGACGAGCCGACCCGAAGCCGCGAACCTCATCGCGGCTGCCGTCAGGGGTCTCCTCGGCGGGATTCCGAGGCCCGCGACCCTCGTGGTCTCGGGAGGGGAGACGACCCGGGCGGTTTGCATGGCCGTGTCCGCCCGCCACCTGCTGGTGGAGGGCGAGGTGTCGCCGGGGATTCCGGTGTCGCGGATCGTGGGGGGCGTTTGGGACAGTGTCCGGGTGGTCTCCAAGTCGGGTGCCTTTGGGGACGAGATGCTGCTGCTTCGGCTGACGGAGGTCCTGGGTTAGGCGGAGGGTCGGGTCTTGGAAAGGATTGGACTGCCCCGGCCGACGGGCGTTCGCTCTTCCTCATGACCCCAATCCCCATCAGGATCGTCGGCATGCTTCTGTTCAGTGCAGCGTCCCTCGGCGCCCAGCCAACGGAGATAAAGATTTGGCCTGGCACCCCTCCGGGCAACTCCGGCATCGCCGGCGTAGAACACGACACCACGACCGCCAAAGACAACCTGATCGCGGGCAAGCCTCTCATCAGGTTGGGCAACGTGTCGGAGCCCACGATTGCCGTCTACCGTCCCGCCAAGGAAAAGGACACGGGGGCCGCAGTGGTGGTCTGCCCCGGGGGCAGCTACTACATCCTCGCCATGGATCTCGAGGGAACGGAGGTCTGCCATTGGTTGAACTCGATCGGCGTGACCGGAGTCCTGCTCAAATACCGGGTTCCGCAGCCCAACGGCCCCCATACGGATTCCTTTCCCCCGCTCCAGGACGCCCAGCGGGCCTTTGGCCTGGTGAGGTCCCACGCCAAGGAGTGGGGCATCGACCCGACGCGCGTTGGCGTCCTCGGATTCTCGGCGGGGGGCAACCTCTCGGCGCTCCTGTGCGCGCACACTACGAAGAGGGGCTACCCCCGGGTCGATGCGGCCGACGACCTGAGCGCGAGACCGGATTTCCAAATCCTCATCTATCCTGGCAGCCTGGTGGACGAGGGCACGGCCGTCAGCCCGGAGGTCGCCGTCACCTCGGCGACACCGCCCACGTTTCTTGCGATCGCGGTGGACGATCCGGCTGTCCGAGCGGACCACGGATTCGGCTATGCGATGGCGCTCAAGGCCGCCCAGGTGCCCATGGAATTCCATGCGTATCCGACTGGGGGGCATGGCTACGGGCTCAGGCCCACGAAGGACCTCGTGACGACCTGGCCGCAGCGGGCCGCCGACTGGATGAGGTCCCGGGGTATCCTGGGCAGGGACTAGGGCCTGGAATCCCTATTTTGATCGACTGGGCCTCCGGGTGGGCGTTCGCTCGCGGGATGAATCGCTACGTCGGGCGGTGGGTCTTGGCGGGGGTACTCGGGGCCGTTTGCCTGAACGCCGAGCCTCTGCCCATGAAACTGTGGAACGGGACCGCGCCGGGCGAAAAGCCCGGCGCGCCGGCCAACGACGAGAAGGGCAAGAAGAGCGACTACAATGTCGCGGGCCGGCCGATCCTCATCCTGAGCTCGATCTCCGATCCGACGCTTGCCGTCTACAAGCCGGCGCCGGAGAAGGACACCGGTGCCGCGGTCGTTGTCTTCCCCGGCGGCGGCTACTACATCCTGGCGATCGACCACGAGGGCACCGAGGCCTGCGCATGGCTCAATTCGATCGGGGTAACGGCGGTCCTTGTGAAGTACCGGGTCCCGCGCCGCGAGGGCCGCGCGCCCTACGCGGCTCCCCTGGAGGACGCCCAGCGGGCCTTTGGCATCGTCAGGTCCCATGCAACGGAGTGGGGCATCGACCCGAAGCGGGTCGGGGTCATGGGTTTCTCGGCTGGCGGCAACCTCTGCGCCGTGCTTTCCGCGAACTCCGCGTCCCGGACCTACCCGCGGGTGGACTCGGCCGATGACCTTTCGTGCAGGCCCGACTTCCAGATCCTCGTCTATCCGGCCTACCTGGTCCCGGACAACGACCTCTACACGCTCGCCCCGGAGGTTGCGGTCACCGCGGCGACGCCGCCCACCTTCATGGTCATGGCCGAGGACGACGGCATCCATGTCGAGAACATCCTCGCCTACGGGATTGCGCTCAAGAAGGCGGCTGTTCCCTTCGAGCTCCATGCCTATCCTTCAGGGGGCCACGGCTTCGGCCTGAGGCCGACGGGCAACCCGGCGACCTCATGGTCCTCGCGGGCCGAGGAGTGGCTCCGCTACAACGGGTTTCTTGGAGCCAAAGGGGCTTCCAAGTCCTAGGTTTGCTGGGAGGCCGGCGCCTTCCGATAGGTCTCGAGGAGCTCCCGGGTCCGTTCGGGAAGCTCAAACCCGTCAAGCCGGTAGAGCAGGTCGTCGACTTTTGGGGTGAACTCGGGGCCCTCGGTTCCAGGGAACCCGACTCGGGCGAGGAGCGTGAAGACCAGCGCCAGGTGAAAGGCCGGCTGGGCCAGGGCGGGGAGGTCCCGCTCCTCGTAGGCGAGCCCGGCCTGGTGGTTTAGTGCGGCGAAGATGATGCACTTGTCGCGGGCGTTCTCGGGCTGTTCCCCCTCTGTCAGCTGGCCATAGAGTGCCTCGGTGTCCAGGGAGCCCACCTCGGAGACCGTGAGGCCAAAAAGCTTCTCGATCCCGTCGATGACCGACTGGACCGCCAGACCCGGCTGACCCATCTCGCGCTGGAGCGTAATCCGGGCGATAACCTGGGCCGCCTGCTCGATCAACCTGAGGATGTAGTCTCGCTGGGGCACGGGGAAAATTGTTGCGGTAAGGACGGGGTGGCACTTGCCGAATCCCCGCTCTTGCACTACCTAATTAGGCGCTAAACCCCAAGACGGGACAACCCGATTAAACGCCGGACAGGATACACCCATGAGACACCTCAGAACCACCCTTGCCCTTATTTTCGGAGCCCTTGCGACCCTGCCGCTCGTGGCCCAGCAGAGCCGGAAGAGCCCGCACGAAACCGTCAGCGCCGTGTTTGGCGACTGGCACACCGGAAACCGGATCACCGTGACCTACGGCAGGCCCTACACCAAGGACCCGAAGACCGGCGCCCCGCGCGTCATTTGGGGAGGCCTTGTCAAATGGGACCAGGCCGACCGCCTGGGTGCTGACGAGGCCACGACCCTCATTGTCCAGAAGCCGGTCATGATCGGCGAGGCGCTCGTGCCGGCGGGCGTCTACACGCTCTACACCATCCCGTCGCAGTCGGGGACCTCCAAGCTGGCCATCAGCACCTCGGTCGGAAAATGGGGAGTGCCGGTCGACGAGACCCACGACCTGGCGCGGGTCAACCTGAAGAAGGAGGCGCTCGATACGCCGGTCGACCAGCTCACGATCTCCATCGAGACGGATGCCTCGGGAACGGGGAGCCTGAAGATCAAGTGGGAGAAGACCCAGTTCTCGGTGGCGCTCAAGGTCCCCGAACCTCAGATCTCCTTCCCCCAGGCGAGCCCCGCGACGACCCTCAAGCAGCGGATCGGCGCGACCGACATCGAGGTCGTCTACTCCCGGCCGAGCGCGAAGGGCCGCGTCATGCTGGGCGGCAACAACCCCTACGGGCAGGTCTGGCGCACCGGCGCCAACAGCGCGACCCGCATCTCCTTCAGCACGCCGGTCTCCGTCGAAGGATCGCACCTTGATGCCGGCACCTACGAGCTGTTCACGATCCCCAACAAGGACCAGTGGACCATCATCTTCCAGAAGGCCGGTGACCAGTGGGGCGCCTACGCCTACGACCCGAAGAACGATGTCCTGCGGGTGACCGCGACGCCCGTCGCCCTCGCCGAGCCGGTCGAGACCTTTACGATCGAGTTCAATGATTTCCGCCCAGACTCGGCCACGCTCGACCTGGTCTGGGAACACACGCGGGTCCCGGTGAAGCTCGGCTTCGACGTGGTCGGCGCCCTGGTCCCCAAGATCGAGGCCGCCATGGCGGGCAGCGGCAAGAAGCCGTACTTCCCCTCGGCGATGTTCTACCTGGATAACAACCTGGACCTCGCCAAGGCCGAGGGATGGATGGACGCCGCAATCGCGGAGCAGCCGAACGCCTACTACATGATCTACCGGAAGGCCCTGATCCAGGCCAAGAGGGGCGACAAGGCGGGCGCCGAGGCCACGGCGCGCCACTCGATCGAGCTCGCCTCCAAGGACACGGGTCCGGCGAGGGACGAGTACCTGCGCCTGAACGAGGCCCTCATCGCCAGCCTGAAGTGACCAGGAGAGCCTGCCCCATCGCCGACGGAGGTCCGCGATCCACGCCGAGGGTATTCCTCGGCGCGGCGGCCCTCGCGCTCCTTCTCGCCCCGCTGCTTGCCGGTGCGGAACCGGTGGCCCCCGCGGCCATCGCCCAGGAGCTCCGAGAATTCCGCGTCACCGGCACGGTGCTCTACGTGGCCGCCCATCCCGACGACGAGAACACGATGCTGATCACCTACCTGGCCCGGGGGCGGGGCTACCGGACCGGGTACCTTTCGCTCACGCGCGGCGACGGGGGCCAGAACCTCCTCGGGCCGGAGTTTGGGGATCTCCTCGGGGTGATCCGCACCCAGGAGCTTCTTGCCGCCAGGCAGGTCGACGGGGGGCGCCAGTTCTTCAGCCGGGCGAGGGACTTCGGCTATTCCAAGGACTTCGGCCAGACCCTCGCGAAGTGGGGCCGCCAGGACGTGCTTGCCGACGTGGTCCGGGTGATCCGCACCTTCAGGCCCGACGTCGTGATCACGCGGTTCCCGACCGAGCCGAGCGGGACCCACGGCCATCACACGGCGTCGGCTGTCCTGGCGCTCGAGGCGTTCGGCCTGGCAGGGGACCCGAAGGCCTTTCCCGAACAGCTGCGGGACTTGAGGCCGTGGCAGCCCCGGCGCATCCTCTGGAACGGGTGGTGGGGCCCGGGCCGGCCCGCGCCCGACGACGCCTCCGCGGCTATGCTCCGCATGGGTATTGACGGGACCGACGGGGTGACGGGCCAGTCGTTCGCGGCCCTGGCGGCGAGGAGCCGCTCGATGCACCGGACACAGGGGTTTGCGAATTTTTCGGTGGCGTCGGCCGGGACGGGACCGCACACGGAGGCGTTCAAGGTCCTGGCGGGGGAGCCCGCGACCAAGGACTTGATGGAGGGGGTCGACACGTCCTGGGGCCGGTTCCCCGGAGGAGCGGAGATCGCCGTCCTGGCCGACAAGGCCGAGCAGGGGTTCAGCCCGACCGACCCCTCGGCAAGCGTGCCGGTGCTCCTCCAGATCAAGGCGAAGCTCGCGGCCCTTCCGCCCGATCCGCTTCTCGACGAGAAGCGGGCCAAGCTCGACCACATCCTCGCCGCCTGCCTGGGGCTCTCGGTTGAGACCACGATCTCGGCAAAGGAGGTCGTCCCCGGCGAGGACCTGGCGCTTCACCACGTGGCCGTTGTCCGTTCCGATGTGCCCGTGAAGTGGATTGCGGTCCGCTACCCGACCCTGGGGCGCAAGGCCCGGGGCGCCGGAAGCCTCGTGCCCAACGTCGCCTCGAGCGTCGATGCGACGCGGACCCTGCCGCCAGGGACCGAGCTGACGCAGCCCTACTGGCTCCGCGAGCAGGGATCCCCCGGCCTCTTCCGGGTCGACGACCCGACGCTCATCGGCCGGCCGGAAGGCCCTGCTGCGGTGCCGGTCGAGGACGTCTTTCAGGTGGGGGGCCAGACGCTCGTTGTCGCCCACGCCGCGGTCTACCTTGCCCGCGAGCCGGGCAAGGAGGAGGCCCGCGTGCTTCCCCGGGTGATCCCGCCCGTTTCCCTGGGCTTCGGATCAGCCGTCGTCCTAGTCTCCCCGGGAACGAGCCGGACCGTGAAGCTGGAGGTGACGGCCTCCCGGGCCGACACCTCGGGATATCTCAGCCTGGTGGCCCCCAAGGGCTGGACCCTTTCCCCGCGCCGGCAGGCGTTCCACCTGGCTCGGGTGGGGGACAAGGCGGAGCTGGCCTTCCAAGTGGGTGCGCCCGGCGCCCCCGAGACCTGCGACCTCCGCGCCGTCGCGGAGGTCGGCGGCTCAAGCTACGGGACGGGCCGGATCGACATCACCTACGGCCACATCCCGCCCCAGCTCCTGCAGCCCTTGGCGCACGCGAAGGCGGTTTGCCTCGACCTGGCGATCCGCGGACAGCGGGTGGGCTATCTTCCCGGAGCGGGCGACAGCACTGCGGCAAGCCTTGCCCAAATGGGCTACTCCGTGGTGCAGCTGACCGATGCGGATCTGACAGCAAAGGGGCTCCAGGGGATCGACGCCGTCGTGATCGGCGTGCGCGCCTTCAACACGAGGACCGAGCTCGCCCCCCACCTGAAGGACCTTTTCGCCTACGTCGAGGCCGGCGGCACGGTGGTCGAGCAGTACAACACGCCCGGCGGGCTCCAGACCGATCAGCTCGCCCCCTATCCGCTGAAGCTTTCCCGGGACCTTCCCCACTACCGGGTGACCGATGAGAAGGCGGCGGTCTCCCTCCTGGTCCCCGATCATCCGGCGTTCACCTCCCCGAACCGCATCGTTCCGGCTGACTTTGACGGATGGGTCCAGGAAAGGGGCCTCGACTTTGCGAGCGACTTTGACTCCAGCCACCTGGAGGCCCTCCTCTCGTGCAGCGACCCGGGCGAGGCGCCCCTGAAGGGCGGGCTCCTGGTGGCGCACCTCGGCAAGGGCTACTTCGTGTACACCGGCCTCTCGTTCTTCAGGCAGCTGCCCGCGGGCGTGCCCGGCGCCTACCGGCTGTTTGCGAACCTAGTATCCCTCGGCAGATGAACGATCCTGAGGACGACCAATCCACGGGACTGCCCTGGCCCCGGAAGTGGGGCGGCGTCTACGGCCTGGTGATCGCGATCTTTGCCGCGTGGGTCTCGCTCCTCACCCTCCTGTCCCTCCTGTTCCGGTGAACACCCTGGACTATGTCATCCTGTTCGGCTCGATGCTCGCCATCGCGGCCTACGCAGTCTGGAACACGCGCGGCCGGCGGGACCTTAGCGGCTACCTGAAGGGCTCGGGCCAGGCCACATGGTTGACGATCGGGCTTTCCGTCATGGCGACTCAGGCCAGCGCGATCACCTTCCTGTCGACTCCGGGCCAGGGCTACGAGAGCGGCCTGGGCTTCGTCCAGAACTACTTCGGGGCCCCGATCGCCCTGATTGTCATCTCGGTCGTCTTCCTGCCGATCTACCGCAGGCTGAAGGTCTACACCGCCTACGAGTACCTGGGCCACCGCTTTGATTCGAAGACGCGGCTCCTGGGCGCCGGTCTCTTCCTCTTGCAGCGCGGCCTCGGGGCCGGGATCACGATCTATGCCCCGGCCATCGTCCTGTCGACCGTCATGGGCTGGCGCCTGGACGCGACGATCGTCTGCAGCGGGCTCCTCGTCGTGGCCTACACGGTTGCCGGGGGATGCGACGCGGTGAGCCTCACGCAGAAGTACCAGATCGGCGTGATCTTTGCCGGCATGGTGGCGGCCTTCTTCGTGCTCCTCGTTCGCCTGCCGCCGGGGCTCACCTTCAGCGATGCGCTCACGATTGCCGGAGGGTTCCACAAGATGGAGGCCGTGGACTTTTCCCTTAACATGGACCGGCGTTACACGGTCTGGACCGGCGTCCTCGGCGGGATGTTCCTCGCCCTCTCGTACTTCGGGACGGACCAGTCCCAGGTGCAGCGCTACCTCTCGGGCGCCTCGATCCGGGAGAGCCGCCTCGGGCTCATGTTCAACGCCGTATTCAAGATCCCGATGCAGTTCTTCATGCTGCTGCTCGGTGTCCTGATCTTTGTGTTCTACCAGTTTGAGCGCCCGCCCGTGTATTTTAACCGGACCGTCTGGAAGGCCCAGGCGGAGCAAGCGACGGACGGCGGGCTAAAGGCACTGGACGGAGAGTTCACCGCGGCCCACGCCGCCGAACGGGCGCAGGTTGAGGCCTGGGTTGCCGCACGCCACGCGGGGAACCGCCAGGCCGAGGCCCAGGCCCGGGACGGCGCCTCGCTGGCGCACGAGCGGATCGAAGAAGTGCGGGCGAAGACCCGGGCCGCGCTCGATCTGGCCTCGCCGGGCACCAAGGCCAACGACGCCGACTATGTCTTTATCACCTTCATCCTCGACCACCTTCCCCACGGCCTCATCGGCCTCCTGGTGACGGCGTTCTTCGCTGCCGCTCTCTCGTCAAAGGCAGGGGAATTGAACGCGCTCGGCTCCACCACCACGGTGGACGTGTACCGCCACCTGGTCCGCCGCGAGGCCTCCGATGGCCATTACGTTGTCGCTTCCAAGGTCTTCACGGCGTTCTGGGGCCTGGTCGCGATCGGGTTCGCCCTTTTCGCGAACCTCGCCGAGAACCTGATCCAGGCTGTGAACATCCTCGGGTCCATCTTCTACGGTGTCGTCCTCGGGCTCTTCCTGGTGGCCTTCTTCCTGAAGCGGGTCGGCGGGACGGCGGTGTTCTGGTCCGCGCTCGCCGCGCAGGCCCTCGTCTTCGCCCTCTATGCGACGCAGAGCATCTCGTACCTCTGGTACAACGTGATCGGCTGCGTGGCCTGCATGGTGTTTAGCGTGATCCTCCAGGGGATCCTCGGCCTGGGTGGCCGCCCGACACCCGCCGCCCCATGACCGCCCCCCTGATTTGCTTCGGCCAGCAGCCCTGCGGTTTTTTCCCGCGGCGCTTCCTCGCCGCGAAGGTGTTCACGGCCCGGCGGCTCAGGGCGGAACTCGGGGGCGAGATCGTGTTCTTCCTCCATGACAGCGACCATGATCCGCGGGAGACGCAGACCACCCTGAGGCACCGCAAGACCGGGGAAGCCCAGACGCTCAACTTCACCTTTGAGAACAAGCTCCAGCGCAAATTCTCGCCGCTCTACGCCAAACGGGTGCCCGCGGGCTGGAGGGACAACATGGCGCGCCAGCTTCCCGCCTACGTGGACCCCGCCTGGGTCGACGCCTTCAAGCAGGTCGAGGCCGATCGGGTGGCGGACTTCTGCCTGGAGATGTACCGCAGAATGGGACTCCTGGAGGGGATCCGGGTCGTCCGCTCGGGGGACCCGGAGTTCCGACGTGCGGCGTGCGCCGTGGACGAGTTCTTTGTCGACGTGAGCCACCAGGGCGAGACGGTGCGGGCGCGATTCGCAGGTGGCGCATTGCAACTGCACGAGGGTGGGGATTCATTCGTCACGCTCCCGCCCATGCCGTTCGACAAATCCCAGGTCAGTCCCACGCGGGACTCCCGACTGCGATGGATGCAGTCGGTCGTCCACTGCACCCACTACATTGCGGGGGCGGGCGAGCAGGCCTACCTGAAGAAAGAGGACGCCCCCGACATCACGTTCGTGGGCCGCGACCCCATTGACCGCTCCGATGAAGCCTACTGCGAAACACTCTCTTGAGGGCGGCCCCGTTCTCGCCTTCGGCGCGCACCCCGACGACATCGAGTTCGGATGCGGCGGGATAATCGCCCAAGAGACGCAGGGTGGCCGCCGCGCACACCTGGTGGTGTGCTCAAGGGGAGAGTCCGCGTCCCGTGGGTCCCCGGCCGGGAGGATGGCGGAAGCCCGGCTCGCGGCGAGGCACCTCGGGGCGACGATTGAGTTTGTGACCCTGGACGGCGATGCGGCCCTCGAGGAGAAGCCCCGCCATGCGAGAAAGCTCGCGGCCATTATCAGGAGGCTTCGCCCGGCCTACGTGCTGGCGCCCACCCTTGAAGGCAACCAGCACCCGGACCATCCAAGGCTCGGGCGGATTGTCCGCGATGCTGCCCGCCTGGCGCGCTATGGGGGAATCGCCTCGCTTAAGGCCCTGCCTGCCCACGCGATCGGCCCCCTCCTTTACTATGCGGTGACCCCGGAGGCCGAGGAGCGGGGAACCCTGCCGGTCGTGGTCGACATCTCCGATCCCCGGGTGATCGCCGCCTGGCAAGCCGCGATGGCGGCCCACGCCTCGCAGCTCGCCACGCGCAACTACGTGGACCTGCAGCTCTCCCGAGCACGCGTCCTGGGCCTGAGGGCCGGTGTCGACTACGCCCAGGCGCTTTTTCCGAACGATCCCCTGGTGTTCGGGTCGCTTTCCCCTCTCGGCAGCTCGGCCCGCAGGTACTGACATGGAATCCCTCCGCCCCCTCAAGATCGGCATCACGTGCTATCCCTCCGTCGGCGGAAGCGGGATCCTGGCATCGGCCCTCGGGGAGGAGCTGGCTCGCCGGGGCCACGAGGCCCATTTCATCAGCTACGAGCGCCCCTTCCGCCTGCCCTGGGGGGCCCCGGGGATCTTCTTCCATCCAGTCGTGATCAACGACTACGGCCTGTTCAAGTACCCGGACTACACGCTGCCGCTGTCGGTCAAGATGGCCGAGGTGAGCCGCGATGTCGGACTGGACGTGCTCCATGTCCACTATGCCGTTCCCCACGCCACGGCCGCCGTCCTCGCCCGCTCGATGCTCCCGGAAGGTTCGGCGCCGCGGGTGGTGACCACGCTCCATGGCACCGACACGACGCTCCTCGGGCGCGACGCCGGCTACGGCCCCGCCATCACGCACGCGCTCGAGCGCTCCGACGCCGTGACCACGGTCTCGGAGTTCCTCAAGCGGGAGACCCAGGCCCACCTCTCGGTGCGGCGCCCGATCGAGGTGATCCACAATTTCTTCGAGCCGAGGCCGGCCAAGAGGCCAAGGGAGGCAGTGCGGGCGGAGCTTGGGATCGGGGAGCGCGAGGCGATGGTGCTCCACGCGTCGAACCTCCGGCCCCTCAAGCGGATCGACGTCCTCCTGGAGAGCGCGGCGCGGATTCGCCCGCGTGAATCCTTCAAGCTCGTGATCCTTGCCGGGGGCGACTTCACGCCCTTCATGGGGGACGTCGAGAGGCTGGGCCTCTCGGGCCGCGTGATCGTCCGCGAGCAGATCAGCGAGATCGAGGACTACCTCCAGGCGGCCGACATCGGACTCTTCACCTCGGATGTGGAGAGCTTCTGCCTGAGCATCCTCGAGGCCATGTGCTTCGGGTGCCCCAGCGTGGCAACGGAGGTCGGGGGAATCCCGGAGGTCGTGGAATCGGGCGTCTCGGGACTCCTTGTGCCGCACGCGGACACCGACGGCCTCGCGCGCGCGGTCGAGAAGCTGATCGCGGACCCGGCGCTTCGCCGGGCGATGGGGGAGCGGGCGCGCGCGAGGGCGCGCAGCCATTTTTCCGCTGAGGCGATCGTCCCGCGCTACGTGGAGCTTTACCGCCGCGTCTGCGCCGGTGCCGGGATGAGATGACGCGCCCCTTGGCCCTCATCCTGGCGGTCGGCTCGGCTGTCCTCGGGCTCCTTACCGTGTTCCCGTCGCCCGACTGGATGGGCTGGAAAGGCTCCGTCATCGCCGACCAGTTCGGCTACCTGGTCGCGGCCATGCCGCTTGCTGCGGCCTGGGTCGCCTGGCGGACCCGGAGCGGCCGGAGCAAATGGGCCCTGGCGACCGTGGGGATCAGTGCCGTCGCCGTCGGGCTCCTCCTGCAGCCCTGCGCGCAGGCCTGGCTGATCGCACGGAGCCTGCCCGGCCGCATGGACCGCCAGTTTGGGGCCGGGGAGTATCCCGGGCCCGCGTTCTCGGTTCCCGGACTCTTCAAGGTGTGGCCCGCACCGGTTCCGCGAACCACGGTCAGTTACGCGGGAACCCTGAAGCTCGATTTCTACGGGGCAGTCGGCGGGCGGGTTGCCCCCTGCGTGGTCGTGATCCACGGCGGCGGGTGGGACGACGGCGAACGCGGGCAGGTCCCCCAGCTCAACGCCTGGCTGGCCCATGAGGGTTACGCGGTCGCTGACCTCTCCTACCGGCTGGCGCCGGCCTCCGTTTGGCCCGCGCAGCGCGAGGATGTCGCCGCGGCGATTGCATACCTGAAGGGGCATGCGGCGTCCCTGGGGCTGGACCCGGCCCGTCTGGTTCTGCTCGGTCGCTCCGCAGGTGGGCAGATCGCCGAGGCGTGCGCCTACTCCCTGGGGGACCCGTCGGTCCGCGGAGTCGTGGCCCTCTATGCTCCGGCTGACATGCGTTTCGCCTGGAAATGGGGCCGGCCCGACGACGTGCTCAACTCCCTCCAGCTCCTGCGCCAGTTCCTGGGGGGGCCGCCTGACCAGGCGGGCAGCGCCTACGACAGCGCCAGCGGCTACCTGCTTGCCGGCCCCCGGTCGCCACCGACGCTGCTGATCCATGGAAAGATCGACACCCTGGTCTGGTACCGCCAGAGCGAGCGCCTTGCGGCCCGCCTTACGGAGCTGGGCGTCCCGAACATCTTGGTGTCCTTGCCCTGGGCCACGCACGCGCTCGAGTTCAACCTGAGCAGTCCCTCCGGCCAGCTCGCCACGTACTCCATCGGCCGCTTCCTGCGCTCGGTCTGCCGCTGAGTGTTCAATTGCATTTGGCTGGCCGCGGTGCTCCGCTTGCCGGGCTCGCCCATGGACGAAGAACAGCAACCGCCGCGGCGCCTAACCCTGAAGCCGAAGGAGATCGTCCCGACCGACGAGCGTTCGCTGCCGGGTGACGGAACGGCCCTCAGCGTGGAGCTCATGCACCGGATGAACCAGGCGGCGGAGGCGAAGGCGGCAGCCAGGGCCCGGCCCGAGGGTGAGCTGCTGGGGATCCCCGATCCCGACGCCATCCGGGTCCACGACCTCTTTCGCCATAGCCTGGCGGCGAAGGCCAACCCCAAGGATGAGCTGATCGCGATGCCCGTAAGAAGGAGGTCCCGAAGGAACCGCGACTTCCTGCTTCTACTTTCCTGCGCGGGAGTGGCGGCCCTAGTCCTGAGCATCGTCTTCCGCAACAATCTGCCGGTGATCGGCCTGGCGCTTGCCGCGATCGCCATGCTGGTGCTCGTGCTCGCGTGGATCCTCTTTGGCGTGATGGACAGGTACTAGCCCCCCGATGGACGACGAGAAGCCGAAGACAAGCCACCTGGTCCTTAAGCCCAGGGAGATCACGCCCACCGATACCCGGGCGCTGCCGGGGGGACGGAAAGGCGATCTCTGTCCAGCTCATCCATCAGCAGAACGCGCTGGCCGAGGAGCGTTCCAAAAAGGAGAAAAGGAAGGGCCTATTTCTGCCGACGCCCGAGCCCCCGCTTTCGCCCGCCTTCAGGCCCAAGGAGATCACCCCGATGGACTCTCCGGCGCCCCAGGGGGACCCCTCGATCGTGAGCGTCCCCGAGATGCTCCTCGAGAACCGGATTGCCGAGGAGAGGTCGGGATGGGGGAGGATTCGGGCGTGGCGCAGGCGCAAGTCGAGGAGGCTCCGGGATTTCCTCATCATCGTCGGCGGCACCGACCTCCTGGTGTTTGCGCTCATGCGGGCCCTTCCCGGAGTCGTGTCCGCGATTTACGGCTTGTCCGCCATCGTCCTGGTGACGGCCTGCTTCTCGTGGATCATGTTCTTCGTGGTGGACGACTACTAGCGGCCGCCCCGGGAATTTAACCTGGGCTGACGCTGAGGCGGAGAGATACGGCTGGAACCTGGCCCGGGGGGTGCAAGTATCGATCCATGCGAGTCCATAGGATCATCCCCCTCTTGGTGTCCGCGCTCATCGGCCTCCCCGCAATAGCCGCGGAGGGCCCAAGCCCCGTCGAGGTGCTCGCAGCGAAGCTCCCCGCGGAGGTCGCCGACGCCGCAAGGAAATGGGTCCACGAGGACGCGAAGGAGCTCAAGGGCATGGCCGCCTTCTCCCCCCAGCAGCTTGAGCAGGAGGTCATGGTCGACCTGGCGAGCGAGCCCGAGGCGGCCGACTTCGTGCTGGGCCGAATGCCGGCGGAGACGCCGGCAACGGACCTTCTCGTCCTGCACGTGATCGGCGTGGACGGATTTTGGGTCGACCACGCGGGAGCCGTGGCGGCACTGCGGAAGCTCGCCGACACGACCCCCGACAACGACCTCATGCTGGCCTGCCTCGACACCGCGCGGCGCCTGGAGGCCAAGGCGCTCCGGAAGGTGATCGCCGCGCGGATCGCCTCGGCCCGGCAGGCCGGGGACACGGAGGCCCTTTCCAAGCTGGCGCAGGCCGATGAGCGCTGGATCCTCATCGAGCGGGGCGCCGCCATGCCCGCCTTCATGCGCAAGGTCCCCGAGGTATTCCGGGTCAAGGCCGAGGGCCAGCCCGTCCGGGTGGTCGGGTTTGGGGATTTTGGTTCAGGCACGCAGTCCCAGAGGGACGTGGCCAGTGCGATCGTCACTCTTTCCAAGACGGAGCCGTTCGACCTGGGCATCACCCTGGGCGATAATTTCTACCCGACGGGAATGACCGGCACCGACGACCCGCGGTGGAGGGACTGGTGGGAAACCCTCTACGGCCCCCTGGGAATCACGTTTTACCCGTCGCTTGGCAACCACGAGTGGTACGCCGACGACGGGGCGGCGGCGGAGCTCGCGTACCACAGCCCCACCTGGAGGTTTCCGTCCCCCTACTACACGTACACCGCCGGTTCGGCCCAGTTCTTCGTCCTGGACACGACCGAGCTCTCGGAAAAGCAGGTCCTCTGGCTTGACCATGCCATTTCGAGCAGCACCGCGCGGTGGAAGGTGGTGTACGGCCACCACCCGATCTTTGCGCCGGAGCGGAACGCCAAGGCCGGCAACTACATGGCCTACATGCGCACCCGCCTGTGGCCGGTCCTCAAGGGGCGGGTGGATGCCTACCTCTGCGGCCACCAGCACGCGATGGCCCACATGGATTCCGTCGACGGGGTGCACTTCTTCATGAGCGGGGGGGGCGGGAGCGCTCTTGGGAAGGTCGCGAAGAACGCGCCGGGCGCCCTCTTTGCCGAGTCGAAGTTCGGGTTCCTGACCCTGGACATCGACGCCTCCCGGATGAAGATCGCGATCTACGACACTGACGGCAAGACCTTCGACTCCGAGGTCGTCACGAAATAGCCGCTAGAGGCTGCTCGGCGCGTCCGCGACGCTGCCGTCCAGGACGACCTTCCATGAACCCGACAGCTGGTGCTTCCAGACGGTCACGTAGGTGCCGCGCTTAATGAACGGCTTCGGCCCGTACTTGGGCAGCGGGACCGTGAGGGTGTAGTGCCCCCAGGTGTAGCCCAGGTCCCCGTCGGCGGACACGTCCACGTAGGCGGGCTCCCAGGTGAGGGTTGCACTCTCCGGAAGCTGGGCAAAACGGTTTTTTATCCCGCCGGCCCCGAGCTGCTCCTCGCCGAGGATCTTTCCGTCCTGCGCGACAAAGGCCAGGAATGCGGCCTTTGGGCCATCCTTCTGCGACGCTGCATTGAAGGCCCGGTCCGCGGCCAGGATCTCGGCCTTCGCCTTCACGACCGTCGATTCGGAGCAACCCGCCAGGAGGGCCAACGCAGGAATCGCAACGGCAAGAAGGCGCAGGTTCATGGGGACGGCTGGGACCCTGCTCCCGCGCCCGTTCCCGCGCAAACCCAAACTGGAAGGCCTGGCCCAAGCCGTTGCCGGCCGGGCCCCCGGGGCCGATGCGGCCCGGGGGATGGCGCGCGGCGCCGGCTATTTGGGAAGCGCGAACGCGACGTAGCTGTCGCCGCTCTTCGTCCCCATCTTGCCGCCTCCGCAGGCGATGATGATGAACTGGCGGCCGCCCACCTCGTAGGTCGCGGGGCTTGCATAGCCGCCGGCCGGGAGCTTGGCGCTCCAGAGCTCGCGCCCGGTGTGCTGGTCGAAGGCACGGAACATCTCGTCCTTCGTGGCGCCGATGAACACGAGCCCGCCGGAGGTGACCAGGGGCCCCCCGTAATTCTCGCTGCCTGTCGGGGGCATGCCCTTGGCGATCAGCTCGGGATAGGTCCCGAGGGGCACCTTCCACAGGTACTCGCCGGTGTTCAGGTCGATGGCGTTCAGGGTTCCCCACGGCGGCTTCACCGCCGGGTACCCGTCGGGATCGAGCCACCGGTTGTAGCCCGTGTGGGTGTAGGGCGGCGCCACAAACCCGCTCTGCTCGACATCGGGCACGTAGGTGTTCCATTCGTTCGTGTGCCCCTCCTCCGCCGGGGGCTTCTCCCCCAGGAGGAAGCCCACGAGGGCCTTGCGCTGGACAGGCGAGAGGAAGCCCCAGGACGGCATGACGGCCCGGCCCTTGGTGATGACTTCCATGATCTGGTCACGCGTCAGGCGGGCCTTGATGTCCACGAGCGAGGGGATGTTGGCCGCGGCATTGCCCTTGCGGTCGGCCCCATGGCACCCCGTGCAATTCTGAAGGAAGACCTGCTGGCCAAGCGAGGTGGCGCCGCTCGTGTCGATCATGCTGAGGATCCACGGCATCTCGGCCGAGTTCACGTAGAGCACCCCCGAGGGGTCGGCGGCCGCGCCGCCCCATTCGGCACCGCCGTCAAACCCCGGGAAGACGATGGTTCCCTCCTTGCTCGGAGGGCCGAAGGCAACGTGGGGCCTCACGCGGAAGTAGCGCTCGAGGACCGCGCGGTGCGCCTCGGGCGTCCGGTTGGTGATCTCCTCCTCCGTGAAGTGCTGGCGTGCAAACGGGGCGGGCTTGAGCGGGAGGGGCTGCGTGGGCGAGGCGACCTCGCCGGCCAGGTCGGAACTTGGGACTGCGATCTCCTCGACCGGGAACAGGTGTTCGCCGGTCACCCGGTTGAACACCCAGACGTGCCCGCTCTTGGTGACCTGGGCCACGGCGGGGATGTCCTTTCCATCGCGGTGGACCGTCAGGAGGGTCGGCGGGGCAGGGGGATCCCGGTCCCAGAGGTCGTGGTGGGTGAACTGGTAGTACCAGGAGAGCTTGCCGGTGGCGGCGTCGAGCACCACCAGGCAGTCCGCGTAGAGGTTGTTGCCCGCGCGCGCGCCGCCGTAGAAGTCGAAGGTCGCCGAGCCGATCGGGCAGTAGACGAGGCCCCGCTCATCGTCGACCGTCATTCCAGCCCATGCGTTCACTCCACCAATGCGCTTCCAGGCGTCCGGGGGCCACCCCTCGTAGCCGGGTTCTCCGGGGTACGGGATCGCGTGGAAGATCCACACCAGCTCGCCCGTCCGCACGTTGTAGGCGCGGACGTGCCCCGGGGCTGCGGGGCCGGGTCCCTCGCCGCACCGCGTGGAGAGGATGATCAGGTCCTTGTAGATCACCCCCGGGGTGTTCATCTGGATGGCAAGGCCCGTCACGTCGCGTCCCAGGCCCTCAGCCAGGTCCACCCGGCCCAGGTAGCCGAAGTCCGTGATCGGGCTGCCGGTGCGGGCGTCGATCGCATAGAGCCACTGCCCGTTGCCGTAGAGGATGCGCCGGTCCTGGCCATCGGTCCAGAACGCGAGCCCCCGGTTGACCCCGTTCGGGTCGACAGGCTCGAACCGCCAGAGTTCCTTACCCGTCGCCGCGTCGAGCGCCACGAGCTTCATGGCGGCCGTCGTCGCATAGACGACGCCGTCGATCACCAGCGGATTGCACTGGATCTGCGAGCTGTCGGGCCGCGCGTCACCCGACTTCCACGTCCAGGCCACCCCAAGCTGGTCCACGTTCTGCGGGGTCACCTGGCCCAGGTCCGAGTAGTGGCTGGCCGCCTTGTCGCCGAGATAAACGGGCCAGTCCTTGCTGGCCGCCGCGTGTCCCGCAGGCGCCTGCAGGGCAACGGCTAGGAGGGCAGTCAGTCCTGGGGTAAACGGGGGGAGTCGCATGGGAGTAATGAGGTTCGCAATCCGTCGGTTTGCAACCGGCGCGCCGCTGGGCCGACGGGAAGCGAGGGGGTGGGGGATATTCTGGGCCGAAAAAGGGGGCGCAGGACACGGGTCCTTCGCAGCGGACCGGGATTGAGCAGGGTTTCGGGGATGAGGCCAAGACTTGAAATTTCCCAAATCCCCCCGGCTCCTGGGTTACCCCAAGGGCGCTTGCCCTCCCGGTACGCCGCGGCTTTCCTCCAGCCATGAAATCACTCAGGGCGGCCGGCTCGGCCGTGGTCTGTGCCGTGGCAATGGTTTCCGTAGCGTCGGCGGGCGAGGGCTCGCTGACCGGCTTCAAGGCCGCTTCCGGCTCGGCCGAACTCAAGGCCGAGGCTTCGTTCGACGCAGCGATCGACCCCTCCGAGATGCGCTCCTGGATGGAGCAGATGTCCTCGGCGCCGAACCAGGTCGGCTCACCCCATGACAAGGCGAACGCCGACTTCACGCTGGCGAAGTTCAAGGAGTGGGGGTGGGACGCGAGGATAGAGACCTTCGACGTCCTTTATCCCACGCCCAAGTCGGTCGTGCTCGAGCTCGTTGCCCCCACCGCCTTCAAGGCCGCGCTCCATGAGCCCGCGGTGGCCGGCGACCGCACCTCGGAACACCCCGAGGGCGGGCTTCCCCCGTACAATGTCTACGGGGCCGACGGCGACGTGACGGCCGACCTCGTGTACGTGAACTACGGCACGCCGGAGGATTACACGGAGCTTGAGCGCCGCGGGATCGACGTGGCCGGGAAGATCGTGATCGCGCGCTACGGCAACTCCTGGAGGGGCCTCAAGCCCAAGCTCGCGCACGAGCACGGCGCCGTGGGCTGCATCATCTATTCCGACCCGCATGAGGATGGCTACGCGGTGGGCGACGTGTACCCGAAGGGGGGGACCCGACCCGAGGACGGCGTCCAGCGCGGCTCGGTCTCCGACATCACGCAGTACTCGGGCGACCCCCTCACGCCAGGGGTGGGCGCAACCGCGAACGCGAAGCGCCTGGCGGTTGCCGACGCCAAGACGATCCAGAAGATCCCGGTGATCCCCATCTCCTACGGGGACGCGCGACCGCTCCTGGCGGCGCTGGAGGGTCCCGTGGCCCCCGAGGCGTGGAGGGGATCCCTGCCGATCACCTACCATTTTGGCCCGGGCCCGGCGAAGGTGCACCTCGCCGTTTCGTCCGACTGGAGCCTAAAGACCATCTACGACGTGGTCGCCGTCCTCCGGGGCTCAACCTACCCGAACCAGTGGGTGATCCGCGGCAACCACCACGACGGGTGGTTCTACGGGGCCTGGGATCCCCTCTCGGGCAATGTTTCGGTGATGGCCGAGGCCAAGGCGATCGGGGCGCTCGCCAGGAGCGGGTGGAAGCCCAAGCGGACGCTGGTCTATGCCAGCTGGGACGGCGAGGAGCCCGGGCTCCTGGGCTCCACGGAGTGGGCGGAGACCCACGGCGAGGAGCTGCAGCGCAAGGCCATTCTTTACGTGAACTCCGACACCAACGCCCGGGGTTTCCTCTTCTTCGGGGGGAGCCATGCCTACGAGCACCTCCTGAACGAGGCGGCCGGGGCCGTTGCGGACCCCGAGACCGGAGTCAGCGTGATCGAGCGCTTCCGCGCGAACGTCAGGGTGGGCGCCAATCCGTTCATCCGGGGATCTGAACGCGAGACCATGCGGGCGGCCGCCGAAGGCTCCGCCGACCTTCCCCTGACTCCGCTGGGCTCGGGATCCGACTATACGCCCTTCCTGCAGCACCTCGGCATTGCCTCGATCAACCTCGGATTTGGGGGCGAGGACCAGGACTCGGGGATCTACCACTCGACCTACGACTCGTTCGACCACTTCGTGCGCTTCGGCGACCCCAAGTTCGAGTACGAGGTCGCCCTGGCCAAGACGGCCGGGCGTTTGGTTTTGAGGGCGGCCGACGCCGACATCCTCCCCATGAAGTTTGGCGGCCTTGCCCGGGCCGTGCAGGGATACGTGGCCGACATCCTGAAGCTCGCCGACGACGAGCGGGACGACGCGAGGCACCTGCAGCAGCTGCTTGACCAGGGCGCGTTCAAGCTGGCCGCCGATCCCCTGGAGCGCTACGACGCGCCCAAGAGCCCCGTCGACGTCCCCCGGCTTAATTTCGCGGCCCTCCAGGCGGCGGCCGGCAGGCTCGCCCAGAGCGCTTCGGCCTATGACGCGGCGTTCGACCGGGCGACTGGCAACGACTTCCGCCTCCCCGCGGCGGAGGTGGCCCGCCTGAACGACCTCCTGCAGGGGGTGGAGCAGAGCCTCTGCTCGGCCAGGGGCCTGCCGGGGCGCGACTGGTACCGGAACATGCTCTACGCCCCGGGCCGGTTCACGGGCTACGGCGCCAAGACCCTCCCGGCCCTGCGCGAGGGCGTGGAGGACCGCCGCTGGCCGGATGTGATCGACTATGTGCCCGTGGTCGCAGGGGTCCTTGACGCAGCGGCCGCCCGCCTTGACGAGGCGGCCACCCAGCTCACGCCCCGACTTGGCGTGGGAAAAGCTATGCCGGCCGTCACGCCCCCTCCACCACCTGACGGCCTATGAACCCTCGCTCCCGCCTCCTTCTGCTTGCCCTCATCCTCCCGCTCGCCCGCCTCTCCGCCGAGCCCATGGCGGTCAAGGTGGCGGTCGTCGTCACCTTTGAGGTTGGGGCGGACAAGGGCGACAAGCCCGGCGAGTTCCAGTTCTGGGCCGAGCGGGAGGGCTGGAGCCAGTCCATCGTCGTGCCGGGTGTCGACCACCCGGTGCTGACCGACGGAAAGGGAACGATTGGCGTAATCTCGGGCACCACCGCCCGGTGCTCGACGCAGGTGATGGCGCTTGTCCTGAGCGGAGCCTTCGACTTCTCAAAGACCTACTGGGTCATTAACGGCATCGCGGGGGTTAACCCCGCCGCCGCCTCGATCGGCAGTGCGGCCTGGGCGCACTACGTGGTGGACGGCGACGTCGCCTACGAGATCGACGCCCGCGAAGCGGACCCGTCCTGGCCCTACGCGATCATCCCGGTTGGCTCCACCGTGCCCAACCAGAAGCCCAAGCGGCAGGGCTGGGAGCCGGACGCGATGGCCTACCCGCTGAACGGGCGCCTAGTCGACTGGGCGTTTGCCCTCACCCGGGACACGGCGATTCCGGACACCGACGAGATGCGCGCCTACCGCGCTACCTATGAGGGTTTCCCCAACGCCCAGAAGCCTCCCTTTGTCCTCTGTGGCGAGACGTTCGGGTCCTGCCGCTACTGGCACGGGAAGGCGCTCACCCAGTGGGCCTCGGATTGGACGCGGCTGTGGACTGACGGCAAGGGTGTGATGGCGATGTCCGACATGGAGGACCAGGGGATCGCGGCGGCGCTCAGCCGCCTTTCCAAGATGGGCCGTGTCGACTTCCAGCGCGTGCTCTTCCTGCGGACGGCCAGCAACTACTGCATGCAGGCCCCCAGGCAGGATGTGAACGCCAGCCTGCATGCGGAATACGCCGGATACATTCCCGCGCTTGAGTCCGCCTACAGGGTGGGCAGCCGCGTCGTCCACGAGCTGGCGGCGCGCGGCGACGCCTGGCAGGCTGCCTCCTTACCCCCTTGAAACCCCGCCGCATTGCCAAACCCCCGGCCCCGGAAACCGACATCCTTCCGACCCGGCTCAAGCCGACCTTCCCGATCCGGGAGGGCCTGCGCGGCTACCTGAAGGCGTACAAGAGGGAGAGGGACCTTCCCGTGACCTACGAGCGGCTCCTCGGCTTCACCGAGGTCATCCCGCTCTGCGATGCGGATGGAAAGCCCACGCTCTGGGACACCGTGATCTATGACGGGGCCGAGATGCGCTCCCTCAACGAGGCCCTGAAGGAGGTGTACGCGCTCCTGCGGGTCGACGGCGACATGTCGGTGGTCCAGCACCTCTACGCGGACCGGGTCGACTTATGCACGTTTGGCAACTCGACCCCCTTCAGGATACGGATCGTGAACGCGTACAACGACAACCAGGACTACTTCTACGTGAAGAAGGCCGACGCGTCGCGGGTCTATGGGCTCGAGCTCGAGCACCTGCTCTCGCCGAACCGCCTGAACTTCCTGACCCACGACAGCACCCTGATCGAGGAGCACATCCCCGGGATCCCCGGGGATATCTTCATCCAGCGCTGGTTGAACCGCCCCGAGGTGAGCCCGATCCGGGTCGCCAAGGAGCTCGTGAAGTTCAACGAGCGGTGCTTCGTCCGGCTCCTGGGGGACATGCGGGCCTACAATTTCGTTTTCGTCCTGACGCCCGACTTCGAGGACATGCAGCTGCGCGTCCGCGCCATGGACTTCGACCAGCAGAGCTACAACGGCCTGAAAAATTTCTACCGGCCGCAGTTCTTCAAGGAGAACGCCCCCCTGGTCCACTACTGCTCGAAGCAGCTGCGCCCCGAGACGGCGAAGCAGTACCTGCGTGAGGAGCAGACCCTTCTGCTCCACCGGGCCGAGCTGGCCGCGGGTCGGCTGGGCCGCATCCTGACCGAGATGGAGCACGACCCCATCGCCCCCCCGGACAAGGTCCACCAGCTTCGGGAATCGCTTGCCGAGCACTACGGCAGGCCCGAATACAAGCTGTGCGAGTCCATGGGGGCCCTGGTCCGCCAGAACCTCGAATCCATTCGCCGCCACGTCGGAAGGCCCGCACTCTCCGAACTCAGGCCCTAGACCATCATGAAACTTAACTCCCTTTGCCTTTGCCTGGCCGCGTTGTCCTTGGGCGCGGCCTTCAGCGGCTGCGAATCCGCCCCGCAGCGCCAGCCCCGGACGACACGGACTGTCGTGCTCGCCCCCGACCATCCGGCCCCGGACACGGAGATTGGGCTAGTCTCGGCAATCCGGCTGGTGCTTCCCGCCCCCGCAGAGGGCTCATCCAAGATCTGGGAGATCGTCTCCAACAACAACAAGGTCCTGGACCAGATGGGCCCGATGAAGGCCGTGCCCGCGGGCGAGACGGCTGACGGCAAGCCGGCCATAGCCTTCTCGTTTTACGCGCTCAGGCCGGGGAAGAGCGTGCTCAGGTTCGACCTTCTCGACCCGAGGCTCTCGGAGGCCGTGCCGGCTGCGACCTGCGCGGTAACAGTCCGCGTGGTGGAATAAGGCGCCTGAGCTAGTTGGCCCAGTAGCCCGATTCGACCCCGGCCCCGATTTCCTCGCCCACGGCGACCTCCTCCGGGGGCAGCTCCTCCAGCGGGGCGAAGCGCTCCGATGAGAATCCGAGCTCCTGCTTGCCGACATGGAAAGGGTCGGGCGGGTTCACCAGCTCGACCAGGAGAAGGCCCACCGTGGCGGAATCCCCGCCCTTCACGATCTTCTCGCGGCCAAGGAACACCTCTCGGATGGTGTAGGTCTTGCCCTTCACCGGAAGCTCCTTGTAAACGGCCTTAACAAAGTCGTTGAAGGTGTCGTTGATGCAGACGACCTGCTGGCCCTTGATCACTCGATCCTCCCTTCGTCGAAGTCGATCAGGTCGGGAACGCTCTTGATCTCCTCCGACCGGTCGACGCACCCCATGGCCGTTAGCGCTTCCTTCAGGAATTCCCGTCCCGCCGGGGTCATGCCCTTCTGGACCAGCTCCCGGTTCCATTTCGCCGCCTGGGGGTCCGCGGGCAGGAGCCGCGCGAGCCCGCTCTCGACCTCCTCGTCCGTGGCGGCCCCGCGCACGATCTCCTCGACGGCCGCGGGATCGATCCCCAGGTGCATGCACAGGAACCGGTCGAGGCCGCGCTTGAAGTTCTTCGCGTAGCTCTTGGGCAGGGAGCCGTGCTCCTTCACGTACCGGCACTTGGCGATGAACCGCGGAAGGTACAAGAGGCCCGTCCGCGGGTGCGGCAGATAGGGCGAGGGAAGGCAGGTGAGAACCTCGCCGGTGGATCCGGGGATGGGCTTTGACGGCATCGGGGACAGTCACCTATATCCCTAAACCCGGAATGGACAAGAGCGCCCTTATTGAGTCGGTCATTTCCCAGCTGCAATCCGAGCTGGCGCTCCAGACTGAGGCCGCGCTCGGCTCAAAGGACGAGGCCACCAACGAGGAGAGCCGCGCCGAGGACAAGTACGACATGCGCAGCCAGAGCGCCGCCTACCTGGCCGCCGGGCAGGCGCGGATCGCCTCGGAGATCGCCGAGGCCATCGCCGCGTGGAGGACACTCGTGCCGCGCGTTCTGGGCCCGGGCGATGAGATCGCCTCGGGTGCCCTGGTGACCCTGGAATCCAAGTCGGGGAGAACGCATTATCTGATGGGGCCCCAATCCGGGGGCCTCGAGGCGAGGGACGGCCGAAACGTGGCCACCGTGGTCACGGCGTTCTCGCCCCTGGGCCGACAACTCCTGGGGCGGCGGGCCGGGGACACGGTGAAGATCGCCGACCGGCTCGGGCCGGTCGCGCACCTGGTTGCCGCGGTCGAGTAGGGGGCTACGGGAGGTCCGTGGAGCCCATCAGGTAGCGGTCGCACTCGCGAGCCGCACCGCGCCCCTCGTTGATCGCCCAGACGACGAGACTCTGGCCGCGGCGGCAGTCGCCGGCCGCGAAGACCCCGGGGATCGAGGTCGTGTATTTCTCGAATTCCGCCTTCACGTTGGACCGAGGGTCCGTCGCGACGCCGATTTCCTTGAGGAGGGCCTGCTCGGGCCCGAGGAAGCCCATGGCGAGAAGCACGAGCTGCGCGGGGCGAACCTTCTCTGTCCCCGGAAGCTCCTTGGGGACAAACTGGCCCTGCTCGTTTTTCTCCCACTTGATCTCGACCGTGGTCAGGTCCTTGACCCTTCCGTCGGCGTCACCGGTGAATTTCTTGACGGTGGTCATGTAGACGCGGGGATCCGCGCCGAAACGCGCCGCCGCCTCCTCCTGACCGTAGTCCATCTTGTAGACCTTGGGCCACTCGGGCCAGGGATTGTCTGCCGCGCGTTCGCCGGGCGGTTTGGGGAGGATCTCGATCTGGACCAGACTCTTGCACCCGTGGCGGAGCGCGGTGCCGACGCAGTCGGTGCCGGTGTCGCCGCCGCCGATCACCACCACGTCCTTGCCGCCGGCGTGGATCGGGGTCTTGGGAACCCCACCCTCCAGGACCGCCTTCGTGTTCGCGGTCAGGTACTCCATCGCGAAATGGATTCCCCCGAGCTCGCGTCCCTCGATCTGCAGGTTGCGGGGCTGGGTGGCGCCGGTGCAGATCACCGTGGCGTCAAATTCCTTCAGGAAGATCTGGGGCTCGACGTTGTCGCCCACGTTCGCGTTGCAGATGAACTTGATCCCCTCCTGCTCCATCATCCGGATGCGACGGAGGACGACTTCCTGCTTGTCGAGCTTCATGTTCGGGATGCCGTACATGAGGAGGCCTCCCGGGCGGTCGGCGCGCTCGAACACCGTGACCGTGTGGCCGGCGCGGTTGAGCTGCGCGGCGGCGGAGAGGCCGGCCGGCCCGGAGCCGATGATCGCCACCTTCTTGCCCGTCCTGACCGTGGGGGCCTGGGGGATCACCCAGCCCTCGCCCCAGCCGTGGTCGATGATCGAGCACTCCAGGTTCTTGATGGTGACCGGCGGGTCGTTGATCCCCAGGACGCAGGACCCCTCACAGGGGGCCGGGCACACGCGGCCCGTGAATTCGGGGAAATTGTTGGTCTTGTGCAGGCGCTCGAGCGCCTCGCGCCAGAGCCCGCGGTAGACCAGGTCGTTCCACTCGGGGATCAGGTTGTTGACGGGGCAGCCCGAGGCCATGCCGCTCACCAGCTTGCCGGTGTGGCAGAACGGCACGCCGCAGTTCATGCAGCGCGCCCCCTGCTTCTTCAGCTTGTCCTCCTCCAGGTGCTCATGGAATTCCTTCCAGTCGCCCACGCGCTCGGACGGCGCCCTGTCCGCGGGCAGTTCCCGCAGGTATTCTAGAAATCCAGTTGGTTTTCCCATCGTGCTAGGTTCGTTCGGGGTGGGCTCTTAGTTGCCGCCCACGCGAGAGAGGTCGCGGGCGTTCTCCTCAAAGGCCGCCATGATGGCCTCCTCGCCGGTAAGTCCTTGTCCGTGCGCGCGCTCGATGCAGGCGAGCATGCGCTTGTAGTCGTTGGGCAGGACCTTGACGAAGAGCGGGACCATCGAGCCCCACTCCGCGAGGACCTTCCTGGCGCGGTCGCTCTTCGTGTAGGCCAGGTGCTTCTCGACCAGCGCGCGCACCTCGGCGATCTCCTTGGGGTTCTCGAGTTTCTCGACCCCCACCATCTGGGTGTTGACGCTCTTTGCGAAGGTGCCGGCCTCGTCGAGCACGTAGGCGACGCCGCCCGACATGCCCGCCGCGAAGTTGCGGCCGGCCGGCCCGAGGACGACCACGCGGCCCCCCGTCATGTACTCGCATCCGTGGTCGCCCACGGACTCGACGACGGCGGTGACGCCGCTGTTGCGGACGCAGAAGCGCTCGCCGGCCATGCCGCGGATATAGGCCTCGCCGCTCGTGGCGCCGTAGAGCGCCACGTTCCCGACGATGACGTTCTCCTCGGGCACGAAGGTCGACTTGCTCGACGGGTAGAGGATCAGCTTTCCGCCGGAGAGCCCCTTGCCGAGGTAGTCGTTGGTGTCGCCCTCAAGGACGAACGTCATGCCCTTCGGCATGAAGGCCCCGAAGCTCTGGCCGGCCGAACCCTTGAAGTGGATCCGGATCGTGTCCTCGGGCAGGCCCGCGGCACCCCACTTCTTGGTCAGCTCGCCGCCGGTGATCGTGCCGACCACGCGGTGCACGTTCTGGATCGGCATCTCGGCCGCGACCTTCTCGCCGCGCTCGATCGCCGGCTTGCACAGGTCCAGGAGGACCGTGAGGTCGAGCGACTTGTCAAGGCCGTGGTCCTGCGGGATCTGGCAGAAGCGGCCGACGTTGTCGTCGACGTCGGGCTGGTAGAGGATGTTGCTGAAGTCCAGTCCCTTGGCCTTCCAATGGGCCACTGCCTTGCGCGCCTCAAGGCGGTCGCTCCGGCCGACCATCTCCTCGATCGTGCGGAACCCGAGCTGGGCCATGATCTGGCGGACGTCCTCGGCGATGAACCGCATGAAGTTCACCACATGCTCGGGCTTTCCCGCGTACTTGGCGCGGAGCACCGGGTCCTGAGTGGCTACGCCGGCTGGGCAGGTGTTCAGGTGGCAGACCCGCATCATGATGCAGCCGGTGGCCACCAGGGGACCGGTGGCGAACCCGAACTCCTCGGCACCCAGGAGGGCGGCCACGACGACGTCGCGGCCGGTCTTGAGCTGGCCGTCGGTCTCCACCGCGATACGGCTCCGGAGGTTGTTCAGGACAAGCGTCTGGTGGGTCTCGGCCAAGCCGAGTTCCCAGGGGAGCCCGGCGTGCATGATCGACGTCTGCGGCGAGGCGCCGGTGCCCCCGTCATAGCCGCTGATCAGCACCACGTCGGCGTGCGCCTTGGCGACGCCGGCCGCGATCGTTCCCACGCCGACCTCGGCCACGAGCTTCACGCTCACCCGCGCGAAGCGGTTGCCGTTTTTCAGGTCATGGATCAGCTCGGCCAGGTCCTCGATCGAATAGATGTCATGGTGCGGCGGGGGCGAGATGAGCCCCACGCCGGCCGTCGTCAGGCGGGTCTTGGCGATTGCCGGGTAGACCTTCGTCCCGGGCAACTGGCCACCCTCCCCGGGCTTGGCGCCCTGGGCCATCTTGATCTGGAGCTCGCGTGCGTTCACCAGGTACTCGCTCGTGACGCCGAAGCGCCCGCTGGCGACCTGCTTGATCGCGGAGTTCTTGGAATCGCCGTTCGCCTCGATCTTGTAGCGGGCGGGGTCCTCGCCGCCCTCGCCGGTGTTGCTCTTGCCGCCGATGCGGTTCATCGCGATAGCGAGCGTCTCGTGCGCCTCCTTGCTGATCGACCCGTAGGACATGGCCCCGGTCTTGAAGCGCTTGACGATCGACTCGACGGACTCGACCTCCTCGATTGGGATCGCCGTCGAGGCCTTGAAGTCCAACAGGCCGCGGAGCGTGCAGGCGTTAACCGCCTGGTCGTTCACCAGGGCCGCGTATTCCTGGAAGGTCTTGAAGTTGCCGGTCCTCACGGCCTTCTGCAGCTTGTGGATGGACTCCGGCGTGAAGAGGTGCTGCTCGCCGTCCTTCCTCCACTGGTAGAGCCCGCCCGAGGGCAGAACGTGCCCGTCGACCGAGCGCACGGGGAACGCCGCGTGGTGGCGCATGAGCACCTCCTGGGCGATCACGTCGAGGCCGATTCCGCCCACGCGGGAGGCCGTGCCGGTGAAATAGTGGTCGATCACGTCCTGGCGGATGCCAAGCGCCTCGAAAACCTGGGCGCCCCGGTAGCTCTGGATCGCCGAGATGCCCATCTTGGACATCACCTTGATGACGCCCTTGGTCCCCGCCTTCACGAAGTTCTTGCAGGCGGTCTTGTGGTCCAGCTTCGGCAGGAGGCCCTCGCGGATCATGTCGTCGATCGCCTCGAACGCCACGTAGGGGTTGATGGCGCTGCAGCCGTAGCCGATCAGGGTCGAGAAGTGG
This sequence comes from uncultured Opitutaceae bacterium, assembly GCA_903890485.1. GTDB lineage: Bacteria > Verrucomicrobiota > Verrucomicrobiia > Opitutales > Opitutaceae > Palsa-1447. The sequence goes on along the minus strand of CAITBM010000006.1, from coordinate 108,803 downwards.
TGGACCTCGCGGGCCTCGCCCGTCTCGAGCACCAGGCTCACGCGGGTCCTCAGGCCCTCGCGGATCAGGTAGTGGTGGAGCCCGGCGATGGCCAGGAGGGCCGGAACCGGGGCGAAGTCGCGGTTGACGCCGCGGTCGGAGAGGATGATGACGTTGATCTCGTCCTCCTCGATCATCCGGCGGGCCATGGCGCAGAGTTCCTCCAGGGACTTTGCGAGCCCCTTCTCCCCGCGCGTGACGCGGAAGAGGATGGAGAGGACGCCGACCGTAAGCCCGGGGACGGACATGCGCCTGAGCTTGGCGAACTCCTCGTTCGTGAGGATCGGCCACTTGAGCTCCACGCGGCGGCATGCCGAGGGCTGCGGGTTGAGCAGGTTGCCCTCGCTCCCGAGGCGCGTCTCGGCGCCGATGATGATCTCCTCGCGGATGCAGTCGATCGGGGGGTTGGTGACCTGTGCGAAGAGCTGCTTAAAGTAGTCGTACAGGAGCCTCGGCTTGTTCGAGAGCACCGCGAGCGCCGCGTCGTTGCCCATCGAGCCCGTGGCCTCGACGCCGTCGCGCGCCATGGGTGTGAGGATGATCCGCTCGTCCTCGTTCGTGTAGCCGAACGCGATCTGGCGCTGGAGGAGGGTCTGGTGGTCGGGGACCGGGAGCTCGGGGGCGTCCGGCAGGTCGCTCAGGTGGACCAGGTGCTCGTCGAGCCACTTGCGGTAGGGCTGGGCCGAGACGATCTTCCCCTTGATCTCCTCGTCCTCGATGATCCGTCCCTGGGCCGTGTCGACCATGAACATGCGGCCCGGCTGCAGGCGCCCCTTCTGGAGCACGTTCTCCGGCGGCGTGTCCAGCACGCCGGCCTCCGAGGCCATGATCACGACCCCGTCCTTGGTCACGTAGGAGCGGGAGGGCCTCAGGCCGTTGCGGTCCAGCACGGCGCCGATCTGGACGCCGTCGGTGAACGCGATCGAAGCCGGGCCGTCCCAGGGCTCCATCAGGCAGGAGTGGTACTGGTAGAAGGCCCTGCGGTCGTCGTCCATGCGCTCGTTGCCCGACCAGGGCTCCGGGATCATCATCATCATCGCATGGGCCGGCGAGCGGCCCGCGAGGATCAGGAGCTCGAGCGTGTTGTCGAACATCGACGAGTCGCTGCCGTTCGGGTTGACGATCGGCAGGATGTTCTTGATGTCCTCCCCGAATAGGTCGCTCTCGAAGAGGGCCTCGCGGGCCCTCATCCAGTTGATGTTGCCCCGGAGCGTGTTGATCTCGCCGTTGTGGGCGATGTAGCGGTACGGGTGCGCGCGGTCCCAGCTCGGGAAGGTGTTCGTGCTGAACCTCGAGTGGACGAGCGCGAGCGCCGTCTCCATGAGCGGGCTCTGCAGGTCCAGGAAGTACTTCTCCAGCTGGCCCGTCAGCAGCATGCCCTTGTAGACGATAGTCTTGTACGAGAGGCTCGGCATGTACCAGACCTCGGCCCCGTCCATTGTGGAGGTCCGGATGTCGCGGTAGGCCCTCTTGCGGATCACGTAGAGCTTGCGCTCGAACGCCGTCGAATCGGGCGTCGTCGGTCCGCGGCCCACGAGCACCATGCGGATCATCGGCTCACTCATGCGGGCCGTCTCGCCGAGCGAGGAATTGTCGACCGGAACGGTCCTCCAGCCCAGGACAACCTGGCCCTCGGACTGGATGATCTTCTCAAGGCGCTCCTCGAGCTTGCGCCGCTTGATGCGGTCGCGGGGCAGGAAGACGTGGCCGCAGCCGTAGTCGCCCGGGGCCGGCAGGTCGATCCGGGCCTTCTTGCACGCCTCCTTCAGGAAGCGGTGCGGGATCTGCATGAGAATGCCGGCGCCGTCGCCCGTGTTCGCCTCGGAGCCCGCAGCGCCGCGGTGGTCCAGGTTCTTCAGCAGCTGGATGGCCTGCTTGAGGATGTCGTGACTCTGGCGGCCCTTGATATCTACAACGAAGCCGACGCCGCATGCGTCGTGCTCAAACCACGGATCGTAAAGGCCCTGCTTCTTGGGCAGGCCGGGGGCCCTGCGCCGGGGCTGGCGGTCGTCGTCAGGTCTGTTGGGCATTTCGTGTAGTCGGTGGGTTAACCTCGGAAATCTTTGGGAGCCGTTTCGCTTTGGGTCTCAGGTCAGGGCTGTTGGCGTATGTGCAAAAAAAGGGGCCGGTTTTCGTTTTGAGAGCCGGCCCTGCGGGAACTTGTGGGTGTCTTTAAGCAGGACCTCTCGTCAGAAGAAGCGGATCGTTTTGGTGGCCATTTTGGCGTGCTCTTCGTCGGAGCAACCCGCGTTCGTGGCGACGCCCGCAGCGTTCTCGGTCGGTTTGACCAGGTCGTTGGAGAGGAGGTAGTTCTCGACTTCCTCACCCGACACGTCGGCCAGCATCACTCCGTCGATCTCCACACAGGGGGACAGGGGCTGGCCGGACTTCTGGACCATCTCGGCGTAGTTAGCGCGGTTGCCGATGATATCGATGTCCTGGAAATCCAGACCATACTTGCGGAGGATGGCGCGAACGCCATTGGACCACCCGCAGGACGGCTTGAGATAGGCTTTGATTGTCATTCGGTAGTATAGGTCCGGACAGAACTGTCGGCAAGGTATAGGGCGCGATTTGCGGCAATCAAGCATCGACTTGGGAAATTTTCATGCGGTGGCCCCGAGGGGCGCCAAGTCGGGGGGGCTTGCGAAAATCCTCAGCCCGCATCTCGATTCCGCCCATCATGACCAAAGTCGTCCTCCTTCTCCTCGGTTCCAACCTTTTCATGACCGCGGCCTGGTACGGGCACCTGAAGTTCAAGTGGCTTGAGGGCAAACCGATGTTTGTCGCGATCCTGGTCGCCTGGAGCGTCGCCTTCTTTGAGTACTGCCTGCAGGTCCCGGCGAACCGGATGGGCTACATGACGGACAACATGAGCGGCTACCAGCTGAAGATCATCCAGGAGGCGATCACGCTCCTGGTTTTCGTGGCATTTGCCTGGGTGGTGCTCAAGGAGCGGATAACCTGGAACTACGCCCTGAGCTTCCTCTTCATCGTCCTGGCCGTCTATTTCGCGACGGCCTTCAAGCCGTCGGCCTAGCGGCCGACGACCAGGACCTCGAAGGAGCCAGCGACCGCCTGGGGGCGGGGATGGGGATTGTCGGCGGTCGGCGCCGGGGCCGGGCCGAACTTGCCCGTCGCAACAAAAACCCTGCTGGTCTTCGGGTCGAAGGCGATGGTCCGGGCTCCGGGGGCGGTGGTGACCGTCTGGACCAGGCTGTAGGCATTCGGCTGGTCCTCATGGAGCACCGTGATCGAGCCCTTTACGCTGGAACTGAAGACGAGGCTCTGGGCGGGATCAAACGCGTCGCCGTCGGGATCCTCACCGATCTCCGGGGTGGCGACCAGTTTGCCGGTGTCGCTGTCGACCACCGCCATCTTTCCGTTGGCTCCCGCCGAAAAGAGCCGGTGGCTTGCCGTATCTATAGAGAGGCCGGTTCCTCCCTCAACCGGGTCAATGGACCAGGAGGCGAGGGGCGTTAGCGTATGGGTATCAACAACCTGGATCATACTCTTGTCCTCGGTGTTCACAAAGAGGCGCCCTTTGCCATCAAACGCCAGTCCCTCGAGCTTTCCCTCGATTGGAACGTGCCCGGAGATCTCGCCCGTCTTCGGGTCGATGACCGTGATGCCACCCGAGGAGCCGTTGGCCACGAAGACCTTCTGGGTCTCGGGGTCGTATTCGAGCGCATCGGGCTTAACGCCGAGGCCTGGGATGACCTTGAGGACCTTCAGGGTGGCAAGGTCGAACATGACCACCGTGCGGTCCCCGCCCGAGGTGATGAAGCCGCGCTTCAGGTCGGGTACAAGGGCGATCCCGTGGACGCCCTTCATGGAGCCGATGGCCCCCAAGAGGGCGCCGGTGTCGACGTCGAGGACGTCGACTTGGGTGGAGTGGGCGACGTAGAGCCGGCGCATGTCGGGATCGACCCTGAGGTAGTCGAAGCGGACCTCCCCCGGGATGGGGTAGTGGGCCAGGACCCTGAAATCGGAGGCGGAGGCACCGGCCGCCGCGGCAAGGAAGACCGTGCAGAGGGAGAATAACGGGGGGCGCATCCCGGGAAGCTGGCCCGATCGGGGGCCAAAGACAAGGAGTGGCGCCAATTTGTGACACCAACGAAATCTCGACGGTGGAGGGCCTCTCGTGGTAGGTATCGCGGGCCATGCCGAAATCAAAGAATGCCCAGTTCTTCAGCGTTCCGCACATTCGATTCGAGGGACCCAAGTCCGAGAATCACCTGGCCTTCAGGCACTATGATCCCTCCGAGATGGTCGATGGCAAGAGCCTGAGGGACCACCTGCGGTTCTCGATCGCCTACTGGCACTCGTTCCGCGGCGTCGGCAGCGACCCGTTCGGACCGGGCACGATCAAGCGGCCCTGGGAGTCGGGCAAGGACGCGATCTCGGTGGCCAAGCGCCGGATGGACGCGGCGTTCGAGTTCTTCGTCAAGATCGAGGCCCCCTTCTGGTGCTTCCATGACCGGGACATCGCCCCTGAGGGCGCGACACTTGCCGAGTCCAACCGCAATCTGGACGCCATCGTGGCCCACGCCAAGGAGCTCCAGAAGGAGACCGGGGTGCGCCTCCTCTGGGGCACGGCCAACCTCTTCTCCAACCCGCGGTACATGTGCGGCGCCGCCACCAATCCCGATGCCCACGTCTTTGCCTACGCCGCGGCGCAGGTGAAGAAGGCGATGGAGGTCACCCACGAGTTGGGCGGCGACGGCTACACGTTCTGGGGCGGGCGCGAGGGCTACGAGACGCTCCTCAACACGAACCTCAAGCGGGAGCAGGACCACCTGGCCCGGTTCCTCCACATGGCGGTGGACCACGCCAAGCGCATCGGGTTCAAGGGCCAGTTCTACATCGAGCCGAAGCCGAAGGAGCCGACCAAGCACCAGTACGACTTCGACGTGGCGAGCGGCATCGCCTTCCTGAGGACCTACGGCCTGGAGAAGCACCTGAAGTTCAACATCGAGACGAACCACGCGACCCTGGCCGGCCACTCCTTCCAGCACGAGATCGAGGTCGCTGCCTCGCAGGGCATGCTGGGCTCGATCGACGCCAACTCCGGCGACCCGCTCCTCGGTTGGGACACCGACCAGTTCAACACCGACGTGAAGGAGATCACCCTGGCCATGGTCACGATCCTCCGCTCCGGGGGCCTCGGCAAGGGCGGCCTCAATTTTGACGCCAAGCTGCGCCGCCCGTCTGTCGACCCCGAGGATCTCTTCTATGCCCACATCGGGGGCATGGACACCTATGCCTTGGCGTTCAAGATCGCCCGGCGGATCCTTGCCGACGGCAAGCTCGACCAGTTCGTGGCCGACCGCTACGCGAGCTACGACTCCGGAGTGGGCAAGCAGATCGAGAAGGGGCAGGTCGGCTTCCGCGAACTCGAAAAGCTCGTCCTCACCAAGCTTGGCGAACCTTCCCTCAAGAGCGGCCGCCAGGAATACCTGGAGAACCTCTTCAACTCCTACCTCACCGGACGCTAAGGGCCGCCATGAGCCTCTACATCGGGGTCGACAGCGGGACGCAGAGCGTCAAGGCGATCGCTCTCGACCTCGACACGGGTCGGGTCGTCGCCGAGGCGCGCGCCCCCCACCACCTGATCGGGGGCCTCCCCCCGGGCCACATGGAGGCCCACCCCGAGGAGTGGGTCTCGGCCATGGACGCCGTGATCGGAGAGGTGGCCTCAAAGATCGAGCGCTCCCGGGTGCGCGGGATCGGCGTCTCGGGCCAGCAGCACGGTTTCGTCCCCCTGGATGAGGCCGGCAAGGTGATCCGGCCGGCAAAACTCTGGTGCGACACGAGCACCGCGCCCGAGTGCGCGATCCTCACGAAGAAGCTCGGCGGACCCGCCGCCGTGATCCGCAAGACTGGCCTGCCGTTCCTGCCGGGCTACACCGCGCCGAAGGTGCTCTGGATGAAGCGCCACGAGCCCGCGAACTTCAAGAGGCTGCGCCACATCCTGCTCCCGCACGACTACCTGAACTTCCACCTGACCGGCAATTACTTCATGGAGTTTGGCGACGCCTCGGGGACCGCGTTCCTCGACGTGAGGAAGCGGGTTTGGTCCAAGGCCGCCATGGACGCCGTTGACGGACGCGTGGCCGACTGCCTGCCGGCGCTGTCGGCGTCACATGAACCCTGCGGGGTGCTCCGCCCCGAGATCGCCGGCCGCTACGGCTTCCCAGCCGGGACAATCGTGAGCGCGGGCGGAGGCGACAACATGATGGGCGCCATCGGCACCGGCAACGTGGTCCCGGGCGCCGTCACGGCGAGCTTTGGCACGAGCGGCACGATCTACGCCTATTCGCGGAAGCCGGTGGTCGACCCGAACGGGGAGATCGCGGCCTTCTGCTCGTCGACCGGCGGCTGGCTCCCGCTCTTGTGCACGATGAACGTCACCGGGGTCACCGAGCAGGTGAGGACGCTCTTTGGCTGGTCGCTCGAGGACCTGGAAAAGAATGCTGCGGCCGCCCCGGCCGGATCCGACGGCCTGACCCTCCTTCCGTACCTCGACGGTGAACGGACCCCGAACCTGCCGCGGGGCACGGGTGTGTACTTCGGCCTCGGCCGAAGGACCCTGGCGCGGGGGCACCTTGCTCGCGCTGCGATCGAGGGAACGACCCTCGGCATGAACTATGGGCTCCGCCGCCTTGCCGCCCTGGGCGTGAAGGCCAAGGAGATTCGCCTCACGGGCGGAGGCGCACGGTCGGCCCTCTGGCGGCAGATCGCGGCCGACGTTTTCGGGGTTCCCGTGGTGGCAATGGCAGAGGACGAGAGCGCGGCTCTGGGCGGCGCCCTCCAGGCCGCATGGTGCGACTCGAAGGGCAGGGGATCTGCGGCCGCTCTCGCCGCGCTCTGTGCCCGGAGTGTCTCACTGGATGAGTCGACCCGCTGCATGCCTGAAAAGGCAAATGTCGCGGTGTTCCGGAAACGCCAGGTTCTCCACGACAGACTCTGCGCAGACCTTAGGGGAGCGTTTGAGGTGCGCTAGGATTGACGTGTGTGAAACCGCGGCAACGGTCCTGGCATTGGCCCTTGGCTGGCCCAAGCGGCGATCCTCCCCAACGCGCCCATGTGCGTCCGCTACACGCTTCACAAGACTGACGCCGCACTGAATGCGATCTCTGCGGCCCTGGGCGAGCCGCTCGCCACACCGGACTGGGCTGTGCCCCGGTTCAACGCGACGCTGACGACAACGATGCCGGTGGTGGCGAGGTCGGGCGGCGTCACCGGGGTGCGCCCGATGCGCTGGGGGCTGCTCCCGTTCGGGGGGCACGGAGCCCAACCCAAGCTGATCGCGAACGCCCGGGCCGAGACCGTGGCCTCGCTTCCCGCCTTCCGAAAGGCCGCCGCAACCCGGCGGTGCCTGGTGCCGGCGAATGGATTCTACGAGTGGAAGACGAGTGGGGCGTCAAAGCTCCCTTTTCTCTTCACCTTGTCCGGCGACGAGCCCTTTGCCCTCGCGGGGATCTGGGACCCGCCCGCGGGAGACCTCCCGGAGACCTATTGCCTGCTCACGACCGAACCCAACGAGCTCGTCGCCACGGTCCACAACCGGATGCCGGTCATCCTCACGGAGCGAGCCATGGCGCAGTGGCTCGGGGACCAGCCGCTTCCGCCCGAGGAGCTCAAGCGCCTCACGGCGCCCTTTGAGGCTTCGCGGATGGCCTCGCGGCGGGTCAGCCGCTACATGAGCAACAGCAGGAACGAGGGGCCCCAGTGCCTCGCTCCCCCGGACGAGCCGCTTCCGGAGCCCGAGCTGGATTTCGGCTAGGAGCGCGGCCCGTTCAGGGTGCGTCGAGGAACCCGAGGGGAACGCTGACGCGCCTTGCCCATGCGTCCTCCGTGTGCCCCTCGCCGGGGAAGACACGGGCCATGAAGTTCTGGTCCGTGTAACCCCGGTCGCGGAGCATCACCTCGGCAAACCCCTCGGCCTCCCCGTAGAGCGCGTCCAGGGTGACCGTCCCCTGGTCAAAGTAGATCCGATGGGTCGCCGGATCGGGCAGATGGCCCCTGAGGTAGTCGAAAGTCGCCAGGGGGAAGATGGCGTTCTTCTCGAAGGTGCCGATCCACGCGGTCGACAGGCAACCGGCGCATCCGAAGATTTCGGGGTATTCGCAGATTGCGTAGAGGGAGATGATTCCGCCCATGCTCGAGCCCATGATGATCGTGTGCTGGCGGCCCGGCAGTGTGGAGTACCTGGCGTCGATCGCGGGCTTCAACTCCCGGACAATGAACCGGAGATAGTTGTCCGCCTGGGGCTTCCCTGCCAGCGCTGACCGGATGAACTTCTCCCGGGGCTCGTCGGGAACGAATGGGAGCGCCTTCTCGGGGAAGAACTCGCTGTGCCTCTTCAGGCCGTTGTTCCAGATGCCGACGACGATGGTCGGGGGTATTTTTCCGCCTTGGATCAGCTTGGTCAGGGTCTCCGACATGCGCCACGACTGCTTGGTCCACGTGTGGGAGGCGTCATAGAGCATCTGGCCGTCATGCATGTAGATCACTGGGCACCGCGTGGAGCCGTCGTATCCGGGAGGCAGCCACACGTCGATGTTGCGGGCCGAGACAAACTGGGAAGGAAACGCAGGCAGGCGCTCGATCCGGCCGCTGGCCACCCGGGGCAAGGGGTCCTCGGCCCGGGCTCCGAGCCCCCCGGAGATCGCGCACACCAGGAGTAAGAGGGTTTTTCCGCTCATGCCCTAGAGGGTTTGGCGCCCGGGCGAGACCCGCGATGCGTCGGTAAGCTAGAAAACTGCGAAGGCGCGCACTTATCTTAGGATTGCCACGGGCGGGTGCCCGAACGGTGCGGCATAATTTGGGATTTCCCCGGAGAAGACCATCGCTTTTCATGGCGCGCAGGGGCCGGAATCAATCCGGCCCCAAACTATCCAGCGAGGATTGATTCATGAAGAAACTGCTTCTGGCAGGAATTATCGTCGCGGCCCTCACCTTCGTGTGTGGCGCCGCTCGGGCCCAGGACGTCGCCAAGGTCTCGCCCGCCACCAACAAGGTCCTGGTCGAAAACGCGTACGTGAGGGTGCTCCAGGCCACGTTTGCCCCGGGGGCGAAGGAAGGGCTGCACACCCATCCCGCGTCGTTCTACTACGTGACCATGCCCGGCAAGCTCAAGGTGTCCTATGCCGACGGGACGGTCGAGATGTGGGAACCGCCGCTTGGCGAGTCGTCGTGGATGGACGGGGAGAAGCCCCACACCGCCGAGAACGTGGGAACAACCACGCTTCAGTATATCCTGATCGAGGTGAAGGCTGCGCCCACGGCCTTCCCCAACTCCAAATAGGGGCTGCGGCCCGCCCGGGGGTCCGAGCCTCTGGGAAGCGCCTAGAGGCGGGGGATCGTCATGCCCCCGTCGACCAGGATCACCTGGCCCGTCGAGTAGGGCAGGTCCCCCCGCGCAAGCGAGGCCACGGCCTTGCCCACGTCCTCCGGGAGCCCCCAGCGCGCCTGCACCATGAGCCCTCCGGCGATCAGCGCGTCGTATTTCTCGGTCACCGCCGCCGTCATGTCCGTCCTGATCACCCCCGGGCGCACCTCATAGACCGCAATGCCCTCGGCCCCCAGGCGGGCGGCGAAGAGGCTTGAGACCATGGCGAGCCCGGCCTTCGCGATGCAGTATTCGCCCCGGTTGACGCTGGCCACCGTGGCCGAGACCGACGTGATCGTGATGATCGCCGCCTTAAACCCCGGGTCCCTCCGCCTCTGTTCGACCATCGCCCGGGCGATCGACTGCGTCAGGAAAAAGGTGCCCTTCAGGTTGGTGTCGACCACGTGGTCGAAGCTCTCCTCGGTGGTTTCGAGCAGGTCGGCCCTCACCTTGGGGGCCACGCCGGCATTGTTCACGAGGAGGTTGACCGGGCGGCCCTCCGTAAAGGCGTTGCACGCCTTGATGATGTCCGCACGGCCGGCGGCGCTCCCCAGGTCGCCGCGGGCATAGCCGACCCTGGCCCCGAGCTTTCTGAGAAGGGCGAGGGGCTCGGCGACCGCATCCTCGGGCCGGACCCCGTTCACAAGGACGTCCCATTTCTCGGCGGCCAGCTTCTCGGCGATGCCGAATCCGATGCCGCGGCTGCCGCCGGTCACGAGTGCTGTCTTATTCATGGTCAAGGCGGGGGAGGGGGTCAGGCCGGCGAAGGGACATCGATCCAGCGGCGCTCGGCCGAGGACCTGAGGCCGAGCTCGGCGAGCTGAACGCCCTTGGCCCCCTCAAGGAGGCTCCACGGGAAGGGCGAGCCCGTGACGACATGCCTCAGGAAGAGCTCCCACTCGACCTTGAACGCGTTGTCGTAAATCCCCTGGTCGGGGACGCGGACCCAGCCGTCCTTGTACTTGACCGGGCTGTCGACGTCGGGGTTCCACGTGCACCGGGGCGTTGCAGCCAGCGCCTGGGCCTTGCAGTCGCGAAGCCCGGCCACGGCGGAGCCCTGGGTTCCGTCGACCTGGAGGGTGAGAAGGTCGTCGCGGTCGACGCGGACGCACCACGAGGAGTTGAAATGGCAGATCACGCCGTTCCTCAGCTCAAACGTGGCATAGGCGGAGTCGTCGGCCGTGCAGGCGTAGGGTTTGCCGGCCTCGTCCCAGCGCTTGGGCAGGTGGGTGGCGCCCAGGCAGGACACGCTCCTGATTTCCCCGAAGAGGTTCTGGATCACGTACTGCCAGTGGCAGAGCATGTCGACGATGATGCCTCCATCGTCCTCCTTGCGGTAATTCCAGGAAGGGCGCTGGAGCTTCTCGTGCTCGCCCGTGAAGACCCAATATCCAAATTCGCCGCGGACCGAGAGGATCTTGCCGAAGAATCCCGTGTCGATGAGGTACTTGAGCTTCACCAGGCCGGGAAGCCAAAGCTTGTCCTGAACGACGCCATTCTTGAGCCCCGCGGCGGTCGCCTCCCGTGCGAGGGCCAGGGCCTCGGCATGGGTTGTCGCTATGGGCTTCTCGCAGTAGATGTGCTTTCCGGCCGCGATCGCCTTGCGGACGCCGACCGGGCGCTGCCCGGTGAGCGTGGCGTCAAAATAGATGTGGTTCTCTGGGTTCGCCAACTCCGCATCGAGGTTCGTGGAGACGCGGCCGACCCCGACCCGGGCGGCGAGGGCGACCAGCTTTGCCTGGTTTCGCCCGACGAGCACGGGATCGGGCATGATCGTCTCGCTGTCCGAGAGCTTCACGCCGCCCTGATCGATGATCGCCTTGATCGAGCGGACCAGGTGCTGGTTGGTGCCCATGCGCCCCGTGACGCCGTTCATGATGATGCCAATGCGGTGGGTTTTCATTTTCGGGTGTCTGGCTTGAGAGATTCTGGTATTCGGCGGCGAGGTTCGCCCTAGCCGTGAGCGAGGTAGGCCTGGACGATGTTCCCCAGAAACACGTCCTGGTCGGTGGCCCAAAGCCGGTTTGAGAATATCTCGACCTCGTGGAAACCCGTGAAACCGGCGGACTCCACCCATGACCGGATCTGCCCGATCGGGATACACCCCTCCCCCATGAGCCCCCGGTCGTTCAGGAAATCAACGGTGGGCGTGCGCCAGTCGCTCATGTGAAATGCGAAGAGTGCGCCGAGCCGGCCGCACCGCGCGATTTCCCGCTCGAGGGTGGGATCCCACCACAGGTGGTAGACGTCGACGGCGACCCCGACATGGGGCGAGTTCAGGGACTCGGCCATGTCGTTGGCCTGCCCGAGCGTGTTCACCGCCGAGCGGCTGTCGGCGTACATCGGGTGGAGGGGCTCGATGGCAAGCCTCACCCCAGAGGACTGGCACTCGGGCAGGAGGGCCGCGATCCCCTCGGCGATCTGCTTGCGGGACTCGGGAAGGGACTGGCCCGGAAGGGCGCCGCACACCAGGACGACCTGGGGTGCCCCCAGGGCGTGGGCCTCGGCGATGGCCCGGCGATTGTCGTCCAGCGCCTGGGCCCGGTCCCTGGGTGTCGCCGCGGGGAAGAATCCGCCCCGGCACAGGGAAACCACGGAAAGCCCGTGGTCGCGCAGCATCCTTCCGGTCGCGGGGATATCGCGGCCGACGAGTGTATCACGCCAGACCGTTATGCCCTTCACCCCGGCCGAGGCGAACTTGGCCGCGGCCGTCTCGATCGCCCACGGCTTGGTGGTGATCGTGTGCAGGCACAACCGGGAAAGGTCGGCTGGGGCGGTGGGCGCAGTCATCGGGAGAGGGTGCCAGGGCGATTTGTCCTAGCGCAGGCAGCCGAAGAACGCGGGGGCCTTCTCGCCCCGCGCGATGCGCCCAAGATAGAGTGCGGCCTCGCGGAGGTGGTAGTCGCCCCACATGCAGGCCTCCCCGCACGGAACGTGCTGGCCGGGTGGGATGTGGTCCCATCCGTTGGGCCGGTGGTAGACGGCGTGGAGCAGGAGGCCCTGGTGCCCGGGGTCGATCCCGAGATAGGCGTCGCCGAGGAGGGTCCTCATCGTCGTTAGGCCCGCCTGCCAGTAGGCCCGGCCGTCGGAGTCCGGTCCCAGGTAGCGTCCCAGGCGAAGCAGTCCCTGGGCGCCGATTGCGGCGGCCGAGCTGTCGACCGGCTCATGCCGGTTGAACGGGTCCGCCGGAGCGGCTCGCCAGTCCCCGAGAAGGTGCAGCCGCGGCGCGCCGCCGTCCCAATACGGAATGCCGTCCCTGGCGGTATTGGCAATGTACCAGTCGCAGGTGGCCTTGGCGGCCTTCAGGAGGAGGGCCTCCCACTTTGCCCGGCCGCCAAAGGGGGCCAGTTCCGCGTCGGAAAGCGTCGCGACGAACTCGAGTTCCTCGGCGAACCCCACCATGGCCCATGAAAGCCCCCGGGTCCAGGTGGTGTACCCCGAAAACCCCTGCTGTGAATTGGGGCAGCGGTACCTGCCGTCGTTCGGGTTGAAGATGGCCTCGTGGGCGGTCCGCCCGCGGCTGTCCGGAACATCATAGCTGTCGCGCCCCTCCCCGTAGAAGATGGAGTACTTGGCCGTGGCCTCCAGGTGAAAGAGGGCCCTCTCCAAAAGGGAGTGGGCCACGTCGTTCTCCCCCATCAGCCGGTGGCCCAGCCCATGGGCGACCATCAGGATCCTGCACGAGCGCACCGTGTCCACGAAGAGGGAGTGCGGGCCGTTGAATGAATAGATGAACCCTCCACCGCCGTGGATGCCCGACCACCGGGCGGCCTGGACGGCGCCGGAGATCTTCAGGGCGAGCTCGCAGTAGTCGACGTGATCGGCGGGCAATCGGCACTCGCGCTGCAGGCGCAGCCAGTTGCCGTAGGTACTCAGGTTGTTGAACCCGTGGTCGTGCACGCCGACGTGGCTCACGTGGGGGGCCATCCGCTCCCGCGTCAGGCGTTGGGCGCGCTCGGCCTCCCCTGTGTCGCCCGTGGCGTCAAACTGCAGGAAGCCCGAGCCGTAGTGGAACCCTTCTGTCCATTCCGTCCAGCCGCGCGTCGTGTACTTGCCCCCCACGGTGAACACGGGCGATCCCTTGGCAGGGTCGAACTCGCGGTGGACCAAGTCGAGCTTCTGGCCGGAGAGCATCCAGAAACGGTCGAGGGCTTTGGCCAGGTCGGTGGCCTTGAGTTTGAGGTCGATGTGCATGCGCGCAGGGGCAGGCGGTTCTTGATCGTATATCATATATGATTGATCTTTCGTCAAAGCTTTTCCTACAGTGACGGCCGTGTCCGCACCCCCAGGCATCGCCCGAGCCCTCACCAAGACCGAGCTCATCCACGGCCAGCTCAGGCAGGGGATCCTCACGCTAAAGTACCGGCCCGGCGACTACCTCAACGTCGACGAGCTCGCCCGCCAGCATGACCTCAGTCCGATTCCCGTCCGGGAGGCGGTTGCCCGGTTGGCCGCCGAACGGCTGGTGGTCATGCGCCCGCATGTCGGGGTCGAGGTGGCCCCCCTGGATGAGACCTCCGTCCGGGAAGTGTTCGTGCTCCTGAGCGGGCTGGAGACGGCGACGGTCGGCGACATCGTCGACAGGGTGAGCGCCGAAGACCTCGCCGAGCTGGCCGCGATCCACGCCTCAATGGGGAAGATCCGCCTGCCCCGGGGGCTTGAGGCATGGGACCAGGCAAACGCAGCCTTTCACCTGAGGCTCGTCTCGATCGCAGGACTGCCCTCTGTCCTCGACCAGCTCAAGGTCGTGTTCGAGCACTGGGACCGGGTCCGTCGCTATTTCTTCGAGATCTTCCCCGAGCGCGACCCCAGCCGGGCCCAGCGCGAGCACCTGGCGATGATCGGTGCCACCAGGAACAGGGACGGGGCCCGGCTTCGCGAGCTTCTCCAAAGGCACAACCTGCGCGCACGGCAAACCTACCTGAGCCTGCTGAAGCAGCAGGGCTAGGCCTCACGTTTGCCCCAGGCCGCGGATCCAGTAGCGCTGCACGAAGGCGCCGCGCTCCTCCACGAACACCTCCGAGTCCAGGACGCCGCCGTTGCCCAGGATCACCCGTGCCGACGCCGTGTTCGACTTGTCGCAGGTGACCAGGACTTCCTTCAGGCCCAGGGCCGCGGCCTCCTTCAGGGTCAGCCGGAGGATCCCTGTTCCCAGGTGCTGACCGCGGGCGCTCGGCCGGATTCCGTACCCGATATGACCTCCCTCCCTGAGCAACTTCGGCGTGAGAGCGTGGCGGAGGTTGGATACGCCCACCACCTCGCTGCCGTTGCGCACGAGCCAATAGGTCGTGTTCGGCACAAAACCCTCGGGGAGGCCGATGCCCCGGGAGCCATCGTCGAGTTTCTTCAGGAGGGCGGGAAAATCCCCGAGTTCGAATCCAACGGGAAAGGGAATGAAGGGCTCGCCCCTTTCCACGAGTTCCGCGACGTGGCTGCGGTACGACCATTCAAGGGCCGACGTCGGCCGCACGAGTTCAAGGGGCGAGGCCATGTGCACGAGGGAACTTCAACCGGTTGGGCGCGCCCGGGGTCTCCAAAGGGCAGCTGGAGCCCTCCAGTTTAGGCGCCATGGACCTTGGCTAGGGACGTGGCGCCAAAGCCGTGGCGCTCTTCCCGCGAGAGCATGCCGTTGGCCTCGGGATCGTTCACAAAGGTTTCGCTCTTCACGTCCCACTGGAGCGGCCGGCCGAGTTTCATGGCAATCCAGCTGATGATGCACGCGGTGTTGGCCCGGTGCGCGATGGGGGCGGGGGAGAGCGGCGCCTGGCGCGACCGGACACACTCGAGCCAGTTCCTATGATGCGAGGTGCTGTGCGGGAAACCGACCGTGAGGCCCTTGGGATTGAGAAGCCTCGTATCGCTGGCATCCAGGGGCTTCAGGCTCGTCTTCGCCACCGCGGGATCGCTCGAGGTTGCCGCCGACTCGGACTCACGCGTGCAGAAAATCCAGCCTTCGTCTCCGATGAACTTGATCCCGTTGGGAAGCTTGTCCGAAACCGTCATGTGGACGTCGCCAGGGTAGGTCAGCTCGACGTGATAGGCCCCGTGCACGTTCCAAATCTTGTTGGCTGGAAACTCGCCGCGGCCCTCGACCTTGGTCGGGCCGCCGAGCTCGAGGTTCATTCCCCAATGGGCGATGTCGAAGTGATGGGCGCCCCAGCCGGTGATCATTCCGAGGCAATACCCGTCGTGGCGCAACCAGCCTGGGCGGGACCTCACGCCATCCTGGGGGTGAACGCGCTGCTCGGTGTAGTAGGCCTCCGGTGTGGGCCCCAGCCAGGTGTTGTAGTCCAGGTTGGCCGGAACGGGTTGCTCCGGATCATCGGGCTTGGTCGGGTCGATGGGCAGGCCGATCTCCACGCGCAAGAGCCTGCCGACCCGGCCGCTGCGCACGCACTCGACGGCCTTCCGGAACTGCTCGTTGGGACCCCAGGAGCGCTGCTGGCTGCCGACCTGCAGGATGCGCCCGGTCGCGGCCACGGCCTCGCGAAGCAGCACCCCCTCCGCGTGGGTCATCGTCATCGGCTTCTGGAGGTAGACGTCCTTGCCGGCATAGAGGGCCGCCAACGCCAGCTGCGCATGCCAATGGTCGGGCGTGCTGACGGTCACCGCATCGATGTCCCCGCGGGCCAGCATTTCCCGGTAGTCGCCGTAGAGGTCTATGGCCGGCTTGGGGCCGGACCGATCGCGGTAAAGTCTTTCGATGGTCGCCTTCCCCCCGGCCAGGCGGTGGGAATCGAGATCGCACACCGCAACCACGTCCGCGAGGCCTGATCCGGCGACGCCCGGCATGTCGTGGCCCGTGGCGATCCTGCCGCAGCCAATATGACCGACCCGGACGCGATTGCTCGGCGCGTCGGCGCCGAAGAGGCGCGATGGGCCTATGAACGGCGCGACGCCAGCGGCAGCAAGGGCGGTCCGGCAAAAACGGCGGCGGGAGATCGCCGGGGAACTCTGGGGGGGAGTTTTCATCTTTAAGGGATCGGTTTCGGGACAGCCGACTGGGCCTGGACTTCCAAGATCCCCTCGATGGGGGATCTTGGATAGCCGAGCGATCTTAAGGGCCCGGGGCAAGCCTGGGTCGCAGTTCTCGGCTTCCCTGCGTTGGCGGTCTGCCGCAGGGTCGCCGAAGGACCACGAATTCATGGCTTGATTTCTGTCATGGGATACCGTTCAAATGAACGCCATTCAACTGATCGCCCCCTAGCCAAAGCCCTCAAACCCGCCCCACCATGGACCAGGCAACCAAGATCTTTTACGTCGAGTTTCACGCCTCCGACCTGGAGAAGACCAAGGCCTTCTTCGAGGCGGTGTTCGGCTGGCAGTTCACCGACTACGGCCCCGACTACACCTCGTTCACGGACGGCCAGCTTTCCGGGGGTTTCGCCCGCTCCGACAAGCGCGCGTCGCAGGCCGCGGGCAGCGCGCTTGTGGTCCTGTTTCACCCGCGCCTGGAGGAGACCCTCAAGCGGGTGTCCGAGCACGGCGGGAAGATAACGCAGGAAATCTTCTCCTACCCGGGTGGCCGCCGCTTCCACTTCACGGAGCCGAGCGGCAACGAGCTGTCGGTGTGCTCCGATCCCTAAGGCCATGATGACCGAACGGCAGGAAGAGATCCTCGACTTCATCCGGCACTTCCAGCGCGAGAAGGGCGTGCCGCCGTCCTCGCGCGAGATCCAGCGCCGGTTCAAGTTCGGCAGCCAGTCCACCGTGATCGGGCACCTGCGCGCCTTGGCCAACAAGGGGCAGATCGAGCAGCTCGCGGGGCGCACCTGGGGCCTGAAGGCCTCGTCCGTCCAGGCCCAGCTCTTCGAGATGCCGGTCTTTGGCTCCATCCCCGCGGGGCTCCCGGCGATGCAGGAGCAGACCCCCGAGGAGACCCTCTCCATCGATCCCTCCGTCTTCGGGATCCACAGGGTGGGGCCGAACCGGGTCTGGGCGCTGCGGGTCCACGGCGACTCGATGGTGGACGCCCACATCCTGGACGGCGACCTGGTGGTGCTCGAGCGGCGGGAGCCGCGCGAGGGGGACATCATTGCGGCGCTCGTGGATGAGACGACGACCACCTTGAAGCGGCTCGTGCACCTGCGCGGCAAGCCGGTGCTGCGAGCGGCGAACAAGCGCTACCGCGACATCGTGCCCGAGCGGCAGCTTGAGTCGCAGGGCGTGCTGGTGGGCCTGATCCGCAGGGGCGCCGCAGTCTGACAAAGAATGAAGGCAAGTGTCCGCCCCTGCCCAAACCGTCTCCGCGCTGCGGTCGCTTCTCGCCGCCCGTTTTCCGGAAAAGACCCGGAGGCCATGCGGCGGCGTGCCGGTCTCGGTACCCTCGATCGATGACGCCCTGGGCGGCGGGCTGCCCGCGGGCCGCCTGACCGAGCTCGTCTCCCCGGCCCCAAGCGGGGGAGGGCAGACCGTGATCGCCGAGCTCCTGGCCGCCACCCTGGCGGCGCGCCAGAGGATCGCGCTCGTGGACGGTGCGGACGGGTTCGCGCCCTCGTGCGTGCCGGAGGACCTGCTGCGCCACCTGGTCTGGGTGCGCTGCCTCGCGCCCGAGCAGGCGTTTGCGGCTGCGGACATCCTGGTGCGTGACGGCAACTACGCCGTGGTGGTGCTCGACCTCCGGGGCTGCACGGAGCGGATCCTCCACAGGACCCCCGCCTCCACCTGGTACCGTCTGCAGCGGGCGGCGGAGGCAAGCTCGGTGGCCGTCCTCGTGCAGACGCAGTCGCTCCTTGTCCCCGCCGTCCCGTGGCGGCTCATCCTGGGCACCCCGCTTTCACTCGGCGACGCGCACCTGCCGCGCAGGACCCTTGCCGGCAGGCTCTCGGTCCGCACGGAGCGCAGCCACGCCGAGGTGCCCGCGGAATTGGCAGGATGAACTACGCCGTCCTGCTGGTGCCCGACTTTGCCCTGCGTGCCCTGCAGAGGAGCGATCCCTCCCTTGCCGGCCGCGCGGTGGCCCTGGTCGCAGGGGAGGGCAGGACGGCGCGGGTCACGGAGGCCTCGGCCGAGGCCCGAGGGGTTGCCCCCGGGCTTGCGGCGACGCTCGCCATGTCGCGGTGCCCGGGAATCGTGCTCAGGCAGCGCGAGCCCGAGAGCGAGGTCGAGGCGCATCGGCTGCTCCTTGCCGCCGCCTTCACCCTGTCGCCCCGGGTCGAGTCGACCGGCTCGGGCTCCTGCACCGTGGACCTGCGCGGGGCGGACCGGACTCGCACGGAGGCGCTCATGCGCCTGCGCGCCGCCGAGCTCGCCGCATCGGGGCTCCCTCCCCGGATCGGCGCCGGGGCCACGCCGCTCCTCGCCGCTTACGCCGCGCGGTGCGCGGAGCCGGTCCTTGTCGTGGACGACGCCGCGGAATTTTTGAAGCCGTTGCCCCTTTCCTTCGCCGCCCCCGCGCCCGGGCAGGAGGCGATCCTTAGGGGATGGGGGATCATGACCCTGGGAGGCCTGACCGCACTTTCCAAGGCGGAGGTGGGGGCGAGGATGGGCTCCGAGGGCGTCCTCCTCTGGGAGCGCGCGGCCGGGGAGACGAACCGGGTGCTTCGCCTGGTGGAGCCGGCGCGGAGCTTTGCGGCGCAGTGGGCCTATGAGCCGCCGGTCGAGTCGACGGAGCCCCTCCTCTTCAAGATGCGCCGCTTTGCCGAGAGGATTGCGCTCGAGCTCCGGGGCGCGGGCATGGTGGCCGAGAAGCTCTCGCTCACGCTCCTGTTGGAGGACGAGACCGACCACCGCCGGGAATTCAGGCTGCCAGAGCCGGGAGCCGACGTGGAGGGATGGCTGCGCGTCCTGGGCGGGCACCTAGCCACCGTGCGCACCGAGGCTCGCGTCACGGGGGTGAGGCTCGTCGCCGCGCCGGCCCGCCCGCCCGAGATGCAGGAGGGGCTCTTTGACACGGGCCTGAGGGACGGCGCCTCGTTCTGGGAGAACCTGGCGCGGGTGGCGGCGATCGTGGGCGATGACAGGGTGGGGACCCCGGAGCTCCTCGACACGCACCGGCCCGATGCCTTCGTGATGCGCCGCCCCTTGGAATCCGTGACACCCCGCCTGGCCGAGCCGGTGCACCCGGCCTGCGGACCCACGCTGCGGCGCTTCCGGCCGCCGTGGCCGGTCGAGGTCTCCTGCGAGGGGGGAATGCCCGCGCGCCTGGAGGGCGGTCGCCTGGAGGGCCGGGTGCGCGCGGCCCTGGGGCCCTGGCGCGCCTCGGGGGACTGGTGGAAGCCTGAAAATTGGGAGCAGGAAAC
The DNA here is from genome assembly GCA_903890485.1 of uncultured Opitutaceae bacterium. Classification (GTDB taxonomy): domain Bacteria; phylum Verrucomicrobiota; class Verrucomicrobiia; order Opitutales; family Opitutaceae; genus Palsa-1447. The sequence continues at coordinate 89,126 of CAITBM010000006.1, read as the reverse complement.
CTGGCAGGTGGAGCTTTCCGGAGGCGGCATCTACCAGATCGCGCGCAGCGCGGGGGCATGGCGGGTCGAGGGCATGCTCGACTAGGGGGCCCAGAGGGAAGGACGCCATGGCCTACGTCGAACTCCACGCGCGCAGCGCGTTCTCGTTCCTGCGCGCCGGCTCGCTTCCCGAGTCCCTCGTGCGCGAGGCGGGCAGGCTCGGGATGGCCGCTCTTGGGCTTTGCGACCGCGACGGGGTGTACGGCGCGGTCCGGCTCCACATGTCGGGCAAGGAGGCCGGGGTCAGGGCCCTGGTCGGCTCCGAGCTCACGATGGAGGATGGCAGCGTGGTGCCGGTCCTGGTCGCGACACGGGCGGGATACCAGGCCCTCTGCGGCCTCCTGACCACGGTGCACCTGAGGGCCGAGAAGGGCGAGGGCCGGGTGGGCTGGGCGGAGCTCGCCGAGGCGCACCACGGGCTCGTGGCGCTGACGGGCGACCTGGAGGGGCCCGTCCGGGGCGCCTGGCATGCGGGCGGGGCCCGCGCGGCCGAGGAGGCCGGGGAGCGGCTCCTAAGGATCTTCGGCAGGGAGCACCTCTACGTGGAGATCCAGCGGCACCGGGTCCCGGGCGAGGAGCGGGAGAACACGTTCCTTGTCGACTGGGCCCGGGCCCGGGGGCTCCCGATCCTGGCGACAAACGGCGTCCTGCACGCGGCACCGGAGGATGGGGGCGTGGTGGACGTCTTCACCTGCCTTCGCCACCACACGACGCTCGACGCCGCGGGCAGGAGGCTCTCGCTTAACCGCGAGCGCCACCTGAAGGGGGCGCCCGAGATGGAGGCGCTCTTCGCGGACCTGCCCGAGGCGGTCCTCAACACCGAGAGGCTTGCCGGGAGGATCGAGTTCACGCTCTCAAACCTGGGCTACCGCTTCCCGGACCACCCGGTCCCCGCCGGCGAGTCGCAGGATTCCTTCCTGAGGAAGATGACGCTCTTCGGGGCCCAGCAGCGCTACGGGAGCGTGGTCGGCAACGTGCGGCGCCAGATCGAGCGCGAGCTGGCCCTGATCGCCAAGCTCGGCTTCAGCGGGTACTTCCTGATCGTCTGGGACCTCTGCTCCTTCGCGCGGGAGCGCGGGTCCCTGGTGCAGGGCCGCGGGAGCGCGGCCAACAGCGCCGTGTGCTACGCGCTCGGGATCACGGCCGTAGATCCCATCGAGAGCAAGCTGCTCTTCGAGCGCTTCCTCTCCGAGGGCCGGACCGACTGGCCCGACATCGACCTGGACCTGCCGAGCGGCGAGCGGCGCGAGGAATTGATCCAGGAGGTCTACCGGCGCTACGGCAGGAGGGGCGCCGCGATGACGGCCAACGTGATCACCTACCGGGGCCGCAGCACGATCCGGGAGGTCGGCAAGGTCTTCGGTTTCCCGGACGACGCCCTCGACCGGTTCTCGAGCCTCTACCACGGCGGGGACCTCCCCCAGACGATCAAGCTCGGCGAGCAGCTGCGCATGGCCGGCGTCCCCGACTCCCACCCGCGGCTCCTGGCGCTCCTGGACACCTGCAGGAGGGTGAAGGGGCTCCCGCGGCACCTGGGCCAGCACTCCGGGGGGATGGTGCTCTCGGCTGGCAACCTCTCGGAGTTCGTGCCGCTTGAGAACGCTCGGATGCCGGGCCGCTCCGTCCTGCAGTGGGACAAGAACGACATCGAGGACATGGGGATGCTCAAGGTGGACCTGCTCGGGCTCGGCATGATGGCGGCCCTGCAGGACGCCGTTGAGATCTGCGCCCGCCGCGGAAGGCCGGTTGACCTTGCTCGCCTGCCCAAGGACGACCCGGCCGTGTTCCGGATGCTCCAGGAGGCCGACACGATCGGCATCTTCCAGGTCGAGAGCCGGGCCCAGATGTCGACGCTGCCCCGGATGAAGCCCGAGACCTTCTACGACCTGGCGGTCGAGGTCGCGATCATCCGCCCGGGCCCCATCCAGGGGGACGCCGTGAACCCCTACCTGAAGCGGCGCTCCGGCGAGGAGCCCGTGACCTACCCCGACGAGCGCGCCCGCCCCATCCTGGAGCGCACGCTCGGGGTGGTGCTCTTCCAGGAGCAGATCCTCAGGCTCGCCATGGAGCTCGGGGGGTTCACGGCCGCGGAGGCCGACGAGCTCCGCAGGGCCATAGGGTTCACGCGCTCCCAGGAGCGGCTCGACCGGATGAAGGCGAGGCTTGAGCTCGCCTTCCGGGCGAACGGGGTCAGCGAGCCGGCCATCGCGTACCTCGTGAAGTCGCTCGCATCCTTCGCGCTCTACGGGTTCCCCGAGTCCCACGCGATCAGCTTCGCCCTGATCGCCTATGCGAGCGCGTGGCTGAAGGTGCACCACCCGGGGGCCTTCTATGCCTCCCTCCTGAACTGCCAGCCGATGGGGTTCTACTCCCCGGCGAGCCTGATCCAGGACGGCAGGCGCCACGGCGTCTCATTCCTGCCGGTCTGCGTCCAGGCCTCCGATGCGAAATCCCGGGTCGATGGGGACACGACCGTGCGCCTGGGCCTGGAGAGCGTGCGCGGGGTGAGGCGCCAGGCCGTCGCCTCGCTGCTCCAGGCGCGGGGCGAGCGGCCGTTCGCCTCCCTTGGCGATTTCCTGCGCCGGGTCGATCTGGGCGCGGCCGAGCGCAGGGCCCTGGCGGGCGCGGGCGCCCTAAACGCGCTCGCGGGCCACCGGAGATCCGCCCTGTGGACGGTCGAGGCGTTCCACGGGCAGGACGACCTCTTCCGGGACACGGACCCGGCCGCCGAGGGGGAGCTTTCGCCGCTGGAGCGGATGACGCTCCTTGAGCGGCTGCACGCCGACTACACGCACCTCTCGCTCACGGCCGGGGCCCACCCCATGAGGCTCGCCCGCCCGCTCCTGGAGGGGGTGAGCACGGCGGCCGGGCTCCGGGACGTGCCCGCCGGCGCGCGCGTCAGGATCTGCGGCTCGGTCATCACGCGCCAGCGGCCGGGCACGGCGAAGGGGTTCTGCTTCATCACGCTCGAGGACGAGACGGGTCTCGCCAATGCGATCGTCAGGCCCCGGCTCTTCGAGGAGGCTAGGCTTGTCATCAACCTGGAGCCCGCGCTCCTGATCACGGGCCGGCTGCAGAACGAGAAGGGCGTGATCCACATCATGGCGGAGGAGATCTCGGGCATGCCCGAGCTCGGCCTGCCCGAGCAGTCCTCGCACGACTTCCGATAGGGTTTGCCGCCCCGCGGCGCCGGGGCGATAAACCGCCGGACCCATGGAATCCCGCCTTGCCGCATCAGCCTTCATCCTGGTCGTGGCCGCATACCTCTTCCTCGGCGGGATGGGCGTCACCGACCGCGACAACCCGGAGCCCCGGGAGGCGGCCTACAACCTGCTCGCCCGCGGCCTCCTCGCCGGACACCTCTACCTCGACAAGGCGGCCCCGGACGTGCTGACCTCGCTCAAGGATCCCTATGATCCCGAGGCAAACCGCGTGGCGCGGGAGGACCCGAGGTACCGCCTGCACGACCTGAGCTACCGGGGAGGGCGCCTCTACCTCTACTTTGGCGTCGCGCCGGCCGTCCTGGTCTTCATCCCGTGGCACTTCCTGACGGGCGGATGGCTGCCGCACTGGGGAGCGGTCGTCCTGCTCTGCTCGATCGGGCTCGCCGTGAACGTTGCGCTCCTCCTGTCCATCCGGCGGCGGGTTTTTCCAGGGGCCCCCGGTTGGGTCCCGCCGATACTCGTCCTCGTCCTTGGACTCGGCTCCTACGCCCCGTTGCTCGCCGCGCGCGCGGACATCTGGGAGGTCCCGATCGCCTTCAGCTACCTCGCGGTCTCCGCGGCCCTCGGTTTCCTGTGGCGGTGCCTGACCCTGCCCGGCAAGGAGGCGGGGAGCCTGGCGTGCGCCAGCATGGCCTTCGGCCTCGCCTTCCTTGCCCGCCCCACCGTGCTCCCGAGCGCTGCCATCCTGCTGCTTTTCCTCCTGCTGGGAAACCGGCGCCGGGAGGTTGGGGCGTGGGTCGCCGGCGTCCTGCCGCTTGCGTTCTGCGGCGCCCTGGCCGCGCTCTACAACGCCGACCGCTTTGGGAGCCCGTTTGACTTCGGTGAGGCCTGGCAGCTGGCGGGTGTCTACGTCGCCCACCTGCGGACCTTTGGGGCGAGCTTCCTCGGGACCAACCTGCGCCTCTACCTGGCGCAGTCCGTTTCCCTCACGCGGATTTTCCCCTATTTTCACGAGCCCGCACTCGGTCCACTCAGGGAGATCCTCCCCGTCGACCACGGCGCAGTGGAGCATATCTCGGGGATCCTGCTCTGCGCCCCGATACTCTGGGCGGCTCTCTTCGTGCCCGGATTCATCCGCAGGGCGCACCCGCAGCCGGCCCTCCGATTGCTGGCGATCTCGGCCGCCTGGGTCTCAGCCAGCTCCCTTCTCCTCGTGTCCTTTTTCTTTGGGACCTGCTCGCGCTACCAGTTTGAGTTTGTCCCGGCGCTGGCCCTCCTGGCCTCGGTGGGCGTCCTGGCGCTGGAGGCGCCGCTTCGCGGCGCGGCGCTCCATGTCGCCCGGTGCGTGTGGATCCCGCTTGCCCTCGCCTCGGGCGCCTTCGGGGTGCTCTACGGGATCGACCGCTGCGCGGGAGACCACAACGACTATGCCGTCCAGTTCCTGATCCGCGGCAACACGCGGGCCGCGGGACACGAGATCGAGACCGCGCAGTTCCTGTCACCGGGAAACCCGATGTCGCGCCTCTTGACCGGGGTCAGCCTTTCCACGTCGGGCCACGCCTTGGATGCCCGGCGCGAGCTCGAGGCGCTCGTCCTGGATTTCCCCGGGGACGCCCGCGCCCATTATTGGCTCGGGAACGTGCTCCTCGGCCTTGGCCTAAGGGATCAGGCCACGGCGGAGCATCGGTTGGCCAGCGGCCTGGACCCGACCGACGAGACGATCCGGGCGATGGCCGAGAAGGACCAGGCGGAGCCTAGTCGCCCCCGCTGAGCCGGGCAGCCCTTTCCTGGAGCGCGAGCGCCAACCTTGAACGCCCTGCCGAGCCGTAGGCGTCGGCCAGCCGGCGCAGGAGTGCCGAGGCCGACCGGGGGTCGAGCGCCCCGGCCGGGTCCCGTTCGGCCCTCAGGTAGCAGTGGAGTGGCTCGGCGGTTTCGCCCCTGCCCGAAAGCAGTAGGGCGAGGTTGAGATTCGCCCTCGCAAAGGAGGGGGACACGTCCAGCGCGCACCGGAAATGGTTTTCAGCCGCATGCCAGTCCCCGGCCCGGGCCATCGCGACCCCGATGCCGTTGTGGGCGAGGGCCAAGGGGGCGCCCTCGGCGTAGTCCCGCGAGGCGCTCTTTCCGTAGAGGGGCTCGGCGCTTGCCGGGAGCCCCATGAGCCTCATCGCGCCCCGCGAGGCCTGCTCCGCGGCGTCGTAGTTGCCTCGCTCAAAATACGCCTTCCCGATGCGCAGCTGGATCTCGGCGCGGGCGCCTGGTTGCGTGGTTAGGAGCTCGACTCGGCCAAGGAGGCTAAAGTCGTCCCGCCAGGCCTCGGTAAGGCTGGCGCTTGCGGCACCCAGGGCCGTGATACCGGCGAGCGCCGATAGGAGAAGTGCGGTGCCGCAAATCCCCGCGGCGTAGCCCACGCCGATGGCTGCGGCGACGGAGGGCAGGTAGCTGTAGCGGTCGCTTGGACTATGAAGAGTCGCATCCCACCCCAGGTACGGGACGATGAGCGAGAGGAACCCGAGGCAAAGGCAAAGGGCCCCCCATTTTTTTGCCCGAGCCAGGGCCCACAAGCCAAAGAGGGCCAGAAAGATCGCCGCGAGGGTCGCGGCCAGGGCAAACGTGCTGGGATGAAAGTCGACGAAGGTGTCGTAAATGGGGGAGAGGCCTGCCGGCACGGCGACCTTCTCCAAAGCGAATCCCAGCGATCCGACGACTTGGACGAGGCGGGCCGCCAAGCCCAGTTCGGGCGCAAGCGCCGTCTTCCAGATCCCGGTGGCCGTGCCCTGGGCGAAAAGGGCGAGGCCTGCGCCGGCTGCGCCCAGAACGAGCCACGGGCCGCGCCGGGCGAGGAGCGCGGCCCATGTCCTCCACGAGGAAAGTTCCTTGCTCCGGGGGTAGGCATCGAGGGCTACCAGCGCCCCGAGGAAGCCGAGGCCGGTCGGGTAGCTCAGGAGGGAGAGTCCGTAGGCCAAAAGTCCAAGTGCGTCATAGGTTCGTCGGGAGGAAGAAGGCCCACCGCGAACGCCCTCGACGGCGGCGGCAAACGACAAGAGAAGAAAGAAATCCCCCTGGAGATTCAGGATGCCCGAGGCCCATGCGGCGAGCTCGACGCGCAGGGGATGCGCGGCCCACCACGCCGCGCCTATCCAGGCGGCATAGACGATGCGCGTGCGCCCGGCGGAGGGCAGGGCGAGGGGAAGCACGCGGGCGATGATCCAAAAGACCACCAGGGCGTTCAGCGCATGAAGGACCAGAGAGGTGGCGTGGTAGCCCACGGGCGAAAGGCCACAGGCCCCGTTGACCCCAAATAGGGTGATCCATCCGAGGGGCACGTAGCGCCGCAGGTAGCTCCAGTCCGAAAAGGCCCAGACCAGGCGCGCCGCGCTCGGGGCACCCAGGTTCGGGTTGAGCGAGATATTGATGTCGTCGTCAAAGCCAAGGAGCGTGAAGCCGAGTGCGCGGCCGAACACGGCGGCGCACAGCAGGACAAGGCCGAGTGCCCCAATCCAGAGCAGCGGCTCTCCGAGGAGGGCCCTCGCGCCCGCGGCCTGGGGTGCGGGCGGGGAATGCCGAAGGGGGTCCGGAGCAAGGCCCATAGCTGTCTCCAACGATGGGTGCGCGTCCCGGGGTTGTACAGGCACGACTTCTCGGCGCGGCCTCCCATTGGGGGAGGGTGCCCGATTAAAGGAGTCGCCCGGGGTCCAGCCCCTTGTTGTGATTTACCCATGAACCCCACAAGACTCCTGGCGGCCCTGTGCCTGTGTTTTCCCGGTGCGATAGGGGCCGCGGCTCCGGATCCGGGCGCAGGTTTAGAGCGGAGCGTGCCCGAGGAGCAGGGCGTATCCTCTCGGGCCCTCCTCGCGTTCGTGAACACCGCGGAGAAGAAGGTGGACGCGCTCCACAGCTTTGTCCTCATGCGGCACGGCAAGGTCGTTGCCGAGGGCTGGTGGGCTCCCTACGCCGCCGAGGAGCCCCACGTGCTGTTCTCGCTCAGCAAGAGCTTCACCTCCACGGCCGTGGGCCTGGCGATCTCGGAGGGCAAGCTGAGCCTCACGGATCCCGTTCTCAAGTTCTTCCCCGAGTCTGCGCCCGCGGAGCCGAGCAAGAACCTGGCGGCGATGCGGGTTAAGGACCTGCTGCGGATGCAAACCGGGCAGACCTTGGAGAACATCGACCCGTTTCCCTTCCGCACGGACCAGGACCTCGTGAAAGTTTTCCTCGCGCTGCCGGTCACCTACAAGCCCGGCACCCACTTTGCCTATAACACCGAGGCGACCTACATGCTCTCTGCCATCGTGCAGAAAGTGACCGGCCAGACGGTCCTTGAATACCTGAAGCCGCGGCTCTTCGACCCCCTAGGGATCGCGAATCCCACATGGGAGGCGAGCGCGCAGGGCATATCCCTCGGGGGCTTCGGGCTCCACGTCCGCACCGAGGACATCGCCCGCTTCGGACAGCTCTACCTGCAGAAGGGAAAATGGAAGGGGGCCCAGCTCGTGCCCGAGTCCTGGATCCAGGAAGCCACGTCCCTTCAGACCTCAAACGGGAGCAATCCGGACAGCGACTGGGATCAGGGCTACGGCTACCAGTTCTGGCGGTGCCGGCATGGATTCTACCGGGGCGACGGGGCGTTCGGGCAGCTTTGCATCGTGATGCCCGAGTACGATGCGGTGCTGGCCGTGACGGCGGGCACCGGCGACATGCAGGGCGAAATGAATGCCGTCTGGGATACCATCCTGCCTGCGTTTGGCGGGGCGACGCTTCCCGCCGATCCCGAGGGGGACAAAGCCCTTTCGGAGAAGCTGGCCAGCCTGAAGCTTCCCGCACTGGCGGGTCCCGCAAGCTCACCGGCCGAGGCGCATGTCTCCGGAAAGCGCTACGCGTTTCCTCCCAATTCCCGCAACATGGAGTCCGTCACCTACGAGTCGGGCAGGGGCGGTGGGCCGGCGACAGTGACGGTCCGGATCTTGGGCTCCGACCAACGCGTAACGTGCGGGAGCGGCACATGGACCAAGGGCGTTTTCAAGGATGGCCTTGAAGAGGAATTCGCCGTCGCGTCAAGCGGGGCGTGGTCAAGCGAGAACACCTTCACCGCAGTCCTTTGCAAGTATCAGACCCCTTTCATTGCCACGTACCGGCTCAAGTTCGCAGCGGACGAGGTCGAGATGACGATTCACATGACCGTCGCTTTCAATGGGGCCAAGGACTTGGTGCTCGCGGGGAAAGCGCAGCCCTGAAGCGAAAATGGGACGCTCCCTGCCTTGTAAATTCAGGTAAAATTTAGCCAGATTCGCTACAACCATTCCATGCTGTCTACCCACCCCAAGGCTCCGGCGTCCGGTGTATCCCGGGCGCTTCCCGCGCTTGTGGTGCTGGCGTTGGCTCTCGGAGGGTGCTCGACCTACGAGGCCAATCCCATCGACGGCGCATCGGTAAATCGGGCCCTGGAGCCGGAGCCCCTGGACTCGGTAAAGGTCGCTGCGTCCCAGTTGAAGCACCCCCTCTTGGCCCCGATCGTCATCGACGGAAGGGGCGGGTTCACCCCGGAGGAAGTGGCCGTGATGGTGGTGGTGGTGAGTCCGGATCTTCGGGCCCTGAGGGACCAGCGCGGCGTTGCGGAGGCCCAGATCCTCCAGGCGGGCATCCTGCCCAATCCGCAGCTCGGCTATTCCGTGGACAAGCCCCGCGGAACCTACGACCCGGCCGTCGTCGCGGCGAAATCCCTTGGATTGTCCTGGGAGGTGGCCTCGCTCCTCACCCACCACGACCAGGTGCGCGCGGCGAAAGCCGGCGCGGGTGCCGTGGACTTGACCGTGGCCTGGCAGGAATGGCAGACGGCCCAGGACGCACGCCTCCGCGCCTACCGCATCCTCTCGCTCAAGCGCCGCCTGCCCCTTGCCAAGTCCGTCGAGGGCCTGCTGGCCGACACTGCGGGCATGATGCGCAAGGCGGCGTCACTCGGCCTTCGGACGACCACGGACCTTACGGCGGCGACGGACAGCTGGGCGGCTGCCCAGAACACGCGATTCGACCTGGAGCAGCAGCTGTCGACGGAGCAGGCTGCGCTCAATCTGTCGCTCGGGATGCGCGCGGCAGACGAGGTTCCCCTCAAGGCTCCGGAGCCCGCTCCTGCTGGGGAATCGCCCCTTAGCGCAACGCTGCTAACCGAAGGCCTAGAGACCAGGCGCCTTGATCTGGTCGCCCTTCGCCTGGGGTACCAGAGCCAGGAATCCACGCTTAGGGCGGCGGTCCTCGCCCAATTTCCTAAAATCGGCCTGAGCGTGAACAAGATGAACGACACGACGCCGATCAACACCCGGGGAGTGGGCGTCACGGTGGATCTTCCGCTCTTTGACCGGAACCAGGGGCAAATCGCGCTGGGAAAAGCGACACGCCAGCAGCTTTTTGACGAGTACGTGGCTCGTGTCGCCGAGGCTCGGTCCCAGGTCGGCCAGGCTATCCAAAGCCTGGCGCTTGTCCGCGCTCAGCTGGGAACCGTTCGGGAGTCCCTCCCGGACCTTATGCGCTTGGTTGCGGCGAACGAGGCCGCCCAGCGTTCCCGCAACACCGACGAGCTCGCCTACCGAGACGCCAAGGCCGCACTCGCGGCCCGCCTGATGGAGCAGGACCGCCTCGAGCAGCAACTGGCTGAGCTCGGGGTGGCCCTTGAAATCGCCACGGGCCGTTCCTCCCTTAACTCGCACGCCCAGCCGGGCTCCCTATGAAAAAACTCCTCCTCGTACTGGCGGTGGTCGCGGCCGGCCTGGGGCTCTGGCTCCTTGTCCGGACCGACAACGAGTCGGCCGACGCCGAACAGAAACCCGTGGCGCAGGTTCAGGTGGTGCCGCTCAAGATGGCGAAGATCGTCGATTCCGTCCTGGCGTTTGGCACCATCGAGTCGTCGCCATCCGGTGCGCGCAGCGTGGCCTTGGGCTACGATGCGGTGGTGACCCGCGTGGCCGTGTCCCAGGGTGCGAGCGTCAGCAAGGATGACCTCCTTCTCGAGGTTGCGGGAAGCCCGGACGCCCAGCTCGCGGTGACCTCGGCCCGGAGCGCTGCCAGGCTCGCCGAGCAGGCCCTTCAGGCAACCCGCCAACGCTTCGACCTAAGGCTCGCCACCAGCCAGGAGCTCCTATCAGCCCAGCAGGCCGATGACGACGCGCGCGCCCGGCTCGCAAGCATGGAGGCGCGTGGGCAATCGGGCGACGGGCGAATCCTGGCCTCCGAGGCAGGCATTGTGACCAAGATCGATGCCCAGACCGGACAGGTCTTTACCGCGGGAACCTCGCTCCTTTCAGTTGCCGGAATCTCCCGCCTGGAGGCCCATCTCGGGGTCGAACCTGCCGACGTCTCCCGGGTCCGGGTGGGCCAGCGGGTCGGTCTCTCGGCCGCCAATCGGCCGGAGGCGGCCGAGGCCACGGGTATCGTCCGCCAGGTGGGTGCCGCCGTCGACCCGGTTTCTGGCACGGTGGACGTGCGCGTCACCCTGCCAGCAGGGAGTGGCTGGCTTTCCGGAGAGCATGTCCGGGCCTCGGTTCATGTTGACGAGAAGACGGCCCTTGTGGCGCCCCGCGTCGCCGTGCTTCCGGGGGATGATGGCCAGACGCTGTACACGGTGAAGGACGGCAAGGCGGTGAAGCACGTGGTCGAGGTGGGTATCACCTCGGACTCGAACGTCGAGGTATCCGGCAAGGACCTTAAACCCGGGGACCCCGTCGTCGTCGTCGGCAACTACGAGCTTGAGGATGGGATGGCGGTCGCCCTTCCCGGCTCCGAGTCGAATTCCGCCGGGGACCAGGCGAAGCCCGCCGCGGAGAAGAAGCCGTGAACCTGACCGCTTGGATGCAGGCCCACCGGACCTCGGTGCTCTGGCTCCTGGGCATGATGGTCCTGGGCGGGATCTTGGCGTCGGTGTCGCTCCCCGTGGCGCTTTTTCCCCGCGCCGATTTCCCGAGGATTGTCATCAATCTGGACGCAGGCGACCGGCCTGCCGAGCGGATGGCGATCGAGGTCACTGTTCCCATCGAGGAGGCGGTTCGTTCGGTCCCGGGGCTAAGGAGCATCCGCTCGACGACCAGCCGCGGGTCCTGCGACGTCTCGGTCAATTTTGACTGGGGCGCCGACATGGTGGCCGCGATGCTCCAGGTGGAGTCGGCCATCAACCGGGTGCTGGGCTCGCTTCCCCCGGGGACGACCTTCGAGGTGCGCCGGATGGATCCGACGGTATTCCCGAGCCTCGCCTACAGCCTCACGTCCGACCATCTCTCACCGGTTCGGCTGCGTGATATTGCCTTCTACCAACTTAGGCCGCTTCTCTCCACGGTCCCCGGGGTCGCGAAGATCGCCGTGCAGGGAGGGCTTGAGGCCGAATACCACGTCCTGATCGACCCGACGCGCCTGGAGGCCCACGGCCTTGCGCTGGCCGACGTCAGCAAGGCGCTTTCCAACTCCAACACGATCAACGCGGTCGGCCGCCTGGAGGACCACGACAAGCTCTACCTGGCGATTGTCGACAACCGCCTGGCGGATATCGACTCGATCGGGAACACCGTGCTGCAAAAGGGCTCGACCGGCATCCTTCGGGTCTCCGACATTGCGCAGGTTGTGCTGGCCACCGCGCCGCAATGGACGCGGGTGACGGCCGACGGGCAGGACGCGGTGATCATGGAGGTCTTCCAGCAGCCGGACGGGAACACGGTCCAGATTGCGCGCGATGTGCGCGGAAAGATGATGGGCTACGCGGCCCACCTGCCCCCGGGCCTGAAGGTTGCAAATTGGTACGACCAGAGCGAGTTGATCCTCGGCGCCGCGGGCAGCGTGCGCGACGCCGTCCTGGTGGGCATCTTCCTTGCCGGCGGGGTGCTCCTTGTATTCCTGAGGAACGGCAAGGTGACCCTGATCGCGATGGTGTGCGTGCCCGCCGTCCTCGCGGCGACGGTGCTTCTCCTCAAGCTGATCCACAGCAGTTTCAACATCATGACGCTGGGCGGCATGGCCGCGGCGGTTGGGCTGATCATCGACGACGCAATCGTCATGGTGGAGCACGTGATCCGCAGGCTTAGGGGACACGGCGGCAGCCACGCGGGCCTTGTCTGGTCGGCTGCTGCGGAATTCACGCGGCCGCTGGTCGCCTCTTCGCTCTCCACGGTCATTATCTTCGCCCCCCTCGCGTTTCTCTCGGGTGTCACCGGGGCCTTCTTCAAGGCGCTCTCAATGACCATGGCGGCAAGCCTGGTAGTCTCGTTCCTGGTCGCCTGGCTTGCCGTTCCGATCATGGCCGACCATTTCCTGGACGAGCGCGACGCCAACCAGAGAGAAGGGGGTAGGGCGACTGAAGCGGTGCACGGCTTCTACACCCGGCTAATGCGAGGCCTGCTGGCCCGGCCGGTCCTTGTGCTTCTGGGGATAGTCCCGCTCCTCATTGTGGCCTGGATCGGCTACAAGAATGTTGGCTCCGGCTTCATGCCGTCCATGGACGAGGGCGGGTTCATCCTCGACTACCGTGCGGCCGCGGGAACGTCGCTCACGGAGACCGACCGGCTTCTCCGGCAGGTCGAGGTGATCCTCCAAAGCACCCCGGAAGTTCAGACCTATTCCCGCAGGACGGGGGCGCAGTTGGGAGGAGGAATCACCGAGGCGAACGAGGGGGATTTCTTCGTGCGCCTGAAAGGCCAGCCTCGACGTCCCATCGACGACGTTATCGATGAGGTTCGGGGCCGAATTGAGAAGAACGTTCCGGGTCTTGACGTCGAGATGGCGCAGCTCATGGAGGACCTCATCGGCGACCTGACAGCCGTTCCCCAGCCGATCGAGATCAAGCTCTTTGCCGACAACGGGGACACGCTCGCTTCGGCCTCCAAGAGTGTTGTGGACGCGGTGGGGCACATCAAGGGGGTCGTCGACGTCCGTTCGGGCATCGTGCTGGCGGGAGACGCCCTCACGATAGTGGTCGATCCGTCGAAGGCGGCGACCGAGGGCATGGATCCCTCCTCGGTGACCGACGCCGTGGATGCCCTGCTGGAGGGATCGGTGGCCTCGAGCAAGATCGAGCGCGATCCGAAGCTGATCGGGATCCGGGCATGGATACCCCCGAGGTACAGGGCCGCGCAGGTCGACGTGGAGAATTTCCGCATCCGGGCACCCGACGGCCACTTCTTCCCGCTTAGGCGGGTTGCCGCGGTGTCGACGATCGTGGGCCAGCCCCAGATCGACCGTGACGACCTGAAGCGGATGATTGCGGTCACCGGGAGGATCACGGGCAGGGACCTGGGATCGACCATCCGCGATGTCCAGGCGGCACTGGCGCGGCCCGGCGTCGTCCCTGCGGGTGTTTATTCGACCCTCGGGGGCACCTACGCTGAGCAGCAGGATGCGTTCGCCGGGCTCATTGCCGTCTTTGGCGGGGCGGTTGCCTTGGTCTTCCTGCTCCTTCTCTTCCTCTACGAGAGCCTACGGACGGCCGCCGCCATGATCGTGACAACCCTTCTCGCCCTCTCGGCTGTCACCATCGGCCTCTGGATCACCCGAACCGAGCTTAACATCTCCTCGATGATGGGCATGACGATGATCGTTGGCATCGCCACCGAGGTGGCGATCTTCTACGTCTCGGAGCTCGTTTCGATACCCGTCACGGCGGATCCCAGGGATGCCTTTATCGAAGCGGGTGTGAACCGGATGCGCCCGATCGCGATGACGACCTTTGCGGCAATCCTCGCGCTCCTGCCGCTTGCCCTTGGAATCGGCGCCGGCTCGGCGATGCAGCAGCCGCTGGCGATTGCCATTATCTCCGGGCTCCTCCTTCAGATGCCGCTCGTTCTGGTGCTTCTCCCCGTGCTGCTCTCGGTAGTGTCCCCAAAGCCGAGCGGGACGGGGGCCAAAGCCTAGGGTAGCTTTGCCGGCCCCAGCGTGAGCTGAAACGCGACATAAGTCTGGTAGCCCGAGGGCCCCTGGATCACGGGGCCCGCCGAGGCTAGGATGTGGCTTTGGTCACTTAAATCCCAGGTCAGGCCGACGTTCACCTTGGTGTCCGGGCCGATCCCGACCCCCTTCGCAGTCTCGTGGAAGACCTCAGCTCCGACGGCAAGGTTAGCCAACAGCTGGCGTTGAAGGAGCCAGCCGGCGAACCACCAGTTGCGGTTGCCCGAGCCAGGATTCACCCAATAGCCTCCCCCTCCGTAGGTGGTCCACTTTCCTGAACTCTTCTGGATCCAGACCGGGAGGAATACCTGCGTGTGGCCGGCGCCAAGTCCGCGGGAGCTGGCTCCCGTGGGGAGCTCGACGAGGGGAAACACGCCCACCTGCGGTCGGCCATCGCTCTCCTCAAGGAACCTGTACTTAACGCCGAGTTCGGTATCCCCGTACCCCGTCCGGCGGGGTTGCCCGGCCGGCGCGTCAAACGCCGCCGGCGCGATCAGGTGAAGCTGGGTATTAGGAAGGATGCCGTAATTAAGCTCCACATGGGGGAGGGTGCCACTCGAGTCGCCCGACGCATGCTGGTACTGGGACGCAAGGTAGAGTTCATAGTGCCCGTAGTCCACGGGCTCGGGGTCGTCTGTCGAAAAGGGAGGGCCAGCATGGGCCCCGGCTGCGGCGGCCAGGGTCAAAAGGATGCAGAACGTCGCTCGCTTCATCTGGGAGGCAACCCTAGCCAAAATGGACCAGACCGCGAGCGCCTTGGCGGGATTGCCTAGCTTGTGAACACCGCAATGGCGCTGCGGAAAGCCTCCGGCAGGCCAAAGATGTCGAGCGCGGTGATGACGATGCACGACGTCCATCCCGCGGTCAGCAGGAACGGCCCGATCTTCCCGTCCCCCATGCGTTTCCTGGACCCCGCGAATATGAGCAGCGGGAACATGGCAAGGGGAAGCTGGATGGCGAGGACCACCTGGCTGAGAGTGAGAAGTTCCGTCATGCTTCGCCCGCCTCGGAGCGCGATGAGGACGACAGCCGGGACGACTGCGCACAGGCGCGTGATCAGCCGCCTTATCCACGGGGCGATCTTCCAGTCCATGAAGCCTTCCATGACAACCTGCCCGGCAAGGGTGCCCGTGATCGTGCTGCTCTGTCCGCTTGCCAGGAGGGCCACCGCGAAAAGGACGCTCGCTGCCACTTTTCCGACCAGGGGGGCCAGGGTCACGTCGGCAATCTGGATCCAGTCGGAGTCGGGAGTGAACCCGATCACCTCGCCCGAGGGGAGCACGACCTCCGTATGGCCGAAGAACACCACGGCGGCTAGGACCATGATCGCGGCATTCACGAAGAACGCCGCGGACAGAGCGATGGTGGTGTCGATCGTGTTGTAGCGCACAGCCTGCTTTTGCGAGAGCCTGTCCCCCTTGATCTGGCGGGTTTGCACGAGCGCAGAATGCAGGTACAGGTTGTGGGGCATTACGGTCGCCCCGATGATGCCGATGGCCAGGAAGACCAGGTCGTTCTTGTGGACGAACGCCACGAGGTCGGGCGCAAAGAGCCCGCGGGCCATTTCGTGGAACACGGGCTGGGTCTGCGGCAAGACGAAGATCTCGACGTAGTAGCAAATCCCGATTGTCGCCACGAGCACCAGCACCACGGCCTCGATCATGCGTATGCCGAATTTCTGGAGGGAAAGCAGGAGGATCACGTCAAAGGACGTGATCAGCACAGCAACCATCAGCGAGATGCGCGGGAACAGGAGGTGAAGGGCCACGGCGCTCCCGAGAACCTCGGCGAGATCGCACGCCGCGATTGCCAGTTCACAGCTCAGGTAGTTCGGCCACCGGGTCCACGCCGGAAGGAAGTCGCGGCAGCACTGGGCTAGGTCTCGCCCGGTGACGATTCCCAGGCGTGCGGCGATGATCTGCAGGAAAATCGCCATCAGGCTTGAGAGGCCGATCACCCAAAGCAGGGTGTACTTGAACTCCGCCCCGGCCTGGAGGTCCGTGGCCCAGTTGCCCGGGTCCATGTACCCGACGCTTACGAGCAGCGCGGGCCCGGCAAACGCGAGATATTGCCTCCAGGGTCGTGCCGCGGGGGACGGAGGCACCACGCTGCGGTGGAATCCCTCGAGGGACACGGCTCCCCTGGACGACGCGGGTTGCGCATCGGGCAAGGTCGGAGGTTGATGGCCAGAATTAGGGATTGCGATTTATAGAAATAAACTCTTTGAGTCGTCAAAGACAAAATACGTTTGTTTTCAAAGACTTCTTCAATTCCCTCAAGCGATGCCGACGAGCACGGTCGAGAACTACCTTAAGGCGATACTCGTCCGTTCCTCCGACGAGGTCGGGGTCGTGTCGACCGGCGCCCTCGCCGAGGCGCTCGGCGTCACCCCGGGCACAATCACCACGATGGTGAAGTCCATGGCCGCGCGCGGCCTCCTGGAGCACCAGCCCCGCGAAGGGGTGAGGCTCACGCCGGAGGGCCGGGCCCACGCCTTGGCTGTGGTGCGCAAGCACCGGCTCGTGGAGACATTCCTGGTGCAGGTCCTGCAGATGGACTGGAAGGAGGTGCACCAGGAGGCGGAGGCCCTGGAGCACGCGATTTCCGACCGGGTGCTTCTGAAGATCGATGCGATTTTGGGGCATCCCGCCGCTGACCCCCACGGTGATCCCATTCCCAGCCGCAAGTCGCCGGTCCTGGGGCGGGGCAAGGGGGTTACGCTTGCCAGTTGCGAGCCCCAGAAACAGCTGCGCGTGGAGCGCATTCTTGACCAGAGCGCCCCGTTCCTCGAGTTCATCCAAAAATCGGGCCTGATGCCGGGCGCGAGAGTCCGGGTCAGGGAGCGGGACCGCGCAAGCGGCGTCGTTCGCTGCGACCTGAAGGAGGGTGAGACCACCCTGGGGCTGCCCGAGGCCGCGAAGATTGAAGTAAAGGTGTCGTAGCGCCTGCCTATTCGACCCTGAACGGGAAGAAGTCGCGGTAGAGGACGATCTTAAAGTCGCTCGCGTCCTTCACATAGCAGCGCACTTCGTAGTCGCCTGGCTTGAGGGCGATCCCAAGCCCCGCATCGTAACTCCCCGCGGCGTCGGCCGTGATGAACAGGAAATCATAGTATTTCTCCGCTACGTTCCCTGGGACCGGCGAGGGCAGCAGGTTGTTGCCGGCCTTTTCGGGATTCCCATTGAGCGTAAGGATGTAGCGGTGCCCCGGAACGAGTCCGTCGAGGGCAAGTCGGCAGGCAAACCCGCCGGTGAACTTCGGATGGAATTGGATGAGCCCGTGGGTTGCAGCGCTTATCGTCTTTCCCCAGCTGGGGGGATTCACCAGGTCCATGGTCTTCTCCAGGGGGCGATTCGCCGCGATGTCGGCCGCATAGGCCGCAAAGAAGGCATGGCCTGCGGGGTCCGACGGTCCCGATGACTTCCCGACAACGAATGCTGCGTCCTTTCCAAAGACCGCGAACTGGTCCGCCCAGCAGGCGTTCGCAAGAATAAGAAAGGCAATGAGCGGGGCGTTTTTCATGGGGTGCTCCATCAACCGAAATGTTTCGGATCTAGGCAAGTTCCCGCTTCGAGGGGCGACGGCAAGGGGACATCCCCTCCGGGCATGTCGTTTAGTTTGTTGCCTCCCAAGGGCGCGGGACTCTACCGTGAGTTCCCGTTTGGCGTGAACTCTGGCGACGGAGCCCCCCCTCTGTTTCAGAGACTTTCCCCGGCTTTGACGTTACCCCTTCCATTTTTCCACTAACTCGAGGCCTAATGCCCGTCGGGGAGAGCCGACGCTTTCTCCGGGCGCTCTAAACCCCGAATCGGCCCCCTGGCTACCTGGCACCTAACATGACATCACGAAGACTGCCCCTGCTTGGAATCCTGACGCCGCTTTTGGTTGCCGCCACGATCTGCGCCGCACCCGATGCGAACCCGCTTGAATCCAGCGAACGGGCGGCCGGCGAGTGGATCAAGACGCGCCTGGAAACAGCGCGAATCGAAGGCGAATGGCGGTCGACCCGGCCGCTTCTCGAGTCGACGGTGAGCGGGCTCAAGGACCGTGCGGACTTGATCGAGGAGAAGCGAGACCACTTGAAGGCGAAGACGGCGAAGGACCGCGCGGACATCGAAGAGCTGGAGGGGAAGAACAAAGCCGCGTCCGAAGACCTTAAGGCGACGCAGGACCGGCTCGAGGCGCTTTCCAAAAAGCTGGTCGAGGTGCGCCCGATGCTTCCGCCCAGGCTCTCTGAGGCCCTGGAGTTGTCCTACCGGAGCATCGCAAACCCGGGCCTCGGAGCAGGGGACCGGATGCAGCTCGTCATGACGATGCTGAACCGATGCGCCCTTTTCGAGCACACGGTGACGTGCGGCGAGGAGGTCCTCACAATCGAGGGCGAAACGGGCGCGCGGTCCCTTGACGTGATCTACTGGGGCCTAGGCCGGGCCTACGCGCTCGACAAGGTGGCGGGAAAGGCGTGGTACGGATCCCCAGGCCCCAAGGGCTGGCAGTGGCAGCCGAGCCCGGACGCCGTCGGTCCCGTGTCGACCCTGGTGGCGATCTACAACGACAAGGCGAATCCCGACTTCGTGGCGGTTCCGGCGATGCTCAGCCAGCCGATGGCGGAAGCGGGAAGCAAATAACGCCCCATGAAGATCCGAATTTCCCTGGCCCCTTACGTGCTCGCCCTGATCGTTCCTGTGGCGCTCTCGGCCGAGACCTTCGAGGAGGCGTCGCAGCGGGCCTCCTCCGACTATGGCCAACGCCTCGCGAAGGCGGCGGACGAACTGAGCGGGGCCCGCAGCCGCATAGCCGACGAGAAGGCCCCGCTGCTGAAGGAGATGAGGATTGCCGAGGACCGCATCGTGGCGGCCCAGAGCGAGACGGAGCGCCTGGAGACGGGACAGGAGCAGTTTGCCGAGCAGCACCGAAAACTGCTGATGGACCTGGACGCGGTCCGCAAGAACACGGCCTACATCGGGACGCTGGCCCACGACGGGCTCACCGCCTTTGGCGACGGGATGGCGCCTGGCGAGGCGCAGTTCCTTTCGGAGAAGGTGCAAGCCCTGGGCCAGAAACTCGACGACGCGGCCTCGGGGCCAAACGGCCAGGCGGCCGCCGACATCGCGGATTTCCTGTTTGAGAGGATGCGCAGGGAGCTGGGCGGCTATTCGGCCCAGGGCAGCTCCATTGTGTCGGGCAGCAACCAGGTCGTCCGAGGGACCTTCGCGTTCACCGGACCGGAAACCTACTTTTTGCCCGAGCAGGGTGGCCGCCCCGGAACGGTCCGGCCGCGGGCGGGATCCCCGTTTCCGGTCAGCTACGAGCTCCAATCCTGGAAGCAGGAAGATGCGGCCGCGTTCTTCTCGGGCAAAACGGGTGTGGTCCTTGCGGATGCCTCCGGAGGCAAGGCCCTCAAGCTGAAGGAGACCCGGGGGTCCATCATTGAGCACGTCCAGAAGGGCGGGCTTGTGGCCTATGCGATCATCGGGGTGGGCGTCCTTTCGCTCATCATGATCCTGCAGAAGGTGAGGGACCTCTCCGCGCTCGCCTTGGACGCCCCGTCCAAGGTCAACGGGTTCCTCAAGGAGGTTTACCAGGGTGCCTGGGCCGAGGCGGGCAAGGCTGCGAAGGCCCTCAAGGGCCCCGCCAGTGAGCTCTTCGAGACGGGACTAAGGTATGCCGGGAGCCCCAAGGAAATTCTCGAGGAGCATCTCCAGTCGGTTCTCCTCAGCCAGCGCCTGCACTTTGAGCGGCGCCTCCCGCTCCTGGCGGTCATCGCCACCGCGGCTCCGCTCATGGGCCTCCTAGGAACAGTGGTCGGCATGGTGAAGACCTTCGCCCTCATCACCGTTTTCGGCACCGGAAACGCGGGCAAGCTCGCAAGCGGCATCTCGGAGGTGCTAGTCGCCACCGAACTCGGGCTCGTGGTCGCGATCCCGACCCTGATCGCCCACGGCTTCCTGTCGCAGAGGATCCAGAAGAACCTCTCCCTGCTCGAGCGCTACGCGCTCGAGTTCGTGACCGCCGTGGATACGGCCAAGGCGGAAAAGAAACCAGCCGCGCCATGAGGGCCCTGTACGAACTCGTCGGCAAAGGGGGCCCCGTGATGATCGCGATCCTTGCGCTCTC
This sequence comes from uncultured Opitutaceae bacterium, assembly GCA_903890485.1. Lineage (GTDB taxonomy): Bacteria > Verrucomicrobiota > Verrucomicrobiia > Opitutales > Opitutaceae > Palsa-1447. The sequence continues at coordinate 68,898 of CAITBM010000006.1, read as the reverse complement.
GGTGGTCCTATACTCCCGGTGCTTCAAGCTCCTCCTGGACCTGAGGCGGTCCCGGCTCAGGCTGGACACGCTACGGCCCGTCGATGAGCGGCTGGTCCCGCAGCTGAGGACCGCCAGGGACGAGCTCAGTGAATCCTTCCGGCAGCAGCGCGTCGTCCTCGGCTCCATGATCGCCGCTGCTCCCCTGCTTGGGCTCCTTGGCACCGTGAGCGGCATGGTGACGACGTTTGAGAGCCTTGCCGGGCATTCGGCGGAGAAGACAATGGAGGGCCTGGCGCGGGGGATCTCCGAGGTCCTGGTCGCCACGGAGTCGGGCCTCGTGGTGGCGATACCCGCCCTCCTGGTCGTGCATTTGGCGCACCGCAGCCTCAGGAAATACCTCGAGAGGGCCAACGAGATCGAGAAGAGCGCCTGGAGTGGCGCACACCCATGATCGGCAAGTCCCACAGGAGCCGGTTCGAGGTCACGCACATCGACATGGTGCCGATGGTCGATTGCATCATGGTGCTGGTGATCTTCCTGATGGTGAGCAGCGCCTTCGTGAACGATCCGGGGATCGAGGTGGAGAAACCCGACGTGAGCGGGTCCATCAGCGGCGACCAGAGCGCGCTCCTGATCGCCATCTCCAGGGACAACCGGGTGTACTTTGACGGCCAGGAGATTCGCGTCGATCAGGTCTCGGGACTTATCAAGCAGGCCGCGATCGGCCGCTTTCCGTCCGTGATCATCCGCGGTGACAGGTCGTCGAACCTCGGCGTGTTTGCCGCGGTGTACTCGGAGGCCAAGCGCTCGGGAATCCAGCATGTGGAGTTTGCCACGACCCGGGCCGACGGGCGCTAAAGGAAACCGTGGAGCACACCCTGACAATGATCGAGCACAGGCACGGCGCAGCGAGGCTGGCCGACGAGGCGCTTTGCCTCGCCCTCGGATCGGGCCTGACGCTCGGGATCTTCCTGTGCGTGGCCCACTTTGAGCGGTCGAAGCCCGTGGCTCCGGCGACGGAGATCGAGGACGCACGCGTCGTCTCTGCCATTGCCGAGCCACCTCCGCCAAAGGTGGAGGTTCACCAGGACCCGGTGAGCGTATCCTCGCCCCTGACGGGTCTTGAGATCGGGGCCTCGGACAGCCCGGTGCGGCTTGCGGTCGTCCCGCCCGACCTCGACAAGATCATCCCGCCGACAGACCTCCCGCCGAAGGCCACGATCCAGTTCAACCAGGTCTTCTCGGACCTCAAGCCCAAGGCGGGTCCCCTCGGGGACATCCAGCACATCTACCAGCAGAGCGAGGTGGACCAGGTCCCGACTGCCCTCGTCAAGACGATTGCCCGCGTGTCGCGCAACGCCCGGGACAACGCGGACAGCCTTCGGGTCACGATGCTCCTGGTGATCGATACCGAGGGGGCCGTGGCCAGCATCCGGGTCCTCAAGCCCTCGGGCAACAAGGCCTTCGACTCCATCGTCCTGGAGTGCGTCAGGGACGAGTGGGTCTTCTCCCCCGCCGTCCGCAAGGGCCACAAGGTCAAGTGCATGGTCCAGCAGCTCGTCTGGTACAAGTGGACCGAGGGTTCAAAATTCACGCTCTAGCCCATGAAGATCCTCAAGCTTGCCCTCCTCCTGTCCACGCTGGTGACGCTCGAGGGGACCTTGTGCGCCTCCGAGCCGAAGCTCGACCCCAAGCGCATCATCAACGAGTCGAGCTCCTTCCTGAAGGAGCGGGAACCGGAGATGACCGAGGAGGAGTACGCCCTCTTCCAGAAGGTGGTGACCATGCTATCCTCGAACCCGGACTTCGCGCTCAAGCTGCTGGAGGCGATGATGGCGGAAAAGGAGCAGCCGAGCCCGGCGTTCCAGTTCATCCTGGGAAACGCCTACTACGCCGCCGGTAAGATCGACAAATCCGAGGCGAACTACCGAGGGGCCGTGACCCGGTACCCGACGTTCCTGCGGGCCTGGGTGAACCTGGGGATCCTCTATTATTCTGCGGGACGCTACGCGGAGGCGGTTCCTTGCTTCTCGAAGGCCGTCGAGCTTGGCGACCGCGACTCGTCAACCTTCGGCCTCCTTGGCTACAGCCTGCAGAAGCAGGGCGACCTGGTGTCGGCGGAGATGGCCTATATGCAGGCGCTGAGCGGTGACCCGGGCAACGTCGACTGGAAGGAGGGCCTTCTCGGGATCTGCGTCGACGGCAAGCAGTTCACCCGGGCCGAGTCCCTGGTGAAGAGCCTGATCAAGGACAAGCCGAGCGATACGAGGTATTGGATCACCTACGCCAACATCCTCCTGGCGGAGGGCCGAAAGCTCGAGGCGACGGTCCTCCTGGAAACGTCGTCGGGAACGGGGGCTGCCAACCTGGAGGTGCTCATGATGCTCGGGGACCTCTACGCCGAGCAGGGCCTGGTTCCCGAGGCAGCGGAAGTCTACACGCGTGTCGTCAAGGCCTCGCCGGACGTGGGCGGCCAGAAGCTCCTGCACTACGCGGGAGTCCTCATTGCATCGGGGCGCCTCGAGGAGGCCCACAAGGTGCTGGCCATGGTGCGGGCGGGGGACCTCGGCAAGGGAGGCCTGGAACTCCTGCAGACCCGGGCGGATCTCTTCGCGGCCGAGAAGAAATGGCCCGAGGCACGCCACGAGATCGAGGAGCTCCTCAAGCTCGATCCCATGAACGGGCGCGCGTTGATCAGCCTCGGCCGGGCCTATAATGCCGAGGAGGACGTGGCGCGGGCGACCCTGGCCTTTGAGGCCGCCTATCGGATTCAGGGAAGCGTCTATCTCGCCAGCCTGGAGCTCGCCAACATCGAGCTCAAAAACCGCCACTATTCAAAGAGTGTCGAGTACCTCCAGAAGGCACTGGCCATTGAGCGAACCGACGCGGTCCAGGACTTCCTGGTCAAGGTGAAGACCCTGGCCTCAAAGGAGAGCTGAAGGGTAGCAAGGGACGTGGCCCCTCTCGCTCTCCAGTGGCGAGGCCCGGGGGTGGGACAGCCAGAGACAGGCGCCCCTCAGTTGCCCTCGGCTTGCCCTGAAACCGCGAAGCGTTCCCTCCGGATCAGCTCGTCCAAGACCCGGCTGTCCAGGTGGTAGGATTCCGGCGTGGGCTGGGTGATTGCGGCAGCGGGCGCGGGCTTCGTGGCCAGGAACGATTTCTCGACCGCTATGTCCTGCGAGTCCGAGCCGAGGTAGGCGGCCCCGGCGGCAAGTATCGGGGGGATCACCTGCTCCATCTTCCCGCTGGTTTCCTGCGCGCTCAGTTTTGTCTGCCAGATGAGCCGGGCCTCGTGTTTCTGGAAGAAGGACTGGAAGTCGTAGGCCGAAACCACGACGAAGATCCGGGGAAGCCGAGCGCGGGCCACGACTGAATCAAGCGGCGGCACGAGGAAGCGGGGGGAGGCGTAGCTCAGGTTCTCGCCCCTGGCCTTCTCGCGGTCGCGGATGTGGTTCTCGAGCTCGGCATCGAGCTTCGCCGTGCTCACGAGCGAAATCCGCGCCGAGAGGTTGTCCCTGACCTGATAGGGAATGCGGATTTGCTGGTGGTCCACCCGAAGTACGCCCCAGTGGTAAACCACGAGAAGCTTGGGCACGGTCTGGCTCTCCTGGAAACCCCGCGCGGCGAACGCGGCCACCAGGCTTTGCCTCACTTGCCCGGCGGTCGGCGGGTCGTCGCCCGCGATGGGGTCTCCGGCCTCGATGTATCCCCCGTCGAAAGCGACGTATGTGGTGGGCTTGGCCAGCTCATCGGGCACGGACTTGCCGCGCTCGGCGACGACGACCACGTCAAAGGCATCGGAAAAAAGATTTGCCCGGGCCGGGGCGGTCGAGACGGCGATCAGGAGCGACGAAAGGAGCGCTGGAGATAGGATGGGAATTCTCATGGGGGTGATCTTGAAGGATTCAGCCATATTCGCTTTGGAGCTGGGAACGGGGTCTAAGAATAACCAGTGGCGCCATAATATACGCATCATTTGGAATTTTGTAGGGCCGTTTCAGGATTTCCTACAGGCCTACGGGATTTCCCCCGGGCAGGCCGATGCCGCCTTGCCGCGTAAACTATTGGAGGTGAGGCGCCCCGGAAATGTTGGTCACGGCTTTGCGCCGGCCTTGGCCATCAATGCCCCGACTTCCTTCAGGCGCTCCAGCTGGGGGCCCGAGATCAATCCGTCCCGATCCGGGGGCACATCCAGTAGGTAGTTGGCGTTCCTCTCGGCACAGGCACGCAGGGTCTTGACGATCTGCTCGGCGCTTTGGAGGTCCGAAGGCTTCTTGGCCTCGGTCCAGAACCAGCGCTGGCCCGTCTGGATCGCATCGCAGACCTCGGCAGGAAGGACGTTTCCCGCCGGGGGAAGCTCGCCCCTCCAGGGGAATTCATAGCCCAGCACATCGGAGTCCTTCAGGTTCGCCGCATTGTTTGCGAGCAGGATGCAGTGGGGTTGGAGACCCCTCACGTAGGCCTGGATCTCGGGCCATCGGTCGCCGGTGTATTTGTTCGCGTACTGGTCGATCCAGAGCAGGTCGATTGGGCCAAAGCGCGTCAGCATTTCGCCGAGCTGGTGCTTGATGAATTCCACGTAGTTTCCTGCCGCCTCGGGGGGAAGCCCGTGAAGGCTCGGCTTGCCCGCGGGGGGCGCGTTATGGTGCTCCTCGTCCGAGTAGTCCCCTGGGAAACAGTAGTAGAGTCCGACCTTAAGGCCACGGGAACGGCATGCCTCGACGAATTCGCGGACGATGTCCCCTTTTCCGCCCCTGAACTTCTTGAAGAGCGTGATGTCATGGGTCGTGAAGGCGCTGTCGTAGAGCGCGATACCCTCCGTGTGCTTCACGGTCAGCACCATGTAGGTCATGCCCGCCGACTTGGCCGCGTCCGCCCATTGCCCGCAGTCGAGCTTGGTCGGATTGAAGAGATCGGGGTCCTCGTACCCGCTCGCCCAGTCCCGGTCGGCGAAGGTGCCAATGTTGAAGTGCAGGAACATCCCGAACTTCCACTTCATGAAGTCCCGCTGCTCGGCTGTCAGCACGGCAGCTGGTGCCGTGGCGGCGGCCTGCGCTGCCGGCGCATCAGCCGCAATGAGGGGCCGCACGGCCAGGGTTGCTGCAACAAGGATCAGGGTCTTCATAGGCACGGGCTCGTCCGGATGGGTGGGGCGGACCCAGGCTGGGGGGCGAAGGGGGGTTTTGCAACCGAGAGGTTTTAGGACGATGCGGTCAGCGAAACCTTGACCCAGCCGGCGAGGCGAGCGACGGTTTTCACCGAACATGAAAACCCTCAGCACGTTTCTTTTCGCGGCTCTTTTCTGCACGGCACTGGTAGGGCGGGCCTCGTCCTCGAAGGACGAGGTGGTACCGATGGGAAGCGACACCTTCTCCATCACGCGCGAGGCCAGGACCGCGTTCACCCGGGACACGGACAAGCTGAAGGAGGATGCGACCGCCGCGGCCCAGCGGTTCTGCGAGTCCCAGGGCAAGCAGATGCGGGTCCTCTCGCTCACCGGAAAGGTTCCGCGCTTTGCGACGGGCTACGCCTATGCCAAGATCGTCTTCAAGGCGCTTCCTGCCGGCGACCCGGGGCTCACGGAGCCGCTGCCGACTGAAGCCCCTGCGGGAGGGGTGGTGACGACAGTCGTGGTCCAGAAGACCCTCACCGCCACGACGGACGACCTTTACAACGCCTTGGTGAAGCTCGATGACCTCCGCAAGAAGGGGATCCTCTCCGACGAGGAGTTCCAGTCGGAAAAGAAGAAGCTCCTGAACAAGTCGAACTGAGGCAGCGGGCCCCGGCCTCAGGGTCCGGGCCAGTGCGCCCGGACGGCGCGGATCCAGGCGTCCGCGATCAGTTCATGCCCCGAGTAGGTCGGGTGCACGCCGTCCCATATCCAGTGCTCGGCGGGTGCGCGGCGGCACGCCTCGTCAAACACGGGCTGGAGCTCGACCAGGGCCGCATGGTATTTCGCGGCTAGGCGGGCGACGACCTCCTGTCGCTCCTTGATACCGGAGTACCAGGCCGCAAAGGCCTCTTTCCTGGCCCCCACGGGCAGCGAGAACGGGGCGCACAGGACGAGCCTCACGTTCGGATTGGAGGCGACGGTCCTGGCGAGGAGCACGTCGTAGGTCCTCTCGTAGTCGTCGACGGGCAGCTTGAAGAGGGCGTCGTTCACCCCCACCAGAATGCTTACCAGGTCGGGATGCAGTCCGATGCAGTCCTCCTGCCACCGGGCGGCAAGGTCCGACACGGTGTTGCCGCTCACGCCTCGGTTGATGAAGGTGAGATTGCTTTCGGGAAATGAGGCACCGTAACGGGCGGCGATGATGAAGGCGTAGCCGTGTCCCAGGATATGGTTCGGGTCCTCGCTCCGACCCCGGTTGCCGTCGGTGATCGAGTCACCTTGGAAAAGGATGCGGGCGCCCGTCCTGAACGAGGGCACGGGGCGGAACTCGGTAGATCCCTGGGGAAGGGCGCAGGAGGCCAGGATCGCGACCCAGACTGGGACGAGCAGCCTGGATAATTGCCGAGGAATGTTGGGGGTCGAGGGCAAGAGTGGGGGCCGCGGGTTCCGGGCTGATGCGCGGTTCAGTGAAAGGGGCAACGGCTGCGGGGTAAAGGCCTGCCGCACGGAGCCCCAGGTCGGGGATTGTGGAGAACGGCCATTTGGGACAGTGTGGCCGTCGCAATGAACCCCCTACTGCCCGCTCCTAGATGGGTCGCGCGCGCCCCATGCGCCGTTCTGGTCTCAGCCATCCTTGCCCACCTCGCCCCGGCCGCCGATTCTGCCTTTCTCTCGACCCCGTGCCTTTCCGTCCTTGAGAGGTTCACCGGTCCTGACGTGCCGCCGTTTGGCGAGTCTGAGACCCCGGTCGATCCGCCCACCTGGAAATCCTATCCCGAGCTAGCCGGCCGGGTGCTGCCCGGGAAAGGCGCGGCAGAGCACCCGATGCTCTACATCGGGGAAGGCTGCAACACGATGTTCCTCGTCGACAAGGGAAAGGTCATTTGGACCTATTCCACGGGAAAGGGCTGGGAATACGATGACGCCTGGCTCCTGAGCAACGGGAACATCGTTTTCTCTCGGATGGCGTATGCCGCCGAGGTGACGCCCCAGAAGAAGGTGGTGTGGCGCCTCGATGCCCCGGCTGGAACTGAAATCCACACGGTGCAGCCCATCGGCCTCGACAAGGTGATGCTCGTTGAGAACGGCCTCCCGCCGAAACTGATGGTGATCAACACCCGCACGGGCGTTGTCGAGGTCGAGCATGCGCTCCCTGCGCCGAGCCTGACCGACCCGCGCACCGTTCACGGCCAGTTCCGCCGGATGCGCGTCACCGCACAGGGGACCTACCTCGCCCCGTTCCTGACCATGAACAAGGTTGTCGAGTACGATAAGGACTTCAACGAGGTGTGGTCCTACGCCATAGCGTCCCCGTGGGCCGCCATCCGCCTGCGCAACGGCAACACGCTGATCACCGACGAGAAGGATGAACTCACGCGGGAGGTGAACCCGAAAGGGGAGACTGTTTGGGAATTCAGGCTTTCGGAGCTTCCCCGCGGCATCGAATTGGCCGGCTCCCAGAGCTGTGTTCGCCTGGCCAACGGCAACACGATCCTGTGCTCCCGGGGAAACGGCGGAAAGACGTGCCAACTCGTGGAGATTTCCCCCGACAAGAAGGTCGTCTCGGCCATGTACAACTGGACGGACTTTGGGCCCGCGACGGCGGTGCAGGTCCTGGATGACCCCGGTATCCCCGAGGTTCCCGGGGATCTCCAGAGATAAGCAAAAAACCGGGGGCGCCGCCCAAGATCGGCCGCGCCCCCGGTTGTCCCAACCCCAAGGTGTCAGAGATTGATCGTCGCCTGCACATAGGCGTAGTCGGAGTCCTTCGATCCCACCGCCCGAAGGGACTGCTTCACGTAGTCCCCGCGGATAAAGTGACCGATGCCCATCTCCAGCAGCACGCCCTTCGTTGCGGTCCACCCGCCGATCACATCGACCTCCCGGCCGATGTCCGACTTGTACCCGGGGTTTATCCCGAAACCCTTGCCGCTTCCGGCCGCGGCCCCGGGCGTGTTCCTCGGGACTCCCGCGACATTGTACCAATAATCGTGGTTGTTCTCCAGAGACTGCTGGTGAACGTCAAGGGCCAGGCTGGTGGTCGGGCTCGGCTTTATGGTGAACGAGAGGCGGTCATCCACGATGTTCTGCAGGCTGGAGAGATCCATGGCCCCGTAGAGCCCGTGGTTTGACGGGAGGACGTTCAGGAAGGTTTGGCTGGTCTTGTCGGTGGGGTTTTGGTCGCCCGAAGCGCAGCTGATGATGAGCGCCAGCCGGGGTTTGAGCGCCAGGTCCTTCCAGGTGTAGCCGCCCTGCACGATGAAGGCCCAAGCGTTCTGGTCGAGGCGGGGGGCGGCCTTTGCCGTGGCGAGCGGGGTTGCCGGAAACACGGTCGTGCGGTCGCCCACCTGCCACATGGCCTCGATTCCGTAGTCCCAGGGCCCGAAAGCTCCGGGCTTTGACTTGGAGCGCAGTCCCAGGGTGTAGGTATCCTGGGGTGCCGTGAACCGAAACGGCGCCGGAACCAGCGTCCAATCGTCGGTCAGTATCCCACGGGCCACGTTGCGCGCGAACACGTAGGCCTCGTTTACGCTTTGCTTGGAGATCCCCGGGAAGTCGAAATAGGCGCCCGAGAGTGTGTCCTGGGAGTTGGACTGGTCGAAGTGGCTCCCGCGAACGTAGACCAGGTTGGAGGCGAAGAGATCGACCCCGAAGAACGCGTCCTGATAGCGCACCTTCACGGCATCGAAGGTGTGGGGGATGTTCAGCCAGAAGGCATTTCCAACCAGGCGGCCCTCCCCGTAGGTGAGGTACTGGCGCCCGACCTTGACCGAGACAGGGCACTGCTTCGGGTTGCCGATCGCGACATAAGCGAGCTCGAGCTGCAGGGGGCCGTCGTTCTCGGCAAGATTCTTGCCGGCTGCGGTTGCCGTGTACCGGTCGTCGCCGATGGAGTAGCTCGAGCGGGCCTCGACCACCGCCGAAACCCAATCGCCCGTGTAGCCGATTCGCGGAAGGAGGCGGGAAATCCAATAGTCGTTGTGGTTGGTGGTCGGCGGGTTTGCGTCGAAGTCGAAGTTGGAGCCCGCATGGGTCGTGCCCGAGCCGGACTTGTCTTCAAAACGAAGGCGCTCGTTGATCCCGAAGTCCCACCCCTTCAGGTCGGGTTCGTTCTTCTTTACGTAGTCGTCAATCACTCCGGGGACCGGGGCTGCCGGGGAGGGAGGGGTGTATTGTGCGGCTGCCGCGGAAGCGGTAAGCGCGAACAGGATGATCTTACAGGTGTGGTTTTGCATGGTGGTCAATCCGATGCCACCGGGGTTAGCGCAATACGCGCCGCGGTGGGTGGGTTCCGGCCCTCGACTGTCGCGGCTCTCTCGTGGCGAGCGTGCGGCAGGCTCTTGGCGGAAGTGTCTTGGGGTTGGCTTGGGTTTGAGGTGGCCCCCCGAGTTGAGTAACGCTTCGAGGGGCGTGCATCTGATGCATTAATGCGCAGTCCGTGGGAATGGATCTGTGGCCGGTCGCGACAATTACGTGGCAGGACGCCTTAATGACGTGGTGGCCGTGAGCCCTCTGCGCATATCTTGCGTTGGCCCGCGGAAGGTTCGCGGCCCGCCAAAACGAAAACTGGCTGCCCCGGAAAACCGGGACAGCCAGATTAGGGAATGGGCGCCGTTTTGGGCTCCCAAAGCTGAGGAGCGATGGTTTAGAACTGGATCTGGAACTGGCTGCGCAGGCCGTCCGTCTCCGCCTTTGCAGGCGCGCCCTTCACGGTGTCGTTGGAGGAACCGTGAATGTAGCCGGCCTGGAGCTTCACGTCGTTGCCCTTGATGTAGTAGTTGAAGCCGAGGTAGAGCTCGTCGGCCTTGTTCATCGTGCCGCCACTTGGCGCCGAGCGAACGACGTCGGAGAGGGTGACGCCCCGCCCATCGGAATTGATGGCGCTGTAATTGGCCACCGCTTCCCACTGGGGGGTCAGCTTGAAGGAGGGCTGAATCCAGTAGCCGTGGATGTTGGCGTTGTGGTGGATCGCGACTCCGCTGTCGTCCTTGGCCGACTCGTACTCGCCGGCAATCGTGAAGGCACCGACGGTTACATCAACAAACGCGCCGCTTAAGCTGATGTTCTGGCCGCCGCCGATCGTTGCGCCCGGGCCGCCCTGGTCGGGGAGGAAACCCGTCTCGTAGCCGACCTTGTATTTGCCCTTGGTCGGGCCTTCGCCGAAGGCGCCGCTGTAGCCCACGGTACCATAATAGGCGAACCGGTTGGTGGTCGCCCCACCGGTGCTCCCAACGCCGCCCAGGCCGTTGACGAGGACGGAGATGTTCGTGGAATCACCGGCGTATTCGTTGCGCTCGGGGTTCGTCAGGGCCAAGGCGTAGTAGAAGCCCTCGTAGGTGCCTCCCGCGAAGATCCCGGTCCGGTAGGCCGAGGCTCCCAGGCGCCGGCCGTTATTGCCGTTGTCGAAGTAGTTCGTGACGGTGGATCGCTCGATCGCCTTCAGGTCGCCGCTGGAGATGAGCTCCTCATAGCCGAAGGGTGCCTTGTCCAGACCAGCGCGGATCGAAAAGAGGTCGCTTTGTTTCCATTGGAGAATTGCCTGGTTGAAGCCCGAGACGGCGGCATCGTAGCTCACGGCGCCGCTGAACCCGTCGGCAAACTGGACGCCAAAGTTGAGGTAGATGCGGCGAAGCAGGAAATGCTCGGTCGAAACCGGATTCACGCCGGTCCCGTTGATGCTGGTGCCGAGACCGACATATTGGACCTGCCAGCGGCCGCCGACCGTGACCTTCTGGATATAGGCGTCGGCATTGATCTCCACGTTCTGTGAAGCCTGGGCTTTCGCGATTTCCCCGGTGATGTCCTTGGCCTCCTTTTCGGTGAGGACGCCCTTCTTGATGAGGGCGTTGATGAGTGCCTGATTATCGGCGGACTGGGCTTGTGCGGCTCCGGTTAGGGCTAGGCCCAGGCCGAGTGTCGCAATCCATTTAGACTTGATGTTGAGCATATTAGGTCGGTTTGGTTGGGTATAGGTAATACCCTAGATCTAATCTACATTAAACAAATATAGATTAGTTCAAGATCATCTTTTGTGCAGTGTGTCATATCGGACAGCCATTGCCCTCACCGAAGAAACAATTTTGCCCTGATTCCGAACGGCGCCTCGTGGGATTTTGGAGCCGGCGCTGAGGCCCCCCAGGGTCGCCGGGATCTCGGGCAGGGCGTTTCAGAAACCATTAGCTGCCAGGGTGGTAAGTGTCCCAAGTTTTCTAACTGTTCATTCCCGGGGCCCTTTAACCCGAGTGTCACGGTGTCGGCACATTGCCGTAACAATCGGTCACTAGCATGCAGCCGGTCCATTCGGTCCACGAAACACACACAACCAAGTACACCCATGCTACCTATCAAATCCAAGTGGCTCGCGCTTTTGAGCCTCGCCGTTGTAACCTCAGGAGTTGCCTTTGCACAATCCGCCGACAGCCAGGCGTTGATTGATGCCCTCATCAAGAAGGGTGTCCTCACGGACAAAGAAGCCAAGGACATCACGAGCCAGATCTCGAAGGCTCAATCCTCTGAGAACGTCGAGACAAGCGGCGACCAATACATCAAGAAGCTCGTCCTCTCGGGCCGCTTCCAGGTCCAGTATGCCGGCCTCGGCACGACGATCAACAATGTGGCCGTGAACCCGGTCTCGACCGAGCATTTCCTCTTCCGCCGCATGCTGATCGGCGTGAACGCGGGTTTCGGTGACGGATTCAGCGCAAACGTGGTCTATGACCTTGCGAACGCCTCCTTTGACAAGGGTGTGCTGGAGTGGAAGCAGAGTCCCGCGTTTGTCCTCGACGCCGGCATCGCCAAGGCGCCGTTCGGCTACGAGGAAAACATCTCGAGCAGCGACCTGAGGGCGATCGAGCGCTCGGTCGTCACGCGCTATTTCGACGAAGGGAACAACGGCCGCCGTATCGGCGCCGCCAGCTACCGCACGGGGATCTACGCGAGCGGCACCTACGAGGGCTTCTTCTACAACGTCGCCCTCACCAATCCTGAGCGCAACGAGTACAGCGGTGACGGCTCCAACACGGCGGTCCTGATCAACGGCCTCGGCGGCGTGGGTTCGACGGGCGGAGCGACGACCAACAAGTTCGCCGCCTACGGCGTGGTCGGCTACGGTTCCTCGTTTGGCACAGGTGCCTCGAAGGGCAGCTACAAGGTCGGATACGAGACGGGCTTCCTGCCCGACCAGGGTGGTCCCGGTGCCGTTATCGGCCGCGGGCAGAACATCAGCCTGGATGGCGCCTTCGGCGACCTGACGGTGGGCGGATTCCGGCTTATCGGCGAATATGAGGTGGCCAAGGTCGACAGCGGCATCGCAATCCATAACAACGCCAACATCAAGGGCTACTGGATCCAGCCTACCTACAAGCTGAACGCCCAGTGGGAAGCGGTTCTCCAATACAGCTATGTCGACTCCGGTGGCCGCGGCGTGGCGCTCTCCGACGTCATTCGTTCGGCGCCGAGCGGCGGCACGATGAACAAGGCCGACCAGCTTTACCTCGGCTTCAACTACTACATTAAGGGCAACGACGTGAAGCTCCAGGCCGGCTACGTTCACGGCGAATCCAGCAACACCGTTCTCGGCGCGGCCGCCAAGGCCCAGACAGACGGCCTCCGCAGCGAAGTCACGGTTCAGTTCTGATCCCTTTCGGGATCCTCAGGATCTTTAGCGGGTGTTACTCCAGCCAACTCTCCGCTCCCTCTCGCTTGGTGGCGACGGGAGCGGAGACTTTGGCAGCGGGGGTACCAGACGGCAGATTTGAACCCCAGGCCCCAGGCCTGGGGTTTTTGTTTGGCATGATGCGTAGGACGCGCGCAGGGAACGGTACTGCTGCGAGGGTTGTTTCGATCCTGGCGACCTGAACGGTTACGGTCAGGCGCCTTTCGACGACTCGAGCCTGGACCGGGCCGTTGCCTGCGGCCGCCCGTCGTTGACTCCCGGTCGGTTGGCCCGATCATCGCTCTTATGACCGGCTCAGTGAGTCAGACAGGCCCTGCGGATGACCCCGTCGGCTATATGCGGACTCCCACCCCGCAGATGAGGGCATTCATGGAGCAGCAGCGGGCATCAATGCCGTTTACGGATTTTTTGGAGATGTCGGCCGAGATTCGGAACATCTACGAGAAATACAAGGAATCGTTGGAGGCCACACCGCGGGGTGCAGGGCGTGCCCAGGCCCTGCATCGGATGATGGAAGGGGCAATGGCGACGGCGTCGAACGTCGTGGTCAGCTGCAAGGTCGGGTGCTGTGGATGCTGCCACGGCGAGGTTGAGGTGACGACAGACGAGGCTGAAATTCTCAGAAACCGGGTAGCGGGCGGTGTCGAGGTGGACCTGGACCGGCTCAAGGCCCAGGCCTCTCGCGAGCGCAGGAGCCCCGAATGGGCAAAATTCTGGAGCGTCGAAAATCGCTGCGTCTTTCTCGGTGAGGGGGGCGCCTGCCGCATCTACGAGGACCGCCCCGCTGCCTGTCGCAGGCTCCTGGTTACGACACCGCCCGAGGCCTGCACCACCTTGGGCGCCGCGATAGCTCCCGTTCGGATCGTACTGGCCGAGATCCTCCTTAGTGCCGCGGTTGCTGTCGACGACACCGGCCTGGCGTCCCTTTCAAAGAGACTGGCGCCGCTCCTAGCTCCCTAAGCCTTGGGCCATTTCTCCGTTTACCCGGGACCGCTCGCTCCGTAGGGTTTGCCTGCTGGCTGCCCCCAATACCCCCGGAGCCCTATCCCCATTATGTATACGGTCACAAGCTACAGCGTCGCGGTCGTCTTCTGCTTTGTAACGATGCTCTGCTGGGGCTCCTGGGCCAACACCCAGAAGCTCGCAGGCAAGGAATGGCGTTTCCAGCTCTTCTATTGGGACTATGCGATCGGAGTCCTGCTCCTCTCGCTTATCCTCGCATTCACCCTGGGAAGCACAGGATCCGGCGGGCGTGGATTCCTGCCCGACCTGCACCAGGCGGAGGGCCGCTGGCTCTGGTCGGCGTTTGCCGGGGGCGTCATTTTCAATCTTTCGAATATCCTCCTGGTCGCGGCTATCGACATCGCCGGCATGGCGGTCGCCTTCCCGGTCGGCGTCGGCCTCGCCCTGATCCTTGGGGTGGTGAGCACCTACATGGTGAGGCCCGAGGGCAATGTCAGGCTCCTTGCTCTCGGCGTGGCGTCCGTTGCCGTGGCCATCGTGCTCGACGCCCTTGCGTACCGGAAGTTGGCCTCGGGTGGGGGGCGAACCCCGGGCAAGGGAATCATACTCTCCATTATCGCGGGCGTCCTGATGGGCTTCTTCTACAGCTATGTCGCCCGGGCGATAGCCCCCATGCGCGAGGTGAACGGTCTCCTCGAACTGGAGGCGGGCAAGCTGAGCCCCTACACGGCGATTGTCCTCTTCTCGGCAGGCGTGCTCGCTTCGAACTTCATTTGGAACACTGCGATCATGGCGAAGCCCTTCGTCGGCTCCCCGGTTCCCTTTGGCGACTATTTCAAGAAGGGCAGCGTCCGCCTCCACCTGGTCGGAATCCTGGGAGGGGTGATCTGGAACGTCGGGATGTCCCTTAATATCATTGCCGGCGCAAAGGCTGGGCCGGCCCTTTCGTACGGGCTCGGCCAGGGGGCCACGATGGTCAGTGCCCTATGGGGGGTCTTTGTCTGGAAGGAGTTCAAGTCGGCGCCCATCGGCACGGGCAAGCTCCTGGTGGCGATGTTCGGCTTCTACGGGCTAGGCCTTGCAGTCCTCATCGCGTCCCGCCTCTAACCCTGCCTTTCTTTAATCATGGCTTCACCCAAACATCGCTCAAAGGCCCGGGTCCTCGTCGTCGGCAGCTGCAGCATAGACATGATTGTCCGCGTGGACAAAATTCCGGGCATCGGGGAGACCGTGATCGGCGGAAAGTTCCACTCCGCCGGAGGCGGAAAGGGCGCGAACCAGGCGGTCACGGCCGCCCGGGCCGGGGCCTCGGTGAAATTCGTGGGCCGAGTGGGCCGCGACGACTTCGGCAAGGCCATTATCACCGGGCTCAAGGCTGACGGGATCGATGTTTCCGACCTAGGGGTCGATCCCAAGGAACCCTCGGGCATCGCCTTCATCTTTGTCGGAGGGGGCGGAGAGAACAGCATTGCGGTGGCGTCCGGCTCCAACCTCAGGCTTCTTCCCGCCCACGTCGCGAAAGCAAGTGCCTCGTTCAAGGCGGGAAATATCCTCCTTGTGCAGCTCGAGTCGCCACTCCCAACAGTTGCCGCCGCGGCCTCGCTTGCGCAGAGGCGCGGCATGCGAGTCATCCTGAACCCCGCGCCTGCGCGTTCCCTTCCCGACGCGCTCCTGCGCAATGTCGATATCATCACGCCCAACGAACATGAGGCGGAATCGCTCACGGGCACCCGGGTCGACGGCGCTGCGGCAGCGCAAAAGGCGGCAACCCAGCTCCACAAGAAGGGTATCGGCACGGTGATCATCACACTCGGCTCCCGCGGCGCGTTCGTGTCCAACGGGGGAGGGGGGGGCCTCGTCCCCGCGTTCAAGGCGAAGGCGGTGGACACGACAGCTGCGGGCGATGTCTTTAATGGCGCGCTAGCGGTTGCGCTCGCCGAGGGTCAGTCGCTCCTCGACGCCGTGCAATTTGGCCAGGCAGCTGCCTCGATCTCGGTGACCCGCATCGGGGCCCAGCCCTCGGCGCCGACCCGGGCGGAAATCGAGCGGCTGTTGAAGCGCCGCTGATCCGGCATTGGGCCGGTCCACGGGCCCCGAAAAATCTATCCGAAGACCATTGAGGCGCGACGAAACCCCCGATTATTCTTCGGGTAGACCTCTCCCCCAATGATGCCTTCACCCGGATCCCGATTCCGCTCCGCAGTAAAGGCCGAGCATCCCCTCCAGATTGCCGGGGCGATCAACGCCTATGCGGCATTGCTCGCGAAGAGGGCCGGGTTCAGGGCTCTCTACCTGTCAGGTGCGGGGGTCGCCAACCACTCCTATGGAATCCCCGATGTGGGCCGCACGGGCCTCGCGGACGTCGTGATCGATGCACGGCGCATCACGGGGAGCACGGACCTTCCGCTGCTGGTGGACATCGACACGGGCTGGGATGATCCGGCCGTTTCCGTTAGGGAGCTCGCGGGCGCGGGCGCGGCGGCCGTGCACATAGAGGACCAGGTCCCGGCGAAGCTCTGTGGACACCTCCCGGGGAAGCAGCTGGTGCCCACGGCGGAGATGGTGGCCCGGGTGCGGTCGGCGGTCGGCGGCAAACCCGACTCGCATTTTGTGGTCATGGCGCGGACCGACGCGGCCACGGTGGAGGGGGTGCCGGCAGCGATTGCGCGGGCGATCGCGTATGTTGGTGCGGGTGCGGACATGATCTTTGCCGAGGCCCTGTCCTCGCTGGAGGAGTTCAGGGCGTTCACCGCTGCGGTGAAGGTCCCGGTCCTCGCTAACCTCACCGAGTTTGGAAAGACGCCCTACCTCACGGCCGAAGAGCTCGGGCGGTCCGGGGTCTCGATGGTCCTTTACCCGTTGAGTGCCAGCCGGGCCGCTGCCCAGGCATCCCTCGAAGTGTACCAGGCTATCCGCAAGGACGGAACCCAGGAAAGCGTCGTGAGCCGCATGCAGACCCGCTCTGATCTCTATAGGACTCTCGGGTACGTTCCCCCGAGCTGACTCCGGCGTAATCCCATAACGGTCCTGTCAAGGAACCCGACCAAAATGCCCGATTCCCAAAGCCCACGACCCAAGGCGAAGAAGTCGGTCGCGCTATCCGGAGTGGCTGCGGGAAACACTGCCATCTGCACGGTCGGCCGTTCGGGCAATGACCTCCACTACAGGGGCTATGACATCAAGGAGATTGCCGCGCGAGGTTCCTACGAAGAGGTGGCGCACCTGCTCGTCCACGAGAGGCTTCCCAATGAGCAGGAGCTTGCTGCCTACCGCACCAGGCTGCGCGGGCTACGCTCGCTGCCCACCGCATTGAAGGCGGTTCTCGAACGGCTGCCAGCGGGGACGCATCCGATGGACGTTCTTCGCACCGCCTGCTCCGTTATTGGAAACCTCGAGACCGAGCAGCGTCCTGCAACCGGGGGAAACGCGTCGACCACCGGGGCGGCTCGCGCGATAGCGGACCGGCTGATCGCGTGCTTTCCCTCGATGCTGCTCTACTGGCATCACTTTGTCTCCTCCGGACGGCGAATCGTGGTGGAGACGGACGACGATCGGGTCGCTGCCCACTTCCTTCACCTGCTCCACCAGAGGCCGCCCGAGCCGGCGCATGTGCGGGTGCTCGATCGGTCGCTCATCCTCTATGCCGAGCACGAGTACAACGCCTCAACCTTCACGGCGCGCGTTATAGCGGGAACAGGGTCGGATTTTCACTCCTGCATTACGGGGGCCATCGGGGCTCTCCGGGGGCCCAAGCACGGGGGTGCCAACGAAGTGGCCCTCCAGGTGATGCAGCGCTACCAGTCGCCTGAGGAAGCCCGGGCCGACATCCTGGAACGGATCGGTCGGAAGGAGATCGTTATCGGCTTTGGCCACCCGGTCTACACGATCGACGATCCCCGGAGTGCCATCATCAAGGAGATCACCCGCCAGCTCTGCGTGGATGAGGGAGATCTCGCGGTCTTCGAGATCGCCGAGGAAATCGAGAAGCTCCTGTGGGCTGAGAAGCGGATGTTTCCCAACCTCGACTGGTACAGTGCCGTCGCCTACCACCAGCTGGGCGTCCCCACAGCGCTTTTCACCCCGCTCTTTGTCATCTCCCGGACCGCGGGTTGGGCTGCGCACATCGTGGAGCAGCGGGTCGACGGAAAGATAATCCGCCCCGGGGCGACCTACACAGGTCCGGAGCCACGACCCTACGTTCCCCTCGCTGAACGCTGACGCCCCGGCCGTCTTTTTCCATGTCCTCGCCTGTCTCAAATGAGCGCCCACCGCCTGACCAGCTCCTGGTGGACATCGCGAACTATGCCCTGAGTCGGGACCCTGCGGGTGATGAGGCCCGCAGCACGGCCCGCTGGTGCCTTGCCGATACCCTTGCGTGCGGGATGCTGGCGCTGGAGTACCCCGCGTGCACAAAGCTCCTAGGGCCGGTCGTGCCGGGCACCCGGATTGAAAACGGGGCACGGGTTCCCGGGACGGCCTTCGAGCTCGATCCCGTCCAGGCGGCTTTCAATATCGGAACCCTTGTCCGGTGGCTCGATTTCAACGACACCTGGCTTGCCGCCGAATGGGGCCATCCTTCGGACAATCTGGGCGCGATCCTGGCGACCGCCGACTGGCTCGACCGCAACGCGGCTGCCGGCACCGCAGTGGGAGCCTTCGGCACTTCCTTCGACCAGGGACGCCCGGGCCTCACCGTTGGCGATGTGCTCGCCGCCATGATAAGGGCCCACGAGATCCAGGGCATCCTGGCGCTTGAGAACTCGTTCAACCGGGTGGGGCTCGACCACGTGCTTCTGGTCCGCGTCGCTTCGACCGCGGTGGCTGCCGCGATGCTTGGGGCAACAAGGGAGCAGGTGGTCAACGCGGTGTCGCACGCGTGGCTCGATGGATCGGCGCTTCGCACCTATCGCCATGCGCCGAACACAGGTTCCCGAAAATCGTGGGCCGCAGGGGATGCGACTAGCCGGGGAGTCCGCCTCGCGCTTATCGCGATGACCGGCGAGATGGGCTACCCCTCCGTTCTTTCCGCTAAGACGTGGGGCTTCCAGGATGTCTCCTTTAGGGGCGCCCCGGTCCGACTCGCGAGACCCCTCGGCAGCTATGTGATGGAAAATGTGCTTTTCAAGATTTCGTTCCCGGCCGAGTTCCATGCGCAGACGGCCGTGGAATGCGCGGTACGCCTTCATCCCCTTGTGGGCCACAGGCTGGAGAAGGTAACGCGTGTCGAGCTGACGACGCATGAGTCCGCGATCCGCATCATCGACAAGAAAGGGCCCCTCCACAACCCGGCGGACAGGGACCACTGCATCCAGTACATGACGGCGATCGGCCTGATCTTCGGAAACCTCACTGCCGACGATTACGAGGACCAGGTTGCCCAGGACCCTAGGATCGACGAGATGCGGGCCAAGATGACGATTTCCGAGGACCCGCAGTATTCCAGGGACTACCTCGATCCCGAGAAACGTTCGATTGCCAACTCAGTGCAGGTGTTCTTCAGCGACGGCTCGAAGACGGAGCGCATCGAGGTCCATTTTCCAATCGGGCACAGGCGCCGACGCGGTGAGGGAATTCCCCTGTTGATAAAAAAGGCCGAGGCGGCCTTTCGCCTCCGGCTTGGGGACGAACGAGCAGCGTGGATCATGGGGATCTTCTCTTCCCCAGCCCGGCTCGAGACGATGCCCGTCCGAGAGTTTGTGGATTTGTTCGCCGGCTAGGCGACGGTCGGCGGCGTCAGTATCGGATGCGGATCGTCCTCACGGCCTTGGTGTCCAGCGCAACGTCCACGTAGCTCGAGGATGAGACCCAGTTGACATGGTAGGCGACGTCGGCGCCGTCTACGTCCACGGACCTCACGTCCGCGACCCCAACGGGAAGCGGGAAGTGTCCGTCCATTGAATCCGATCCCCCTGTGATCAGGACCGTGATCTCCCTCAACTGCGGCGAATTCTCGAAGCGGTAGGCAACGTAGCCCTTGGATGCAGGATACCTCACTGTAGCGGTGACCGCCCTGGCAACACCAAGGTCCCAACGTGGAGATACGACGGGGTGCGAGAATGTCCCGGTTGCTGCCCCATCCTTGACGCCCGCAAGTCCCTCTATCATCGCGGCCATCGCTGTCGCAGCGGCCCAGTTGTCGGGTCCGCCGTAGGACACCGGATTAGGTGCGACGTAGTGGGCGGTGTCGGCCAGTGTCAGGGCGAGCACCGTGTAGATCCCCTGGTCCTCTGGGGCAACGAGTCGCACGGACGAGATGGGTTTCTCCGGGTGGGGGTTGTCGATCGCGCACCAGGACACGCCGACGTCGGCTGCAACTGGGCTCGGCCCGTGCCATGCAACCCCCGAGGATTCCGTCTTGAGCTCCGGAAACCACCAATAGGTCAGCTGTTTCCCCATCACAACGTACTGGACGCTTCGCGAGGCGTCGTCATAGAGGAATTCCACGGTCCCGCAGATCCCCTCCGAGGAGGGTTTTGTCGAGGTGTGCAGGAGGTAGACGCATCCGGCCCTTGAACCCACTGGCACGTCCATTTCATGGGGAAGGCCTTTCTGGCGGGAAACGGCTACCGCCACCCTGCGCTCGTTCGCCTTTGGGTCCGCGATCCTGAAAGGGATGTCGGCCAGGGACTGGGTGCCCGTGGGGAGGCCCCGGATGTCATCACCGGGCTTTCCCATGAGCATCCAGGGAGATGACTTCGGGCCTCCCTTGTCCTCGGTATCCATATTGGCAAAGCCCGACAGGTCCACGGTTGTGAAGGTGGGGGGAGGCGGAGCCGGTGGGATCGATCCGGTGTAGGCAAACGAGATCTTGTTCCCATGGGCACGGCCGAGGTCGGTCAGGCGGTCTAGGATATCCCGCGCGTAGGGCTCAAACCCGTTTTCGAAAGCCCCCCGTGCAAGTTCTCCAGCGACATGGCCCCCTACGCCGCCGTTCATGTATTGCCAGACATCGTTGTGATGCCCGAAACCCCGCTGGAACGGGGGATAGATCGCGTACCATTCGCCCGGCGACCCCACGGGCAGATGATCCCGAAGGTCCATGTAGGTCCGGATGATAGCCTCGGCCTGTCTCTGGTCCACGCCCCGGTTCAGCGCATAGGCGTTTCCCTGCGCCAGCTGAGACCTCTCGTCGACGCCAAGATCGCGCTTCACGGTGGGATCCTCGTCGATGAAATGGGTGAAAAAGCGACCATTCCAGGAAAGGTGGTCGAGCCGCGAGCGGATCTCCGCGCCCCGGCTGGCGTATTTCGCCGCGTTCGCGGTGTCGCCGGTGTGTGAGAGCATCTCGCACAACTCGGTGCACGCCGCGGCATAGTAGACATTGTCTCCAAAAAACACCCCGAACTTGGATTTCTTGGGATCGATCAGCATCGTGTCGGTGAGCCCGATATGGGGAGTGTAGGCGTCATCGACCTGGAAATCCCAGGAGTCGATCGTGTAGACACGTTTTAGCAATTGATAGCGCTCGCTCCAGCGGGCGGGGTCGTTGACGCAGTAATCCAGCGCGCGCATTGCGGACGAGAGGCACCTGGCCATCCACGCGTCGTCGCCGCAGGCCTTCCAGGCCTGGTAGATGGTGCTCACATAAACGTACTCGGGGTGGTTTTCCGCTGGCTGACGGACGAAGTAGCGGTCGCCAATCTGGCGGACATAGCCAAAGGGGCCGTAGGCGGTCTTGTAGTAGGCAACGGCGTCTCCCGGATTGATGTTGCTCCAGATCATCCCGTCCTCGCGTTGAGCCCCCCGCATCATGTCGACGAACTCAGTGCCATAGGGACTGAAGTACTTCATGCCTTTCGCCGTGTGGTAGTTGTCCAGGACCCAGGTCACGAACATGTGATAGAGCTTGCCGTTCCATTCGGTGGTCAAGACTCCGCCGGGGTAGTCTGCGCTCATGCCGGCCCGGAACAGCTTGAACATGTCCCGGTACTTCCCTCCGTCGTCGATGTCCGTCTGGGCATCGACGACGAACGCGGTCCGCCCGGTCTCCCTGCCCGCTGCATCGCGCAAGATAACCGTGTGCCGGCCAAGCGCGCCGCCGACCCTGAAGCTCTGGGTGCCGTCGATCGGCCCGGAGTAATAGACGCGGTTTGCGGCATCGCGGACCTCGACGGTGCCCTTGGCGGCGCTCACCACGAGCATGTCGAGCGGCTTGGCGCGTTCGACCTCCGTTGGCCGACCGTCGCCACCTCCGGGAAGCAGCAGGATGGGTGCGCTGGCGAGCTGCGCGTCAAGTTGCGGGGCTAGGAATGAAAGGATGCAGCTGCCAAAAAGGCAGCCGACGGACCACAGGGTGGAAGTCTTCATGGGGTTGTTTCCCCGGGCATTCGGCGCAGGGGCGGGTTAGGGGAGTGTGAACCCGGACCCTGACCTTCCGCAAGCAGGCCGTCATGGGCCCGAGGACACGAGCGTCGGCACCCGGGCCGCTACCTTCCCCGAGTGCGCTAGCCGGGACTAGTTGGCTTCCTGGTCGGGTTCCACCACGCCAATGTCGAGACGGAAGGCCGTCAGGGAAAGATTCATCTCCCTCATGAACGAGAGTATGGATCCGATTAGGGTCAGCTGGGAGACACAAAAAAAGATGACAATGGCCCAGCCGAGGTCGATCTTGAGCACGGCGCCGACGAACAACCCGAAGATAAGGCACGCTGCCATCAGGACAGTAATGGCCCCAAGCAGGATCGAGAGGCGCAGGATGCTCGCACGCTTGTGCAGGAAGGCGATCTGGCTGCGCAGCTTGGCCGAATTCGGATGCTCCGCATGCAGCTCCTTGTTGAGCAACCTGGCCCTGTCCAACAGCCGCCCGAAGCGGTTGGTGAAACTCAGGAGCAGGAGGCCGACACCGGAAATGAGGATGACCGGGCCGATCGCGAGTTGGAGCGCGGGAACGAGTTGGCTGATGGGAGGCATGTTCTAGGTTCTCCGCTTGCGTCTGGTTGGGCGGAACCACCGAACTGGACCCAAAGCGGGACCAGAACTGTGCCCCGGACGCCATCCGCTAGCAGGTCAATCAACCACGATTTCTGGGGAGGTTAGCGAGACGATTCGGACCTCCGGGAAAACAGTAGCCCAACTTACCCGTGCTACGTCGCCGTTTATAAAAATGGGCAATCACTAAGCAGTTATCCGACAAAACACTTAGCCCCATTCATATGAAGACATCGCTGCGGTTGGTCCGCGAACCTCGGTCCTTGGTCCCTGAGGGGAGGACCAGTCGCCGCTGCGGCATCAGTCCGTTGAATCCCCGCCCTGTAACCCCGGGGTTGGTAAGGCGTGCGAGTCCGGGATTTGGCAGGCTTGCGTCCCGGCCTCCGGGAAGGGCACTTTCTCCCGTTGCTGCGGCCCGGTTCGCGCGACCCTTCCCCATGGACACCACACCCCTTTCGGCCAGGGAAAAGATCGGCTACGGCCTCGGCGACGCGGCGAGCCACATCGTCTTCGACAATGTCATGTTCTACATGGCGTTCTTTTACACCGATGTGTTCAAGTTGCCGGCGGCCTTCGTCGGCAGCATCTTCCTCGCGGCCCGCGCCTTGGACGCCGTCAGTGATCCGGTCATGGGCTGGTTTGCCGACAGGACCCACACCCGCTGGGGCAAATTCAGGCCCTACATCCTCTGGGGTGCCATCCCGTTTGGCCTGAGCTGCGTGTTGGCTTATTCAACCCCGAATCTCGGTGTCAATGGGAGGATGGTTTTTGCCGCGGTCACCTACACGCTGCTCACGCTCATGTACACCGTTGTGAACATTCCCTACTGCGCTCTCGGGGGCGTGATCACGTCGGACGAGACGCAGAGGATCTCCCTGCAGTCCTACCGGTTCGTTCTTGCGACCGCCGGTGGCATGCTGAGCACCGTCCTCATGGTGCCGCTAGCAGGATGGATCGGCGGGGCAGACATGGCCTTTGGATACCGGGGCGCGATCGCCATCCTTGCGTTGGTAGCGATCGTGATGCTGGTGGTCTGCTTCGCATCGACCCGCGAAAGGGTCGCTCCCCGCAAGGAAACGGCGAGTTCGTTCTGGGCGGACATCAAGGACATCGTGGGGAACGCCCAGTGGCGGATTGTCGGGGGCCTTACCCTTCTCAACATCCTGGCCGTGGCTACGCGGGGGGGCGCCATGATGTATTTCGTGACGTATATCCTGGGTGAATCCAGGCTCTTCACTGCGTTCCTAGCCACCTACTCAGTGGGAAACATCCTAGGCTGCCTCCTCACAAAGCCGGTCACCGATCGGGTCTGCAAGGTGACCGTTTTTACTTGGACCAATGGCATCCTCGCCGCCCTTAGCCTTGGGATGTTCTTTTCCCCGGTGGGAGCGAATGCGCCCATGTTTGTCCTTATCTTCCTGATCGGGGTGCTCCATCAGATGATCACTCCCATCCAGTGGGTGATGATGTCGGACACCGTCGACTACGGCGAATGGAAGTTTGGGAAGCGCCTTACCGGCGTCAGTTTTGCCGGGACGCTGTTTGTCCTGAAGCTTGGACTGGCGCTAAGCGGCGCCGTGATAGGCTGGGCACTCGCGGCCTATGGGTATGCGGCAGGAAGCGCTACCCAGTCCCCGGGCACCCTGCGCTGCATCATAGCCCTCTTCACGCTTTTCCCGGGCGTGTGTTACGCGCTCAGCGCCCTGGTCGCCAGAAGCTACAAGCTGCGCCGCGCCGAGATGAAGGAGATAGCGGCCGCCCTCGCATCGGGAGCCTAGGCTACGGGATGAGGGGTGCTAGTGGGACTCGACGATCGCCAGTTCAAACGGCTTCAAACTGAGGGCCACATCCGTCTCGTGGGTAGCCCAGGCGCCCTCGCCTAAATCCACCGTCGTGACCGTGAGACCCTTGCCGTGCACAAGCTCCTTCCACTGGGAAGAGGCCTGGGCTTTGGGGAGTCGCAGCGAGACCTTCACCGGGGAATCGGTCATGTTGTAGAGGACATACTGGTGGGACCCGAAGAGGTAGAGTGCCACGCCCCCTGGGCCCATCAGTCGAACCCCGAGCTCTTCAGTGAAGTGCGCGCGAATCAGGTCCAGGACGGGCTCCGGCAGGCTGAGAAGGTCGTACGTGTTGTCGGGGAGATTAAGGACATCCACCCGGCCATCGAGATAGGAGTTGGAAAGGAGCACGCCGAAATCCGCGTCCTCGCGTACGACTCCCACCTCGCGGACGTCGGGCCACGTTGAGACCTCTATCTTGGGGAACACGAAACTGCGCGGGGACTGAACAAGTTTATTGCCCCAACGCTCATTGCGAACCCTGAAAGTGGACGACGAGACCGTACCCCCGTCGGCGATCACGTTGATCGCCCTGCCCACCTCGCTGCCCTTCAACTCGGCAAAAAGAGGCCCTGTGAGGAAGATCTCCTTTCCTGTTTGGATGCGTGCCAAAAGCTCCGCTGCAAGATTCGGGTCTCTGAGTGAATGCAGGGTGAAGATCGCCGACCTTGATTCTGTCGGGAAGGCGGCGGTGGGGGCGAGGGGCAGCCCGATCATGCCCAGGTGCCCGAACACGTTATATTCACCCGTGGACCCGATCGGCAAGTGCAGGGGAATGCCCCGCGACGCGCCCGCGAGGAGGCCGGCGACGCGGTCAAACTCGGGCATCATTTCAGCCAAATGGGGGTAGTTGGACGCAGATGGTGCGGGAGGATGCAATACCCCGGCGCACCAGAAGATGATCTCGGGTGTCTGGGCCATGACCGCCTGCCAGACTTGTGCCACATAGTCGTTGTCCGCTCCCTGCATCTCATAGTTGTCAAGCCAGGCGCTGCGCCATTTTGGGCCCGCATCGCCCCCGATCCACTTCTGGAATACGTAGCCGGAGTAGATCGGAATGTGCTGGTCATGGGAGGCGCGCTGGCGGGTCTCGATCCCGACGCTCACGCCCGCGAACTGGGGGGTCTGCCGAGCCACGTCATAGCCGTTGTAGCGGTGGCCCTCGTACCAGTTCGGGTATTTGATGATGATGCGCGCCGAGGGATTCACCTTTCTCGCTGCGTCGATCATGTGGATCTTTGCCTGCTCGGCCACGAGTCGGCTTCGGTAGTCCGCCCACGAGTCTGCACCCCGGCCCGCGACGCACTTGGCACAGGTGCAGTTCGTGAACAACCAGTCGTCGACGATGATCTCGTCAAACACCTGGGCCAGAACGGTGACCTTCGCCTCTAGGTAGGCCATGTCCTTCGGGTCGTTGTAGCAGAGCGGTCCCTTCTCGGAGGCTGGCACCACCGCTCCCGAAACCTCAAGTCCCAGCGCCCTTAGGGCTTTCGCTGTTTCCCTGAGCTTGGGCACGGCGGCCGCGTCGGCGCTGCCGTTTTCAAGGTAAAGCTTGGAGAGCCGGAGTGCGGAGAAGTACTTGAGGGTCGCCGCGCGGTCCTCCGGCTTGGAGAGCAGGCCTTCTACGTCTTCGCTGGTGCAAAAGAGAGCCGTTTTGATGTGCGCCCATCGGGGTCCGCCCTCCGTGGCTTGGGCCGAAAGCGGCCTGGGTGCAATGAGGACCGAGACCAGCAACAAAACGAAGGCAAGGAGCTTGAGCGCCTTTGCGGCATGGGAGGCTTGGAGGCGAGGGATGATGCGCATGGGGGGCAGGGGTTAGGGGGCAAGCCGAGTGGTTCCGCTAGCCGGGGGTGCGCGCGGCGGCACCGACTTGCGACCGGAGCGTGTCCCCTCGGGTTTGAGCTGGCGAACCTCAATTCCCGGAATTCGTCACGTGCCAACGGGTATTACACCCGCGCATTCCCGTCATCAATTTGGGGAGGGCAAGCAGAGTAACGGTGGCGCAAAGTCTGCTTACCTGCTAATCGGTCAGGTTCCCTGTGATTCGCACATTCAACACTTATCTCTTCGATCTCGACGGCACCCTTGTCGACCATTTCAAGGCGATCCATCGCTGCTACGCCCATACCTTGCCTTTGGTGGGGCTTCCCGAGCCCACACCCCAGCAGGTTAGGGACGCGATCGGGGGCGGCCTCGAGCATGCCCTCTCAAAGTTTGTCCCGCCGGAAAAGCTACAAATGACGCTTGGGATCTATCGGGAATATTGGAACAGGACCATGCTCGACGACGTCGAGGCCATGCCTGGGGCACTCAAGCTTCTCAGGGGCCTCCACCGGAAAGGGGCGGCGCTTGGCGTCCTAACCAACAAGGTGGGAGGGTCGTCCAGGCTGATCTGTGATAAGCTCGGTTTCTCGCCTTACCTGCGCTCCGTGATTGGTGCGGGCGACACGCCCTGGCTGAAGCCCGAGCGCCAACTTAGCCTTCATGCGCTTGAGGCGCTCGGCGGCGTGCCGGAATCCTCAATGTTGGTCGGGGACTCCCCCTTCGACATCGATGCGGCGCACAACGGGGGGTTTCCCTGCTGGGTCGTGACCACGGGCACACACTCCGGGGAGGAGCTTCGTGCGGCTGGAGCCGACCAGGTCTTCGCGGACCTTGGGGCTGTCGGGGCAGGCCTAGGCGTTGAGTAGGCCCTGTGAGGGCCCTTGCACTTTTCCGGGGCGACCGGCTTTGAATTGCACCCCAAGCATAGTTGGCAGAGTGTGCCACCAATGGCCTCCAAGACTTCCCGACTTGTCGCCTTGTCCGTCATGCTTGGGGCACTAAATGCCCTTTCGGCCCCCAACGAGCCCCAGCCGGTCCACGTCGACGACCCGGGCCGCCTGGCGACGGTCGACACCGCATGGGCCTCGGGCATGGAGCACCGACTGGAGGCAGTTGAGGCCGCCTCCGGAATTCGGATCATGCTCCAGTTTCACCTCAAGTCGCCCTCGGCCCAGGAGGACAGCCGTCCCGGAGTGTACATGAACGGCATCGCCACCCGGCTGGGCATTGCCCAGACGGGCGTTCTGATCGTCTATTTTGCCGACGACCCGGACTGGCGCGTCTGGGTTGGTGACGACCTCACCTCCCGTTTTGCAGGGAAGCCGGGAACGGCGAAGGAGCTGACGGCTAGTGGCGCCATGCATGAGGCCAAGGAGGCATTCCTTGCCGCGTCACTGGGCAAAGCTGATGCGCAGTTCAAGGCATCGCAGCCTCAGGACCCTTCCCGGCACCTCGATCTCCAGGCGACGGCGCTTGTCGAGGGGCTTTGTGCAAAGCTGGGTGCCCGGTAGGGCAACGACCCAGGCTAAATCGCCTTGCAGCCGGGCATAGGGGCCTGAGACTCGCCGCCTCCCTCCATGGCCCGCACGTCCGAACGCACCTCGGTCTTCTCGGAGTCGCTGATTCGCGAGATGACCCGTGTTGCGCAGCGCCACGGGGCGATCAACCTGGCGCAGGGATTCCCCGATTTTGATCCCCCTGCGGCTCTTGTCCAGGCAGGGAAGGATGCCATGGATGCCGGCCGGCACCAGTATGCGATCACTTGGGGCGCCCCTGAGCTGCGCTCGGCGCTTGCGACGAAGCTAAGGCGCTTTACCGGTCTGCCGGTGGACGAGGCCACGGAGCTTGTCGTCACCTGTGGAGCCACCGAGGCAATGATGGTCGCCATGATGACCGTCTGCGATCCTGGCGACAGGGTCGGCCTGTTCTCCCCTTTTTACGAAAACTACTCGGCGGATGCGATCCTCTGCGGGGCCCGTCCCGTCCATGTGCCCCTCCACCCGCCGCACTACCAGTTCGACCCGGACGAGCTTCGGCGGGCGTTCAGCACCGGCCTGAAGGCATTTGTGCTGTGCAATCCCTCAAACCCCTGCGGCAGAGTTTTCACAAGGAAGGAGCTCCTCGCCATCGCCGCGCTCGCGGAGGAGTTCGACGTCTTTGTCCTGACTGACGAGGTGTATGAGCACATCGTCTATCCGCCTCACCAGCACACCTATTTCTCAGCCCTCCCAGGCATGGCGCGGCGGACACTGATGTGCTCCTCCCTGTCGAAGACTTTCTCGATAACGGGATGGCGCATCGGCTATGTTTACGCCGACCAGGCTGTCATCGCGCAGGCGCGCAAGGTCCACGATTTCCTGACCGTGGGGGCGGCTGCGCCCCTGCAGCACGCCGTTGCGTCCGCCCTCGGATACCCCGACTCCTACTACAAGGAGTTGGCCGCAACCTACGGCCTCTCCCGGGATATCCTGCTTGGGTACCTCGACCGGGCGGGGCTTTCCTACACCCGCCCCGAGGGGGCCTACTTCGTGATGGTCGATATTTCCGGTTTCGGGTGGAAGAGCGATGTGGAGTTTGCCCATTGGATGACCAAGGAGGTGGGAGTCGCGCCCGTTCCCGGGTCGAGTTTCTTTGAGAACGGCGAGAACCGGTTTATCCGGCTCAACTTTGCGAAGAAGCCCGAGACCCTGCACGCGGCCGGGGAGTGCCTGCTAAAGCTGAAACGATAGAGGCAACCTGGCTCGACGGTGTTTCTGTTCCCGCGGGCCCGGCGATCGCCTCCAAATCAGACAATTTTCACCTCGGTGCCGTGCTCATGCCTTTCTCTGGAGAGCCAGAGAAGCAGGAAGGCGGCCGCGCAAACGCAGGCGCAGATCGCGAAAACGGCGCGAAATCCCAGCGTCGTGGAGAGGGTCCCGAAGCAAAGGTATCCCACGGTGGATCCTATCCGGTTGGCATTAGTGTACAGGTTTGTGGCGGTGCCGGGCTGGTTCGGTATGTAGCCCTGAAAGAAGGTGATCGCGATGCCCGAGATGACTGCCACCATGGCCGCGCTCAGGATTTGGAGGAGGTAGATATGCCAGGGCTCGAGGACCTGCGACAGAAGCGCGTAATAGGCGACCCCGATGATGACCCCCAGGCGGATGAGGCCGCCGGGGTGGCCCCTGGAGGCCAGGAGCCCGAAGAGCAGCATGAACGGCAGCTCAAAGAAGGGGGCGACGCTGTAGGCGATCCCCACCTGCTGCTGCGTGCCCTTGAGTGTGTGCAGGATCATTAGCGGGAGGTTCATCATGCCCATCGTCATGCAGACAAAGACCAGCACGAAGGACGAGAAGTAGCAGAGCAGGTCGGACCGTCGCAGGAGCCTGGAAAGCGGGATGCGGGTGGTTGTGGCGGGGTCCGCAGGCGGTCGTGACGGGATATAGATCCAGACGATCGCAAAGAGGATGACAAAAAAAGAGGCGCAGATCAGGAAGGTGCCCTTAAATGAATACTTGATCATGACCCAGGCCGCCACGCCGGGCCCCACGGTCCAGGCCAGTGAGACCGCAAGGCGGTAGATGTTCATGTACAACGGCGCTTCATCGGCCGGAACCCCGTGCCGGTCGATCGCCTCCCGGGCATAGGCGAAGAGCTGGGAGAACGTTATCGAGGCGACTCCCAGTCCGATTGAACCGATTGCGGTGAGCAAAACGACGTCCCTGACATAGGCGAAGGCCCCGTAGCCTGCGGCGCCGAACGAGCACCCGAGGAGAAGGATCGATCGCCGGCTGTACCGAGTGTCGGACCAACGGGCGAGGGCAGTGCTCAGGATGATCCCCGCGATCGATGTGATCGTCATGAACACGCCGAATGTCCAATTGGACATCCCTACCTCGATCGTCCCGAACATCGAGTAAAACGGTGCGACAAAGGAAAGCGCCATCCCGAGGATGACGTTGCACACCAGGACCACCGTGAGGTCCCGGTGTGCGAGAAGGGTGCGGGCCGGGCCAAGTACGCGTTGCATCAGCCGTTCGGGCTCCCCGGGATGACCTTGGGTGCGTGGGGACTACTCATCGGAGGGCTACGCAAGCAGACGTGACGATCCAACGGCAAGCCTACTTGGCGCGCGGCAGGGGCCAACCGGGGGGCTGGCGGGCTGTTTTCAACGTGACGGCCCACGCGGAATGCCGTTGGTTGGCGGTGGCCCCATGACTACCCCCTTTTGCAGGTTCCGCGTGTTCGTCCTTTCACTCCTCGGGTTCGCCGCTGCTGCCGCGGGGGCGGCCGGCGACTTTCACTCGTGGGCTGAGACCCCGCCCATGGGGTGGAACAGCTGGGACTGTTTTGCCACGACGGCGACGGATGCGATGACCCGTGCGCAGGCGGACGTCATGGCCTCTGAGTTGTCCGCCCACGGATGGCGGTATGTCGTGGTCGACGTCCAATGGTACGAACCCGGGGCGACCGGATTCGATTACCATGCCAAGGCCAAACTGACTCTCGACGGATACGGTCGCCTGGTGCCCGCTCCCAACAAATTCCCGGGTGCCGCCGGCGGCCTCGGCTTTTCCTCCCTCTCCGATTACATCCACAAGAAGGGCCTCAAGTTCGGCATTCACCTGATGCGCGGCATTCCCCGCCAGGCCGTGGAGCTAAACCTCCCGATTCTCGGAACACCGTACCACGCCGCCGACATTGCGGACACCGTCAATGTGTGCGCCTGGAACGCGGACATGTACGGGGTCGACATGTCGAAGCCGGGAGCCCAGGCCTACTACGACTCGGTCTTCTCCCTGATCGCCTCCTGGGGCGTCGATTTCGTCAAGGTGGACGACCTGTCGCGTCCCTATGTCCGCAATGAGCCGGAAATTGAGGCCGTGCGCCGGGCGATCGACCGAACGGGACGGGCGATGATACTCAGCACTTCGCCCGGGGAGACCGATATTGCTGCAGCGGCACATGCAGTCGCCCACGCCAACATGTGGCGCATCTCGGACGATTTCTGGGACCATTGGTCGCTCCTGGAGGCCCAGTTCGGGCGCCTGGACAAGTGGAGCACATGGACGCAGCCGGGGGCTTGGCCCGATGCCGACATGATCCCGATCGGAACAATCGAGCTTGGAAGGAAGACTTGGTTTAGCCCGAGCGAGCAGGAAACGCTCATGACGCTCTGGAGCATCGCGCGGTCGCCCCTCATGCTGGGCGCCGATCTGACCAAGCTGGACTCTTCCACGCTTGCCCTCTTGACCAACGACGAGGTCATCGCGGTCAACCAGGCGAGTTCAAACAACCGGCAGCTCTTCCGCAGGCCTGACGGGGAGATCGGATGGATCGCCGATGCCGGGGATGGGCGCGGGAAATATGTCGCGCTCTTCAACACGCGCGACCCCTGGGTCCTCAACGACGCAAACCGCATCTGGAAGGGGCCCGTCGTGACGTCGGCCACCCCCGGGCAGAGGATCTCGTTTGAGTTTCCGGTCAAGGGGCTGCACACCGTGGTCTTGGTCGCCGACGACGGCCCGTCACAACGATTCTGGTGGCCATCGGTCCTGCGCGACGTCCGGTGGGTGATGGCGGATGGGCGTGAAACGCCCGCGGATCGGGACTATGGCAGCCACGGGGAGCGGATCAACGGGATTGCGGTGCCGGCCGGTGCAGTGACGTTACGGGGATCGGGGCTCCTGGACGCCACGGCCGCCGAGGACGGGAAAGGCGAGGGCATGGCCTTCTCCGCCTATGGATTCACGGCGGAGAATCTCCGGGAGCATTCCCGGGCGGTAACGGTGCAGATCGACGCTCTCGGTCTGGGCAAACAGGTCGCCATCAGGGACCTCTGGAATCACCGGGATCTCGGCGAGTTCTCTGGCAACTTTGCCCCGGAGATCGAGTGGCACGGGGCTAGGATGTACCGGGTCACAGCTGCGCAACGCCAACCGTTCCAGTGAAATTTCCCACATGAACCCCATGAAACCCCGAATGATACTCCTCGCGGCTGTTGCAGCCTTTGCATGCGCCGCTCCGCGAGTCCAGTGCGCGATCCCGCAGGGATATGCCGGGAAGCCTTTCACCGACACGATGCACCAGACGGGTCCTGCGAATATCCCCGGGATTGTCCAATGTGCCCTCTATGATCTGGGAGGGGAGGGGGTGGCTTACCATGACACGACTCCGGAGAACGAGGGAAGCGGGGTTCTTAACCGCCAGGTGACCCCGTATAACCACCAGCGCATTCACGCCAGCGAGTATGTCTGGCACTTCCGTGAACACGAAGGGGTCGATATTTCTTTTGTGAAGGACTGGGCGGACCTTAACCACCCGAACGCGGTCAGTCCGCCGATAAACCAGTTCTATATCGGGTGGACCTCCGATGGCGAATGGACCAATTACACCGTGAACGTGGCGGAGCCGGGCACCTATTCGGTCAAATGCCTCTATTCCTACAACGAAAAGGAGGTCAACCGGGATGCCAGCGGTAAACCCCTGGCTGAGATAAGCTTCAGCCTGAATGGAAAACCGGCCGCCGCATGCACGCTTCCTCGCGCCACAAAGGGGTGGCACTATTGGGATTACGGACAGATGGCGACGATCACATTTCCGGAGGCTGGGCCGCAGCTTTTGACGTTCCATTACCGGAGGGGCAACAATTGGGCATTCTTCGTCTTTGAGAAGATTGGTAATCCTTAGGCCAGAGATGCTGCACTAAGTCTCGCGCCGCGTCCTGAAGGATCTTTTCCTGCCATGTCATCGCGGCGCTCCCGTGCGCGACAGCTTCACGGGCGATCCTGAACAAATGGCCAAAAATGAAAATCGTCGTTAATTCCGGAAACATCGGGAATCCCGTGGCCGAGGAGTTGGCGAAGCTGGGCGCCGAGGTCTTGGTTGGCTCCCGGGCGCCCAGGCCGAGCCCGCGCTGTGACAAGCTCGGGATTTGCCAGGTCACCTTTGATCCCAATGACTCGGCATCGATGGCGGCGGCGCTGAAAGGGGCGGACGCCTTCTTCTCGCTGACCCCACTCATCGAGAACCTCGTCGAAGCCGGCACGAAGGCGGTCCTGGCCGCAAAGGCGGCCGGCGTTCGGAGGATCGTTCGGTCTTCCGCGCTTGGGGCAAAGCCCAATGCTGCGACCCGTCTCAGCCGCTGGCATTATGAGGTGGAGAAGGTCGTTCAGGAAAGTGGTATCCCTTTCACGATCCTCCGCCCCACCAATTTCATGCAGAACTATCTCGGGTACGGGTATCCCGAAACCATCAGGGGTAAGGACACCTTTTTCTCGCCGCTCGCCTCGGCAAAAGTGAGCGTGATCGACACCCGTGATGTTTCGGCGGTGGCCGTGCGCGTGCTAACGGAATCGGGCCACGACGGAAAGAGCTACAACCTGACAGGGGGAGAGTCGCTTTCCGGAGACGATATTGCCGCGTTGTTCTCCAGCGCCCTTGGAAGAAAGATCACCCACGTCAGTATCCCCGAGTCCGCGGCGATCCGTGGCCTGGCGGCTGCGGGTGTGCCGCCGTGGATGGTGGAAATGCTCGGCGAGCTCAACATCCTCGGCAAGGCGGGCCATTTGGCGGCCGTGAAACCCGACGTTGAGCAGGTATTAAAGAGGAAACCCATCACCTTTGCCCGGTTCCTCGAGGATAACCTCGCGTCGTTCAGATGAGCGGGTGAGCTCGTCGGCTCACGGAACACGCGCCGGTCCCTGCCGGGGAGCCGGGTTGCCCAAAGCCTGACTGGGCGCCTGGCCCGGTTCTATCTGGATTGACTCGGCCCCAGGGGTTTTCTCCGATCGAGGCATGGCAAATGGAGCAGGCATGCGCCCGAAGCCACCTTGGCACCTGTGGGTGACGGGATTCGTGTCCCTGGTTTGGAATTCAATCGGGGCGCTGGATTTCTACATGACCCAGACAAGGAACGCCGCTTACCTGAAGGGGTTCACGCCCGCCCAGCTGGACTACTTCCGCAACTTTCCCGTTTGGGCTGTTGGGTCCTGGGGAACGGCTGTGTCAGCGGGAGTTCTCGGGTCGCTTCTTCTGTTGTTCCGGAAGCGGCAATCGATCTACGCTTTCGTGCTTTCGGTGGCCTGCATGGTGCTTACCGACCTCTACAGCTTTGTCATCTCTGATGGGCTTAGGGTGATGGGGGGTCCGGCGGCATTGGTGTTGAGCTCCGTCATCCTTGTTGTCGGCGTGCTGCTCGCAGCCTACGCGAGGAGGATGCGGGCGCGAGGCGTGGTGACTTGAGGGTTGTATCCTCGGAGGGCATTGATCGACTTTGCGCCATCGCAATGCCCAGCAGCGAATTCCCAT
The DNA here is from genome assembly GCA_903890485.1 of uncultured Opitutaceae bacterium. GTDB lineage: Bacteria > Verrucomicrobiota > Verrucomicrobiia > Opitutales > Opitutaceae > Palsa-1447. The sequence continues at coordinate 34,283 of CAITBM010000006.1, read as the reverse complement.
GGCTCAGATTGGATCCTCAAAGGCGCTCCGCATCCATCGATTCTTCCCATCCCGGGTTCTACGGAGACCCTTATGCGACCTACGAGCGGATTCGTGAGGTCGCCCCTGTGTTTTACTGGGACGAGCAGAAGCGCTGGTGTTTCCTGAATGCGGCCGACGTCAGCGCGATCCTCCGCGACCGGCGATTCGGCCGGGAGCTGATGCCGCTGGAGGAGGCGCCAGGTGGCGCTGCCCCCCATTCGGTTCCCGAACATGTCAGGGTGTTCCACCAGGTGAATGCCAACTCGATGCTCGAGCGTGAGCCGCCCGTCCATACCAGGCTGCGGACTCTCGTGAGCCGGGCGTTTGTCACGAGGAACATCGAACGACTCAGGCCACGTATCGCCGCGCTGGCCCATGAGCTGGTCGACCGCATGAGGCCGGCCAAGAAGGCGGACCTCATGGTCGCCTACGCCACCCCGATTCCGGTGGTCGTCATCGCGGAGCTTCTGGGGGTGCCGACCTCAATGTGCCCCCAGCTCCTGGACTGGTCCCACCGGATGGTGGCCATGTTCCAGCTTGACCGGACCCGTGAGATGGAGCTCTCCGCGGAGGATGCCACGGTCGCGTTCTCCCAGTTCCTGCGTTCCTATGTCGCGGATCGCCGCAGGAAACCCGCCGACGACCTGATCAGCCACCTCCTGGCGATCGAGGCGACGGGCGACCGTCTGTCGGAGGACGAGCTCATCGGGACCTGCATCCTGCTCCTCAACGCGGGCCACGAGGCAACGGTCAACGTGATCGGAAACAGCGTGAAAACTCTGCTTGAGCAGAAGACGGATCTTCGCGCGGCATTCTCGAGCGAGGCGGCCACCGAGGCGACAATCGAGGAGTGCCTCCGCTTCGATCCGCCTCTTCACCTTTTCGACAGGCACGTTCAGGAGGACCTTGAGATTACGGGTGTTGAGCTGCGGCGGGGGGATTTGGTCGCGCTCATGTATGGTGCGGCAAACCGCGACCCAAGCCGTTACCGGGATGCGCACATCTTCAACCCGAGCCGGGCGGTTTCGGGCGCGGCCAGCGCCCACTCGACCTTCGGGGGCGGGATACATTTCTGCCTAGGGGCCCCGCTCGCCCGGCTCGAGCTGCAGGTGGCGCTGCCGATTCTCTTCGAGCAATTGCCCGGCATCTACTTATCCGAGAAGCCCAGCTACCGAGATAACTATCACTTCCACGGGCTGTTGGCACTTAACGTCGGATGGCCCTAGGGGACCAAGGACACCGGTCGAGCGATCGGGGTGTTCATCGGGAGGGCATCGGGATGCCGCCGTCTGGGATGAGCATGTTCGTTGTGCCGTCGTCCTCGCCGTCATGCCAGTAGAGTGGGGCAAGGAAGACGCCACGCTCACCCCAGCCTGCGCGGCTTACGTACCATTTCCCATCCTTGTCCCGGACAACCTCAGCAGCGTGGGCCTGGATATGGCCCACCTTGTCCTGGATCTTCCATGAGAAAGGGTCATGGCTAACAAACACATCGGTGCCGTCGTAGCTGGGCCGGGGCCCCATGAATAGATAGAAGCTTTTCCCCCGCTGGACGACAAATGGGGATTCCGTCGGGCCGCCGAACGTGCCGATCTCAGGATCGGTGTAAACGACCCGCCTGTCGCCCCACGTGACCAGATCGGTGCTCGTCACGCAGGCGACCACGTGATTGCCGCCCGTCGGTTTGCTGTTCGCCGTGTAGTAGAGCAACCATTTCTGCCCCAGGCGCATCACGAACGGGTCGCGAGCGTCATATCCGTCCACCACCACCGGGTTGCCCGGATGGCGGCGCCAGGTCACAAGGTCGGTGGAGGTTGCCAGATGGATCTTGTATCTCGCGTGGTCCGAATCGCCCGCGCAGTAAAACATGTAGTAGGTTCCCTTGTTGCGGATCACGTAGGGCGCCCACAAATGGGTCTCGTTCCAAGGGGGCGCTGGGGCGTAGGTGAGCGCGAAGGGTCTCTTGACCCATGGCACCCGCAACAAAGCATCGGCAGTTGCGTGGGCGAAAACCCGCTCCTCGGCGGGATTTGCCGGGTCCGGGTGGGTGATCCCAAAAAGGTGCCAGACGCCATCCGGTCCGCAGACGAAGGTATGGTCATTGATGTACCACGTCTGGTCTTCCCCGACGCTCGGGTCGTATATCCTTGTGAACTCACCGGCCGTCACGAGGTCCTTCTCGGCTCCCTGTACCGGCGTGCAGAAACCCAAGAGTATGGCGGCGAAAACCCCTAAGGTGGCATGCCCCTTCCTGGACCTGAAACGTGTGAGGGTTTGGAACGGTCCACAGTCGGCCCCAAGCCGAAGGGGGATTGCTGTCATGGGCGCTTATCGGGTCCCGAATGCACCCTCTATTTCGTCCAACGATACGCCGAGGGCCTCCCGCGAGACCGCGTCCAGGGCAACTCTTGGCCCGCTTAGGTGAAATGTCCTACGCAGGTGAGTCAGGCTTTCTCCCGGTGCGAGCGAGGCGGCGGGCGAAGAGGACTCGAGTTCGTAAAAGGGCCCCATCGGCTTGGCTCCAGGCGTGGCAGGGCCATCGTTGTAGGCATTCGCCGCATCCCCGCCGAACGGGTTGTCTTGAAGCTTCCACAGGGAGTTCACGTAATCCGTCGTGTTGGCGGGCTGATTAAACTTAACCAAGGTCAGGACCTTGTTGATCCCGTCATAGCTTCCGAGCATCGCTTTGCAGCGCCTCGGGTTGATACCTATCTTGCTGCGGTACTTGCCGTCGGCCGCGAGGAAGACTGCACGGTCGTTGACGGATAGTCGGGTCGCGGGAATCTCGCCGAAATAGTTCGACGTCACCTTGACGCCCAACACCGATTCGGGTCCGGGTTCTATCGGCACCACGATCGTGGTTTTTGGGGAGGGGTTGTATTGGCCCAAGATCCAGATCGACAGTAGGCCGGTGCTTCTAGTCCAGGTATCTTTCCCGACATTCTTGACCTCGTTGCTGGTCTCATACCCGATGAGGCTCACGTTTGCGACGGGCGCCATCCCCAGGTTCTTCCACGACCGATCGGCGTCCAATACCTGGACACGGCGCCTCACTTCGACCCGAAAAGCCGTCCCCGAGTAGTTCGTGAGGCTGAACTTCGCCCCAAAGACGGCTGCATCGTGGGATCGGCTGATCACCTCGAACGGAAGGGTGTCGAAGATTGCCGGGGTGAACCAGTTTGCGAAGTCGAAGGACTTTCCCTTTTCGAAGAATATGGAGAATTGGCCCCCTTCCGGCCCCATCCAAAACCGATCCTCGCCGCCATACGCGTTCATGTGGGGAAGCACTTTCCCTGAGGCGATGAGTTCGCGGTTGATCCAGCCATAGCTCTGGCCAGAGCCCCCTGCCGAGGTGCTCGTCATCACCCGTCCCTGAAGCGAAGGCTCGACCGCTAACTGTGCGGCCCCGGACGGGTCACTTAGTACAAGAGGGTCGCCGTGGGACTTGAGGAAGGCCAAGTCGTCTGCAAAGGATCCACCCGACGCACTCCGTGCCACTGGGGCGACCGCTGCCAGGATAGCTAAACACACTTTGATGGGGGTTGAGCGCATGATGGGGTAGGGGGAAGCGAATCACGATTTCGGCGGCCCAGTCTATGGTAAACGAGGGGCGCCGGCTTTGCCTATTGGTCCAGGATAGGGGCTTTTTTGGGTGAAAGGAACGGCCAATCCACGAAACGTTCTGCTTTCCCTGGGCGGTCAGGACCGACGTCTGGGCATTATTAACCCACCGCCAGGACCTTGGCGATTGCATCGCCTTGGCCTTTTACTTATCGAATCCTGAGCTCCCGGGCGCCAAGGTTCAGGCCAACGTCTGGTAGAATATTCCCCCTAAACACCCCCATGACCGCTCCCACTGACAAGCTGTCCTTTGCCGAAAAGGCCGGCTACAGCGCCACCGATGCTGCCGCGAACTTCGTCTTTCAGACGATGATCTTGTTCCAGCTGAATTTCTACACAGACGTCTTTGGCCTTACCGCGAGCGCCGCGGCAGCCATCCTCCTCTGGCCGCGCCTCTGGGACGCCGTATTTGACCCGATCATGGGTGTGATGGCCGACAGGACGGAGACCCGCTGGGGCAAGTTCCGGCCCTGGGTGCTTTGGACCGCCGTGCCTTGGTGCGTGGTCATGGTTCTGGCCTACACCACGCCACGGGGATGGAGCGCCGTTCCCCTGATAGCCTACGCGTTCATCACCAACACCCTGTTGATGACGCTCTACTCGATGAACAACATGCCTTACTCGGCCCTGGGCGGCGTGATGACGGCAGACCTCACGGAACGTGCAAAGCTCAATTCCTTCCGGTTCATCGCTGCAAACATCGCGCAGTTTGTCGTCGGCGGGTTCACCCTTCCCCTAGTGGCGAAATTCGCGGTGGGCCATGACCGGCAACACGGCTGGCAGATGACCATGGCCGTCTGGGCGGCCCTTAGCCTTGTCCTCTTCCTCACCACGTTCCTTACGACGCGCGAGCGCATAAAGCCGGTCGCCCAGACCAAATCCTCGCCCAAGGAGGACTTTGTAAACCTCCTCCGCAATAGGCCGTGGATGGTCATGGTTGCCATGACCTTCGTGCATTTCGCGATCCTCTCATTCCGGGGGGGAGCGCTCTACAACTACTTCCACCATTACGTCGACAAGGCCGCCATGTTCGACGTCCTTGAGAGGCTCGGCCTAACGGCAGCCCCGCTCGCTGCCGGGGCGCCGGCGCCCGGGGGCCTGCTCGAAATGCTCGGCTACATCGTTCACGGCACGCGTGCCGACCTTGCATCATCCAATGTCGCCGATGTGTTCAACAGCATCGTCAATATCCTGGGTACCGTCACGACCATTACCGTCCTCGTACTCTCACCCTCATTAGCCAGGCGCTACGGGAAGAAAGCCGTTGCCGTCGTCGGCTTTGGGCTCTCCGCGGTGAGCGCCGCCATCTTCTACACTCTTTCGGCTTCCAACGTCGGCGGCATGATCCTCATGACCGTCGTCGGCTCAATAGTGTATGCGCCAACCATCCCGCTGATCTGGGCGATCTTTGCGGACGTTGCGGACTACTCGGAGTGGCAGACAGGCAGGCGCTTCACGGGCATGGTTTTTGCGACGATAGGATTCTCATTAAAGGCTGGATTGGCTGTCGGCTCGGCCTCGTTCCTTTGGATTATGGCATGGCTGTACGATTATGAAACAAAGGCGCCTGGGGCGGCTTCCGCGATTGCTGGGTATCGAGCATGCAGCGGGTTGGTCGTCGGACTGATGTTCTTGGCGTGCACGATCCTTCTGGCCGTCTATCAACTCGGCCGCGACCGCACGCTGCGGATGGCTGAGGAACTCGAGACCCGACGCTCGGCCGCACAGGCGACGTGACGGAAACCCGGGAAGCCCTTTTCGGTTAGTTCCTTCACTCCTCTTCCGGTGAAAATAGCGGCCTCGGTTCTCCTAGCGGTCTGCGCCGTGGCCCTCGCCCGGGCGGACGACGGCTACCGGCTTTGGCTCCGTTATGACCGAATGACCCAGACGCCGCTCCACGCGGCCTATGCGGAGGCGGCCAGCACCATAGTCCTGGCCTCTCCGGTTGCCGAGGATTCTGCAACCGGAGCCGCAGTTTCCGCCGAGCTGAACCAGGGGCTGGGCGGGTTGCTCGGGGTGACCCCCCAGATACGGCGAGAGACCGTCCAATCCCATCCCGACCTAGGGGACGAGGGTTATGCCATCGATTGGGAACGTCGCGACGGCCATCCGGCATTCGTCATCACTGCGAATCGCAACGTCGGAGTGCTCTACGGTGCATTTGCCCTTCTGCGCGAGCTGCGGTTGGGCCGGCCATTAGACCACTTTGCCCTACGCAGCACTCCGCGGATCCAGCGCCGCATGCTCGACCATTGGGACAACTTGAACCGAACCGTCGAGCGCGGCTATGCCGGCGGATCTCTCTGGGAATGGTTCGTCCTTCCGAACTTCGAATCTCCTAGGTACCGCGACTATGCGCGCGCCTGCGCCTCCGTTGGCCTGAACGGAGCCGTCGTAACCAATGTGAACGCTGATGCGCTTGTGCTCACCCCTGAATGGCTGAGCAAAGTCGCGGCGCTCGCGTCGGCTTTTCGCCCCTATGGGGTGCGCGTCTACCTGACGGCGCGTTTTTCGGCTCCCTTGGAGATCGGCGGGCTGAAGACAGCCGACCCGCTCGACCCGGCTGTCGCTGCCTGGTGGCGGGCAAAGGCAAGGGAGATCCATGAACTTATTCCCGACTTCGGGGGATTCCTGGTGAAGGCCAATTCGGAGGGGCAGCCTGGCCCGCAAAGCTACGGTCGGTCGCACGCCGACGGGGCGAACATGCTGGCTGATGCCCTGGCGCCGGTTGGAGGGATCGTGCTCTGGCGCGCTTTTGTCTATGAGGCCGATGCACGGCGCGATCGCTGCATGCAGGCCTACGACGAATTCGAACCCTATGACGGGAAGTTCCGGCCGAACGTCGTGGTGCAGATCAAGAATGGCCCCCTGGATTTCCAACCCCGCGAACCCTTCCATCCGCTCTTCGGGGCAATGCCGCGCACGCCGCTGGCCCTCGAGGTTCAGATCACACAGGAGTATCTCGGGCAGGGCACCCACCTGGCATTCCTTGCCCCTCTTTGGAAGGAGACCCTCGATTCTGACACGTTTCGCCCCGGCCGTGGCTCTACGGTTGCCCGCGTGGTCGACGGATCCCTCTCCCATAACCCGATCAGCGTCATTGCCGGTGTCGCCAATACGGGCACCGACCGAAATTGGACGGGGCATCCCCTTGCGCAGGCGAATTGGTATGCCTTTGGGCGCCTCGCGTGGGATCACACTTTGTCGAGCGCACAAATCGCCTCTGAATGGACACACCTCACCTTTGGCGACGACCCTCGGGTCACAGCCCCTTTGGAGAGGATGCTGCTGGAGTCCCGAGAGACGGTGGTGGATTACATGGATCCGCTCGGACTGACGGGCGTCTTCGCAGAGGGGCACCACTACGGTCCGGAGCCGTGGCTCGACAAGGGTCGTCCCGACTGGACTTCGGTCTACTACCATCACGCCGACTCCAAGGGGCTCGGGTTTGACCGCACGCAATCCGGCTCCAATGCCCTCGAACAGTACGCGCCGGTGATTGCCGGAATTTGGAGGGACGAAGCGACGTGCCCTGAGGACCTAATCCTGTGGTTTCATCACGTCGCTTGGGATCGGACCATGGCGTCGGGCAGGCCATTCTGGGATGAGTTTTGCCGCCATTATCAGCACGGTGTCGACACGGTGCGCGGTTGGCGCCGCACGTGGGACTCGCTTAAGGCCTACGTGGATCCCGAGACCCACGCGCACGTGAGCTCGCTGCTGGCCATTCAAGAGCGCGACGCGTGTTGGTGGCGTGACGCCAGCCTGCTCTATTTTCAAACCTTCTCTGGACGTCCGCTCCCTCCCGGAGTTGAGCCGCCGGCGCACGACCTTCCCTATTACCGGGCAATCCAACTGCATTGGATGCCGGGCGACCCTTCAGGCAAGTAAGACGGGAATTTCAAATCAACAGCCTGTCGGGCGATGCCGAAGGTTACCTGCCCGCTTTGTGCGGTCCGGTCTTGGGGAAAACTCAAAAACCGATGCTCGCTCCTCCATCCACAGGTAAAGTGACCCCGGTGACAAATTTTGCGGCGGGCGAGGCCAGGTAGACCGCAGCCCAACCGATGTCCTCGGGTTGGCCAAGGCTGGCCGCGGGCGTCCTCCCGAGCACCTTGGCCTTGCGGGCAGGGTCGCCTTCGAGGGCCTTGCGCGACATCTCAGTCTCGATCCAACCGGGGGCGATGCAATTGACCCTCACTCCGTACTGGGAAAACTCGGTCGCGTAGCCTTTGACCATGCCGACCATCGCGCTCTTCGCCGCCGTGTAGGCGATCACGAGGGGAATCCCAAAGAGTGAAGCCATCGATCCTGTGAACAGGATGGATCCGTGCCTGCGCTCAATCATCCCCGGGACGACAGCACGGGTGAGCGCATGGGCCCCAACGATATGGGTGTTGAGCACCTTCTGGAACTCCTCCGGCGTTGTGTCCACGGCGGGTTTCTTCAGGTGGATGCCCGCATTGTTGACGAGGCAGCTCACGGGCCCGGCCTCACGCGTGACCTTCTCAACCAGCGCGGCGGCACCGTCGAGATGCGTTATGTCGTGCACCATGTGGCTGGCTCCCACACCGAGCAACCTGACTGCGGCCGCCAGCTCGGCCTCTCGCCGGCCCACAAGCACCACACGCGCTCCTGCGGCATGCATTGCGCGCGCCATGGCTAGACCTATGCCCGTGCCGCCACCGGTGATGAGCGCAGTTTCGCCGCGCAGGGAAAAGGCTTCTGAAGGGTTCATCTGTTTGGCAGGAACTGGATGCCGGCTTTGAGGTAACCGAGCGCGTAAGCCATGCCGGCGTGCCATGGAGCCGCGCAGCTCATCTGGGGTGCATGGTCGGGGATAATGACGCCTTCGAAGCCGTTGCGCTGCAAGATGGCTAACACGCGGAGGATGTCGACGTCGCCGTCGTCAATGAAGGTTTCCTTGTAGTTGGGTACTTTGTCCCGGACATTGCGTAGGTGAACGTAGCCGAGGCGGTGCTGGCGACTGTATTGGTCCACCACATCATAGATGTCGCCTTCCGTCATCTCCGCCAGGGAGCCTACACAAAACTCGAGGGCATTGGACGGACTTGGGTTCAAGTCGATCACCCGTTGGTACATCTGGGGCTGGTAGACGAGCCGCGGCTGGCCGCGGATCGAAGGCATGGGCGGGTCATCCGGATGCAAGGCAAGTCGGACCCCCGCCTTCTCGGCCACGGGAAGTACGTCATCTAGGAAGCGCTGGAGACGGGACCAGAGCTGCGCGTCCGTTGCCGTAGGCTCGGGAACCGGTGGCCGGCGGAGCGCCGCCGGGTCAACGACCATGTTCCAGGCCATTCCCTTTGGCATCGGCAGGTCGTACGGTCCCTCCATACCGACGGCTGGCGCGGACCCACGAGCGTAGGCTCCCTTGGTGCGCCCGGCCACGCCAGCGATCGAAAAATTATATCCCATGATTGGGATGCCCGCTTCGCCCATGCGTCGGACTATCGTCTTAACGTTCTCGATGTGCAGGGAACGCTTCGGGCCATCGAGCAGCACATCGTGCCAGTGAGCCGGGTCGAAGTTCTCGATGGCCTCAAGTTTCAGACCCGCGGCCTCGACGTTGCTCCGTACGGCCTTGAGTTCCTCGAGGGTCCAGAGCTGCTCCGGATCGCCGGCAAGTCCCCAGCCCCAATCCGTGCCCGTGGGCTGGTCATCGGGTCCCACATGGTTTCCTCCGCGGAAGTAGTCCACCAGGTGGGCTACGATGTGCGTGGCCCCCGCCTGCTTCGCGAAAGCAAAGTTTTCGGGCGTGAGCATGTGCCGGTACAATCCAAGTCCAAGTTTCATCGGGATGATGCTCAGTGGTAGCGGTAAAGGCGCACGCGCTGAAGCGCGAAATGCCCCGGTTCAAGGCGAACGTGGCGACCCTGGTGCGTCTGGTCGCCGTTTAGCCAACGCTGGTGGTGCCATTGGCCGTCCTCGTACCGGCCTTCCGCACAGTCGAGTATACCAATGCGGGGATCGCCGGGAGTCGGGGAGGAGAACGTGACGGTGACGCCTATTCCTCCAATGAGAAGATCGTCCTGGCCGAGCTGGATTACGATGGCGCCCGCCGGCAATGGTACGCGGGTCGAGGAGTGGTCGCCGGCCTCGTTGATCACTCCATCCGCCAGGCCGGGCGACTCAAGCCGCTCATAGGTTACATTGAGGACAAGATCGCCGAAAGGGATCTCATGCGGCTTGCTCTGGTCGGCGGGCGGCGCAAGAAGCGAGATCATTGTTTCTTTGCCCTGATTTGCGACGATCAGCGGCGTAAGCTGGCGAATGAGGTCGTTGCTTGCCCTCAGGAGGCCGGATGCGGGTTCCTGCATAGACTCTATGCCGAAAGGGGAAAATCCGAACCCGCCACAGGCGCCGAAGGCGTAAAGGTTGTTCACGGCCGCTTCCGTGCTTCGGAGCGCCTCGGGAATGAAGAGGGGGTTGCCATTTCTGGCATAGCGGTCCGCCCACTCAGCGAAGTTTGGAAAATAGATGTCGGGGCTGATGAAGTCGAGGGAGGGCGCGGCGGCGCGCCAGATGTCGATCAAGTGAGGCAGCGGTCCGGCGCTCGGATATTGGCCGGCCTGGAAACCCGGCCGGATGAGCGCAGCGTTAGCATAGAGAGGCAGCGCGTATTCGCGACGGCCAGCCTCCGCGACTGTCTCCACATAGCGCCCAAAATACCAGGCCATGAACAGTTCCGAGGTGGCAGACCCCTCGCCAAAGACTTCCTTCCACGTGCCGCTGGAGCGGTGGCCGTGCGCTGCCCATCGATCCCTAAGTTCGGGCGAAAGGGTGTCTTGGCGCTTGGTTAGGTAGTCCATCAACTCGGTGGGCACGGGTCCCCCAAACGCGGTGTCGGCTGCTGAGCAGCGGTCGCGGGCCTCGGGTATCATGCCGATTTCATTCTCGACCTGCACCAAGATGACCGTGTGCAGCGCGCCATCTGTTTCGCGTAGGTGGCGCATCAGGGCGGCGAAGGCGCGGGCGTCGGTGTTGCGACTTAACTCCGAAAAGGGCGTGAGGATTTCCAGGGCCTGGCCCTGGGAATCGCGGGCGCGCGGGAAGCGCGCCGTGTCCTTCTTTACCCAAGAGGGAACATAACATGACATGCTGTTTTTCCAGGACCCAAACCAGAGAAGCACCAGCCGCATCTGGTTCGCGCGGGCGTCAGTCACCAGGCCGTCGACAGTGGCAAAGTCGAACTTGGCCTCGGCTGGCTCGATTACGTCCCAGTAGACCGGGGCGATGACGGTATTAAGGTTGAGCGCCTTGAGCTTCGGCCAGGAGGGCCGCAGGTAGTCGGGCTCGCCGCTCGAATTGCTCAATTCGCCGCCCTGGATCAGGAATGGCCGGCCATCGACCCAAAGTTGGGTGGCACCCCCCGCCCGATCAAGCCTTGGAAGTTGGGAGTCGGCCGGTGCTGCCGCAACGATCGAAACGCTAAAGAGGGCTCCGATGCACCATTGGGTAAGGAATCTCATGATGTGCGGGGCGGTGGCGAGACGTTGATGGTGAAGTGCAGGCTGTCTTTCGGACGAGCAACGAGATGTTCACTCTTTTGCGCTACCGGAACCTAGCGGAAGTAGGCGCCAGCGAGGCTATTTTGTGCCGGTCTGGGTTGGAACGAAAAAAGCCAATGGCACGAAGTCGGCCATGCGGCGGTATCCCGCCATGGAAGGATGGAGATTGTCCCCGGAGTTGTAGGCCGGGAGGAGGAGGTTGGGATCGGCGGGGTCTCTGAGCGCCGCATCGAAATCCAGGACCAGATCGCATGGTGCCTCCTCGCGGACCCACCGGTTGATCACCTCTCTGTCGATCTCGATTTCCGGGGTGGAATACCAGGTGGCCCCGGCAAACGGCGTTATGGTCGACAACGCAACACGGATGCCGTGAGCGCGGCAGGCGGAAAGAACGTCCCGGTATCCTGCAATGATATCCTTTGGGTCGGCATAGGGCAGCCCGGCCGATTTAGCCTTTATGCGGGTGCCGAGATCGTTGACCCCGAGCTCAACGATCAGCCATCTCACCCCCGCCTGACCAAAAACGTCCCTAGAGAGGCGTGCGAGTCCCGAGGGCCCCGTTCCGGGCCGGAGCAAGCGTCCCCCGCCGATTCCAAGGTTCAAGACCGAGATCCTTGAAAAAGAAGGGTCGGCCCGCAGTCGCTGCGAGAAAACGTCCGTCCACCGGGTATTCCGATCAGGGGAACACCCGTAGCCGTCAGTGATGGAATCACCCAGGCAAACGACAGCGGCTCGGCCCGTGCCGTCATCCAGCGTCTCGATTCCGCTCAGGAAATACCAGTGCACGATTCGTTTTGCCCCTGCGAGATCCACGTCCGCGGTCCCGGCACCCGGTTTTACGTAGGAAGTGGTCCGGGAGCCCGGATGCCCGGCCAACTTTTGAGGTAAGCTGACCAGGCGGGATGTGATCGCCAGGTCCGAATGGGCGGGAGCCGGGAAGGCCAGTGGATCGGAAACACAAACGGACATCGGGGGGATGCTGACCCTTGTCCCCCCGGAAAAAAGCACCGGACGGTCGGTCGAGGCCTGAATCGTACCACCGGGACCTGCTAGGGCCAGGCGCAGGCCATCCAGCACGAGCGTCTCGCTGCCGTACTCGTTGGAGAGGCGAAGCCGCACAATCTGAGCGCTGGTTGAGATTCGCACGATCTGTCGAACCACAACGCCCTGGCCTCCGACCACCTCCGGCAAAGCCTCCTCCTCGATGGGAGCCGTGGCCCAGATGCCGACCCAATTGGGCGGGGACGCACGGGCGACCCCGGTTGCAAACCCAAGCAGCGCCAAAAGCAGCAGGAGCTGGGGCAACGGGCAACCTGCATGCCGTCGGGATTGGGATTTGGAGTGCACGGGCCGGTGTGGGGTGGCGGTTGTCGACCTGAATCCAATGGGATTTTTGCAGCAGGGCAACCTTATGACCGCCTGGTGCTGCCGTTGACAAATTTCGAGGCATTCGGACCGTACCACGGCGTGTCGTATCGGTCCTCACCCCGCATCGACCTTCCGTTTGTAGCCTAAGCCACGAGCGGAAGTGCTCCCCCTTTCCTGTGGCAGTCTCAGTGACCGTGAAACCTACCCCAGTTCAAATGGGAAGCGGCTTCATTGCCTTCCAAAGCCCGCGCGTGAAATCCGGGAACCCTACGGGCATGCTGCCCGTGGCCGCCGAACGCGCGGAGAGTTCGACAATGCAGCTCCATGCAGCGGCGTCATAGACAACGCTATCGGGAGTCGCTCCTCTGCGAACGCAGTTCAGGTGCTGCCAATTCTCCACAAAATCCATCCCACCGTGGCCGGCCCCCGCCGCGCGATCAGCCAGCTTTGCCCAGAGAGGGTGGGTGTACGCCTGTCGCATCTTGGCCAGGTCCTTTTCCCCCAGCCATTCATGGGAGCCGTTTGCCTCAAGCCCGTAAGACTTGGGAGCGTTGATCGCGAGGCGGGCCGGATAGTCGAAGAACGTGCCGCCCGTCCCGTAGAGCGCGTTAATCCGACTATAGGGACGCGGACTGACAACGTCGTGCTGAAGCATGATCGTGCGGCCCTTCTCGGTCTTTATGACCGAGGTGTTCATGTCGCCGCAGATGTATTTCTCTTCGGCATGCCTTCCCCCGTTGGGCTGCTTCTCATCGCGGTAGCGCGTGAGGCCGGCCTCGGCCGAGCTCGTAGAGACGATGAACTTGAACTGGTCCCCCCTGCCGAGCCCGAGGTATTGCGCCACGGGACCGAGGCCGTGAGTCGGGTACAGGTTGCCGTCCAGTTGTCGGTGATAGGTGCGGCGCCAGTCGCCCTCGCCACCCAGCTCGAAGAGTACCGTGCGAAGGTCGTGCAGGTATCCGCATTCGGCGTGGGTGAGGTCCCCGAAGACGCCCTGGCGGACCATATTGAGGACGAACAGCTCGTTTTCGCCGTAGCAACAGTTCTCCAGCATGACACAATGGCGTTGCGTGCGCTCACTGGTGTTCACAAGATCCCAGCAATCGGCAACGGTCGTCGCCGCAGCGACCTCTACAAACGCGTGCTTCCCCGCCTCCATCGCACGGACGCACATCGGCACGTGCCAGGCCCAGGGCGTTGCGACATAGACGACGTCTATGTCATCGCGCTCAACCAACTTCTCCCAAATGTTTTCCGTTCCGCTGTAGACGGCCGGACGGCGGCCGCGTTGCTTGGAGCAGGTTTCGGCCGCCAGCTGCGCGCGGTCGTCGACAATATCACAGACTGCTGCCACTTCCGCGAATTCGATGCCAAGGCAGGCCCGCACGTGTTCCATTCCTCGATGGAGGCCTATTACCGCCACCCGGACTCGCTCAAGGGGCCTCGTGGTCAATTCATGCACCGGCGACTGACCGCTGGCTCTCGGCGAGACCTTGCCCAGATCGGGCGAGGCACGGCCTCCAGCAGAGGACGAGCGGGGATCAGCCTCCCCGGTTGTCGCCGCCATCCCAAGGCCGACAAGGGAGGCTCCGATGCCGGACAATGCCGAGGCCTTGAGGAAACAGCGCCGTGACAGGTTTGAATTGGCCATAAATTTCCTTGGGTAACGATTTTGTCTGAGCCCCGTTTGGTTGGGCCCAAACCAATGGGCCGTTTCCAAATCATGCAGGCTATCGCCAGCAGCGCGAGCGACCGGAGTCTTTCGGGGCCGACAGAAGGGACTAGAGGACTCATGACAGGGGTTGGATTTGGGGGCGGATACTCATTGTCGACTAAAACGAACTTTTCGCCAGCGATCGTTGGCTTCGAGAGAGGGAAACACCCCTACGTAACCTAGACCACAACCGATTGGGGCAACAAATGGCCTTTCCCGGGCTTGGAATATAAATAGTTCGCAGGGGTTGATGGATCGGCCTGGCCGGCTGGTCCTGCGGCGCGGCTTGTTGGGCGACGGCCATGACAGCATCGTAGGCGGGTTTGCGTTGGAAATTGGCGTCGAACAGGAGCGGGCTCGACCTGCCGCGCCAGGACTCGGAGTCGCGCAAGCCCCAGAAGGTAACCCGAGTAATCGATTGCCGGTGCTTCAGGAACACCGCGAAGATCTCGGCGTAACGCCGCGCAAGGTCGCGCTGCTGCTCCGCGGTGAGCGGCGGCGGCGGGGGACCGACCGGGCCGCGGAGCGGCTCGGACATCAGTTCGGCGAAGGGCGGCCGCTGGGACACTGTGAGGAGCTTGGCGGCCTGTTCTCCCGCTGCCTCCCGGATTTCGCGGATAAGGCCAAACTCGCCCGTGCTGATGGCTGCGCTGATGTCCTTAGCCGCCTTCTCGAAGATTGGCTCGATCTGCACCGTTTCGGCGTCGGTCAGCGCCAGCTTCGACTTCAGCGTTTCCGTGGTGGGGAAGAAGCGGCGGCGTGGCTGCTCGCCGGCCGTGTTGGCGCCGACTGCACCGGTGACATGGGAGTCATAGATCGCCTCCACGTCGAGCTCGGTGATCATCACCTTTAGGCCAAGGTCGGCGAACATTTGGATAGTTTTGTCGATCTTCGCGGCAGTGGGGGTGCTGAGATTATAGTGCCCCTGGAGGCCGATGCCGTCGATGCGTGCGCCCTGTTCGCGGAGATACTTCACGAGCTCGACGGCACGGGCGCGCTTGGCATCGTCGGCATCGAGGTTGTAGTCGTTGTAATAGAGCTCGGCGTCGGGGTCGGCTTCGTGCGCCCACTTGAACGCGAGCGCAAGGTACTCCTTGCCGATCAGACGGTAGAAGACGGAATTGCGATATTCGCCGTTGCCGTCGTTGATCGCCTCGTTGACGACGTCCCAGCCGCGGACGTGGCCCTTGAAGTGGGCCGCGACCGTCTGCACGTGGTTCTTGAGGCGGGCGATCAGGACCTCCTTGGTCAGCGTTTCCGCTCCCGGGTCGGGCTTTGAAACCCAGGAGGGCAGCTGGGAGTGCCAGCACAGGTTGTGGCCGATGACGACCAAGTCGTGCCGGAGGCAGAAATCGATGAACTTGTCGGCCCGTTCGAAGCGGAACGTGTTGGGCTTGGGTTCGAGAGCCTCCCATTTCATGTCGTTCTCAGCTGTGGCGCAGTTGAACTCGTGAGTGATGACCGCGGTGGTTTGTGGGTCTGAGTCACCGAACTGTCGCGGGTTGAGGGCAACCCCGACGAGGAATTGGTTTTTGAAGGTTTCCTTGAGCGAGGCGGAAGCTGGAGCCTTGGGCGCAGCGGGCTCGACCGCCGCGATCGGCGTCTCGGCTTGGGCGCCCACGGAAGTGGACAAGGCACCGGCAATCAGCAAGGCGAGGCGGAGACGGGGGGTAAGGAAGAGCATTGAGTTGAAGGGCCCACGCTTCTCAAGCCCGTGGGAGAGTTAGGGGTTTTGCGGGTCGAGGCGAATCGGGACCGCAATGACATGATACGCTTGGCGCCGTTCCTTCGGAGGAAAACGCCCAATGAGCCATACGGATTGAAGTTATCGTGGTCCTGTCGCTAGGGCTCAAGTATTTACCCAACGGCTACGGGCCAGAAAATGGGGTTCATCGTGGGAGATTGGCCTAAACCGTGTCTTGGTCGATTCGTTGAGTCCCGATTTTTACGGGTAACACCCCATGGTCCACGCTTGGAGACTGCTGTACCGTCACTCCAATGCGAACCATGGAGATACCTAACGACGAGTCTTCCTCGGAACCCACGGTTCATTCCGCTCACCTGCAGCAGGAGATCACAAATTTGATCGACCATTTGCGTAAGGACATCGAGCGGGTTCCTGAACCGCAGTTTCAAGCGTTGCTCGAAACCAGCGCCGAGGTGCTGGGCGGCTTGCGTAAAGCCTTCGAGGACTATGGAAAGCATGCCGAAACCGCGTGGCGTCGTTCGGCAAAGAGTTCAGCCTGAAGTGATGAATCCCGCTCAGGGCGAAGCATGTGATCTAGAATTGGCGGACCTCTGGCCTGTGTCCAACGGACACCTAAACATCACAAATTGGGAGGCCGGTCCGCCTTTTCATGGTATTTCCGCATCAAACACCAAAATATGAATTCAACATCTTTAGTCAGTCATGAGCATATTGCACGACGGGCCCATCAGATTTGGGAAGAAACCGGTCGGCCGGAGGGCAGCTGCGAGGAAAATTGGCTACAGGCTGAACGAGAAATCCTCGCGCGGCACGGGACGACATTCGAAGTCGATGCCAAGCCGGCGAGATCGGTCGAACCCCCGATCACGGGACACCCCCATCCGGAACGTCCCCGTCACAGCACAGACTATAATCATCCAGGCGTGACTACCGATACACTGCATCATGTCCGCGACCGATAGATCAATGGGTTAGGCGAGGTTTCTCTCGGAGTGCCGTCGGCCTACGTCGGGTAGCTCGAGTGTCACGAAAAGGTGTTTATAGAGAATTAGTAGCGAAAACGGAAATATAGGCGGCTGTTGGTGGCACACAGACACGTCGGTAATTTTGGTGTCGCTGGTTGACTTAGCGTCACTTGAATTGTCACGTGGCTCAAAACCAAGAAACGAAGAACCCTATCATGTTACTGATAGGGTTCTTGGAAATCTGGCTTCCCGCGGGGATTCGAGCCCCGGTATCCACCGCCCTATATTGATAGTCAGGGATCTACGTTAATAACCGTTGGTTTGTGGACTTCTGCGACAGCGGCAAACATCCACGCTATTCTCACTTTCATTCTCACATCCTTGAGCATCAAAAATGGGATGGCGGTGCGAGATCCCTAGGACGATTTGGTCCAAGCAGCACAGGTCGGGGGCCGATAGGCCTCCGGCTTGACTTCCCATCTCTGTGAAACATTATGATTCACATGAAAACTGCATCTGTCCGGCAGCTGCGAACTGAATTCCCGAAGGTTCTAGCCTGGGTTAATTCAGGGCAAGACGTTGCGATCACCCGGCGTCGCAAGGTGGTGGCCAACCTGGTTCCGGCGGGCGATGCTCCGAGAACGAAGCCAATGCTTCCCGATTTCATCGCTAGGTTGAATGGAATCTACGGGGAAAAGGTAGTCTCTGCCGAAGCGATGGCGGAAATTCTATCGGAAAACAAGGGCCGATACTAATGGCAACCCCAACTTATGCTGACACGAGCTTCCTTGTGTCGCTGTATGTGAAAGACGCTCATTCAGAGCGTGCGGCGGCTTTGGCAGCGAAACTAATGCCCGTGTTCTTCACCCCGCTGGTTGAGCACGAATTGCGGAATGCTATACGTCTATGTGTGTTTCGTCGTCAGATTACCTCAGGCCAGAGAGAAAAGTCACTTTATGAGATGGAAAGAGACGCCTCTGAGGGATTTCTATACCCAGTTCCGCTAGATTGGCCGAAGGCTTTCAAACACTCCGAGGTTCTGAGCCGTGCCTTTACTGAATCAATTGGCGCGCGTGGAATGGATATTCTGCACGTTGGGAGCGCATTGGCGCTCAAAGCAAAGCAGTTTGCCACCTTCGACGACAGGCAAGCGTCGGTGGCCAAGTCCGCTGGATTAGCGATGGTATAGCTAGCGTCCCCACAATGACTCGAACCCCTGTAGACGCGCCCGCTATTGGAGATCAACCGCTTACCCGCTTTCGCTCTGAGAGCAAAAGGTAGTTGCATCTGCAAACACTCGGGCTGTTGCCAGTGGCTCGGCTGAAATCTATAGAGGTAGCTCTGTCCCTAATACGGACTGTCTTTGAAACGACGCGTATTGGAACGTCAACCACCTGCGTTCAATCGGAGGCCTCCGGACGTCGTCACATAGATGTCGGCGGGCAACAAAAAGGCCCTTGGAGTGGATCCAAGGGCCATAACATTGGGTGCGAGGCTTAGATCTGAATTAGCGACCTTCGGATTGCGAGAGAGACCGATTATGTTAGCATTCGATGCGGCCCGGATAGGCTAGATTCAATCCGCTGCAATACTCGGCTTTCAAATTGCGTTTGCGGCGCGGCCGTCCGCCGATACTCGTTTTGAGGCTGGTTCTGGCGCGTTAAGCAGGAACGTTACAGTCAACACGGCTGCCGCGTTTGCCCAGTAGTATGCCGCATCGAGGCCTTTCAAATGGAAGACAAAGGGCGCAGCGAGAAAGGTGAGTCCGACGAGGCGGTCCACGGCGACATGGAACCCGTAGGGCAACACCCGAACCAAACCTAGCTGGTGGTCGGTCAAAAGCGTCAGCAAGAGAGCTGCGATCCCCGTAGCAACCGACAACCAGAGTGCGAGGGGGTTGGAAGATCCGAGGTGAAGCAGGAACGGCGCGACCGTTAGGCTTAGCGCAACGGGGTAATCGAGGTAGGCGTGTACGTACTTTGTGATGAAGCGAATGGACATGATCTTTATTGGATTAGTTAGCGTTTTGGGTTTCTGACTACAATTAAGACGCGGCGACCCAAGAAACCTTACCTCGTTGCGTGAAGAATCCCCGGTCTCATTTCGGTCGGGGTGGATTTCAGGGGTATTGCCTCGCTTCGCGGTATCCGAAGGCCCGGCAGTGAACCGAAAGCCCGTCTAGCCTCGGTTAATCTCAAAGTGTCTCAGTTGAGCAGTCGGCGATGTCCCCATTGCCGCATCGGTGCCCGCAGAAAAACCCAGACGGGCTACGCCATTCAAGAAATCATGGGCTTAGGGATCTTGTTGATGCTTGCTAGCGGCAATGCGGCATAGCAGCATAGCGGCATGGCAACAACTCTTCCTGTAAGTAAACGTGGAGCATTGACGCTTCCACCCGATATGCGCCGTCGGCTCGGGCTCGACCGATTTTCGAGCCCCATGGTGATCGTTGAGGAGCGCGAAGGAGGTCTTTTCCTTCAGCCTGCCGCCGCTGTTCCAATGCGTGACATTCCAAAGGAAACCATCGAACGCTGGATCGCACGGGACGAGGCTGAGATGGCAGAGTTTGCGAGTGCCGGTAAGCGCAAGCGGAAGTGAAGCTATTTATCGATACCAGCGTCCTTTTGGCAGCCGCCGGCTCAGAAAATGGGGCATCCCGTTTTCTTTTTACACAGGCGACCATCCGCGGGTGGGTGCTCATAACAACCCATTACTGCCTGGAGGAAGCGCAGCGCAACGTTGCCAAGGTCGGGCGCAAGGCGTCCACGACCTTGATCGGGTCGTTGGTTCCTAAGCTCGCCTTTGTGCCGACCGAACTCGCCTTCGACAAGGTACTCGTATTTCCAAAGGCCAAGGACCGTCCCGTTCTGCTTTCGGCGCTTGGAGCTGAATCCGACTACCTACTGACATTGGATGAAGGGGACTTCCAAAAGGTGATTGGGTCTCACGTCTATGGAATGAGAGTCAGCACGCCTGGGCTCTTCCTAATCGCTGAACGAAAAGCTGGTCGCATTTGATCGAGCCATCGGCCTTTCGAATAGATTTTGGCAATGATTGGCGACATCCCAAGGTCTCCACGTTCATTGGCGATTTATTGTCACCTGTATTGTCACTTAGCTGAAACTCTAGAAACGAAAACCCCAACAGATGGCCAAATCCGACATTGGATGTGTTACTCATCATCTCATTGATGGATAGGGTCTAAAACCGTGGCGTCCCCACGGGGATTCGAAAGTGAGAAGCCGTTCGAAGCTAAGTTACCGCGCTGACGCGGACTTAGTTATGGGTTAGTGGTTTAGAACGTGCAAATAAGAGCAGTGAGATTTCATGAGGTGAAGTCAAATGAAGGGCCCTCGGCAACTTTTGGCAACTCCTCCAAATACTACCTCCGGTGGTCGAGCCCAGCGACATTGCGGTGCTTCAATCTTTCCGTGCAGCCGACGCTTTTATCGAAGCACATCGAGAGAGCCTTTAGACGACCGAATTACGCGGTATCTATCCGATAAAACACGGCTAGTTTTGCGCGCACGACTAGGTTGGTGTCGAAGCCGGGTGGTTTAAGGCAAAGGGAAGCTTCGGGTCGCGCAAGCACCAGCCAGAAACGGCGGCGATTCCGCTCAGGAAACTGAAATTCCACGACAGTTCGGCCATGCCATGCGCCCAGCGACCTGGCTTCGCGAGGAATTGCATCAGACACCTGGGACCAAGTCGTCCGGATGCTTGCGCCTTCTAATCAAAGGTTTCGGGCTGGAGGTGAACGAGCCCTTCCCAAACCGCTTTGATCGCCGCCTCCGTACGATCGCACACCTGCAGTTTCAGGAAAATATTCTTCAAGTGCCCTTTAACCGTGAACTCCGTGATATTCAGACCAGCGGCGATTTCTTTGTTGCTCCTTCCCTGCACGATGAGTCCGAGGATTTCCAACTCCTTCGCCGACAGAGCCGGTCGGGCGCGTCGCTCGACCAGGCGCTGTTCAATTTTCGGTGGCATATACCGTTCGCCCGCGTGCACCGCCTCGATGGCGGAAATGATCTCGGTCCGGGTAGAGTCCTTCAGCAGGTAAGCCCGGGCCCCGGCCTCGAAGGCGCGGTGGATGTCCTCGCTCATATCAAAGGTCGAGAGTACGATCACGCAGGCATCCGCCCGTTGCCGGAGCAATTGGCGGATGGCGTCCACGCCGCTTTCTGCCTGCAGGTTCAGATCCATCAAGGTCACATCCGGATTCAGCTGTTGGTGCAGGGCGACGGCTTCGCCGACGGTCGCGGCTTCGCCCACAACGGTGAAACGCGACGTTTCGTTTAACATGGCCCGGAGTCCGGCGCGAAAAGCGGGATGATCATCGACGACGAGCAAGCGGATGGGGGGGGTCATGCGGTGATTAAGAGAGGGATCCGGGCGATGATGTGGGTGCCGAGCCCGGGTTCACTGGTGACGACCAGATGGCCGTTCAGCCGTTGGGCCCGTTCCTGCATGCCGCGGAGTCCAAAGCCAGTAGCGGGCTTGGAGCCGGCGGATAGTCCGACGCCATCGTCGCTGACACGCAGTTCTCCATAATTATCAAGGACGCGGCAGGTTATGCGGATGTTCCGCGCCTTTGCGTGCTTGACGGCGTTGGTCATCGCCTCAGTGGCAATGCGCAAGAGCTCATTTTCCGCTTCGGCGCCGAGCCTGGCAATGTCCCCTTCCAGCTCCGGGTGAAACGCGATCGCCGTGTCCTTAAGAATCCTGGTGCCGGAACGCTTCAGGGCGGCGAGGAAATCCTCGTTGGACAAGGTTTCATGGCGCAGGCCCTGGATGGAACGGCGGGCCTCGGCGAGGCTTTCGCGCACGAGGGCGTGGGCTGCCGCGATGTGCTCGCAGGCCATGTTGGCCGAGGCGGGCAATTTGAGTTTGGCCATTTCGAGCTGGATGGAGACGGCCGTGAAACCCTGCGCGAGGCTGTCGTGGATTTCACGGGCCAGGCGCATGCGTTCCTTGATGATCGCGGCAAACTCCGCCTCGCGGGCGATGCGCTTGATCTTCTGCTCGCGCAGCTTTACCTTTGACTGCCGCCAGAGCAGTCCGGCGAGCAGCAAGGCCCCCGAGGCCAACACCGTGGCGCCCCCGAGAAGCCAGAACGCGACGCTGATCTCCGGTCGCTGCAAGACCAGTAGGTCCCCGGCAGTCCGCAGGCGGAGCTCGAACGAACCCGGTGTCCAGGGGAACGGGGAGCCGATGGCGGGTGCCTGGAGCGCACGCACGACTCCCGTCAGCCGGACGAGGCTGCCGGCCGCCGGGAGAGGGGCTGCCCCCGTCTGGAGTGGCAAAACCGCGCTGAACGGGGCGCCATCCCTCTTGAGCGTCAGAGTCGTGGTTGCCGCCCCGCGGAAATGATCCAACAGCGTGGCGTCCATCTGGACCAATTCCCCGTCGGCGCTTCTGGCCGCGTCGGCTGTGACCGGCCGAGGCATGACGGCCGCTTGCTTGCCGGTCAGCGTCACTTCGGCGTCTTCTATCTCCGGCGAATAGAGGCCCCGCCGAATATAGCCCGCGACATCCACGAGATCTCCGACCGCCAGCTTTTGCCGGCCGGAGAGCTGGACATAGACGCCTCGTTGGTCCTGCTGCACGTACAGTTCGGCTTCGTCGCGCTGATAGGTTACCACGCCTTGGATATGCACGCGGCCCTGCGGAGGCTCCTGGGGAGCATAACGTAACAGCGAAGCCACGCGCGCCAGCGGGACCGCCATGCGCGGAAGCGCCGACTCCAACACCTCGACGTCCGCGGTGCGCGGCACAATCAGGCGGGCGCCGTACAACTGGCCGTGCGGGTTGAAATAATGTCCGCAGGAGGCCCGCAGCCGCACCCGGGCTCCCACCCATTTTTTCACATCGTCGAAGCGGGTGGATGAAAACGTGAGATTCAAGCGGGTCGGACCCGAGGACAATATCGCATAGGCGGTAAAAGCCGGTACCGCCGGGGACGGTGCCTGGGCGACGCGCAGCCACCCTTCGACCTCGACCCATTGGCAGTCCAGCGACCCGTTCTCCAACTCCTCGATGGCCCGGATTACCCGGGGCGCCACTTCCCGCTCCCCGAGCGCGGTGACATGTTTCGCGCGAATCACCGGGGCAAACCCGCCAGGATCGGTCGTGCCCTCGACCATGACCTCTTGGCCGAATGGAGGCACTTCCACCTGCTTGCATTCCACGAAAAGACCTTCGCTGC
The DNA here is from genome assembly GCA_903890485.1 of uncultured Opitutaceae bacterium. Lineage (GTDB taxonomy): Bacteria > Verrucomicrobiota > Verrucomicrobiia > Opitutales > Opitutaceae > Palsa-1447. The sequence continues at coordinate 11,149 of CAITBM010000006.1, read as the reverse complement.
CATCATGGATGACGAAGGATTCAGCCCCAGTTTGAATGACCGCGCCTCGGAGGCGTACCGGCGAGGCGGCGGCGGCCTCCAGCTTGGACATCGCCTTGATAACCGAAATCTCGGAGATCGGCGCGCCCGATTCCGCACCCTGGGCCAACGGGAGGAGCCCCAGGAAACAACCGGTCAGTCGGGGTAGATATTGGGGCAAGGCCATGGGACGCGACGCAGGGAATCATTAGTCCGTGCCCAACCCGGCCTCAGTCAACGGAAATACACCGCGCAGCTCCGCACCCCTCGAAGGAGGGGCCTCTTAAGAGAGGTTGGCGAAATTGGCACGGGGAGAATGTTCGACGTGCCCCTCGCTGCCGATTCCCATGCAACCGTCCCTCCACTCCGCCGACTACGTCGTTTTCCTTGTCTATTTTCTCGTCGTCGCTGGTTACGGCTGCTGGATCTATGCGAAGAAGAAAGCCGCCGTCACTTCCTCGCAGGACTATTTCCTGGCGGAAGGAGCGCTCACCTGGTGGGCGATCGGCGCCTCGCTCATCGCCTCGAATATTTCTGCCGAACAGATGATCGGCATGAGCGGCTCCGGGTTCAAAATGGGCCTGGCCATCGCCACCTACGAATGGCTGGCCGCGGCCACGCTGCTGATCGTGGCGGTGTTCTTCATGCCGGTGTATTTGACGAACAAGATCTACACCATGCCGCAGTTCTTGCGCCAGCGCTACAACGGCACGGTGGCGATGATAATGGCGGTGTTCTGGCTGCTGCTCTACGTCGTGGTAAACCTCACCTCCATTCTTTACCTTGGCGCCCTCGCCATCAACGCCATCTCCGGTCTTGATCTGAACGTGTGCATGATCGGCCTGGCGGTGTTTGCCCTGATCATCACCCTCGGTGGCATGAAGGTCATCGGCTACACCGATGTCATCCAGGTGTTCTTTCTCGTCCTCGGCGGCCTGGTCACCACGTACCTGGCCCTGAAGCTGGTCGCGGAGAAATTCGGCACCACCGGCATTCTCAACGGCTTCAGCCTGACGATGGCCCACGCGGGCGATCATTTTCATATGATCCTGCACCGCGACAACCCCAATTACATGGATCTGCCGGGTCTGACCGTGCTGCTCGGCGGCATGTGGATATCCCACCTGAGCTACTGGGGCTGCAACCAGTATATCACGCAGCGGGCGCTTGGCGCCAGTCTGCCCACCGCGCGGACCGGCCTGCTCTTCGCCTCGTTTTTGAAGCTGATGATGCCGGTGATCGTCGTGCTGCCGGGCATCGCGGCCTACGTGTTGTACCAGCAGGGCAGCTTCCACAACGAGCTGCTGCTGGCGGGCAAGGTGAATTCCGACAAGGCCTATCCGGTCCTGCTGAACCTGCTGCCGACCGGCATGAAGGGTCTGGCGTTTGCCGCGCTGGTGGCGGCGGTCGTGGCCTCGCTGGCCGGGAAGGCCAACAGCATCTCCACCATCTTCACGCTCGATATCTACAAGCGCTATCTCCGCCCCGAGGTGGACGAGAAGAAACTCATCTGGATCGGGAAATGCGTGATCGTCGCCGCCATGACGGTTGCCATCCTGATCGCCCCGCACCTGGGCATCGACAAGGAGGGCGGATTCCAGTTCATCCAGAAATACACGGGGTTTGTGAGTCCGGGGATTTTCGCCATGTTCATCATGGGTTTCTTCTGGAAACGGACGACTTCCAACGCTGCTCTCTTCGCCACCCTCGGCGGCTTCGCCGGTTCCTGTTTCCTCGAATTTCTCCCGCGTTGGGTGGATCTCTCCGGCTGCGCCTCCCGCGGTTTCACCAAGGCGACCGCGGCGGGGATCTATGAAATTCCGTTTTTGGATCGGATGGAAATCGTCTTTCTCTTCTGCGTCTTGGGTATGATTGTCATCAGCTTGCTCGGGAAAAAGCCCGGGACTCCCGGAAGCGGCGAAAATGCGACCGGGACCGCTTTGGCGGTGGACACGTCCCTTTTCAAAATGTCGAAGGGCTTTGCGGTCGGCGCGCTGACCGTCTGCGGCGTACTGGCGGCCTTGTACACCCTATTCTGGTAGAAGCTTCCCCTCCGAAATGTTTCCTATGAGAACCGGTGTGATTTCCGTCCGGCTTTGTCTGGCGCTCGTTAGCGGCACTATGGGTCTGGGCCGCGCGCAAGCGCAGTCCGGCTTCCCGCCTTTGCAGGATCCCGCACTCGAGCGACGCGTGAATGACCTGCTCCGCCAGATGACCTTGGACGAAAAAGTCGGCCAGCTGGTCCACTATTCCGCCGGACAACCCACGGGGCCCGGCACCTCGCGCAGCGACTATCAGGGACAAATCGCCCGCAGCGAGCTCGGTTCGCTGGAGAACGTCGTCGGCGCGGCCCAGGTCAATGCGTTTCAGCGCATCGCGATGGTGAAACCCCGTTTGCATATCCCGCTGCTGTTCGCCCTGGACGTGATCCACGGCTATCGCACGATCTTTCCGGTGCCGCTCGCCATGGCGGCAACGTGGGACCCGTCGCTGGTCGAGCAGGCGTCCCGGGTGGCGGCGAAAGAGGCGACCGCCGAGGGCATCCGCCAGACCTACTCGCCCATGGTGGATATCGCCCGCGATGCGCGGTGGGGCCGGATTGTGGAAGGAGCCGGCGAGGATCCCTGCCTGGGCAGCGCCCTGGCGGCCGCCTATGTCAGAGGTTACCAAGGCAACCTGAGCGATCCGCAATCGATGGTGGCGTGCCTGAAGCACTACGTAGGCTATGGGGCCGCGGAGGCCGGTCGCGATTACAATACGACGGAAATCTCCGAGCGGACGCTGCGCCAGGTCTACCTGCCGCCATTCAAGGCCGGCGTCGATGCCGGGGCCGGGACCATCATGAGCGGTTTCAATTGCCTCAACGGGGTGCCGGTCTCCGCCAACTATTTCACGCTCACCACCGTTTTGCGGCAGGAATGGGGCTTCCGTGGTTTCGTCATGAGCGACTGGGGCTCGGTCGGTGAGCTCATCGGACACGGCATTGCCACCGACGGCGAGACGGCCACGCGCAAGGCGATCCTGGCGGGCGTGGATATCGAGCATGAGAGTGGCGTCTACACCAAGCATCTGGCCGGACTAGTCAGATCCGGAGCCGTTCCCCAGACCGTGCTGGATGAAGCCGTCCGCCGCGTGCTCCGGATCAAGTTTGCCCTGGGCCTGTTCGAACATCCATACACGAGCGAGCCGGCAAACGGCCAGCGCCCGCCCCTCAATCCGGCGGACCTGCAACTGGCCCGCACCGTGGCGGAACGTTCCTTCGTGCTGTTGAAGAATGAGGCGAGCAGCGGGCAACCCGTCCTGCCCTTGCGCCCCGGGAATCAGACGGTGGCGCTGGTCGGCCCGATGGCGGACAGTGGCCGCGACATGCTTGGTCCCTGGATCGCGGAAGGCGACCCCAAGGACGTGGTCACCCTGCGCACCGCTCTGGCCGAACGGTTGGCCCAGCACGGCGGGAAATTGCTGTACGCCCCCGGCACGGACATCCTAAAGCCGTCCGCGGCTGGCTTCGCCGCTGCAATCGCCGCGGTCAAACAGGCGGATGTCGCCATAGTCGCGCTCGGGGAAAGCGGCGAACAGATGAGTGGCGAGGCGGCGTCCCGGGTCCACCTGGATTTCCCGGGCAACCAGCAGCAATTGCTCGAAGCGGTTGTCGCCACCGGCAAGCCGGTGCTGCTCGTAGTCTTCACCGGCCGTCCCCTGGATCTCACCTGGCCTGTGGTTCATGTGCCGGCGATCCTGCAGGCGTGGTTCCCCGGCGTGCAGGCGGGTCCGGCGCTCACGCGGGTCCTGTTCGGCGACGTCAATCCGAGCGGAAAACTCACGGTCTCAATGCCCCGCTCGGTGGGGCAGGAACCGCTCTATTACAACGCCCTGAACACCGGCCGGCCGCCCGAAGGCGTCGACCTGACTCGATTGCCGAAGGACGGCGGGGAGAAATATCATTCGCGCTACATCGACGAGTTGAACGCTCCGCTCTTTTCCTTTGGTTTCGGATTGAGCTACACTCGTTTCACCTATTCTCCGCTGACGTTGGATGCGGTCGAACTCAGCGCTAGTGCACTCAATGGTGGCCACGCTCAGCCGCTGCGTGTTTCCGCCACGGTCAAGAATGCCGGATCGCTCGCCGGTGATGAAATCGTGCAGCTGTACATCCGGTTGCGCGGCACCAGTGTGGCTTTGCCGGTCAAACAGCTGAAGGGCTTCCGGAAGCTGTCGCTTCAGCCGGGCGAGTCGGCCCGCGTCGACTTCACCTTGGGCCGCGAAGAACTTGCTTTCTGGAACATCGATCTGCACGACATCGTCGAACCGGCGCAGGCCACCGTGTGGGTCGGGTCCAGTTCCGTCGAGGGACAGAGCGCGGGATTCGCCATTATCAAGTAAGGAGACGCCGATGGCCTCCTTCACGCTCACCGTTAACCAACAACCGCGCACGGTCAGCGTCGCGCCGGAAACGCCGCTCCTCTGGGTCTTGCGCGACAGCCTCCACCTCTTCGGCACCAAGTACGGTTGCGGCATGGGACTCTGCGGGGCGTGCACCGTGCATCTGAACGGCGTGCCGGTCCGCTCCTGCCAATTGCCGGTCTCAGCCGTGAGACACACGCCGGTGACCACGATCGAAGGTCTCGACCCGGCCGGCCGCCACCCATTGCAGCAGGCGTGGTGCGATCACGACGTGCCCCAATGCGGCTACTGCCAGGCCGGGCAGATCATGGCGGCCGCCGCTTTTCTCAAGCAAAACCCGGCACCGACCGAGCCGCAGATCGACGAGGCCATGGCTGGCATTCTCTGCCGTTGCGGCACCTACCTGCGCATCCGGGCGGCGATCAAGGACGCGGCCAAGGCGAGCGGAGGTGCCGCATGAACCCCGCCGCAAGTTTTTCCCGCCGTGACTTTATTCGCGTTTCCGCCCTCGTTGGTGGTGGCTTGGTTGTGAGCTACGGCCTAACCGGCCGGGCGTTCGCCCAGTCCCCGGCCATCGACAACACGGCCCGGGCTTTCACGCCAAATGCTTTCATCAAGATCACCCCCGATGGCGTGGTTACGTTGATCGCCAAGAATCCCGAGCTCGGTCAGGGCGTGAAGACCTCCCTGCCGATGATTCTGGCCGAGGAGCTTGGCGCGGACTTTTCCAAGGTGCAGATCGAGTACGGCCGGTTGGACGCGCAACTCGGACCCCAGGAGGCCGGGGGCAGCATGTCGATCACGGATAACTACCAGTCGCTCCGCAAAGCCGGGGCCGTGGCGCGCACCTTGCTGATCCAGGCGGCGGCGACTACCTGGCAGGTTCCGGTCAGTGAGTGCAGCGCTGCCAACAGCTGCGTCACGCATGCGCCCACGGGCCGGGTGCTGACCTTTGGCGAGCTCGCGACCAAAGCCGCCCTGCTGCCCCTGCCGGATGAAAATGCTGTGGTGCTGAAGCGCCCGAAGGAAAACAAGCTCATCGGCAACCGCGTCGGCGGCGTGGACAACCCGGCCATTGTGGCCGGCCAGCCGTTGTTCGGACTCGATCAAGCGGTGCCCGGCATGGTCCACGGGGTATACGTGAAGTGCCCGGTCTTCGGCGGCAAGGTGGTCTCCGCCAACCTGGACCAGATCAAAAAAATGCCGGGCATCCTCGACGCCTTCATCATGGAGGGCACCACGGATTATTACGGCCTGATGCCCGGTGTGGCGATCATCGCCGACTCAACCTGGGCCAGCTTCAGCGCCCGCCGTGCCTTGGATGTGGTTTGGGACGAAGGTCCCGGGGCCGGACACAGTTCCGCCGGCTACGAGGCTCAGGCCACCCGCCTCGGGGCAACCTCTGGCGATGTGCTGCGCAATGACGGCGACACTGCCGCGGCACTGGCGGCCGCGGCCAAGACCGTCGAGGGGGCCTACCACTACCCCTACCTGCACCATGCCACCCTGGAGCCCATGAACGCCCTGGCCATCCCGCAGGCGGATGGCGGCATGCAAGTCATCGCCCCGACCCAATCCCCCGAGGATGCCCAGAGCGTGGTGGCCAAGGTCCTGAATCTGCCCAAGGAAAAGATCAAGATCCGGTTCACCCGCATCGGCGGCGCCTTCGGCCGGCGCCTGGTGAACGACTTTGTGGCGGAAGCGGCCGCGCTCGCGCAACACGTCGGCAAACCCGTGAAGCTGACCTGGACCCGTGAAGACGACACCCAGCAGGGCAAATACCGCCCCGTCGGCTGGCATTTCTTGAAAGGCGGGCTCGACGCCTCCGGTCAAATCATAGCCTGGCAGGACCACTTCGTCACCATCGGGCTCAACAGCACCCAGAACGCCGGCATCGCCGCCGAGATGAGCAGCACCGAGCTGCCCTGCCGCTTTGTGCCCAACTTCAGATTAGAGCGTTCCATCGTCAGCACGAACGTGCCCACCAGCTGGCTGCGCGCCCCTGGCAGCAACGGCCTGGCCTTCACCTTCCAAAGTTTTATCGACGAACTGGCGCACGCCGCCGGCCAGGATCCCTGCGGGTTCCGTCTGGCCCTGCTCGGTTCGGACCGCGTGCTGTCCGGCACCGGCCGGTGGGATCCGGATTACAATATAACCCGCATGAAGCGGGTGCTCCGGCATGTCGCCGAAAAAGCCGACTGGGGCAAGAAACTGCCCAAAGGCTCGGGCCAGGGCATTGCCTTCCACTTTAGTCATGGCGGCTATGTGGCCGAGGTGGCAGAAGTCAGCGTCACACATGACGGCATCCTTTCGGTCAAAAGTGTCGTGGCGTCCGTGGACGTGGGCCCGATCATCAACTACAGCGGCGCGGAAAGCCAGGTGCAGGGTTCCATTGTCGACGGGCTGGGCGCAGCGTGGCTGCAGGAAATCTCGCTCGACAGGGGTCGCGTGGTGCAAAGCAACTTCCACGACTACCCCCTGCTGCGCATCGACGCCGTGCCAGCCCGGATTGAGGTGCATTTCATCCAGAGCGACAACCCACCGACCGGCTTGGGGGAACCAGCGCTGCCTCCTCTGCCGCCAGCGCTCTGCAATGCGATCTTCGCGGCTACAGGCAAGCGTATCCGGCGCCTGCCGATCGCCAGCGCGGAGCTGAACTGGGCATGATCATTCAATTCCCCGTTTTTCTCGCGCCCACCGAGCATCACCAATCCCATGAATAATCTATCTCTCGCCGGTATTGACATTGGATCACCTCGCATGCCCGGCGCCACCACTTCCTCAAGCCGCAACGTCGACATTCTCGCTGGCGGCAAAGACATCTGGGAGACACGGGACGAGTTTCACTTTGCATGCGCCAAGGTTCTTGGCGACTTCGAGCTGAGCGTCCGCCTCGCTTCGCTGACCATGGCCGACGCCTACACCAAGGCGGGTTTGATGCTCAGGGCTTCACTGGCGGAGGGTGCCGAGCATGCCTTCCTCCTCGCGTTTGGCGACAACCAGCCCCGCAACAAGAACAACGGCGGGCTGGAATTTCAATCCCGGGAGGCTTTGCACGGACCGTGCACCGCAGTCTATCCGCCCCAGCCGCTCCGGCTTCAGCCGGATTTTCCCGTGAAATTCCCGTTGGTGTGGCTGAAGCTGGTCCGTGACGGCCACACGATCACGGGCCAATGCAGTCAGGACGGGGAAGAATGGCGGACGTATTGCGTCCATGAGCAACCATTGCCCCGGACGGCGTATTTGGGATTGGCGGTGACGTCGCACAACTCGGATAAGACCGTGCGCGCCATTTTCGACCAGCTCGTTTTTCGCGGCGAGATCCTGCGGCCGAACGGTAGCGATGGCACCTCCTACCCTTCGCGTTGATCGATCGGCATCATCGTTACTCTCCCAAATCCTCCAATGACGACACTCCAAGGAAAATGGTCATTAATTACCGGGGGGAGCCGGGGCATCGGCGTGCACCTCAGCGAGGGCCTCGCCCAACTGGGCTCCAACGTCGTGCTGCACAGCCGCGAGCTCACCCACACCCGTCCTCTGGTCGCCAAGCTCGAGGGGATGGGCGTGAAGGTGGTTGCCGTGGCCGGCGAGCTTTCCGATCCCGCGCAGGTCGACGCGCTGCTTGACGAGGTCCAACGGCAGGCTGGACCGATTGACATTCTGTACAACAACGCCGCGATCCAGCTGCCCAAGCGGGCCGATCCCTGGGACACTCCGCTCGCGGACCTGCGGCTTAGCTTCGAGGTGAATTTTGTCAGCCTCGCCCGCATCTGCTACCGGCTGGTGCCGCCCATGCTGCAGCGCCACTGGGGCCGCGTGATCAATCTGACTTCCGGCATCCGGGACCAACCCGAGCAGACCGCCTACGCGATTTCCAAGGCCGCCGTGGACAAGTTCGTCCGCGACTTTGCGCCACATCTGGCCGGCACCGGCGTGCAGATGAACCTGCTTGATCCGGGCTGGCTGCGCACGGACTTGGGCGGTCCCCACGCGCCGGGCGATCCGGCCTCCGTCATGCCGGGCGCGCTTGTCCCGGCGCTGCTCGATGACGGCGTGAGCGGACGCTTTTTTTGCGCCCAGGATTATGCGGGCATGAGTCTACCGCAGGCCCTGGCGAAGGCAGGTGGCCAGTGAATCTGCCCGCGCCACGACCCACCAGGAAAACTCTCCGCACGATGCCGCTCGTACTGCTGATGACCCTCGCCGGCGCGCTGCACGCCGCCGATTCCGGTGCCATCGACGTCGAGCGGTGCGTCTTGGCAACGGCGCACAAGCTGGCCGCCTACGATGCGGCGCAGGCCGACAAGACGGCCTATCCCAACGAGGCCAAAGGCGCCCGGTGGTCGACCGTGGCGGCCAAAGACTGGGTCAGCGGCTTCTACCCGGGTTCCCTGTGGTACGTTTATGAGTTCGCCCGACGCCGTCACTGGCCGGATCAGGAGGGCTGGCGGCAGCGGGCCGACACGTGGACCACCGGTCTGACGGCGGAACAGTTAACCACCACGAATCACGATCTGGGCTTCATGCTCATGGACAGCTTTGGCCAGGGCTTTCGGCTCACCGGGGAGCCCCGTTACCAGTCGGTCGTGCGCCAGGCCGCACAGTCGCTCGCCAAGCGGTACCGCCCGGAGGTGGGCCTGATCCGTTCCTGGGGCGCCATCGACGACCTGAAGAGCTACACCGTCATCATCGACAACATGATGAACCTGGAATTGCTCATGTGGGCCTCATCCCACGGCGGCCGCACCCAGGACGGAACCGCGCAGGACTTGCGGAAGATCGCCATCAATCACGCCGACCGGGCCGCACGGGAATTCTTCCGCCCCGATCACAGCACGTACCACGTGGTCGAACTGGATCCCCGGACCGGCGCGGTGCTGCGCAAGCACACCGCCCAGGGCAAGGCGGACGACAGCTGCTGGTCGCGCGGCCAGACCTGGGCCATCTACGGCTTTGCGGCCATGTATGAGGCCAGCGGGGACCGCAAATATCTCGAGCAATCCATCCAAGCCGCCGGCTTTTACCTGGCCCATTTGCCCGCGGATCACGTTCCGCCCTCGGATTTCAGCAGCACGCTGGCCGGTCTGGAGTTCAAGGATTCCAGTGCGGCGGCGATAGCGTGCTGTGCCTTTTTCCGGATCAGCCGCCTCAGCGATGATCCCGCGATCCAGACCCGTTTCCGCCAGGCCGCCATCGACACCCTGCGCAGTTTGACCCGAGCGCCTTACTTCTCCGATTCGCCCGACAAAGCCAGCGCCCTCCTCTATCAGGCCCGCAACTATAGCCCGGATGCGAATAATCGCCTGACCAACACCAGCCTGATTTGGGGCGACTACTACCTGCTGGAAGCCCTGCTGGCGTATGACGCCGACAGCCGATAACGCCTCGCTTCCCTTGGAAGAACCACCTGCAACCTACGATGATCACCCGCACCAAAATCGCCCCCACGGGGCCCGAGTTCTCCCGCCTGGTTTACGGCTCCTGGCGCATGCTGGACGACGGTGCCTCCGCCCAGGACATCAATCGCCGCCTGCATCGCTGCGTGGAACTCGGGATCACCACGATCGACACGGCGGAAATATACGGGCTTTACCAGGTGGAGGCCGCGCTCGGCCGGGCACTGGCGCTGTCCCCCGGATTGCGGGACAAATTGGAGATCGTGACCAAGGCCGGCATCTACATACCGCATAAGCTGAATCCTGAACGCAAAGTCGGTTTCTACGACGCCTCAGGCGCCCGCCTCGTGCAAAGCGTGGAGCATTCGCTCCACCTGCTGGGCACGGACCGCGTCGAACTTTTCCTGGTGCACCGTCCCGATTGGCTCTCTGGCATCGACGACACCGCGGGTGGGCTGAACCAGTTGCTCCGCGCGGGCAAGATCCGCAGTGCCGGCGTGTCGAACTACAGCGCCACTCAGTTTGCGGCGCTCAACAGCCGCATGGACCAGCCTTTGGCGACCAATCAACTGGAGTTCCATCTGCTGCACATGAATCCGATTTACGACGGGACGCTTGACCAATGTCAGACACAGCGCATCCAGCCGATGGCCTGGAGTCCGCTGGCGGGCGGGCGGCTTTTCGACCCGGGCAATGCGGCGGCCATCCGCCTGGGCAAGGCTGCCGCCGTCCTGTCGGCGAAATACGGCCAGGCGACGCTGGAGCAACTCGCCTATGCATGGATCCTGGCCCATCCGAGCCACCCGCTGCCCGTGATCGGCACCAACAAGATTGAGCGGATCGAAAGTGCGGCTCACTCCGCCGGCATCACCTTGGACCGGGAAGATTGGTATGCGCTGTGGGTGGCCGCCCACGGACATAATATTCCCTGAGCCTCCGCCCATTTCGCTCAGATTGTCGTCACTTTGCCGCCCCCCTCTCATGGAAATCATTCCCAGCATCGATCAACAGCACTACGCTCGCCAAACCACCACCGAGCTCCGTCAATCCTTCCTCTTGACCGGACTTTTTCTGCCCGACCAGGTGGTGCTTAACTATTGGGAGAGCGACCGCACCGTGATCGGCAGCGCCGTGCCCGGCACCCAAAAGCTGCCCTTGCCATGCCCGAAAAACCTGGCGGCGCAGTATTGACGTGATCCCGCCGCTTCGAGCCGCTTGAAGAGTCGGTCTGGGCCAACATAAAGGACCCAGACCATGAAAGGTAAACGCTACAGTACAGAGGAGAAAGTCCGCATCCTACGAGAAGCGGACGCCGGGGAACAGAGCGT
>CAITBM010000005.1 GCA_903890485.1 uncultured Opitutaceae bacterium | reverse complement strand
TGGCCGTCGAGATCGCGGTCAAGATGGAGCCGGCCCTCAAGCACGGACTCGGCGCGGCGATCTTCGTCGTCGGGCTCGTCTTCGTGTACCGCAGCTTCTACGGGATGCGCATCCCGACGGACTGAGTTTCGGGCAAGGCAGCCGGCTCGGCCACCGTGCACTGCACGATGACCGTCTCCGGCTGCACCCTCCCGAAGATGGTCGTTAGGCCCGCGGTGGACGCGTCGCGTCCCCGCGTGGCCTCGACGATCAGGCCCGGGGCGATCCCGTCGGTGGGGTCAAAGAGCCTCCAGGCCCCGCCCAAGTAGGCCTCGACGCAGGCGTGGAAATTCATGGGTTCAAGGCCCACGGCGTAACCCCCGACATAGCGGGCCGGGATCGAGAGTGCCCTGCAGAAGGCGATCATCAGGTGGGTATAGTCGCGGCAGACGCCCTTCCTGCTCTGGTAGACGTCCCAGGCGGAGGTCCGCCCATCCGTCGAACCCGGAAGGTACTCGATGTTGTCCCCCACCCACTTGCAGATCGAGCGGACCTGCTCGCCCCGGTCCTCGACCTTCCCGAAGAGCTCCCACGCCAAGGGGGCAAACCGGTCGCTCTCGCAGTAGCGGCTCGGGAGCGTGTAGGTGAGGATGCTTAAGGGGAGCCGTCCCGGCTTGTCGGCGGGCACGACCGAAGGCATCTCGGGGCGTTCGACCTCGACCGTGGCGGCATACTTGAGCTCGAACGGCCCGGTGGGCACCTCGACCCGGAGCACCCGCTCACCCTTCGATGTCGCCGCGATCTCCGCCGTGATCTCTGGGGAGCAGCCGATCGTCTCCGACAGGACGCGCTGCTCGGGGCCGGTGTTGATCAGGACGTTGAAGGTGAAGGCCGCACTGGGAGCCACCACCTGGTAGCGAAGCGTGCAGCCGACGGCTATGTTCATGTGGGTGCAATGTGGATGGATGGGGGCCCCTGCACAACTCCGGGCTTCAATTTGGGGAAAGCGAGGGCCATTCTTTTTGCTAGTCGCTCTGAGGGAACAGGTAACAATAAGGCCGCAGGCCCATTTACGGGACCGGCCTCCCCTTTCACCCGACCGGGGGGCCTCCCGGAGGGCCTACGACCGGATGTCCCGCTCGTTGGTCTCCGGAAGCACGACGCAGCCAATCACAAAGGAGATCGCCGCCACCCCGATTGGGAACCAGAGCCCGGCATAGATATCTCCCGTGAAGACCACGATCGAGGCGGCGATCAAGGGGAGGAAGCCGCCGAACCAGCCGTTGCCGAGGTGGTAGGGCAGGGACATCGACGTGTACCGGATTCGGGTCGGGAAGAGCTCCACGAGGAACGCGGCTATGGGGCCGTAGACCATGGCCACGTAGGCCAGGAGCACCACCAGGAGCGTGATCACCTTGGGACGGTTGACGGCAGCCGGGTCGGCGCCCTTCGGGTAACCGGCCGGCGCTAGCGCCGCCTCGTAGGCCTTGGCGTCAAACCCCCTCACCTGGGTGCCGCCCACCGAGAGGGCCACCTCGACGCCCTCGCCCTGGAGCGGGGCCAGGGTGAAGGGGATCCCGCGGCTGTTCAGGAAATTGCGCGCCTTGTCGGTCTCGGTCCTGGGCTTAGAGGGCAGGACGATCTTCTTGGCCGCGTCGACCAGAGCCTCAAGCGCCAGGGCCCCGCTCGAGCGGTAGTCGGCGGTCGAGACGACGACCGGGGACCGTTCCATGGCGTTGGCGAGAGCGGGGTTTGCCGCGCGCGTCAGGCTCCGGAAGATCGGCTGGTAGGTGAAGGCGGCCAGCAGCATGCCGGTCATGATGATCTTCTTCCTGCCGACGGCATCGGAGAGCTTCCCGAAGCTCACCAGGAGCACGGCGCCTATGGCCAGCGAGGTCGCGATCATGAAGTAGGTCGTGACGTAGTCCACCTTGAGGGTCGTCGAGAGGAAATAGAGCGCGTAGAACTGCCCCGCGTACCAGACGACGCCCTGGCCCATGGTGGCACCGAAGAGGGCCTTGAGCACGACCTTGCCGTTCTCCCACCGGGCAAAGCTCTCCGTCAGGGGCGCCTTCGAGCCCTTGCCCTGGGCCTTCATCTCGGCGAAGACCGGGGACTCCTCAAGCTTCAGGCGGATGTAGACCGAGACAGCGAGGAGGAGGAAGGAGAGGAGAAACGGGATGCGCCAGCCCCACGAGGCGAACTGCTCAGGGGTCATGAACTTGCGCAGGACCCCGATCACGATCAGGGCCAGGAAGAGGCCGAGGGTCGCGGTCGTCTGGATCCACCCGGTGTACAGGCCCCGCTTGCCCTCCGGTGCGTGCTCGGCCACGTAGATGGCCGCGCCACCGTACTCGCCGCCCAGGGCCAGGCCCTGGGCGAGACGCAGGAACACGAGGATGATCGGCGCCGCGAACCCGATGCTCGAAAACGTGGGCAGCAGGCCCACCAGCGCCGTCGATAGCCCCATCACGACAATCGTGATCAGGAAGGTGTACTTGCGGCCCGCCAGGTCGCCCAGCCTGCCGAACACCAGGGCCCCGAAGGGGCGGACCGAGAAGCCGACTCCAAAGAGGGCGAGGCTCGAGAGGTAGCCGGCCGTCTCGTTGTCCGCGGGGAAGAACAGCTT
>CAITBM010000004.1 GCA_903890485.1 uncultured Opitutaceae bacterium | reverse complement strand
GTACCAAAGCCCAGCTCGCTACGCCGCCAAACTATATCCATCCCTGGCTCCGGTCAGGCCCGCCGAGCCGGGCCTTCCCTCCGCCAGGGATGGACAACCAGCGTCAGTTGTATCAACATCAACATATCCAGACCGACTCACAGGGTGACTCGAAAAGGTGGATCCGCTCAGGGATCCTCGTTAAGGAAGCCCCAACCAAATAATCTTATGAGACCCCAAATTCTATCGCTCCTGTTTTGCGCCGCGCTGCTTCTTTGCGCGCCTGCGTTCGCCCAGGATTTACCCGTTTCAAGGCCCGAGGCGCTTGGGATGTCGTCCGAACGCCTCGCGAGGATCGGCACCGCCGTCCAGCGGGCCGTTGACGAGAAGCGAGTCGCCGGCGTCGTGACGCTGGTCGTGCGCCATGGTCAGGTTGCCTGGTTCGATGCGCGCGGGACGGCGGACCGCGAGGCGGGAAAGGCGATGCCTAAGGACGCGATCTTCAGGATCTGCTCGATGACGAAACCCATCACGAGCACGGCCGTCATGATCCTCTACGAGGAGGGCAAGTTCCTCCTTTCGGATCCGGTCTCCAAGTACCTGCCGGAGTTCAAGGACGCCAAGGTCCTCGTGAAGCCCGTAAGCGGCAAGCCGTACACGGTTCCGGCGACCAGGGAGATCACGATCCGCGACCTCCTGCGCCACACCTCCGGGATAACGTACCAGTGGAACGGCGACCTGGGCCAGGCCTACCAGGATGCCAACGTCGCCTCGGGGCTCCTGCAGTACGACGGGACGATCGGCGACAGCGTTAAGCGCCTCGGGCCCCTGCCGCTCCTCTTCAATCCTGGGGACCGCTGGGAATACAGCCTTTCGGTGGACGTGCTCGGCCGCCTGGTCGAGGTGGTCTCCGGGATGCCCCTGGACCAGTTCTTCAAGACCCGGATCCTGGACCCTCTCGGGATGAAGGACACCGCGTTCTTCCTGGACGACCCGAAAGCGGCGCGCCTGGCGGCGGCGTACACGTACGCAGACGGGAAGGGTCTGGAGCGCTTTCCCGACAAGCCGATCGTCGAGGGAAGCTTCGTCTACTCGGCGGACTATCCCTACCGCGGGCCGAAGAAACTCTTCTCAGGCGGCGCCGGGCTCACCTCGACCGCGATGGACTACGCGCGCTTCTGCCAGATGATGCTGGGCGGCGGGAAGCTCGGTGACGTCCGGATCCTGAGCCGCAAGTCCGTCGAGCTCATGACGCACGACCAGCTGGGCAAGATCGGGCCGGAGCAGGGCTTCGGGCTCGGCTTTGGGGTCGACGGCGTGAAGGCGCCGCTCGCTGAGGTTGGATCCGCAGGCGCGTTCAACTGGGGGGGCTTCTTCTTCACCCAGTTCGTGGTGGACCCCAAGGAGGACCTGATCGTGATCTCGATGGCGCAGCTCCACCCGACCGGAGGCCTAACCCTCGAGCAGACGGTGCAGGATCTCGCCTACGAGGCCCTGGTCGACTGACGGGGCAGCTACTGCTCGGACCACCACTGGCGAATCGCGTCCACGGCGCGGTTCAGGTCGTGCACAATCCTGTGGAGGACCTCGTGGAAGGAGAGCGAGTGGTGGTCGAAGATCCAGATGAAGAGCGCCAGGATCAGGAGCCAGCCGACGGAGTGCCAGAGGCACGCGAAGGGCCCGACGTACCCCGGGCCGACCGTGCCGCCGTAGAAGAGGTTGTAGCGCATGACCCGCACCGGCCACTTGAGCAGCTTGAAGAAGATGATCAGCAGGATGATCCCGGCCCAGAGCGGGATGCCCGCGGGCGGGAAGATCCCGAACACGGCGCCGGTTGCGATCAGCGAGATCACGGAGGCCAGGCATAGGAGCGAGATCGCCGAGCTGATGATCCCGAGCAGGGAGCCGGCTGCCCAATGGGTGGGGTGGGGCGGCGGGTTCTGCGGCCCGGGAAAGTGCCAGTCCCAGCGCCACTGCCGCGCGTTCTGGCGCATTTCCTGGCGGTACCGCCTCATGTCGTGCTTGAACTGCCACTTCCACTCCTTGAAGGCCTTGCGGTCGCCAAAGGCCCTCACGCCCCCGTAGTACCCCTCCTTGGCCCTGCGGATGAACTCCTCGGCCGTCGCCGGGACGCCGTGAGCCGCGGCGACCTCCTCCGGGGTGTTGGCCGGAGGGATCACGAACATCATGACGAGGTACACGAGGACGCCCGCCCCGAAGGAGAGCATCGCGACGGCAAAGACGATGCGGATGATCGTGACGTCGACCCCGAGGTAGGCGGCAAGCCCGTTGCAAACCCCCGCCACCATGGCGCCCTCGCGGATCCGGTAGAGGCGCCGCGCGGGGCCAGTTGAGGGGGGAGGCGTCTGCGCCGAGCCGGACTGGGATGCGGGGCCGGCTGCGGTTGCGCCCTTGGGCTCGTCCTGCGCCCCGGAGTCGTCCTGCACCGGGCCCATCTGCGCGATCACGTCCCTCACCTCCTTGGAGACGACGACCGTCTTGTTGACGCCGAGGACCGCGCGGAACTTGTCGGCGATCGACTGCTCGATGTCGGCGAGGATCTCGTCCTTGTCGGGGTTGCCCTGCAGGCGGCCCGCGGCCGTCGCCAGGTACGCCCTGAGTGCCTCGTAGCCGTCCTCCTCGAGTTGGTAGGCGTTTCCATTGAGGTTGATGGTGATCACTTTGTTCATGGTGATTAGGCTTCGATGTTGTTGGCCGCTATTCCTGACCCAGGTTCTTCACGGTCCCGCTGATCTTCTTCCAGTAGTCGGCGGTCTCCCGCAGCTGCTCGCGGCCCTTGGCCGTGAGCTGGTAGTACTTGCGGGGCGGGCCCGCCTCGGACTCCTTCCACTCGTAGTCGACCAGTTCCTCGCGGCGCATCTTGCTCAGGAGCGGATAAAGGGTCCCTTCCTGCGTCGCGAACTCGGTGGCTCCGAGCTGGGAGAGGATGTCCGCGGCGTAGACCTTGTCTGCGGCGATGATCTTCAGCACGAGGAACTCGAGCAGGCCCTTGCGGATGGCGGTGAATTTCTCGTTGATGCTCACGGGTGCGTTCTTAAGCAAGCTACCTTTATGAAACAAGGTAGTGTCGTTAAAAAAGGCATTCGTCAAGCAAGGCGTTGAATCTCGGCCCGTATTCCCCCGGAAATGAACACATTAGGAGTGATTTTTCGGGGAGCGGCCCGCCGGCGTGCCCGCATAAAGAGGTTCGCGCGGGAGAGGGAGCACGCGCAACGTGGGCCCTTCATGGCGAACCGACCCGACACCCCCGGCCCGCACAACCCGGGGAGCTCCTGGATGGGGGAGGCGGTCGCGCGCATGGTTCGCCTCTGGGTGACCAAGATGTTCGGGTCGATCGCCTGCATGGCGGTGTTCTTCGTCGTGTACTTTTGGATCTTGAACCACCCGTTCTTCCCGCTGACGACGATCCCGCGCACCGGCCCGGACCGGTGGATTCCCTTCGCGCCGGGAGCGCTCGCCCTGTACGTGTCCCTCTGGGTCTATGTCCCGCTGGCGCCGGCCCTCCTGTCGACCCGCCGGGAGCTTCGGAATTACCTCCTGGCCGCCGTGGCGCTGAGCGCGATCGGGTTTGCCGTCTTCATCCTCTGGCCCACCACGGTCCCGGGGCCCGAGGCCGGGGCCCCGGCAGCCCCCTCGCTCCTCTACCTGAAGGCGGTGGACGCCTCGGGCAACGCGTTCCCCTCGCTCCACGTGGCCTTCGCGGTCTTCACGGCGCTCGGGTTCGCGCGGATCCTCCGGGAACTGGGCGCCGGCCCCCTTGCGCGGGCGGTGAACTGGGCGTGGTGCGCGGGGATCGTCTACTCGACGATCGCGATCCGCCAGCACGTGGCCCTGGACGCCCTGTCCGGGGCGATCCTCGGGGCGGCGGTGGCTTTCGCCCACCGCCGTTTGTCGCGGAGAAGCGACCCCTAGGCGGTCGCGGCGGCGTCCGCCCTGTCGGCGGCGCGGCGCTTCTTCAGCTCGGTCTCGATCACCGCCATGCGTCCCTCGTTGAGGGGATAGAAGGCGAGGATCACCAGGGAGACGACGCCGAGGGCCGCCGGCAGGACGCTCATCAGGAGCACAAGCCCGTGGAGGGACTTTGGTGTCTGCGCCGTGTTGGCCACGAAGCCCACGCTGTTCATGAGGGCCAGGGCCACCCAGGCCCCGATCGCCCAGCCCTGCTTCTGCGAGAATATCGACGCCGAGAAGATCAGGCCTGTCGCTCGGCGGTGCTTCACGTACTCGCCGTAGTCGGCCGTGTCCGCGTACATGGACATCATGAGCGCGATCAGGGGGCCGCCCGTGACCGACCCGATGCAGTTCATCGTGAACATGAGGATCAGCTGGTCGGGCTTAAAGAGGTAGAAGGACGAGGTGCAGCCGATCGCGATGATGAAGAGGGTGACAAACGCCGTCTTTCTGCCGGCCATCTTCGCGGCGAAGGGGATCAGCATCACGCCGACCAATGAGGCGAACTGGGTGCTCGTGTTGTACATCGAGACCAGGCTCTCCCAGCCCCACTGCTGCGTTCCCGCGATCGCCTTCGGCAGGAAATCGGGGAGGGTGAGGGTCTGCGTGCCGACGTAGTACTTGAAGTAGTGGGCCGTAACGCTGCCGCGAAGCGCCACGAAGAGGATGAAGGTTATCGTGACGGCGACCAGGGTGAGCCACGGGCCGTTCGTCAGCAGGTCGCCCAGGTCGCGGATGACGGAGCTCTCCTGCTTCTTAGGCGGGAGTACGCGCTCCTTGGTCAGGAAGAACATCGTCAGGAAGCACAGGCACGCCGCGATGCCGTAGACCACGAAGCACAGCTGCCAGCCGCGCTCCACCGTCGTGGCTCCGAGCCAGCCGCCCACCTTCGACATCGGCAGGAGGGTCGCCGCGACGATCATTCCGCCGCCGAAGGCACCCACGTACTTGATCGACGAGAGGGCCGTCCGGTCGGTCGGGTTCGGGGAGATGACCCCGAGGAGCGCCGTGTACGGGATGTTGATCGCGGTGTAGACCAGCATGAGGGCGTTGTACGTGACGTAGGCCCAGATCAGCTTCGCGTTGCCGGCCAGGTTGGGGACGGTGAAGGTGAGGACGCCCAAGACCGCCATCGGCACGCACATCCACAGGAAGAAGGGGCGGAACTTGCCCCAGCGGGTGCGGGTGCGGTCGGCCAGCATGCCCATGATCGGGTCGAAGAAGGCGTCGGACATGCGGCTGACACCGATCATGGTGCCCGCCGCCAGCGCGCTGATCCCGAACACGTCGGTGTAGAAGATTGTCAGGTACACCATGAACGTCTGCCAGTAGAGGCACGACGCCAGGTCGCCCAGTCCGTACGAGAGTTTCTCGGGGAGGCCAATCTTCTCGTAGACGTGCTCGGCTGCGGGAGCGGATTCGGTGGTCGCGGTCATAGGTGGGGGATTGCGGCAGGGGGGTGCTGCGGGGTTTTCTGGGGCTCGAAGCCCCCATAGCATCGCGTGAGGGCCACGAATGCCAATTTTATTTCAGGCCTACCGCAGGGAATACCAGAGGCTTCCAGCGCTCATTAGGAGGACCGTGAGCCAGACCCGGTAGTCCGCGAGACCCCGGCCGGCACCCGGGGCGACCAGGGCCCGCCAGTTGCCGACGGTCGTGGTAACGAGCTTCGCCTCCGGTGTGCGGGTCGACACGAGGCTCCCCAGGACCAGGGCCACCATCGAGACCGCGAAGGCCAGCATCGCGGCGTGAAGCCACGGCCTGAGGAGCGGCGTCTCCATGAAGGGGAGGAAGTGGTACTGGCCGTTTGCCATGAGGAGCGGGCAAGCGACTCCGGCCGTGCACAGGCACGCGATCACGCCCTCGGTGG
>CAITBM010000003.1 GCA_903890485.1 uncultured Opitutaceae bacterium | reverse complement strand
TGGTGCCCGAGGCGAGACTCGAACTCGCATGCTGTTAAGGCACAGGCTTCTGAGACCTGCGTGTCTACCAATTCCACCACCCGGGCGCTGCAAATAATTCCCTCTCCTTAAACGGCTTCCGTAGTTCGGATCCGTCCGGAAAGGATAAAGAACACCTGCTCCAACCCCGCCCATCCAGCAGCGGGGGGGTCATTACTACGCTCTAGCCAAAAACGACGGCAAGCAGAAATGGCACCCCCTCCCCCGGGCCGGGCGTCTCGCCTTGCGGCACTGTAACCGGTCGGCTACCCCTTGTAGCCTTGAAAATCCTGCTTACCCCTACCCCTGGGGATGCGTCAACGGGCAGTGACGTGGGCCCATGCGAAGGTCTCGCAGGAAGGAAGCTCCGGGCGCTCAACTCCGACCTCGAGCGCACCCGCGGCCAGCTTGAGGCGGCCCGCGCCGAAGTTGCGCTCGCCAAAACCTCCGCGGATGAGCGCGTGGCCGCACTCCAGAAGACCGCCGAGGCCGAGAAGGCCCGGGCCGAGGAGGCGATCCGTTCCGCCAAGGCGGGAGCGGAGGCCGCCCAGGGAAGCAGCGCCACACGGATCGCCGCCCTGGAGCAGCAGCTCTCGGGGGCGAAGACCCAGAACGACACCTTGGCCAGCGATCTCCTGTCGGCAAAGAAGGACCTGGAGGCTGCGCGGCGCTCGCAGGGGACTGCCCAAGCCGCCACGGCAGCACTCGAGCAGGCGCGAGCCGAGTCCGAGGCGCTCAAGGGCCAGTTGGCCCAGGCCAAGGCCGACACCGAGGTTCTCCAGGCGAAGGTCGCCTCCGACCAGGAGGCGCTCCGGTCCGCGGGCGACACCTCAGGGAAGACCAAGGCCCTCTCGGCGGAACTCGAACAAGCCAAGGCCGATTTGGCCGCGACGCAGGCCCAGCTTGCAGACGCGAAGAAGCTCGCCCTGGCCGCCCGGCAGGAAACCGAGGGACAGGGCTTTGACAAGGCGAGTCTCGAGAAGCAGGTGGCCGACCTCTCGCAAAAGCTCGCGGCCGCGCAGACTGCGACTTTGGCGCTCCAGGAGGAGAACGCGCGCCTCAAGCGCTCGTCGCCGCTAAGGCCCTCGGCCGTTGTCGCGGCCCAGCAGGCCCCGGCCGCGCAAGCTCCTGCCCCGGCTCCGGTGGTCCGCACGCACGTGGTCTCCGACGGCGACACGCTCACCAAGATCTCACTCCGGTACTACGGGACCGCCAACAAGTGGTCCACGATCTACCAGGCCAACCGCGACAAGCTCCCGAACGAGAGCGTGCTCTCAATCGGGACCGTGCTCCGGATCCCCTAGGCCCCCGGGGCTGGGGGCTTGGGGAGGAAGTCCGCGATGTTCGGGATCTCGTGGACGCGGCGGCCGCCGTTGCGGCGCTCCATGTAGTAGTCCTCCTCGGGCTTCATCGCGACCTCGTCGCCGTCCTCGGAGTCCTCCTCCGTGTCCTCCTCGTCGTCGACCACCCACTCCTGCTCGTCAAAGACGTGCGACATGCGGCGGGCGACCGGGGCAAGGACGAGGGCCGGGTTCTTCACCTTGCCCTCCTTCACGAACTCGAAGAGGCACGGGTAGAACTTGTCCTCGAACTTGGCCCTGAAGTCCCCCATCCACTTGTTGGAGACGCCGTCCCGGCGGTTGAGCAGCACGACGTCCGAGTAGAAGATGTTGGCCTCGTACCAGGCGAAGAGCTTCGGGTTCGCCTCCGCGAGCTGGCAGTTGACGACGCAGAGTACCCGCGCCACCTCGGCCCCGCGGTCCGAGAGCCAGGACTTGAACCCCTCGATCTGGTCCACGGGATTATGCCTCCCGTCAAAGAGGATGAAGACGGGGCTCTTGCCCGCCGGAAGCTCGGCCTCGACCGCGTTCTCCGGGCCCAGGGTCCAGCGGGTGAGGTCCGGGAACTCGGAGTCCAGGGAATGGGCGCTCTCGGTGCTCGAGAACAGGAACGCGGGCGAGTCGCCCTCGGAGAGGCCCTCCAGGAGGTCCGACAGCACCTCCCTGCGCCCGGAGCCGGCCGCGCCGAGGACCAGATAGACAAGGGGCTTTGAGTCGGGGTCGCTCAGGAGGAAAAGGTCCGGGTCTGCGCGGCGTTCCGCATCCAGTGGTCCAGGATCACGAGTGCGGCCATGGCCTCGACGATCGGGACGGCCCGGGGAAGGACGCACGGGTCGTGCCGGCCGCGGCCGGTAAGCTCGGTGGCGGCGCCGGCGGTGTCGACCGTCGCCTGCGGGAGCATGATCGTCGCCGTGGGCTTGAAGGCCACGGCGAAGACGATCTCCTCGCCGTTGGAGATCCCGCCCTGGACGCCTCCCGAGCGGTTGGTGGCGGTCCCCACCCCGCCCGCCTTGGGGACAAAGGCGTCGTTGTGCTCGCTCCCCAAAAGAAGCGTGCCCGAAAAGCCGCTTCCGATCTCAAAGCCCTTGGTCGCGGGGAGGGACAGCATGGCCTTCGCGAGGTCGGCCTCCAGCCGGTCAAACACGGGTTCGCCCAGGCCCGCCGGGACGCCGCGGATCCTGCAGGTGACAATGCCCCCGACCGAGTCGCCCTTGGAGCGGACGTCCTCGATCCGGGCGACCATCTTGTCCGCGGTCGCGGGATCCGGGCAGCGGACCGGTGAGGCCTCGACCTCGGCCTCCGTCGGGAACCCCTTCGGGGTGCCCGGTGGGAGCGCGATGTCCTGGATCCGGCTCACGTAGGCCCGGATCTCAATCTTCTTCTGGGAGAGGAGCTTCTTGGCGACCGCGCCGGCGGCCACCCGGCCCACGGTTTCCCGGGCGGAGCTCCGGCCGCCGCCCCGGTGGTCGCGGATCCCGAACTTGGTCAGGTAGGTATAGTCGGCGTGCGACGGGCGGAGCTTCTCCCGCATCTCGTCATAGGCGCCCGGCCGGGCGTCGGAATTCCGGACGAGCATCGAGATCGGGGCCCCGGTGGTCTTGCCCTCGAAGACCCCGGAGAGGATCTCGACCTGGTCCTTCTCCTTCCGAGGGGTGACGATCGAGCTCTGGCCGGGCCGGCGGCGGTCCAGGTCCCCCTGGATATCGGCTTCCGAAAGCGGCAGCCCCGGGGGGCAGCCGTCGATCACGACCCCCACTGCGGCGCCATGACTCTCGCCCCAGGTGGAGATGGTGAAGAGTTTTCCGAACGTGTTGGGCATCGCGCCTTGGGAGGGTTAGGCTCGAAAACCGGGCCCGCAAGCGGCAAATCTCCGTCTTGGAGGCAACTTTCGGCGCGAAAAGGCGTCATAACATGACGCCCTTTACAATCGCGGCGCTTTGCCCTTTGATCACACTTCCCGAATCTGCATGACATTGCGCCTCGCACGCTTGTGGCTCCCCCTGGTCCTTTTGGCCGTGATCCCGGCGGTGGGTGCGGACCCGGTGCCGGCGGCGAAGCCCGCGGCAGGGCTGAAGGCGGGCGACGTGATGGTCGACTCCTTCAAGCTGGCCGAAGGGGACATCGACTCGGTCTTGAGCGCGCTCGAGATGCACACGGGCCGGACCGTCGTCCGGCCGGGGCAGCTGCCGACGGCCAATTATTCGCTGAAGATCACGCGCCCGATCCCCCGCTCGGAGCTCGTGACGGCGCTGGAGACCCTCCTGGAGCTGAACGGCGTCTCCGTGACCCCGATGGGGGACCGCTTCCTGAAGGTGACGAACCTCGGGACCGCGAAGAACGAGGCCCCCGAGATGATCCTCGGCTCGACGCTCGACTTGCCGGCGAGCGGCAAGATCGCGACCAAGATCTTCGAGCTCACGTTCCTCAGGGTCTCGGAGTTCGTGCCCCAGGTGCAGACCTTCATGACCCCGGGGATCGGGGGCGGGATCGTCCAGCTGGAGAAGGCGAACGTCGCCATGGTGACCGACACGGTCGAGAACCTCCAGCGGATCGAGCGCCTCCTGGACCAGGTCGACAAGCCCCGCCAGGCGAGCCTGGCGCCCCGGTTCTATGCGCTGAAGAACGGCGCCAAGGCGAGCGATGTCGTGACCAAGATCCGCTCCATGCTGACGGGGGCCGCCGCCAACCAGCTCCGGGCCACGACCACCTACACTCCCGACGACCGCACGAACCAGATCATCGTGATCGCCGACCCCCGCGAGTACCCCCTCTTCGACTCGATCATCGAGCAGCTGGACATCAAGAGCGACCCGTTCACCCGCATGGAGGTGATCTCGCTCAAGCACGGCGACGCGAAGGACGTGGCCTCCCTCCTCTCCAATCTCGTGAGCGGCCAGAACGCCGCCTCGCAGAAGACCTCCAACCAGTCCGTCCGCCCGGGCCAGATCGTCGCCCCGGTGGCCCCCGGGGCCCCCGCCCCGGCGATCCAGGCCGCGGCCGCCGCGGCCCAGGAGGGCGTGGGCTCGAGCGAGTTCAGCGGGCTCGTGACGATCCAGCCCGACGAGCGCACCAATTCGATCGTGGTCTCGGGCACCGTTGACGACATCCGGCTGATCCGGGGGATCGTGGACAAGATCGACGTCCTTTTGGCCCAGGTCTCGATCGAGGTGGTGATCGCGGAGGTGACCTTGACCGACAGCGACCAGAACGGCCTCCAGGCCCTGGGGCTCCAGGTCGGCAAGGCCCCGAACGGGGGGACCTCGATCACGGGGTTCTCCGGAGCCATCGCCGGGTGGACGGTCGGCGCCTCGCCCGGCGCCACGGGCCTCACGGGGGTGAATCCCCTGAGCTTCCTGGCGCAGCTCCAGTCCGCGGGCGACCGCCACCGGGTGAAGATCCTCCAGGCGAACACGATCACCACGACCCACAACAAGAAGGCCAAGTTCACGGTGAGCGAGCAGAAGCCGGTCATCACGGGCTCGACCTCCACTCCCCTGGCGGCCTCGACCTCCATCTCCTTCGCGAGCTCCTCCCAGGTCACCTACAAGGACATCGGCGTCACCCTCGAGGTGACCCCCCTGATCGGCGACGACGGCAACATCCAGCTGAACATCGACCAGACCGTGGACGACGACCAGGGCAGCACGACCATCGACGGCAACTCCCAGCCGATCATCGGGCACCGCGAGGCCACGGCCTTCATCAACGTGACGGACGGCCAGCTGGCGGTCCTGGGCGGGCTCCAGAGCGCGACCCACTCGACCGACCGCCAGAAGCTCGGCCTCCTCTTTGAGATCCCGATCATCAGCAACATCCTCGGCTACCGAAACAACGCCGCGGACCGCACGGAACTCCTCCTCTTCATCCGCCCGCATGTGATCCGCCAGGACGAGGCGACCGGCGAGGCCAACAAGCGGATCGAGGCCATGTCGAACAAGGAGCAGATCAAGGACTACCTGAAGGACGGGAGCCGGGTTCCCAATTCCAAGGATTCCCTGATCGAGAAGCTCAAGAACTAGGGGTCGGGCCCGATCCCGTGCCATGCCTGTCATCCCACCGGACACCCTTCCCGAGGCGATCGCCTCGCGGCTTTCCGCGGAGCAGGGTCAGGCCGTCCTCGGGGCTCCCCGCGGCAGCCGCCTTGCGGTCCTCTGCGCGGCCCTGGGCATCGACGAGAACTCGGCGCTGAACCTGGTCGCAGAGACGGCCGGCCTCAACATCGCGACCAACCTGGAGACCGACCCCGGGGGCCGCGGCCTCCTGCCGGCCCGCCTGGTCCACGACTTCCAGATCATCCCCATCAAGGCGGGGGGCGCCCCCGCCGAGGGCGAGCCCTCGCCCTCGACCCCCCTTCACCTGGCCTCGGCCTGGCTCCCGGACAATTCCATGGCCGACTGGCTCCGGACGTTCACGTCCCGGCCCCTCATCTGGCACCTGGCGGTCCCCGAGCGCGTGCACCAGCTGATCATCGAGAACTTCGGCGTCGGCTCGGGGGCCCTGGAGGACAGCGACGAGGGCTACGTGGCTCCGGAGGCCCAGAGGGACGCCGAGGCCGACGTGGACCAGGACGCCGCGGTCGTGCGGTTCGTGACGGACGTGATCACCCAGGCCGTGGACGACCAGGCGACCGACATCCACTTCGAGCCCCAGGAGGGGCAGCTCCGCATCCGCTACCGGGTGGACGGGCTCCTGGTCCCCGTCTCCGTGCCCGAGAACCTGCTTCGCTTCCAGGACGCCATCATCTCGCGCGTGAAGATCATGGCGCGGCTCAACATCTCCGAGCGGCGCCTGCCGCAGGACGGCAGGATCAACTTCAAGGCCGGGGGCAACACGCTCGACATCCGCGTCTCCACGATCCCGACGATCTACGCCGAGTCGATCTCGCTGCGCCTCCTGAACAAGCGCAAGGAGGCCTACACGATGGACCGGCTCGGGATGAGCGCCGAGGAGCAGAGCCAGATCCGGGAGGTCCTCGACTACCCGCACGGGATCATCTTGGTCACCGGGCCCACGGGCTCGGGCAAGAGCACGTCCCTGAACGCCTTCCTCCGCCAGATCAACTCCACGGACCTGCGCATCATCACGATCGAGGACCCGATCGAGTACGAGGTGCCGGGCGTGAACCAGATGCAGGTGCGCTCCGAGATCGGCCTCACCTTCGCGAGCGCGCTCCGCCACGTGCTCCGCCAGGACCCGGACGTGATCATGGTGGGCGAGATCCGCGACCGGGAGACCGCCGACATCGCGATCCGGGCGTCCCTCACCGGCCATTTGGTCTTCTCCACGATCCACACGAACGACGCGCCCGGCGCCATCACCCGCCTGGTTGACATGGGGATCGAGCCCTTCCTGGTGGCGAGCGCCCTGGAGCTCGTGATCGCGCAGCGGCTGGTCCGCCGGCTCTGCCCGGAGTGCACGCGCCCCGCTCCCGTATCCAAGATTAGGTTACTCGAGTCGCTCGCGATCCTCGGCTGCAGCCCCGCCGAGGCCGACACCGTGAGCGAGCTCAAGGCCCCGGTCGGCTGCGACCGCTGCCGCGGCACCGGCTACCGCGGCCGGATCGGCCTCTTTGAGATCTTCCGCCTGAACGAGGAGATGCACACGATGGTGCTCCGGAGGGAGAGCACCCGCACGCTCGCCCAGAGCGCCCGCACCCACGGGATGCGGACCCTGGGCCAAAGCGGCTGGGAGAAGGTGAAGGCCGGGTACACGACCCTCGAGGAGGTCCTCCGCGTGATCACGATCTCCGACAAGTAGGGGCCCCTTTAACCCGATGCCCCGCTTCTCCTACAAGGCCCGCGACGCCGCCGGGACGACCGCCGAGGCCGTGATCGAGGCGCCTTCCCGGAAGGACGCGCTCCGCCTCCTCTCGGCCCGGGGCCTTTCCGTCCTGTCGGTTTCCGAGCCGTCCGGGGCCGCGGGGGCGGCAACGCCCGGGGCGGCCAAGAAGCCGGCCGCCGCGGCTGCCGAATCGGAGTCCGCCGCCACGCAGGGAAGCCCCGAGACGACCCCCAAGAGGGCCCAGCGCCTCCCGTTCCTCGAGTCGCTCCACGACCTGACTTCCTCGGGCCTCTCGGCCGGCGAGGCCGTCCGGCTTCTCTCGATCCGGATCAAGGAACCGCGCCTGCGGTCGCTCTGCGAGGGCCTCTGGGGCCGGCTTTCCGAGGGCGCGCCGCTCTCGAGGGCGATGGAGGCCTTCCCCGAGGTCTTCGACAGCTCGACCGTGAACCTGGTCAAGGCCGGGGAGGCGACCGGTTCCCTGAACGACACCCTGGCGCGCCTGATCGAGATGCTGACCGAGCAGCGGGAGCTGCGCGCGGCCCTCCTCACGGCGCTCGCCTACCCGATCGTGATCGTCCTCGCCTCGTTTGGTGTCGTCCTCTTCTTCCTCTTCTTCCTGCTCCCCCGGCTCCAGACCCTCCTCGCCTCCCTCGGGGGCAAGATGCCGCTTCCGACCCGGATATTGATCTCGCTCGCGAACTTCACGCTCCACTACGGCATCTTCGTGGCGCTCGCCCTGGCGATCGCGGGCGTCTCCTTCTGGAGGTGGCGGTCGACCGAGCCCGGACGGGTGAGGAGCGACCACTGGCTCCTCAAGCTCCCGGCGATCGGCCCCTTCATCGTCTCCCAGACCGTCCTCTCGTTCAGCCAGACCCTGGGCGTCCTGCTCCAGAACGGGATCACCGCCGCGGACGCGCTCCGGATGACCGAGCGCCAGATCGACAACCGGGTCCACCGGCAGGCCTTCCAGGGCGCGATCGAGCGGGTCCTGGAGGGCGAGAGCCTCTCCTCAGCGCTCGCGAGGACCGGGTGCTTCCCGGAGCTGGTCCTCGACCGCCTCTCGGTCGGCGAGAACACGGGCAACGTGGTCCCGAGCCTTCGCGACATCGCGAAGACCTACCAGAAGCAGATCTCCCGCCAGCTCAATTTCTTCACCAAGGTGATCGCCTCGGCAATTCTCGGCGCCGTGTTCATCTTCGTGGGCTTCATCGCGATCGCCATGGTGATGGCGGTCCTCCAGGTGAGCTCGAGCTTCAAGGTCGGCGGCTAATCGCCGTCGTCGTCCAGGTCGGCGGCCCTGGCGGGTTTCCCGTAATTGAGCAGGTATCCCCGGGGGAACTTGGCGACAAAGCCCTCGGAGCCGGTCGAGTTGAAGCCGCTCCCGAAGACCAGGCGCCCGTCCGCGGAGACGCCGAAGGAGAGGAAGTAGGTCCAGTCGGAGAGGTCGATCCCCGCGCCCTCGAGCACGGCCTTCAGGCTGAACCAGCCGTAGGGGTTGTGGAAATAGCTGCTGTTGTTGTCGAAGGTGACCACGACCTTGCCGCCCGAGGTGAGGCCGCCAAAGTTCGTGAAGTTGCTTCCGGTCTCCGGAGGAGGGACACCCAGCTGCACGATCTTCCCGTCCCGCCAGAGGAGGAATTCGCCGTGCGGATAGCCCGTCGAGTCCCCGCTTCCGAGGATCGTGCGGCCCGTCGGCGTGATCGCGAAGGCAGCGGTCCAGGTCCCGCCGGGAGCGAGCGG
>CAITBM010000002.1 GCA_903890485.1 uncultured Opitutaceae bacterium | reverse complement strand
GGCCTTCATCATCTTCGAGGGCATGATGGACAAGCGGCAGCTCTTCTTCCCCTTCCTCGAGTCGATCCTCCACGATCTTTTCGGCTACAGGCCCGAGAACGCCTTCGTCCTGAATGTGATCCTCACCTTCATCTTCCTCGGCCTGGTGAACGTGCTCGGCCGGAAGCTCGCCGGAAGGACCGCCGGATGGCTCGGGGTCGCCCTCTTCGCGGGGCTCCCCCTCCTCGGGCAGAACGCCACGGGCGGCGGGTTCGAGCTCCTGAACATCCTGATGATCCTTTCGACGATGCTGCTCGGGGCGCGCTACATCGAGCGGCGCGACGGGCCTTCGTTCACCGCGTTCTGCTACTCGGCGATGCTGCTCACGCAGGTGCGCTACGAGTCGGCGATCTACCTCCTCCCCGCTTCCCTGATCATCCTCTGGGTGTGGCTGAGGGACCGCCGGGTCACGATGACCTGGCAAGTCCTGGTGCTGCCCCTCCTCATGATCCACTGCGCCCTCCACACGCGGATCTTCGACATCAAGGCCTCGTCGTGGCAGCTCCAGAGCAAGCCCGGCTTCACGAAGCCGTTCTCGGTGACCTACGTGGTCGACAACCTGGTGCACGCGGTCGCGTTCCTCTTCGGCAAGTCGACGGACCAGCCCAACTCCTACGTGCTCTCGGCGCTCGGGTGCGCGGCCATCCTCTTCTTCCTGCTCCTGGCCTCCAAGCGCCTCCGGTCGCTCGGCAGCGAGGGCGCGATGTCGGTCACCTGCATCTTCTTCACCGTGGGCTTCCTCGCGCAGTTCGCGCTCATGATGTGCTACTTCTGGGGGCAGTTTGACGACCCGATCATCCGACGTCTCGCCCTGCCCACGCTCCTGTGGATGGGGGTGGCCATCCTCGCGGTCCTGCCCGAGTTCCCGAGGCCCGCGGTCGCCAAGAGCCTCCTCGGGGTCGCCGCCCTCGGGATCCTGGCGCAGGGGGTCCCGTCGATGGCCGCGCACGCCTACAACCAGGAGTACCTGGCCGGGCTTGAGACCCAGTGGCGCCGGGAGTTCATCGCGGCGCAGCCGACCCGCGACTACCTGATGATCGACAACGACTCGATCCTGTGGATCACGCACAAGGTGTCCGCCACCACGATCGGGGCCGCCGTCTCCCGCAGGGTGGACCTGGCGTTCTTCATGAGGACGCACGCATTCTCCAACATCTTCGTGTTCCAGCGCTACGACATCGACCCGGACACGGGCAAGATGACGATCCGCGACGGGGACGAGCTCGGCCCGGACTACGTGCTGGAGCCGGTGCGGGTGGAGCGCCTGCAGACCCTCTCGCAGACCCGGATCAGCCGCCTGGTCGAGATCCGGGAGGGCAAGAAGGTGCTCTCGAAGCCCGAGCCCGACCGGGTGGTGCCCAAGGACAGGGCCGCGATCGACAAGGCGCGGGAGTCGTACCTCGAGAACTTCCTGCGGCGCCTCCCATGAGACGGCTGGCAGGGCTCTTCGCGGACAGGCGCACGGTTCTCCGGGCGATGGTCTTCGCACTCTCGGCGACGGCCGCCCTCTACGTGGGCTATTTTGCCATCCCGCCGATCCAGGCCGGGCACCTGATCATCAACTGCGGCTACTACTACATCCTCGGGGTCTTCTCCCTGTTTGTCCTGTTTTCGGTCCGGTTCGCCCGGAGCCGCCGCGAGGTGTGGCAAGGCTGGCTTAAGCGGCCCGGGACGGCCGGCCTGGCGATCGCGCTCGGAACCGCCTTCGGGGTCTGGTCCGACTCCTTCCGGCATAAGATCCTCTACGACGAGTTCGTGATCCAGGGGACCGCCTTCGTGATGCACGCCACCAAGCAGGTGAGCACGATCCTGAGGGCCTACAACATCTTCGGGACGTGGCTGCCGATCGACTTCTACCTGGACAAGCGCCCGTACTTCTTCCCGTTCCTGGTGTCGCTCCTGCACGACCTGACGGGATACCGGGTGGCGAACATGTTCGCGCTCAACGTCGCCTGCGCGGCGGCGCTCCTGGGGCTCCTCTACTGGTTCACGAGGGAATTGACCGGCAAGGGGCCCGCGATCTTCGCCGTGGCCGCCTTCGCGCTCCTGCCCCTCTTCGGCCAGAACGCGACCGGGGCCGGCATGGACCTGCACAACCTGACCATGATCGCGCTCGTCGCCTCGCTCGGGGTCCTGTACCTGAGGGTCCCGTCGGAGGACAGGCTCTCCCTCTTTGTGCTGGGCGCGGTCCTCCTCACGCAGAGCCGCTACGAGTCGATCATCTACGTGGGCCCGGTGGCCGCCGTCATCGTGGCGGGCTGGGTGCGCGCGAGGGCGCTCGTCCTTCCCTGGACGCTCGTCGCCGCCCCGCTGCTCCTGGTCCCCTATGCCTGGCACAGCCGGGTCCTGGCCTCGGAGCCCATCTTCTGGCAGCTTGAGAAGGGCCAGACCTCGGCCTTCGGGCTGGGCAACGTCGCGGGCAACTTCAAGGGCGACGTCGGCTTCCTCTTCAACACGGGCCCGGGCCTGGCCAACTCGGCGTTCCTGTCGGTGGCGGGGCTCCTGGGGCTCCTCTGGGTGGGGTACTGCGCCTTCCGGTGGTTCTCCGAGAAGCCGAGGCCGGCCCTCTCCCCGGCGGCCACGGTCGGGCTCGCGTTCTCCCTCGGGGTGGCCGGGCACTTCCTGGTCCTCCTCTTCTACTGGTGGGCGAAGTTCAACGACCTGATGGCGGCGCGCTTCTCGTTGCCCATGTGCCTGGCCTTCGCGGTCCTCTCGGCCGTCCTGGTGAAGGGGCTCAGCGACCGCCGGATCCCCGCCG
>CAITBM010000001.1 GCA_903890485.1 uncultured Opitutaceae bacterium | reverse complement strand
GCGCAGCCCCTCCAGCCCGTCCTCGATGTTGAGGGCCGACTGCAGCAGGTGGAACTCCTCGTTCTCGTAGATGACCTTCTTCGACAGGCCGTAGGTGTTGAGCGGCTTCCCCTTGAGCGCGAACACGGCCTGGGTCTGGACATTGCGGCACGCCGTAAGCGAGCCCGCGGCCGAGTCTCCCTCCACGATGAAGATCACGCTGTCCTCGCTGCGCTCGTCCTTGTCTCCCAGATGGAGCCTGCAGTCGCGCAGCTTCCGGTTGTGCAGCGAGGCCTTCTTCGCCCTCTCCCTGGCCAGGTTGCGGATGCCCGCCAGCTCCTTCCTCTCGTGCTCGCTCTCCTGGATGCGCTTGATGAGCGCGTCCGCCGTCTCCGGGTTCTTGTGGAGATACACGTCAAGCGACTGCTGGACGAATTTCCCGATGAATTCCTTGATCGTGGGCCCGTTCGGGGCCACGACGCTTGAGCCGAGCTTGGTCTTCGTCTGGGACTCGAAGACGGGCTCCATCACGCGGACCGAGACGGCGGCCACGACGGACTGGCGGACGTCCGCCGCGTCCAGGTCCCGCTTGTAGAAGTTGCGCAGCGTGTCGACGAAGGCCTCGCGGAAGGCCTGCAGGTGGGTGCCGCCCATGGTCGTGTGCTGGCCGTTCACGAAGGAGAAATACTCCTCGCCGTAGTGGGAGCCGTGCGTGACCGCGATCTCGATGTCCTCGCCCTCCAGGTGGATCACCGGGTAGAGGGGCTCGCCTATCAGGTTCTTCTCGAGCAGGTCCTTCAGCCCGTTCTCCGACTTGAAGGGCTTGCCGTTCAGGAGGAGGGTGAGCCCCCGGTTCAGGAACGCGTAGTTCCAGAGCAGGTCCTCGATGAACTCGGTGCGGAACTTGAGGTCCGCCCCGAAGAGCTCCCCGTCGGGCATGAACTCGATCAGGGTCCCGTTGCGCTCCGCGGTCTTGGCGACCTTGTGGTCCTTCTTCAGCTTGCCCTTCGCAAACTCGACCAGCTTCGTCTCGCCATCCCTGAAGGCCTGGGCCCGGTACTCGATCGAGAGCGCGTTCACGGCCTTCTGCCCGACGCCGTTCAGCCCCACGGCCTTCTTGAAGGTCTCGCTGTCGTACTTGGCGCCCGTGTTGATCACCGACACGCACTCCAGGAGCTTGCCGAGCGGGATGCCCCTGCCGTAGTCGCGGACCCGGACCTTCCTGTCCTCCATATCGATCTCGATCTTCTTGCCCGAGCCCATGGTGAACTCGTCCACCGAGTTGTCTATCGTCTCCTTCAGGAGCACGTAGATGCCGTCCTCCGCGTGCGCGCCGTTGCCCAGGCGGCCGATGTACATGCCGGGCCTGAGCCGGATGTGCTCGGTGGAGGAGAGGGTCTTGATGCTGGCTTCTGTGTAGCCCGATGCCATTTCGCTGAAAGATAGACTCGCGAACCCCGTGACAAGCGAATTTGAGCGGGCCTAGTTCAAAAACATCGCCTCGTCCGTCTGAAAAAGGCCGTGCGCGAGCTTCGTCCACGCATCGAGCGGGGCCCTGCTCCTGAAGGCCCCGGCCCCGGGCTCCACCTGGGGGGCGTTTTTCCTGCGCAGGTTCTGCATCGAGTTGTCGGCGAGCCTCGCCTGGGCCTGGGCGGCGCGCGAGGCGCGCTCCGACTGGGCGGTCTGGGCCGGCGCCTCGGTCGAGGTGCCTCCGGGGTTCGATTCCACGTAGGTGAGGCAGAGCCGGGTCTCCTCGGGCGTCGGCGGCCGCTGGAACACGGCGAGGTAGAGGGTCGCGACGCGCAGCTCGTCGCTCGTCTGGGACTGGAACTCCGGGGAGTGGACGAGCTTGCGGGCGGTCTCGATCACGAGCGGGCTGTTCATCAGGAAGAGCTGCTGCTGGGGCACCTGGGTGAGGAACCGCTTGCCGGTCGGGACGCTCGGGTTCGGGAAGTTGAACTGGGTGAGGATCTCGGCCGGATTCCTCCGGTCGATGAAGGCGTAGACCGCCCTGCGGGTGGCGAAGCCCTCGCTGCCGATCGGGACAGGCCTTCCCCCGACCGTCAGGTCGATCGTCCCGGCAATGGCCAGGATCGAGTCGTGGAGCTGCTCAAAGTCGAGCTGCCGGACCCCAAAGCGCCACTGCAGGCGGTTGTCCGGGTCGAGGTCGGCGTACCTGGGGTTGCCGGTGCTCGCCTCCTGGTAGACCGAGCTCAGCATGATCTTGCGCTGGAGCGCCTTGACCGACCAGCCCTCGGCCATGAAATTCGAGGCCAGGTAGTCGAGGAGCTCCGGGTTCGTCGGCGGGGCCGACTGGTTGCCGAGGTC